>JAFAVK010000011.1 GCA_019242475.1 Acidobacteriota bacterium | reverse complement strand
GCCCGTCATCTCGAAGACGCCCAGCTCGTTGGCCGCGCCGAAGCGGTTCTTCGTCGCGCGCACGATGCGGTGGTTGTGGTGGCGCTCGCCCTCGAAGTAGAGCACCGTGTCCACGATGTGTTCGAGCGCCTTCGGGCCGGCAATCGAGCCCTCCTTCGTGACGTGGCCGATGAGGAAGACGGGAATCGTCCTGTTCTTCGCCAGCATCAGGAACTGCCCCGCGACCTCACGCACCTGCGAGACCGAGCCCGGCGCGGATTCAATCTTCGAGGAGAAGACCGTCTGAATCGAATCCACGATGATGGCGCCCGGCTCGTTCCGCTCGACCTCGTCCAGGATGTTCTCAAGGTTGGTCTCGGGCAGGAGGAAGAGGTTCTCGGCCTCGACGCCGAGCCGCTCGCCGCGCATCTTGATCTGCCGCTCCGACTCCTCGCCCGAGACGTAGAGCACGCGCTCGTTCTGCCGGCTCAACTGGTCTGCGACCTGGAGCAGCAGCGTTGACTTTCCGATGCCGGGGTCTCCGCCGATGAGGATGAGGCTGCCCGGCACGATGCCGCCGCCGAGCACCCGGTCGAACTCGGTCACGCCCGAAGAGACGCGCGCGTCGTCCTGCGACTCGATCTCGCCGAAGCGGACGGGCTTCACCTCGCGCAGACGAAACCCGCCGCGCGCGGCCATCCCCTTCGCCGCGCCCGCCGCGGGCCGCGCGCGCTCCTCGACGAAAGAGTTCCACTCGCCGCAGTCCGGGCACTTCCCCAGCCACTTGCCCGAATGCTTCCCGCAACTCTGACAGACGTAGACCGTCCCTGTTGCCTTAGCCACTTTTCAATTCTTCCTTCTCTTAAATTGACTCTCTATTAGACGACTGCTTCCGTTAATCCCGCACGCAAAGTGCGACACATTTTACCACCCCGCGCCCGACGCTTCAGCCGCACAAAGCACGACGGCCGCCCCTCTTCGCTTGACACGAATTGGCGGCGGCCGTTCGAGGTTTTCGGGCTTTTTCTACAGCAAATCCTTGATTCTCTCCGTCGGGCGGCCGAGCACCGCGCGCGGCCCGCGCTCGACGATGGGGCGCTGGATGAGGTCTGGATTCTCGGCCATCAGGCGGATCAGCTCTTCGTCCGAAAGCTCGCGCTTGCCGAGTTCCAACTCCTTGTAGACCGCCTCGCCCGTGCGCAGAAGCTCGCGCGGCGCGATGTTCATCTTCCCTACCAACTCGCGCAGCTTCGCCTCGCCTATCGGCTCAAGGTAGTAGTTGACTTTCTCGAAGTCCACACCGCTCTCGCGGAGCAGCCGGTCGGCCTCGCGGCACTTCGTGCAAGTCGGCTTCTCGTAGACGGTGATCTTGTCGTCCATCCATAACCCCCTCTAAGGAAATATCCCGCGCACGCTCGTCGCCTCGGCCACGCGGCTGACGGCGACGACGTAGGCGCCGGCGCGCATGTCGGTGCGGAAGCGCTCGGCCGCGGCGTAGACGTCGGCGAAGGCCGTGCGCATCGTCTGCTCCAAGGTGTCGCGCACGCGGTCTTCCGTCCAGAAGTAGCTGTACTGATCCTGCACCCACTCGTAGTAGCTGACGGTGACGCCGCCCGCGTTGGCGAGGATGTCGGGCAGGAGGAAGACGCCGCGGTCGAAGAGGACGCGGTCGGCGGCGGGCGTGACGGGGCCGTTCGCCAGCTCCGCGATGATGCGCGCGCGCACCCGCTCGACGTTGGCGAGCGTGATGCTGTTCTCGAGCGCCGCGGGGCAGAGGAGGTCGCACTCGACCTCCAGCACCTCGTCGCGCGGGATGGGCTCGGCGTTGTGCAGGCCGGCCACGGTGCCCGTCTCGGCCTTGTGCCGGAGCGCGGCCTGCACGCCGATGCCGTGCTCGTTGTAGACGCCCGCGCGCGAGTCGGCGATGGCGACGACGCGCGCGCCGTCCTCGCTTGAGACGAGCCGCGCGAAGTTGGCGCCCGCGTTGCCGAAGCCGTGGATGGCGACCCGCGCGTCCCTCAAAGTTATCCCGCGCACGCGGCACGCCTCGCGCACGGCGTAGAGGCAGCCGCGCGCCGTCGCCTCGCCGCGCCCCTGCGAGCCGCCGAGCGCGATGGGCTTGCCCGTCACGACGCCCAGCTCCGTGTGGCCGCGCACCATCGAGATGGTGTCCATGATCCAGGCCATCGTCTGCTCGTCGGTGTACACGTCGGGCGCGGGGATGTCGCGGTCGGGGCCGATGATGGGCGCGATCTCGAAGGCGTATCGCCTGGTCAACCTTTCAAGCTCGCCCTTCGACATCGACTTCGGGTCGCAGACGACGCCGCCCTTCCCGCCGCCGTAGGGGATGCCGACGGTCGCGCACTTCCAGGTCATCCAGGAGGCGAGCGCCTTCACCTCGTCGAGCGTCACGCCGGGGTGGAAGCGGATGCCGCCCTTCGCCGGCCCGCGCGCGACGTTGTGCTGCACGCGGTAGCCCTCGAAGACGCAGACCTGCCCGCCGTCCATCTTGACGGGGATGGAGACGACGAGCTGTCGCTTGGCGTTCTTCAAGACCTGGCGCATCGAGTCGTCGAGGTCGAGGTAGTTCGCGGCGATCTCGAACTGCTGCTGCGCGATCTTGAACGGGTTGAGTTCTTCGGCGGGCGCGGCCGTCGCGGTCTGAAGGCTCATAAGGGTTTGTCCTCCCTGCGGGATGCCGAGACGGGGAGACGGGGTGACCAGGTGACGGGGAGACGTTCGATAATGCGACTCATTCCCCACGTCACCCCGTCACCCTTTCACCCCGTCTGCTATTCTTCCGCCTTCTCTTCGACCTCAAGGATGTCGCCTTCGGTGAAGAGGTAGGTGCGCATGTGTTTGTCGAAGACGGGGTTCACGCGGCGGAGGTATTCGAGCGCCATCATGGCGTGCTCGATCTCCTCGTCGCGGTTGTGCGCGAGGATGCGGCGGAGCTGTTCGTCCTTCGTCGCCTCGACCCGCTGGTTGTACCAGTCCACCGCCTCCAGCTCCTCCTGCAAAGACTTCAACGCCCGCGAGAAGTTCAACGCCTCCTCGCTCAGCTTCTCATAGCCCTCGTGCCATTCGCTGCTGGTCGCCACTCGCCCCACCCCCTCCGCCGTCCGATTCGAAGCGCGACCATCCTATGAGGTCGAAGTGCAAAGTTCAAGGACTTTCTGGAACCCGTGCGGCGGCGCGGGTTCTAAGTACGGGAGTCCCGTTCGACCCGCTGGCACCGGCGCGATGGAGGACATTGAAGATGTTCAGCAACCTGATCGAGTCGGGGTCGCACGCGGCCGACCTCAAGCGCAAGGGGCGGTTCTTTCTCGCCACCACGGCCTTCTACGGGCTGCTGCTCGCCTTGACGGGCGTCGGCAGCATCTACGCTTACAACGCCAGGCTCGACTACAGCCCGGACTACGAGCTGCTCTCGATCATGCGCTTCCCGCCCGCCGAGGTTCGCAGCGAGGAGCCGCGCCGCGAGGAGCAGCGCGCCGCCGCGAGCCCCGCGCGCTCAAACCAGATCGCCATGCGCACCGAGGCTTCGGTGCAGACGCCTTACCACGGCGACCGCATCGCCAGCATTCACACGCCCGAAGTGCGCCAGAACCAGGCCTTCGTCATCGGCCCCGTCAACATCACGCCCGAGGAGACGGGCGGCCCCAACGGGCCATCCAACTACGGCTCGCCCCACGGCACGGGCAACAACGCCGGCCCTGCCGTGACGGAGACGGTCGAGCCGCCGCCGCCGGCCGTCCCGGCGCGGACGCCCGCGCTTCAGCCGACGCCGCGGCAGGAGACCGGCCCGATCAGGCTCCCCTCCACGCTCATCTCAAGCAAGGCGATTGAGAAGCCCGCGCCGCCCTACCCGCCCATCGCCAAGGCCGCGAACATCCAGGGGGCGGTCGCCGTGCAGATCGTCATCGACGAGCAGGGGCGCGTCCTCTCGGCGAAGGCGACGAGCGGCCCCCCGCTCCTCTTGAACGCGGCCGTGCAGGCGGCCTACAGGGCGCGCTTCACGCCGACCGTCCTCGGCGGCCAGCCCGTGAAGGTCACGGGGAGCATCACGTACAACTTCCTCCTCCACTGAAGACCGTCTTCAACGGCGGTCGCCACGACTCGCCCCAAGCATACGCCGCGGGCCACACCGCGCGGCGCTTCCCTCCTCCGGCGCGTGCGCCGAGCATCTGTCACGCTCGGCGCACGCGCCCCACACACTCCCGATCATTTTTTTCGAACGGCCGGAACTTAAACGCGCGGCCCCGCGTTAATGAACCCGATGACAGGCTCCGTGCAGACGGGGCCGTGGGTTGAAGGGCGCGCCCCGGGCGGGGCGACTGAAGCATTCATACAGGGAGGCGTGTGTCCGAAAGCACGCGTCGCTTTCAAGGAGAGGTGTAATGAAGAGACTTCATAAGGCAATCATGAGCTTCGGCATCGTCGCAGTCCTCGTCGCGGGTTCGTCCAGCGTCTTCGCCAGGTCGGAGGCTTCGAGGGAGCGTCTCCTCAGCGGCGCCATCGTCCGCATCGACCGCGACGCCCGCACCATCACCGTCCGCGAGCAGGGCACGGGCAGGGACGTGCAGGTCGCAGTCCCCGCCGACGGCGTCATCCGCACGACCCAGTCCGGGTATCGCATCACCACCTTCGAGCAGCTGATGGTCGGCATGTTCATCCAGAACGTGCGCGTCCGTTAGCGGCAACACAGGTCGAACTCCAACGCGCGAACGCCGAGCCGGAGCTGAAGGGGCTCCGGTTCGGCGTTCGCCGTTTGATGAAGCTCGGGCCGGCGCCCGTCTCACGCGCCCTGCACGTGATAACGCGGGACGCGCGAGCTGACGCCGCAGGTGATCTCGTAGGAGAGCGTGCCGGCCGTCCGCGCGAGGTCTTCCGCGGGGAGCGGCAGAGGGCCGTCCGCGCCGAGCATCGTCACCCGCTCGCCGACGCGCACGCCCTCAATGCCCGTCACGTCCACGAGCGTCAAGTCCATCGAGACGCGGCCGACGACCGGCGCGTACTCGCCTTTGACGATGACGCGGCCGCGGTTCGACAGGGCGCGCACGTAGCCGTCGGCGTAGCCCGCGGGCACGGTCGCCACCGTCATCTCGCGCGCGGCCTCGTACGTGCAGCCGTAGCCAAGGGTCTCGCCCGCGTGAACCTGCTTCAGCAACGTGACGTGCGTGCGCAGTGACATCACGGGCCGCAGCTCTGGCGCGGCGGCGAGCGGCGGCAGCACGTCGCGCCAGAGGCCGTAGAGCACGCCGCCGGGCCGCACGAGGTTGCCGCGCGTCTCCGGGTGCGCGAAGGTCGCGGCGGAGTTCGCCATGTGCTCGTAGGTGGGGCTGAACCCGCGCGCCTTGAAGGCCGCGACGGCCTCGCGGAAGCGGCCCAACTGCTCGGTCGTGAAGCAGTCGCGGCGCGGCTCGTCGGCCGCGGCGAAGTGCGTCATCAGCCCGTCCAGGCGTATGTGCCGGAACTGGCGCAACGCTTCGGCGAACTCCGCCGCCTCGTCGTAGCGCACGCCGAGGCGCCCCATCCCCGTGTCAACCTTGACGTGCACGTCGGCGACGACCCCTGCGGCGCGCGCCGCCGCGTCCAGGCCCTCGGCCATGTCGAGCCGGTAGACGACGGGAACTATCCCTTCGGCGACGCAGGCCGCGGCCTGCCCCTCCCAGAAGCCTCCGAAGCTGAGGACGGGCCGCGACACGCCCGCGCGGCGCAGCGCCAACGCCTCCTCCGGCGTCGCCACGCCGAACCAGTCCGCGCCCTCCGCTTCGAGCCTGCGCGCGCACTCCGCGGCGCCGTGCCCGTAGGCGTCGGCCTTCACCACGCCCATCACCCGCACGCCCGGCCCCACGCGCTCGCGCACCGCGCGGAAGTTCCAGGCCAGCGCGTCGAGGTCAACCTCGGCCCACGTCGGGCGGCCGCCCGCCAAAACGGAATCGTTCATGAAAGACATGCCGTCGCACTTGTTGATGAGAAGAACTCTGCCCGCAGTCTCGCATAAAACGGCGTGAGGCCGCCACAGTTGCGAGGCTGAGATTGCCGCGCAGCATTCTCGTAACCTTCTTGCAATCGGATGCTGTTAAGTTGGGCATACTTTCATTCGGAGTGTTCAGGACTGTACGTTGCGGGCGGCCATCAAGCGCTGTGTGATGCCGTCCCGCGTGGGACTTTTCAAACAAGGGGGTAGACATGGCGACTGGAACAAAGAGACAGGAGCAGGGTGAGGCGGCCGAGCAGTCTGCGCAGGCGGCGCCCGAGCTTGTCGTCAAGGACGGGCTGACGGGGCCGGAGGCGCCCGCGAACGGCCGCGAGTTCGGCGGCGACGGGCGGCAGAACGCGTTGAAGAAGTACGTGGACGAGGAGCAGCTCGCGCGCGGGCTCGGCTGGTTCAGCATCGGGCTGGGGCTGGCGGAACTGCTCGCGCCGCGCGGCGTGGCAAAGGTCGCGGGGATGCGCGGCAACACGGGGCTGATTCGCCTGTTCGGCCTGCGCGAGATTGCAAGCGGCATCGCCATCTTCGCCGGGGGGCGGCGCCCGGCCGGGCCGGTCTGGTCGAGGGTCGTCGGCGACGCGCTCGACCTCGCGTGCCTGGGCGCGGCCTACGCCACGCCCGAGAATGACAAGGCGCGGCTCACGTTCGCGACGGCCAACGTGCTGGCCGTGACGGCGCTCGACGTGCTCTGCGCGCGGCAGCTCGGCGCCGACCCGGACGGCGCGCAGACCGAAAGGGGGAACGTTCCCGTGAACAAGAGCATCGTCGTCAACGCCTCGGCCGAAGAGGTCTATCAATACTGGCGCGACCTTGAGAACCTGCCGCGCTTCATGCGCTACCTCGAATCGGTGAAGGTGACGGGCGAGGGGCGCTCGCACTGGGTCGCGAAGGCGCCGGGCGGCAGCGTCGAGTGGGACGCGGAGATTACCGAAGACCGTCCGAACCAGTCGATCTCCTGGCGCTCGCTTGAAGGCTCAGAGGTCGAGACCTCGGGCACGGTGCGCTTCGAGCCGGCGACGGGCGGGCGCGGCACGGTCATCCACGTCAAGCTCGACTACAACCCGCCGGCCGGGGTGGTGGGCGCGCTCGTCGCCAAGCTCTTCGGCGAAGACCCGGACGCCCAGATGCAGATCGACCTGCGCCGTTTCAAGCAGATCGTCGAGGTCGGCGAGATCGTCGTCTCCGACGGGACGCTGACCGGCGAGGGCTACACCGAGCAGCGGCCGGCGCAGCCGCTCGGCGTCGGACTCGGCGCGGCCGCGGGGCAGCTCCAGAAGTAGTGGACGGAAGAATAAGGGGGACGTAATGAGAGCGAACTGTTGGTACGGCAAGAAGGACGTGAGGGTCGAGCAGGTGCCCGACCCGAAGATTCTCAACAAGCGCGACGCGATAGTTAAAATCACTTCGACCGCCATCTGCGGCTCCGACCTGCACCTCTACAACGGCTTCATCCCGACGATGCAGGCCGGCGACATCATGGGGCACGAGTTCATGGGCGAGATCGTCGAGGTCGGCCCCGAGGTGCACGACCGGAAGGTCGGCGACCGCGTCGTCGTCTCCTTCCCCATCTCGTGCGGCAAGTGCTTCTTCTGCGAGCAGGAGTTGTTCTCGCTCTGCGAGAACACCAACCCCAACGCCTGGATGGCCGAGAAGCTGTTCGGCCACTCGCCCTGCGGCATCTACGGCTACTCGCACCTGACGGGCGGCTACGCGGGCGGGCAGTCCGAATACGCGCGCGTGCCCTTCGCCGACGTGGGCACTTTGAAGATTCCCGAGGGGCTCGACGACGAGCAGGTCTTATTCCTCTCCGACATCTTCCCGACGGGCTACATGGGCGCCGAGATGTGCAACATCCAGCCGGGCGACACGGTCGCCGTCTGGGGCTGCGGCCCGGTCGGCCAGTTCGCGATGGCGAGCGCGTACCTTCTGGGCGCCGAGCGCGTCATCGGCATCGACCGCTTCCCCGAGCGCCTGAAGATGGCGCGCGAGGGCGCGAAGGCCGACACCATCAACTACGAGGAGGCGAACGTCTACGAGACCCTGATGGAGTTGACGGGCGGGCGCGGCCCCGACGCCTGCATCGACGCCGTCGGCCTCGAGGCGCACGGCGCGGGCGCGCACGGCTTTGAGTACATTTACGACCGCACGAAGCAGGCCCTAATGATGGAGACCGGCCGGCCCATCGCTTTGCGCGAGGCCATCATGGCCTGCCGCAACGGCGGCACGGTCTCGGTCATCGGCGTCTACGGCGGCTTCATCGACAAGTTCCCGATGGGCTCGTTCATGAACCGCTCGTTGACGATGAGGACGGGCCAGTGCCACGTCCAGCGCTACTGGAAGAAGCTGCTCGGCCACATCAAGGACGGCGACATCGACCCGTCGTTCGTCATCACACACCGCATGAAGCTCGACGACGCGGCGCACGGCTTCGACATCTTCAACAACAAGGAGGACGACTGCATCAAGGTCGTGCTCAAGCCTTAGAGCGGCCTGCGCTCGGGTGAGATTTCAACACAGAGGCACAGTCGGTTGAGTATTTGCTCTCCAGGCTGTGCCTCTGTGTCTCTGTGGTGAATCTTATTTTGTTGACGCCTCCCGCTCCCCTTCATTTATACTGCCGCGGCTCTTCCTTCTTTCAGACCGTCGTCACCACTTTATGCCTTTCGACAAAGTCCTGATTCTCTCCGCCTCCGCCGGCGCCGGGCACATGCGCGCGGCCGACGCCCTCGAGCGCGCGTTCAAGCTCACGGGCGCGGCCTCCGAGGTCAAGCACGTCGATACGCTGCAATACACCAACAAGCTCTTCCGACATCTTTATTCCAGGGCTTACATCGACCTCGTCAACAAGTCGCCCGAGCTGCTCGGCTGGTTCTACGACCACCTCGACAAGCCCTGGAAGAACGAGCGCCGCCGCCTCGCGCTCGACAAGCTCAATACGCGGCCGTTCGTCAAGATGCTTCAGGAGTACCGGCCCGACATCACCGTCTGCACGCACTTCCTCCCCGCCGAGATCATCTCCTGGCTCAAGGCGAAGCGGCGCGTCTCGTTCCGCCAGGCCGTCGTCGTCACCGACTTCGACGTGCACGCCATGTGGCTCTGCCACCACTACGAGCAGTACTTCGTGGCGCTCGACGAGACGCGCGAGCACCTGCTGAGGCTCGGCATCCCCGCCGAGAAGGTCACGACCTCCGGCATCCCCATCGATCCCGTCTTCGCCGAGCCCAAGGGCAAGCCCGAGATGCGCGCCAGGCACGGACTCAAACCCGACGTGACCACCGTCCTCGTCTCGGCGGGCGGCTTCGGCGTCGGCCCCATCGAGCACATGCTGGAATCCCTCGCGGGGATGAAGCACCCGGCGCAGATCGTGGCCCTCTGCGGTCGCAACGCCGAATTGAAGTCGAGGCTCGATGCGGCGAGCGCACGCCTGCCGCCTTCACACCACGTGTCTATCAAACCCATCGGGTTCACGACCGAGATGGACGAGTACATGAGCGCCGCCGACATACTCCTCGGCAAGCCCGGCGGGTTGACGACTTCGGAGGCGCTGGCGAAGGGCCTCGTCTTCGTCATCGTCAACCCCATTCCGGGGCAGGAGGAGCGGAACTCCGACCACCTGCTCGAGAACGGCGTCGCCATCCGCTGCAACAACCTGCCCGTGCTCGCCTACAAGCTCGACCGGCTCCTCGACGACCCCGCGCGCTTCGCCTCCATGCAGGCCGGCGCCCGCCGCATGGCCCGCCCCGACGCCGCGCGCGACATCGTCAGGAAGTTGCTTGAACTGCAACCGGCCGGGTAAAGCTCAGACGAAATAACTACGGGGACAAAGCTTTGAGGGCGATATAATATCCCGTCACCCAGTCGCGCTAAGGTGCCTGCCTTCCGGCATATCAAGCGCATCGCGCCCGCGCTCCCTGAACGCCGGCACTACCCTTTACTTATGACAAGGCTCGTACTGGCCTCAGCCCTCGTGCTCGCCTGCGCCGCCCTCGGCCGGTCGCAAGTTCTCATCCGCATCCCTAACATACCGGAGCCCGTGTCGAAGGATGGGGACTTCGTCGGGCAGTATCGAGAGTTCGACGGCAAATTCTGGTTCGGCACTCAATTCCTGAAAGAGGGGGAGACCCGGGCCGGGATCGTCGGCACCTTTCTTTCGCCCGCGGCGGTGGAAGAGTTCGACGGCAGGCTCTGGTTTTTCCACGATGAGTTGTCGGCTGACGAAAAGGGTCTGGTGCTGAAGGTTGGCTACGTCAGTAAGGGGAGTGAGAGGCTTGAGGAGTTCGGCGGGATTGAATTTTCCGGCGTGTCCAAAACCTTCATCTTCGACGACAAACTCTGGGCGCTCACCGACGCGGGTCTATATTTCCTGCCCAAGGGCGGGAAAATGTTGAAGCGGATTGACGGTATGCCAGCCCATACCGACCGCGACCCTTTGGAGGCGCCCACCTTCCGCTTTCAGGAGTTCGACGAGAAACTCTGGCTCGCGGGGCCGGCCGGCCTCTTTTTTATAGCGAAGGGCGACAGCCCACACCTCACGCGCGTAGAGCTGCCCAACCCCGGTTATATCACGGGGCTGGAGACATTCGGGCCGGCGGCGCTCTTCGTCAGCTCGACGGGCGGGCTGTCCTATCTGCTCCCGGGCGACGACGCGGCGCACCCCGTAGAGGGACTGTCCGGACGCGCAACCGAGGTGCACGGCTTCCGCGGGCACATGTTGATAAGAGATTTCGTGTCCGGTTGGCTGCCTTCCAACTCTCCCCATTACTCGACAATCCAACGGGGTGAGGAGAAGCAGTACGTTCTGGAACCAGTTCTAGGCAACTTCGACTCTCAGCGCACGACCCACGGCCAAAGACTCTTGATCGGCAAGTCGGACTGCGAGCTGGTGCCCGTCGAGGAAGTGAAAGACACGGCGGGCAAGGCGGTGCGTGAGGTGCGCGAGTTCGAGGGAGAGCTCTTCGTCATCTTCAACGACGACAGCCTGTACAACCTGTCCGACCACGTCGGCACTTGTTGCCTTGACAGTCACGTGGATTATGCCTGGCACGACAAGGGCACGGCATACGGCATCAACCAGATCGGCGAGAGGTTCTACGTCTCGACGCCGAAAGGCGTCGTCGTCTACAGCCTTTACCAACCCCCCGGTGGGTTTGGTTATTCGGAGCAGACGTACGCCCCGAACAACTCCGTCGTGTCGGACGTGGTCGGCAGCGATAAACATCTCTGGTTCTTCGCGGGCGAGAAGGGGAACGTCCCGCAGGCGAGCCCCAACCACCTGTACCACCTCGACGCGGACGCGAGACTCGACGCCGACCTCCTCCCGACGGACTCCTACCTGAGGACGATCTTTAATTACCTGCTGCCGGGCGAATACCGTGTGGAAGGCGAGACCGACCTGCGCGTCAGAGTTCTGAACAAGAAGGGCAAAGAGGTCTACGGGCCGGACGCGGTCGAGGGGCTTCTCGCATCATGGAAGAGCATGGGGCTGTCCGCTTCGCCCGATGAAGTGGGGAACTGCTCGTACGACTTCTCGCAGGTGAAAGACGTCAGGCCACGGCTAGTGGTCGGGCGACAGAAACTATGCTTCGTGCTTCAGGACGCGTGGCCGAATCAGGCCAGGCTAGAGGGTAAGGAGTACCGCGGGGTTCCCAACCTTCTCTCGTCTTTACTGGTGCTCCCATTCCTCGTCGTCGTCTTAACCTTACTAATCCTGATGCTGGCGCCCTACAGCAGGTTCTGCCATGACCTTATCATGAACCCGGTACTCCGCAAGTACGGGTCGTTCGGGCTGCTGCCGTTGGCGTTGACGGTCTTCCCCTCAGTCCGCCGTCACGTCCTGAAGCGGTATTCGGCCGAGCTGGAGAGCGACCCGAGCTTTAACAGGTACTTCCTCTACCCCTCGCCGGAGTTTCACCCGCAGGAGTTCGGCCGGAGGATTGAAGGGGCGAAAAAAGTGCTGCTCCTCGGGCCGTCGGGGATCGGCAAAACGTCCTACCTGAGACACCTCACGCGGCATTACGCCGGAGCCCGAGGCCCGACCCGACCCGGGAAGGTCGCCCCCGTCTACGTGAGCTTGGCGAGCTATCAAGCGGGCGGCGAGCTGGAGGGTTTAATCCACGACCAGTTACAGAGCTTCGGGCGGATGAGTGACCGAGAGCTTAACGAATGGTTTCTCAAACAGGGCGGCTTTTTGATCTTCCTGGATGGCGTCAACGAGGTGGCCGACGCCGGGCTGCGCGTGAGCCTGATGCAGTTCATCGAACGGAACTGGAGGGCCAACTACATCTGTCTCAGTTCGCAGCAAGACTACCCGGAACTCGGCGGCCTCGCGGAGGTGAAGGTCAAGCCCCTCGACGAAGAGAAAATTAACGAATACTTGCGCGAGAAGCTCGGCGGGGAGACTGCGCGGGAGGTGATCAGCGAATTCAACGAGAGGACTTATCAACTCTACGAGATACCGCGCAACTTGGATTACGCTGTCGAGATTAAACAACGTGACCCGCGCTCGCCGGTACCTCAGGAGAGGGTTGAGCTTTACGAAAAGGTGCTGAGCCCAATTATTTCCGAATGGGAGTTGAACGGGAGAACCGGCTACCCCGACCTACTTTATCAGAGGGCGTTTGAGATGCTAATCAACCGCGAGTATTACTTCGTCAGCCCGGCCAAAAGCCTGCCGGAGGATCTGATCAACGCGCTGAGCAACGAGAAATACAGGCTGCTGGTTAAACTGGCGGGTCGGTACGTATTCCAGCACGACCTCCTCCGGGCGTATCTCGCGTCGAGGTACTTTTCTTTGAGGTGGAAGACGCTCGTACGTCGGGAGGTCGTCATCGATTACAACTGGCTGGAAATGCTGAAGTTCACGATCCTGTCATCCGGCGACGCGAACGAAGTAAGAAATTTGATGGAAGTTATCCTGAGCAAGGGGGAAACCACCACCGTCGTCGGTGAGCTTTTCAACTGGCTGAAGGCACAGACCACGGGGCTGTACGAAGACTGGGAAGCCGATTTCAAACTGAAGTTTGCCACTAAAAACCTGGAAGAACTTCAGTAGCCGGAGACGGGCGGGTATTAGCCGTCGCGACAACCCAAGTCACCGGGCGCTCCTATTCGCGCCACATGTTCTCGAAGCGGGTGAACTCTTTCAGGAAGGCGAGGTTGACGGTGCCGGTCGGGCCGTTGCGCTGCTTGGCGATGATGAGTTCGGCCGTGCCCTGATTCTCCTCGGTGCGGTTGTACTGCTCCTCGCGGTAGATGAAGGCGACGAGGTCTGCGTCCTGCTCGATGCTGCCCGACTCGCGCAGGTCGGAGAGCTGGGGGCGGTGGTCGCTGCGGGCCTCGGGCGCGCGCGAGAGCTGCGAGAGCGCGACGAGCGGCACGTTCAACTCCTTCGCCAGCCCCTTCAGCTCGCGCGAAATCTGCGACACCTCCTGCTGCCTCGACTCTGAACGCTTCGACGAGCCCGACATCAGTTGCAGGTAGTCAACCACGATCAGGTCGAGCCGCTTCTGCTCGGCCGCCAGGCGCCGCGCCTTCGCACGCATCTCGAGCACGGAGATGCCCGGCGTGTCGTCGATAAAAATCCTCGCCTCCGCCAAAGTCCCCAGCGCGCCCGCCAGCCTCGCCCACTCGTCGCGCGACAGGTACCCGCTGCGAAAGCGGTGCGCGTCAACACGCCCCTCCGAGCAGAGCATGCGCATCACCAGAGACTCCTTCGACATCTCCAACGAAAAGATCGCCACCACCGCCCCCGCCTGTATCGCCGAGTTCTGCGCGAGCGTCAGACACAAACTGGTTTTTCCCATCGACGGGCGCGCGGCGACGATGACGAGGTCGGAGGGTTGGAGGCCGGAGGTCATCGTGTCGAGTTCGGTGAAACCGGTGGTGAGCCCCGTCAGCATGGCCGAGCGGCCGGCCATCTCCTGCACCTTCTCCAAGAGCTGGTCGGCGACGGGCTTGATGTGTGCGAAGCCCTGGCGCGTGCGCTCGTCGGCGAGGGCGAAGATCATCTGCTCGGCGTGGTCGAGGATGATGGTGGCCTCGTCCTCGCCCTCCAGGGCCTCGCTCGTGATCTTGTTGGCGACCTTCACGAGCTGGCGCATGAGCGAGTGGTCTTTGACGACCTTCGCGTAGGCGGCGACGTTGGTGAAGTGCGGCAGCCCGTAGGTCAGCTCGGAGATGAAGGTCATCCCGCCGGCCTGCTCAAGCACGCCCTCGCGGCGCAACTCTTCGCTGAGGAGCAGCGGGTCGATCTCGCTGCCGCGCTCGGAGAGTGCGATCATCGAGCGGAAGACGAGCTGGTGCGCGCGGACGTAGAAGTCCTCGGGGCGCAGCAGCTCGATGGCGTGATTGACGAGCGAGTTGTCGAGGAGGACGGAGCCGAGGATGGCGCGCTCGGCCTCGGCGCTGTGGGGCAGCGGGCGCTCCAAGAGCTGTTCGCGTGACGGGTCGGCTATGTACTGAGCCATCGGGAGTAGGGCCTGTGGAAAACTGACTCGGGCTAGACAGGGAAACGGCGCGTCCCCTTCCCGGCCTGCGGCACAACGGCGCAGGAGCGCGGAGGGGTCGCGCCGCCGGTCTTTATACTACAAGCAGAGGGGCGCGACAACATTCATGTTGACGCGCCCCGGATTTGAAGAGAGTAGGCAGATGGCGGTAGGCAGTTAAAGACTTCTTGCCTTTAACTGCCTACCGCCATCTGCCTACTGCCTACTCTCTTACGCCTCGGCCGATTCGGCGGCCGCTTCCGTGTTGTCGGCCGTCTCGGCGGTCTCGGCCGCGGCGGGTGCCGCTTCGGCTGCGGCCGTGGTCTGCGCGCCGCCCTCGCCGGTGACGGTGACGGGGATTTCGACGTTCACGTCGCGGTGGAGGCGCACGCTGACGGTGTACTCGCCCGTCTCCTTGATGGGCTCGGAGAGGTGGACGCGGCGGCGGTCGATCTCGTAGCCCTTCTCCTTGAGCGCGTCGGCGATGTGCATCGCCGTCACCGAGCCGTAGAGCAGGCCGTGCTCGCCGACCTTGCGCTCGAAGTTGAGGCGGAGTCCGCCCATCTGCCCGGCCTGCGCCTCGGCGCCGGCGCGCTCCTTCGCCTCCTTCTTCAGCAGAGCCCCGCGCTCGGCCTCGATCTGCTTGACGTTGCCGGGCGTCGCCTCCACGGCGAGCTTGCGCGGGAGCAGGAAGTTGCGCGCGTAGCCGGACTTCACCTTGACGATCTCGCCGCGGGCGCCGAGGTTGTCCACGTCCTCTCGGAGCAGTACGTTAGTCGTTGCCATCTTTCTGTGAACCTCCTTCTAGTCCGCGGTGTACGGGAGCAGCGCGATGTTGCGCGCGCGCTTGATGGCCTCGGTCAGCATGCGCTGGTGCGCGGTGCAGACGCCCGAGATGCGGCGCGGCAGAATCTTGCCGCGCTCGGGGATGAAGTTCTGCAAGAGCTTCACGTCTTTGAAGTCGATGAGATCGACCTTGTCCACGCAGAAGCGGCAGACCTTGCGGCGGCGCATGCGGCCCCGGCCGCCCCCGCGCCCCCCGCCGCCCTGCGGCCGGCGCTCCGGTACTCCCTCATCCTCGTTGTCGAAATCGCGCTCTCTCTCAATGTTTCTGGACATCTCTTCTCTTCTCTCTTTGCAAACGCGGGGCGGCCGCGCGGCTCGCCTCTCTTTAAGCGAGAGGGCGCGCTAACCTTTCGACCCGCCGACCCTTAAGTTAAAGGCGACACGCGGGCGCGTCCCTAAGCCTCGCTGTCGTCGCCGCCGCGCGCGGGCGCAGAGCCACCGCCGGCGGCGGCCGCGGCGAACCCCGGGCGCTTGGCGGCCTTGCGCTGGCGGCGCGCCTTGAGCTTCTCGGCGCGCTGGCGGTCTTCGTCCACGCGCACGGTCATGTAGCGCATGATGGCGTCGTTGACGCGCATGCGGCGCTCCAGCTCGGCGATCTCGCCGCCGGTGCCCTCGACCTCGAAGATGACGTAGACGCCCTCGTTCTTGCGGCCGATGCGGTAGGCGAGCTGGCGGCGGCCCAGGACTTCGTTGCGCGTGATCGTGCCGCCCTGGTCGGTGACGACGGTGCTGAGGTTCTGCGTCAGCTTCGTCATCTCCTCTTCCTGCGTGTCGGGGTCAACTATGAAGACGACCTCGTAAACTCTCTTCTCTGCCAAAATCATCCTCCTTTTGGATGTCTAGCCTCGGCTCTGCGGCCGAAGCAAGAAGGAAAAGGGGGCGTGAACCGTGAACCGTGACAATATAGAATTGTCTTCCTCTTGTCACGGTTCACGCGCCTCCGTTGAACTGCGACATTGCCTTGTCAATGCCGTCGCGGATGACGGCGCGGAGCGCTTCGGCGCACCGCTCCAGAATCTGCTCGACCTCCGCGCGCTGCCCCTTCGGGAAGCGTTCGAGGACGAAGCCGGCCGTGTCACCCACGGGGTGCTCCGGCTTGATGCCGACGCGCAGGCGCGGGAACTCGTCCGTGCCGAGCGCCGAGATGATGTTCTTCAAACCCTTCTGCCCGCCGCTCGAACCCGAGGGCCGGATGCGGATGGAGCCGAAGGGGAGCGCGATGTCGTCGCTGACGACGAAGAGGTCGCCCGCCGGCTTCAGCGCCGCGCGCTTGCGCAGGAGGCACGCGACCGACTCGCCGCTCAGGTTCATGTAGGTCTGCGGCTTGACCAGCTCGACCGCGCGCCCCTCAAGCTCCGCGCGCCCGACGAGCGCCCGGCACTCCGCGCGCTTGACCTGCGCGCCCGCCTGCCGCGCCAGGAGGTCTACGAGCATGAAGCCCAGGTTGTGGCGCGTCCACTCGTAACGCTCGCCCGGATTGCCCAGACCGACGATAAGCATGGGCGGATGACGGGGAGAGCGGGAGATGGGGAGACGGGGTGAAACAACAATCGCCCCGTCCCCCTGTCTCCCCTTCCCCCCGTCGCATTACTCCTCGTCTTCCTTCTTGCCCTTGCCGATGACTTCGGGCTCGGCGACCTCGCCCTCGGCCGCGCTCTCCTCGACCGGCTCCTCACGGAGGACGGCGACGGTGGCGACGGCCGTCTCGGGGTCGGTCAGGATGGTGATGCCCTCATCGACCTTCACGTCCGAGACGTGCAGCACGTCGTGGGCGCCGAGGTGCGACACGTCAACGCTGATGAAGTCGGGGATGATGTTCGGGCGGCAGCGAATCTCGACCTCGCGCAGGAGCTGTTCGAGGATGCCGCCGCCGTCGGACGCGCCCGTGGGCTCGCCTTCAAGTTCGAGCCGGACGGAGACCTCGATCTCCTGCCCGCGCACGAGGCGGCGCAGGTCTGCGTGGATGAGCCGCGTCTTGACGGGGTCGATCTGCCGGTCGAGGAACATGACCTCGTTCGGGCCGACGCCGTCCACGTCGAGCGTGAAGATGGCGTTGTGCCCCGCCCCCGACCGCAGGATCGCGGCCAGCTCCGCCAGCGGCGCGGCGGCCGCGATGGGCTCGCCCTCGCCGCCGTAGACCGTGAGCGGCACCATTCCGCGCGCGCGCAAACGCCGCGCGTCGTTCTTGCCGCGTCCAGCGCGCAGCTCGGCGCGCACCGTTATCTCTTGTCTCTCTGCCATGATGACTCCTTAAAAGCCGTGAACGGTCGGCCGTGACAGGTGGCGTGTGAAAGCTTTGAACCTGTCACGGTCTGCCCGCCACGTAAAGTGTTTGCCCTCCGCCTCACACGAAGAGCGAGGAGACGCTCGTCTCCTCGTGGATCGACTTAATCGCTTTCGCCAGCAGCGGAGCGATGCTCAAAACGTTAATCTTCTTCTCTCTGCACGCCGAGTCGCGCAGAGGGATCGTGTTCGTCGTCACGATACGCTCAATCTCCGACTCGGCCAGAGCCTCGCACGCGCGCCCCGACAGCACCGGGTGCGTGAAGCAGGTGTGGATGCGCTCGGCGCCTTCCTTCCTGAGCGCCGCCGCCACCTTCGTCAAAGAGCCGCCCGTGTCGCACATGTCATCGACAATCAGACAGCTCCGCCCCTTCACGTCGCCCACCACGTTCATCACCTCGGCCACGTTCGCCTTCTCGCGCCGCTTGTCGCAGAGCGCGAGGGTGGCGGGGCTCCCGTCTTCGGACGTGAGGCGCTTGGCGTAGGCGCGGGCGCGCTCGGCGCCGCCCGTGTCGGGCGCGACCACCGTCAGGTTCGGGAGCTTGTGATCCATGTAGTGGCCGATGAAGGCCGGCGCCGCGAAGAGGTGGTCTACGGGGATGTCAAAGAACCCTTGAATCTGCGCCGCGTGCAAGTCCATCGTCAGCACGCGGTCGGCGCCCGCGGTCGCGATCAGATTCGCCACGAGCTTCGCGCCGATGGAGACGCGCGGCCTGTCCTTCTTGTCCGAGCGCGCGTAGCCGAAGTAGGGGATGACCGCCGTCACGCGCTCGGCCGACGAGCGGCGGAAGGCGTCGAGCATGATGAGCAGCTCCATCAGGTGCGCGTCGGTCGGCGGGCAGGTCGGCTGCACGATGAAAACGTCGGCGCCGCGCACGTTCTCCGTGATCTGGAAGTTGAACTCCCCGTCCGAGAACCTGTCGGTCGTCGCCAGCCCCGGGTCGCAGTTCAGGTAATTGCAAATCTCCTGAGTCAGCGCCCTGTTCGCGTTTCCCGAGAAGACCTTGATGCCGCCGGTTGTGCTCATCGTTTGAGTGATGAGTGATGAGTGATGAGTGATGAGTGAAAGAAGGTACTCCCTTCTCATCACTCATCACTCATCACTCATCACTTTTCTTAGCTGGGGAGGTAGGACTCGAACCTACGAATGCCGGTTCCAAAGACCGGTGCCTTACCACTTGGCGACTCCCCAATCCCGGTTTCAAACCCCGCCGCCCGGCCGGAGAAGCGTCGCGACGCGGTCGAGCGCCGCGAGGTACTCGGCGCGCGTCAGCGACTCGCACGCGAAGACCCGCCAGCAGCTTTCGCCTTGCAGAGCCGCGCCCGCGCGCCCCGCTTCCCCGTTGCTTTCAAAGACTCCGAAGACGCTTGAGCCGCTGCCCGAGAGCATGACCCGTTCCGCGCCCGTTTCAACCAGCCTTTCGCGCGCGCGGCCGATCTCGGGGTAGAGCCGCACCACGACGGCCTCGAAATCGTTCGACCACACACCACAGAGTGAATCGGGGAAATCGGCCTCCGTGCGCGAAACAGAAAGGTTAACCAGCGGTTCAACCTTTGTCAAGGCGGGAGCGCCGAGCGCCTTGTAAGCCTCCGCCGTCGAGACGTGGACGCCCGGCGCGACGACGACGAGGTGCATTTTCGGCGCGTCTTCGAGCGGTCGAATCTCCGTCCCCGTCCCCGTCCCGAGCGCCGTCCCGCCGTGCAGAAAGAAGGGCACGTCCGCCCCCAAACGCGCGCCGATCTTCGCCAACTCGCCCCCGTCGGTCTCTATCTCCCACAGGGTCACGAGCGCGGCCAGCGCCACGGCCGCGTCCGAAGAGCCGCCGCCCAGGCCCCCGCCGGCCGGAATCATTTTCTCCAACTCGACGCGCGCGCCCTGCCTCACGCCAAAGCGTTCACGCAGTGCAGAGGCCGCGCGTAGGACGAGGTTGCTCTCGTCGGTCGGGATTCCGGGGTCGGAGCAGACGAGCCCGAGCTTTCCGTCGTTCGTCGCCTGGAAGGAGAGTCTGTCGCGGAGGGAGACGGTCTGGAAGACCGTCCTGATTTCGTGGTAGCCGTCGGGGCGCCGGCCCTGGACGCGCAGGCCGAGGTTGATCTTGGCGAAGGCCGGAACGTTTATCTTCTCTGCTGACACTGAGAGCGGCCGGCGCCTCCTATTTCGAAAGCGCCGGCCGCCCGGAAGCTCAACGTTCGTCAAGACCGGCGGCGCTAACGCCTCATGAAAACCTGCGTGAAGTAGTACGTCCCGTCCGCCGCGCGCGCGATGCCGACGCCCGCGTGCGTGTACTCGGGACTCAAAGCGTTCTCGCGGTGCTGCTGAGAGATCATCCAGCGCTCGACGGCGAACGCGGTCGGGTCGTCGTAGCCCTGATTATACGCGATGTTCTCGCCGAGGGTCTTCCAACCGTGCAGCCCGAGCGCCTGCGCGCGCCCCTTCAGGTCGAGCCCGTCGCGCTCGACGTGACTCAGGTAGCCGCCCCGCGCCATGTTCTGCGAATGGTAACGCGCGAGCCGAACCAGGTCGCCGTCCCAGGCGAGCGGGCTCAAGCCCATGCGCTGGCGCTCCCTGTTGATGAGGTCGAAGGCACGGCGCTCGTCGCCCGTCGCTCCGACGGCGGCGGCCGAGACGGGGGCCGGCGCGTAGGAACGTGTGGCGGCCGCCGGCGCGGGCGCGTAGACGCGCGTCGCCTGACGCGGGCGCTCAGGCGCCGGCTCTCCCGTGTAGACCGTCCCGATGAGCCTCGCCACGGGGCGCTCGCCCGTCCGGCCCGTCTCCTTCGGCGTGCCGTTGCCGCCGTTGCGGGCAAAGGCCGCCGGTGCCGTCAAACTCAAAGAAAATAACAGTATGAACGCGTTACGGGGGAACCGCCCTGCAAACATAAGGGGGAACTCCTTGAATTTCAAACCCTTGGGCCGGAGGAGGCCGACAAAATTGACCAGACTGGGCAAGCGGTCAACCTGTTGGCAATGTTAAAACATCGTTTGACCGTAGTCAATCCTTAAAACTTCGCGACAGAATTGACACACGCCGGATACACGACAAGCCACTTAAAACTCAAACACTTACCTCGATTAAGACGGAATTTCGCGACTCAAAGGAGAGAGACGCGCTTCAGTCGGTCGAAGGGGTGCGACCGTTTGAAGGCGGGCACACTTTAGCCTCTAAATGCGAGAGAAATCAACCTTTATTTCGTCTCGCCCAGTTTGGCTTTGATTCTGGCCGTGTCGGCGGCTTCCGCCGCGAGCGAGAGGGCTTTGCGCCAAGAGGCTTGTGCCTTTTCCTGCTGGCCGAGCTTCTTGAAGAGGTCGCCCAGGTGCTCTTGAATCGTCGCCGAAGTCGGGTTGCGGCGTGCCGCGTCACTTAGATAGCGTTCGGCCTCTTTCAGTTTGCCGAGCTTGTAGTAGACCCAGCCTAAACTGTCTAAAAATGAGGGGTTCTGTGGCTCGGCGCGGACGGCGCGCTCGATCATGTCGCGCGCCTCTTCGAGATTCTGGTCGTGCTCCGTGAGGAAGTAGCCCAGGTTGTTGAGAGCCGTCGGGTTGTTGGCGTCCTTGGCGAGCACTTGGCGGAGCGTCTCCTCGGCACCTTTCGTGTCGCCGGCGCGCTCCTGCGCCGAGGAGAGCATGAGCAGCGCGTTCGTCGCCTGCGCTGGGTCTGCGGCCGAGGCGAGCGAGAGCGCCTTGCGGGCGGCCTCGACGGCCTCAGTCCCGCGCCCCGCGCTCATCAGCATGCTCGAGATGAAAAGGTATTCTTCGAAGTCGCTCGCGTCGCCCTTCAGGCGCGGGCGCAGGAGCGCGAGCGCCTCGTCGGTGCGCCCGAGTTCGGCGAGCGTCTGCGCCTCTAGACGGAGCAGGCGCGCGTCTTCGGGGAAGCGCTGGCGCGCGGCGCGCACGCCCTGAAGCGCCTCGTTTCTCTTGCCGTTCGAGCGGAGGAATTCGACCTTCTGGATGTCGGCGGTCGGGTCGGTGTCGGGGAGCAGGGCGCGCATGCGGTCGAAGGCGGCGAGCGCCTGCTCGGTCTGCCCGGCCTGCTGGCGCAAGCCCGCGATTTCGAGGAGCACGGAGACGGCGAAGCGGCGCTCGCGGTCGTTGGCGAGCGGCGAGTCCTTGATGTTGCGCGACGTGAGGAGGTCTTCGTAGACGCCGACCGCTTCGTCGAACCGCGACGCGTCCTCGTAGACCTTGGCGAGCGCGAGCTGGAGTTGGAGCTTCTCCACGTCGCCGCCGGGCTTGACGGCGCCGATTGAACCCTTGAGCGTCGCGACCGCGTCGTCAACCTTGCCCGTGCGGGCCTGTGCGCGCGCGAGCGTCTGCGCGGCGCCGATGTTCGAAGGGTTCTGCGCGACGAGACGCTTCAGCTCCTCGATGACGCTGGGGTCGGCCGAGCCGCCCGCCTCGAACGCCTCGCCGAGGAGTTGGATGTAGCGCGGGTTGTCGGGCTCGATAGCCATGGCGCGGCGGATGGCGGCGACGGCCTCGGCCGTCTGCCCCGCGCCGAGCAGGACTTCGCCGAGCCGCGCGTTGGCCGCGTCGGGGCTCAGCTCGCGCCCCTGCGTGACGACCTGGTAGAAGCGGCCCTCCATCGAAGCGGGCAGCGTCGCCCACTTGCGCAGCGCCTCGACCGCCTCCTTCTCGCGCCCCGTGGCGACGTAGAACTCGGCGAGCAGCGCGTAGGCCTCCGCGTCGTTCGGGTGGACGCGGATGACCTCGCGCCATTCGCCGACGGCCTTGTCGGCCGCCTCGCGGTTGACGCTCTTGTCGGCGAGCCCGCTCTGGAGCGTGTAGAGGCGCGCGAGCGTGCGGTGTGCGCCGTAGCTGTCGTTGTTGGCGCGGACGGCGGCCAGGCCCTCTGCCTCGGACTGCTTGAGGTCGTTGGTGATGAGGTAGGTTTCGGCGAGCGCGGCGCGCGCCTCCGAGAGCGTCGGCTCAAGCTCCGCGGCCTGCTGGAAGGCGGCCTGCGCGCGCTTGAGGCCGTCGAGCGTGAGCGTCCCCGAGCGCACGCCCTCGAAGTAGCGCTGGCCTTCGAGCAGCTTGGCGTAAGCCTGCGCGCGGCGCGAGAGCGTCGAAGTCTGCTGCGGCTGAGCGGCGGCCGGCTGAGTCTGCGTCTGCGGGGCGGGCCGTGCCGCGGGCGCGGAGTCGCGCGCGGGCTGCGCCTGGGCAGCGGAGCAGACGGCCGCGAGCGCGCAGGCCGCGAGGCCCGCGCGAAGGGGCCTGGCGGGACGGAGAGAGAGGTTCAAGCTGGTGTTCCTTTCGCGGCCCGCACCGGGTCGCCTTCAACGTCCTCGGTGGCGCGGACGACCGCGGCCCAGGCGGCGCGCCGCGGGTAGCAGTAGGCGAGCACGGCGATGGCGATGACGCCGAAGTAGAGCATGTCCGTCCCGGCACCCGTCATGATGCTGATGAGGAGGCCGAGGATCGCGATGACGGCGGCGATGAGGGCGACGGTGACGGTCGTCGTCTGCAAAGTCGAGAGCAGCCCCGACGCCCCGCGCAACGCGGCGATGTCCTGGAGGCGCATGGCCTGAAATTTCGTGCGCCGGTAGACGACGGCGCCGACGCCGAGGAAGACGACGGCGAAGCGGAGCGTGTTCGCCGCCACGGGGTTGAAGCGGACGGCGCCCGAGAGGAAGCCCGAGAGCGCGACCAGCATCAGCAGCAGGGTGAAGATGCCGACCAGCTTCACGGCGTTCAAGGCCGCCGCGTGCCTACGCGCCAGCTCGCCCTGCGTGCCCTCGACAGTCTGTGCCAACGCCGGCTCCTCGCGGGATAGCTCCGTAGAATAAACTTGCTCAGGGGGACGCGGAGAATTCTAGCACCCGCTCAAACGGCCGAGCAAACTTGAGAGCCGCCGGGCCTGGACTCGCGGCGGCGCCAGGACGGACGAAGGGCGCGCGGGCCTCCTTGTGAAGGCCCGCGCGCCCTCGAAGGGTCGCGCCCGAACTGCGGAGAGTTTACGGCTTGGAGCCGTTGCCCTCGCCCTTCTTCTGCGCGGGGGCGGGCGCGGGGGCCTGCGGGAGCGGGTGCGGGTCGTGCGCGGGCGCGGTGCGCTGCACGGGGCGGTCGTAGTTGGCCGGCAGCACGCCGCCGTTGGCGATCACGTCGGCGATGATGTCGTTGCCCTTGCTCGACTGGCTGATGATGACGCCGTCCTTGTTGACCGTCTTCGGCACGACGCCGCTGATCTCGCGCAGGACGCCGCTGACCATGCCCGGCCCCTTCGGCTCCTCGAAGTTGATGCGGTCGGGGTCGGGGTCGGGCACCTGCGCGCCGATGGCCGCGAGCTTCTCCTTGGCCTTCTCGGCGTAATCGCTGTTCGGGTGGCGGCGCACGAGCTGCTGGAGGTACTTGGTCGCCTCATCCGGCTCCTCCTCCTCAAGGTAGGTCGTCGCGTACCGGTAGAGCACCTCGGCCATGCCCGAGTAGTCGGGGTACTTCTCGACGATCACGCGGTAGCGCGCCTGCGCGCCCTTCAGGTTGTTGGCGCGGTGCTGGTAGAACTTGTTGAAGTACTGGTCGCCGACGTCCCTCTCGTGGTCGGCGAGGTTCTCCTGCACCTCGCGCAGGCGCAGCTCGACCTCGGGGCGGAGCGAAGACTTCGGGTACTGCTGGAGGCAGACCTTGAGGCGCTGCTCGGCCTTGCGCGCGGGCGAGATGTCGCGGTTGGCGAGGCCCATGCGGCGCATCTCGACTTCGCCCATCTTCATGCACACGTCGTCGGAGAGGCCGTGGGTCGGGAAGAAGGTGACCCAGTCCTGGTACGCCTGCCCGGCCTGGATGAGCGCGCTCGTCGTACCTTCGAGGTAGAAGGTGTCGGCGATGGC
The DNA here is from genome assembly GCA_019242475.1 of Acidobacteriota bacterium. Taxonomy (GTDB): domain Bacteria; phylum Acidobacteriota; class Blastocatellia; order Pyrinomonadales; family Pyrinomonadaceae; genus QHXN01. The sequence continues at coordinate 45,540 of JAFAVK010000011.1, read as the reverse complement.
GAGCTTGGCGAGCGGCAGGTAGACCGAGTCGGGGTAGGTGTTGATGATGACGCTGAAGAGGGAGCGGGCGGTCTCGAAGCTGTCCTTGCGCGCCTCCTTCGTGGCCTGCTCGAACAGCTCGCGGTCGCGGCCCGGGGCGACGGTGCCGACCAGCTCGTCGTACTTGTCGTCGCCGCCGCGGCCGAGGATGTGGCCGAAGAAGCCGCCGCCGCCCTTCTTCTTCTTCTTGTTGTCGCTCTTCTCGGCGACGGCCGGGGCCGCCGTGCGTTCGCGCATCGTGTCGCGCATCGAAGCCTGGACGCGCGTGTCGAGTTCGGCGGCGGCCGCCTCAAGCTTGTCGAGTTCCGACGGGTCGTACTTGTCGCCGCGCTCCTGCTTGCCGCGGATGTCGGCGACCTCGCTGAGGAGCTTGCCGGTCTCCTTTTCGAGCCCGCCCAGGCGCACGCGCGGGTCGTCGGCGTTGGCCTCCGAGCCCTTCTCCTTCGAGTCCTTCGAGTTCAGCCCCGCGATGGCGCTGTTGAGCGTGCGGCGCATCGTCTCCAGCTTCGAGCGCATCACGTCGAGCCGCTGGAGGGCCGACATCTGCGACGCCTCCTGCGCCGCGGCCGAGGCCCGCAACGCCCGGGCCGGCAACGCGCCCGAGAGCAGCGCGGCGCACAGGGCGGACATAAACACTTTGCGAAAACGCATCAGCAAAACCTCCGAAAAACTAAACGCTGAATGCGGGGTGATGAATGATGAACCTGGCCGCGCGGCCGGGTTCATCATTCATCACTCATCATTCATCACTCTAAACTAATTGCGCCGCCGCGTTGAGCAGGTCGCGGGTGGCGGCGGCCGGGTCGTCGTGGCCGAAGACGGCCGTGCCGGCGACGAAGATTTCGGCGCCGGCGGCGGCCACCTGGGCGATGTTGTCGGGGCCGATGCCGCCGTCCACCTCGATGCGCACGTCGAGGTTGCGCTCGCGGATGGTGCGGCTCAGGCGCCTGATCTTCTCGACCGAGGTCGGGATGAACTCCTGCCCGCCGAAGCCGGGATTGACCGACATGACCAGCACGTAGTCCGCGAAATTCAGGACTTCGTCGAGCGCGCTCAGGGAAGTCGCGGGGTTGATGACCACCCCGGCCTGCGCGCCGCGCTTCCGAATCGACGCAAGAGTGCGATGAATGTGCTGGTCAACCTCGATGTGGACTGAAACCATGTGCGCCCCGGCCTCCGCGAACTGCTCGGCGTAGCGCCCCGGCTCGGAAATCATTAGATGCGTGTCCAGGGGCAAACGGGTTGCGCGGGCGAGCGAACGAACTACGGGGAGCCCGAGCGTGATGTTGGGCACGAAATGGCCGTCCATCACGTCCACGTGGATGATTGAGGCGCCGCCGCGCTCGGCCGCCGCGATCTGCTCGCCGAGCCGCGTGAAATCTGCCGAAAGGATGGACGGCGCAATCTCGATCATAGGACTTCCCCCGGGATAGGCGCGGCTTAAGGGTTCGGGCGGCGGTTGGCGTTGGCGCCCGCGGGGCGCGCGCTGTTCGTAGTCGTCGGGCGAGGTCGGGAGTTGCTGTTGGTCGGGCTCAGGTTCGAGTTCCGCGGCCGCTGGGCGTTCGAGTTCGAGTTCGAGGGGCGCGCCGAGTTCGCGTTGCGGTTGGCGCCTCCGGCGTTCGTGTTCTCCCCGCCGGCGTTCGTGTTCGCGCCGGCGTTGGTGTTGGCCGCGGCGTTCGCGTTCGAGTTGCCGTTCGAGTTCCGGTTGGTGTTCCGGCGGCGGTTCGCGTTCGCGTTCGTGTTCTTGTTCTGGTCGAGCCCCTCGGTGCCGCGCTCCTCGCGCCGCTCCTCGGCGACCGCCTCGTCGGGCGGCTTCTCGCCCTCCTTGGGCGCGCGGCTGACGACGACGGCGACCGTCTGCCCCCCCTTGATGACCTCGCCAGCGCGCGGCGACTGGTCGAGGATGACGCCGGGCTGGACGCCGGGCTTGTAGCGCTTGGCGCGCTCGCGGATGTCGAGGCCGGCGCGCGCGAGCGTCTTCTCGCCGTCGAAATAGGACTGGTTGACGACCTCGGGCACCGAGATGTCGGGGCTGCGCAGCGAGAGGTAGATCGTCGAGACGAGGCCGAAGGCGAAGACGACGGCGATCAGCGCAACCACCCCCAGCTTACCGAACGCCGACAGAATGTTACTCACTAACTTCCGACACCTCTCGTTGAGCCCGACGGGGGAATTTGCCGCCAAAAGACTGACACCAGGCGGCCGGCGCAGTCTAACACCCGCCGCTTGCGGGTCGCAAGGAAGCAGTAGCCTAATGCTTTTCCAGCGCCGCGACGAAGAAGCCGTCAACGTCGTCGCGTTGGGGCCAGGTGCGCGCGGCGCCGTCGGGGAGGAGTATTTGAGAAGGGGCGGGTGTCGCCTTGACCTGTTTGAAGTCCGCGCTGGATTGGAGGAAGGCGGCGACGACCTCTTCGTTCTCTTCCCTCTCGACCGAACAGGTGGAGTAGACGAGGCGGCCGCCGCGGCGCAGGACGCGTGCGGCCTCCGAGAGAATCCTCCCCTGCACCGCGGGCAGCTCGCGGAAGCTTTCGGGCGAGAGGCGCCAGCGTATCTCTGGGTTGTGGCGCAGCGTGCCCGTGCCGGTGCAGGGCGCGTCCACGAGCACGCGGTCGAAGGTCTCGGGGGCGAAGGGCAGACCGGCCGCCGCATTCAGCGCGACGAGCGTCACGCCCGAGACGCCGAGGCGCGCGCACGTCTCTGCGACGACCCGCAGCCTGTGCTCGTGCAGGTCGCCCGCGACGAAGAGGGCGCGGCCCCCGGCGAGCGCGGCGAGGTGCGTCGTCTTGCTCCCGGGCGCGGCGCAGGCGTCAAGCACGCGCTCGAACGGCGCGGCGCCGAGGACATGCGCGACGAGTTGCGACGCCTCGTCCTGCATGTAGACGAGACCTTCGGCCGCCAGTTCGCGCAAAGCGGCGCCCGCCCCCGCCCCGCCTTCGACGCGCCAGCCGCCCGGCGCGATGCGCGAGGGCGTGATTGCAAGACCTTCGGCCCGCAGCTTTTCGACGAGAGTCGTAGGGTCTGCCTTCAAGGTGTTGACGCGGAAGGCGGCGGGCGCGGAGTCGTTGTTGGCGCGTGCGAAGCTCGCGGCCTCTTCGACGCCGAAGGCGGCGGCCCAGCGGCGTATGAGCTTGGGCGGGTGGGAGGTCTCGACGGCGATTCGTTCGAGCGGGTCTTGGACGGCCGCGGCCGGGTCAAAGTCGGGCTCGCGCGTCGCGCGGCGTAGGACGGCGTTGATGAAGGGCGCGGCGGAGCGGAAGCCCGAGGCGTGCGCCATCTGCACAGACTCGTTGACGGCCGCGTGCGCCGGCACGCGCGTGAGGAAGCGGAGCTGAAAGAGCCCCAGCCGCAAGGCCAGCCGGACGGCCGCGTCGAGCTTCCCCGCCTTCCGACCCGCGAAGTGCTCGACGGTTCTGTCGAGCCAGAGCTGACGGCGCAGGACGCCGAGCGTCAGTTCGTACGCGAGCCCCCGGTCTTCCGGCGAGAGCGCGTCCGGCAGGTTCGCCAGGAGCGGCGCGGCGAACGCGCCCTCCTCCTCGACCCTGCGCAGCACCTCGAAGGCCGCGCGGCGCGCGGGCGAGACGGCGCGGGCGCCCGCGCCCTTCTTCGCCGCACGCTTCACGATGCGCACGCGCCCGGCCATAGCTTCAGCCTAACTTCTCGCCCGCCTGCACGCGCGAGCCGTTGATGAAATCGCGCGCGCGCATGCGCTGCTTGCCCTCGGGCTGCACCTCAAGGAGCTTGAGCGTCGTCCCGCCGCCGCAGGCCGTGATTAAGTCGTCGCCTCGCGCGACGACGAGCGTGCCCGCCGTCGCCTCCCCATCTTCGGCCTCGCGGGCTCGCGCCTCGGCGTGCCAGACGATGAGGCGGCGGCCGTGGTGCGTGGTGAAGGCGTTCGGCCACGGCTGAAGGCCGCGCACGCGGTGCTCAATTTGCGCGGCGTCGAGCGACCAGTCGATGAGCCCGTCCTCGCGGCGGAGGATGGGCGCGAGCGTCGCGGCTTCGTCGTGCTGAGCGCGCGGCTCAAGCTCTCCGAACCGCGCGAGCGTCTCGACGAGCAGCTCCGCCCCGACGTGCGACAGTCGTTCGAGCAGTCGCGGCGCCGTCTCGCCCTCTTCGATCTGTGTGGAGCGTTGAAGCAGGACGGGGCCGGTGTCGAGCCCCTCGTCCATGAGCATCGTCGTGACGCCCGTCTCGCGCTCGCCGCGCACGATGGCCCAGTTGACGGGCGCGGCGCCGCGGTACTTCGGCAGCAGCGAGAAGTGCACGTTGACGCAGCCGAGCCGCGGCGCGCGTAGGAACGCCGGCGGCAGGATTCGCCCGTAGGCGACGACCACCGCCGCGTCAAACTCGCGCTCCTTGAAGAGCGCGAGCGCCTCCTCCGTCCTGATCTTCGAAGGCTGGTGGACGGCCAAACCCTTTAACAGCGCGAACTCCTTCACGGGCGGCGCCTTCAAACGGTTCCCGCGCCCCGCCGGCCGGTCGGGCTGCGTCCACACGCCCAAGACCTCGTGCCCCTCCTCGACACAACGCCTCAACGTCGGCACGGCGGACTCGGGCGTGCCCATGAAGACGAGTTTCATAAGAGGCTCTTAATACGCGCAGCGGTAACTGTAGTGCTCGTAGACCGCGCGCCAGGCGCCGCCCTCGCGCCGGTAGGCCCTGTAGGTCGTGCCCTCGAAGCTGCTCGCGGCGGTGAAGAATTCGGCCACGCCGTCGCCGTCGGCGTCGAATTGGTCGATGAACATCTCGGTCAGAAAACCGCCCTTGCCGACCTCGCCTATCGCCGACCCGTCCATCATCTCGCTCGCGTTGACGCGCTCGTACTTCTGAAACGCCGCGACGTAGCCGCCGCCCTGCGGCGCGGCGACGAGAAAGAGTTCGTCCCTCACCTTCGGGCCGGTTTTGACGAGGTACGTGCCGACCAGCTCCTCGCGCCCGTCGCCGTCGAGGTCGGTCGCGGTGAGGTCGAGCGCCGTCGTCCTGGCGAGCGCCGCGGCGCTCACGCGGTTCTGCTTGAGGATGGACTTCGCCAGCCGGAGCGCCCCCGCGCGCTCGGCCGCGGTCGGCGCACGCCTCGAACTGCGCGGGCGCAGCTTCAGCAGCGCGTCGGTGGCGAGCGCCATGGTGTCCGGGCCGAGCTTAGCGCTCGTGCTCACGGCGGCGCGCGCGGCCGACGGCGCGCACTCGCCCGCCGCCGCCGCGCGTATCGTCACCGAGCCCGCCTCCGCGCCGCCGTAGAGCAGGCGGTACTTGGCCCCCTGTTTGTAATAGCGCTCGGAGAAGGAAGCGGGCGCGTCCGGCTCCTCGAACGTCCCGCGTCCGTCGATGACGGCGACCGGCTCGACCTGAAACTGTCCGGGCTCTCCCTCCCGGGACGTGACGAAGACGGCGAACTTCCCCTGCGCCTGCCGGGCGCGAAATGCCGGCGCGAGGCCGAGCAGTAGAATGAAGACGATTAAAGCCCCGCCAATCCGTGTGTGCATCGTGTCTGTGTGCCTTTCGGTCTGCGGCGGGTGCTTAAATCACCCCACGCTTCTCCCTGTTCGAGTAGCCGGGGCGGAGCTTTTCGGAGACGACCTTGGCCTGCATGAAGAGGCCGAGGTAGTCGCGGCCGCCGGCCTTCGAGTCGGTGCCGGACATGTTGAAGCCGCCGAAGGGGTGGACGCCGACGAGCGCGCCCGTGCATTTGCGGTTGAGGTAGAGGTTGCCGACGTGGAACTCGCGCGCGGCGCGTTCGAGCTTCTCGGGGTCGTTGGTGTAGACCGCACCGGTCAGGCCGTACTCCGTGTCGTTGGCGATCTGCAAAGCCTCTTCGAAGGTCGAAGCCTTGATGCAGGCGAGCACGGGGCCGAAGATCTCCTCCTGCTCGACGCGGTCGCCGGGCTTCACGTCGGCGATGACGGTGGGCTCGACGAAGAAGCCCTGCTCGCCGTCGCTGCCGCCGCCCGCGACGAGGCGGCCGCCGTCCTCCTGCCCCCACTCGACGTACTGCGTGATGGTCTTGAAAGCCTTCTGGTTGATGACGGCGCTCATGCTGGTCGTCGGCTCCGTCGGGTCTCCGACCTTCAACTGCGCCGTGCGCTCGATGACGCGTTGGAGCACCGGCTCGTACGCGTCGCCGACGATGATGGCGCGCGAGCAGGCCGAGCACTTCTGCCCCTGGAAGCCGAAGGCCGAGGCGACGACGCCCGCGGCGGCCTCGTCGTAATCGACCTCGGAGTCCACGACAATGGCGTCCTTGCCGCCCATCTCGGCCACGACGCGCTTGATCCAGAGCTGCCCCTTTTGATGCTTCGCCGCGCGCTCGTTGATGCGCAGGCCGACCTCCTTCGAGCCCGTGAACGCCACGTAGCGCGTGAGCGGGTGGTCAACGATCACGTCCCCGACCTCGCCGCCCGCGCCGACCATGAAGTTGACGACGCCCGGCGGCATCCCCGCCTCTTCCAGCAGCTCGAAGAACTTGTAGGCGATGGCCGGCGCGTCCGAAGAGGGCTTCAAGACAACCGTGTTGCCCGTGACGACCGAGGCGGCGGTCATGCCGGCCATGATGGCTAAGGGAAAGTTCCACGGCGGGATGACGACGCCGACGCCGAGCGGGAGGTACGTCAGGCGGTTCTCCTCGCCCTCGATGCGCGTGAGCGGCTGGTCTGCGGCGTAGCGCAGCATCTCGCGCGCGTAGAACTCGCAGAAGTCGATGGCCTCGGCCGTGTCGCCGTCGGCCTCGGGCCAGGTCTTCGCCACCTCGTGCACCATCCACGCGGAGAAGTAGTGCTTGCGCTCGCGCAGCAGGGAGGCCACGCGGAAGAGCAGGTCGGCGCGCTGCTGCGGCAGCGTGCGGCCCCACTTCTTGAAGACCTCGTTCGCCTGCTCGACGGCCCGCGTCGCCAGCTCCTTCGTCGCCTTGTGGAAGCGGCCGACGACCTCGGTCTTGCGCGCGGGGTTGAGGCTCTCGAGGATGTCGCCGGTCTCGACTCTTTCGCCGCCGATGACGAGCGGGTACTCGCGCCCCAGCTCCGACTGCACGCGCCCCAGCGCCTCGCGCATCGCGCGCGCGTTCTCCTCCTGAGAGAAGTCTGTGAAAGGCTCGTTGCGAAACTCTTCCTGCTTCATCTGCTGCATACTCTTCTCCTCGTCGGGGACAAATGATTGCTGTGTTATGTGAAAGTTTCGTCTATGCTAACACAAAACAGGGCGGAAGCCCGACCGTGAGGGAGGGCGTACGTCTGACAGAGGAAGGCGGGATGATGAAAAGCACGCTGCCTTTCATCATCCCGCCTTCTGCGTTTGCCTGACGCCCTCCCTCACGGTCGGGCTACTGCCTCAAACCCAGCGCCCCTGCTTCTGAAGTCTTTTAATCTTCCGCCTGACCAGCTCGCGCTTGAGCGGGGTGGTGCGGTCGAGGAAGACGATGCCGTCGCAGTGGTCGGTCTCGTGGAGCATGCAGCGCGCTTCGAGGTCGAGTCCGTCGAACTCGAACTCCTCGCCGTTCACGTCCTGCGCGCGGACGACGGCGCGTAAGGAGCGCTTCACCTGGAAGAAGATGCCCGGGAACGAGAGGCAGCCCTCGTCGCCGGTCTGCTCGCCCTCGACGCTCAGGACGACGGGGTTGACGAGCGCGACGCGCGCCTCGGGGTCGCCCCCGCCCGAGCAGTCCATGACGAAGAGGCGTTTCGACACGCCGATCTGCGGCGCCGCCAGGCCCACCCCGCGCGCCGCGTACATCGTCTCGAACATGTCCGAGACGAGGCGCTTGAGCCTGTCGTCGAACTCCGTCACGGGCTCGCCCGGCGTCTCCAACACCGGCTCGCCGAACTTCACGATCTCCAGAAGTGCCATCTCTAAAACTTCGTCCAGTCCGCCTCGAAGAAATGGCGCGGGCGTCTCGTGCTCGCCCGCGCCAACGGATTTTACTACAAACCGGTCAGACCTTACTAAGCAGGCCGCCGGGTCACTTCTTGTCGAAGACGAGCGTCGAGGTCTGCGTCCCGCGCGGCGACTCGCTCGTGCGCTTGATGGTGAGCGTCTTGCCGTCGGCCGAGAGCGACCAGTCTTCGGTCGTCGTCACCGTCACGTCGTTCCCCTGGAAGTTGAACTTGCTGACCCGCTTCAGCCCGAGCGTCTTGCCGCCGTCGTTCCACGTGGCCTTCAGCGTCGAGGTGCCGCCGCGGCCGCCCGTCGCATCGACCGTCGTCTCCGTCCCGTCGAGTTTGTAGCTCGCGCTCGGCGGGAAGGCGCCCATGCCGCGGCCACGACCGCCGCCCATGCCGCCACCCCCGCCCGCGTTCGCGTCCTGTGCCATCTTCATGTCGCTGGCGACGGTGAGCTGCTGAGCGTCCTGCGTGATGGTCAGCGTCAGGCTTTCGAGGTTCGACCACTGCGGCGGGAGGTCTGCGCTCTTCGACTTGTTGAGCGCCCAGGTGCCCGCGAAGTTGGCCGGCGCCGCGGGGGCCGCGAGAACGTTGACCAGAAGGGCACAGGCCAGCGCGCTTCCGGCGAAAAACTTACGCATCGTTGTCATCTCCTTGGGTTCGAAAGAAATTGAGAGGCGGGCCGCCCCCGGCCGCCGGAGTGTTGAAGCAAACGTCCCGACAAACCTTAAAGACGCGGGGCGCTCGGCAGCGGTTACAAATATTATCCCCGGCCCCTAGCCCCTGCCCTTCCCGAACTGCGGCGGGCGCTTCTGCATGAAGGCGGTGACGCCTTCGGCGAAGTCCTGGGAGCGGAAGCATTCGGCCTGGCCCTCGGCCTCGAAGTCGAGGGCGGCGGCCAGAGCCCGCTGTTCGGAGAGGTTGAGGGCGGCCTTGATGCGCGCGAGTGAGGGCTGGGGCGCGGCGGCGAGCTGTGCCGCGATTTTGTCCACGGCGGCGTCGAGCCCGGCGCGCGGGACGACGAGGTTGACGAGGCCGAGGCGTTGCGCGTCCTGCGCCGAGAGCGCGTCGCCGGTCGCCATCAGCTCGAAGGCTTTGGCGCGGCCGACGAGCGCGGGCAGAAGGTAGGTCGCGCCGCCGTCGGGCATGAGGCCGACGCGGACGAAGCTCTGGCTGAAGGTCGCCTCGTCGGACGCGACGACCACGTCCGCAGCGAGCACGTAGCTGAAGCCGATGCCCGCGGCCGGCCCGTGCACGCGCGCGACGACGGGCTTGGGCAGGGTGCGCAGGCCCATGACGGGCGGGTTGATCAGCTCGCGCATCCGCGCCGCCACGTCCGACGCGGCCAGCTCCGCCGGGCTGATCGACTTCATGTCGAGGCCGGCGCAGAAGAAGTCGCCCGCGCCGGTGATGACGACGACGCGGCTCTCGTCGGTCGCGGCCTCCTCGACCGCGGCGGCGAACGCCTCGAACATCTCGAAGTCCACGGCATTGCGCCGCGCCGGGTTGTTGAAGGTGATGCGCTTGACGCCCGCGTCGAGCGTGACCTGAAGCCTCTCGTCGTTCATATGGTGCCGGCGGTGTCCGAGTCAACGGTCAGGGATTTCAGCCCGAGGGCTTTCCTGACGAGGGCGATCTGTCCCGCGTGGTAGAGCGTGTGCTGGACGGCGCCGTGGAGCGAGACGTAGCGCGTGGACATGTTCGGGAGGATGGGCTCGTCGAGCTGCGCGTCGTCCAGTTGAAGCACGGCCTCGCGCAGCGCGACGTAAGTCTCCGTCAACTTCCGGCGCGCCGCGTCCCAAGCCTCTTCGCCCGAAACATCGGCTGAAGACCAGTCCTCTTCCGTCTGGTAAATCTGCGCGGGGTCGCCGCCGAGGCGGCGCAGGATGGCGCGCTCCCACGCCTCGACGTGCGCGACCAGCTCCCGGATGCTGTGCGCGCCTTCGAAGGGGCGCGCCGCGGCCTGCCCGGCCGTGACGCCTTTCAGCAGTTCGTCAATCGCCGGGCCGTGCCACGCGCCGCCCTCGTGCGCGCGCTTCAACTGGTCGGCGATGCGTTCGACTTCTTTCATAATCTCCTTCAACGTCGCCGGCCGAAGAGTTTCGGCGCGGCGAAGACGGCGTAGCGGATGGGTTCGTGCGGCCGGCGCCTCCACCAGACGGCGACCGAGCGGCGGACGACGACCTCCAACAGCGCCTCCTTGTCCTTGCGCGCGAAGCCGCGCACGAGGCGGCTGATGTCGTGGCGGAAGGACTGGACGACGAGGCGGCGGTTCGGGTCGGCCGCCTTCACCCGCGCCTTCTCGAAGCGCAAAAGGTCGAGCGTCCAACCCGAGCCGAGGTAGTCCTCTTTGAGCTTCTCTTCGAGGTACTCGGCGAAGCGGAGCACGTCGCCGAAGAGGCGCTCGACGGCCGGCGGCCCGTGCTCCGCGACGTAGCGGTCGAAGTAGTTGGTGAAACGCTCGCGCAGGACGCGGTGCGTTAAGGGGAGGAGCTTGTTGACCTGCACGAAGCGCTGCTCGCGCGGGGTGTTGGCGAACGAGTCGAAGCGCTCCGCGGCCTCGCGCCGGAGCCGGCGCGTCCCCGCGGGCGTCAGCCCCAGCTCGCGCCCGAGCGTGAAAGGGTTCTCGACGAACCGCGCCCGCAGCTCCTCGTCAGACGAGAGCCGCGTCAAAATCTGCTCGATGTCGGAGAGGCTCATCAGTAGTCACGAATCTGCTCGCGGTAGGCTTCGAAGTTGCGCCGCATCTCTTCGACGTGGTCGCCGCCGAACTTCTCGCGGGCGGCTTCGGCAAGGGTGAGCGCGACCATCGCCTCGCCGATGACGCCGGCCGCGGGGACGGCCGTCACGTCGGAGCGCTCGAAGGCGGCCGACTCCTCTTCCTTCGTCTCGATGTCCACGGAGCGCAGGGCGCGCCGGAGCGTCGAGATGGGTTTGAGGAAGCCGCGCACGCGCAGCTCCTCGCCGTTGGTGATGCCGCCTTCCAGGCCCCCCGCGCGGTTGGTCGGGCGCGTGAAGGCATGGCCTTCAGCGTCGTAGCCGATCTCGTCGTGCACCCGCGAGCCGGGCAGGGAGGCCGCCTCGACGCCCGCGCCGATGGCGACGGCCTTGACCGCGGGGATGGACATCAGCGCGCGCGCCAGCCGCCCGTCGAGCTTCGCCTCCCAGGAAGTGTGCGAGCCGAGGCCCGCGACGACGCCGCGCGCGACCACCTCGAAGACGCCGCCGAGCGTGTCGCCCTCGCGCCGCTTCTCGTCCACGAGCGCGACCATCGCGGCCTGCGCTTCTTCATCCGCGCAGCGCAGAGGCGCGTCGTCGGGGATGCGGCCGATGCCCTCCCAGTCCACTTCGAGCGGAGCGGCCGGGATGCCGCCGAGCTGCACGACGTGGCTGCGAATCTCCACGCCGAGGGCGGAGAGCAGTTGCTTTGCGAGCGCGCCGCAGGCGACGCGCGCGGCCGTCTCGCGGGCGGAGGCGCGTTCGAGTATGTCGCGCAGGTCGCGCGCGTCGTACTTGAGCCCGCCCGCGAGGTCTGCGTGGCCGGGGCGCGGCCGCTTGACGCGCCGCATCTTCTCCTCGGGCGCTTCGGACGGGTCGATTGCTTCGGACGACATGACGGCCGTCCAGTTCTTCCAGTCCTTGTTCTCGATCTGCAAGGCGACGGGCGAGCCGAGCGTGCGGCCGTGCCGGACGCCGCTCAGGAACTCCGCGCGGTCGCGCTCGATCTTCATCCGCCCGCCGCGGCCGTAGCCCCACTGCCGACGCTCCAACTCGCGGTTAACGACCTCGACATCGACGGGAAGGCCCGCGGGCAGACCTTCGACTACCGCGACCAGCGCGCGCCCGTGCGACTCCCCTGCCGTGGTGAAGCGAAACATTTATGACCTCAAGCGTCGAGAAAGCGCGAGCGCACCTCGGGCGGCGGCAGCATACAACTGTCGTACTTGCCGAAGAACTTATAGCGGTTGCGCGCGAACAGGTCGTAAAAGTAGTCGCGCAGGCCCCTCGGTAAAACTTTCGCGGCGAGAAAGATTTTCCAGAAGCCGCCGAGGTAGGCCGCGACCTTGAGCGCCGCGTCGGAGCGGACGTGGACGCGCTCGCCGCCCGGCGCCTGCTCGACGAAGACGACCGAGTCCACGCCGCGCAGCTCCGCGTGTCTTTCAATCACGGCCCGGCCGTAGTCGCTCTGGAGCGCGGCGAAGCGCAGAGTGCCGCGCCGGTCGTGGTCGAGTATCAACTGCACAGACTTGTTGCAGAAGCCGCACACGCCGTCGTAGAGCAGGACGGGCGCGCCGACGGAAGTTTCTACCATGAGTTTGACCGTCAGCAGAAGTGGGGGGATTAACTTTCAGTTCCCGCCCGGCGCGGGCAGGAACTCCTCGGGGAAGACGTTGCCGCGGCCGAGGACGCAGGCCGGGTCGAAGGCGCGCTTGAGCCCGGCCATCTCGCGCAAGGCGGCGTCGCCGTAGAGCGCGCGCAGGTACTCGCGCTTGATCTTGCCGACGCCGTGCTCGGCCGAGATGGTGCCGCCTAAAGAGACGGCGCGCTCGACGAAGCGGCCGTAGGTCGCGCGCGCGGCGGCCTGCTCGGCGTCGTCGCGCGGGAGGATGTTGACGTGGACGTGGTTGTCGCCGATGTGGCCGAAGATGACGTAAGCGAGACGGCCCGCGCGCAGCGTCTCCTTGTAGAAGCGGAGCATCTCGGGGAAGGCGGCGTCGGGCACGGCCATGTCGGTCGAGACCTTGCGCTGGCCTCTGCGCGCGAGCCACTCGTTGACCATCACGGGCAGCGCGTGGCGGAAGGCGCGCATCTCGGCGCGGTCGTGCTCGTTCGTGCCGAACCACGACTCGTCGGCGAGCGCGTCGTGCTTTTCGACCAGCCCGAGCCACGCGCCCATCAGCGCCTCTTCCGTCCGCGCGTCCGTCTCCTGCTCGAAGAAGACCGCGCCGGCGGCGCCGAGCGGCACCAGCGGGTAGCGCTCGCGCAGGAAGTTCAGAGCCTCCCCGTCGAAGTATTCGAGAGCGCGCGCGTCGATGCCATCGCCCGACTCCGCGCGCGTTTGCAGCGAGCGCTCACGCGCCTCGCGCACGAAGGCAAGCAGCGGTTCTTCATCACCGAAGAAGACGACGCCCGCGAGGACGCCCTCGGGCTGAGCCAACAAGGAAAGCTCGACCTCCGTCACGACGCCGAGCGTGCCCTCGCTGCCGATGAAGAGGTCGATCAAGTCCATGCCGGGCCGCGTGAAGTAGCCGGCCGCGTGCTTGCGCGTCGCGGGCATCGTGTAGGTCGGCAGCCGCGCCTCGATACTCCTGCCTCCGCCCAACGGAAGCCTCACGCTCCCGTCCGCGCCGGCGAACAGCTCGCCGCGCCGAATCTCCAGGAGGTCGCCGGTCGTGAGCGCGACCTGCAACGCGCGCACGTACGCGCGCGTCGGCCCGTACTTGAACGTCCGCGCGCCCGAGGCGTTGGTCGCGACCGTCCCGCCGAGGTAGCAACTCCCCTCGGTCGGGTCGGGCGGGTAGAGCAGCCCCCGCGCCTTCGCCTCGCGCTGGAAGTCCGAAAGCACGACGCCCGCGCCCGCCGCCGCCCGACCGCCGCCCCACGTCTCGCGCACGAACTCGCCCACGCGGTTCAGCCTCGCCGTCGAGAGCACCGCCCCGCCATACGGCACGCGCCCGCCGACGATCCCCGTGCCCGCGCCCGCCACCGTCACCGGCGTACCCGCGCCCGCGGCCTCCGCCAACGCGCGCGCCACCTCCCCCGCGCTCTCCGGGAACAACACGCGCTCCGCCCGCCCGCCCGCCGTGTTGCTCGCGTCGCCGAGGAAGGATTGAATCTCGTCCTGCTCAGACTTGATCAGCATCACAATTCACCAGAGCCCCATATGGTCACAGCAGGACTACAAAACCTTCCTGGGCAAAGTGATGGTCGTGAGTCAGCACCTCGGTCGCACCAACTTTACGCATCGTGTTTATGGATATGCAGTCAGTCATGCTGTAGCCCTTGTCGGGCCTTGACCCATACAGCATCAAGCCAAGGACGAAGTCAGAATAATGGGCGAAGATGGTGATGGCCGGGTCGTTACTTATTTGACGGACGATGCGAGTTACCGCCTCCCGCATCTCCGGGCCGTATTCCGAGAAATAGTTTAATAATTCGATTAGTACCGTCTCCGAGGTGATAAGTTCGGCGTCTTTCAGTGAGGCGCTGAGTTCGACGGCTTTCTGATGCCACTGGTCGCGAGGGTTGATGCGGGCTATCCAGTAGAATGTATCTACGAATACTTTCCTCATGACTCACGTCGCGGTTCCCGATGCGTGCCGCGAAGGTAATGATCGTGGCGCTCGGCGCCGTCAGCCGGCAGGCGGTTCAGCACCTCGTCGGGCACGCTGCTCATGACCTCATCAATCACGTCCCAGATGGCAGCGGGCGACGGGTTAACCTCGGACTCCTCTTCAACGGGAATCGTCTTTTCACGTCTACTGATGTTAGACATACCGACATTCCTCCGCGCGGTCTGATTGTCGCACATACGAATTGTTCACGTCATCGTCAGCTCGCGCTCGCGGAGGTATTTGACGCGGTCGCGGAGTTCGGCGGCGCGCTCGAACTCTAAAGCTTTGGCGGCGACGCGCATCTCGTGTTCGAGGCGGGCGATGGTGGCCTCGATGTTGGCCGCCGTGTACTCCTCGATCGAGTCGAGTTCGAGCGGCACCTTGAAGTAGTCGGCCTCGTAGGCGGTGACGAGCGTCGCCTCGACCGGCTTGATGATCGTCTGCGGCGTGATGCCGTGCTCGGCGTTGTACTCCTCCTGAATCGTGCGGCGGCGCTCGGTCTCGCCGACGGCCCGCTTCATCGAGTCGGTCATCTTGTCGGCGTAGAGGATCGCCATGCCGTTGGCGTTGCGCGCGGCGCGGCCGACGGTCTGGATGAGCGAAGACTCCGAGCGCAGGAAGCCCTCCTTGTCGGCGTCGAGGATGGCGACCAAAGAGACCTCCGGCAGGTCGAGCCCCTCGCGCAGGAGGTTGATGCCGACGAGCACGTCGAACTCGCCGCGGCGCAGGTCGCGGAGGATGCGGATGCGCTCAAGCGTCTCGATGTCCGAGTGTAGATAACGAACGCGGACGCCGACCTCCGCGAAGTATTCCGTCAAGTCCTCGGCCATCTTCTTCGTCAGGGTGGTGACGAGGACGCGCTCGTTCCTTTCGGCGCGCGTGCGGCACTCGCCGAGCAGGTCGTCGATCTGCCCCTTGACGGGGCGTATCTCGACCCGCGGGTCGGTCAGGCCGGTCGGGCGGATGATCTGTTCGACGACCTCGCCGCCGGTGCGCGTCAGCTCGTAGGGGCCGGGCGTGGCCGAGACGTAGATGGTCTGGCCGATGCGCGCCTCGAACTCCTCGAAGTTGCGCGGGCGGTTGTCCATCGCGGACGGAAGACGGAAGCCGTACTCGACGAGCGTGCGCTTGCGCGACTGGTCGCCGTTGAACATGCCGCGGATTTGCGGGACGGTCTGGTGCGACTCGTCGATGACGACCATCGAATTCTCGGGCAGGTAGTCGAGGAGCGTCGGCGGCGGCGAGCCGGGCGGCTTGCCCGTCAGGTGGCGTGAGTAGTTCTCCACGCCGCGGCAGAAGCCCATCTCCTTGAACATCTCAAGGTCGTACATCGTCCGCTGGTGCAGGCGCTGCGCCTCGACGAGCTTGCCCTCCTTAATCAACTGCGGCTCCCACCAGTCCAGCTCCTCGCGGATGGTCTTAATCGCCCGCTTGACGGTGGACTTCGGCATCACGTAGTGCGTCTTCGGGTAGATGGGCAGGCGCGCCGTGTGCTTCTCAAGCACTTCGCCGAGCAGCGGGTCGATGGTCGAGACCGAATCCACCTCGTCGCCCCACAGCTCAATCCTGTAAGCCTGATCCTGGTAGGAAGGGTAGACCTCGACCGTGTCGCCGCGGACGCGGAAACTGCCGCGGTCGAACTCCACGTCGGAGCGCTCGTACTGAAGCTCGACCAGGCGCTGAAGCAGTTGCTCGCGCGTCGTCTTCATCCCCGGCTCGACGAAGAGGATCATGTTGTAGTAGGCGTCCGGGTCGCCGAGGCCGTAGATGCACGAGACCGAGGCGACGACGATCACGTCGCGCCGCTCGAAGAGCGCGCGGGTGGCCGAGAGGCGGAGGCGGTCGATCTCCTCGTTGATCGTCGCCTCCTTTTCGATGTACGTGTCCGAGGCCGGGACGTAAGCCTCCGGCTGGTAGTAGTCGTAGTAGGAGACGAAGTACTCGACCGAGTTCTCGGGGAAGAAGCTTTTGAACTCCTGGTAGAGCTGCGCGGCGAGCGTCTTGTTGTGCGCGATGACGAGCGTCGTGCGCTGCGTGCGCTCGATGACGGTGGCGACCGAGAAGGTCTTGCCCGAGCCCGTGATGCCCAGGAGCACCTGGTCTTTCGCGCCCTCGTCTAAGCCCCGGACGAGCGTGTCGATGGCGGCGGGCTGGTCGCCCTGCGGCTTGAATTCTGAGCGGAGTTTGAAAGGCATAAAGGCAGATGTCAGATGCTAGATATTAGATGCTAGTGTCAGAAGGTTGATTCTAACACTGACATCCGGCATCTAGCATCTGACATCTTCTTTAAGCGGGCGTGGGCTGGCTCGAATTGATCTGGTAGATGGCCTCCATGACGGCCGAGCGCACCTCGGTCGGGAGCGAGCCGCGCACCGCGAGGCGGCGGAAGGCGGGCAGCACCTCCTTCTGGCCGGAGAGCGCGAGCAGCTTGACGACGGCGAGGCGCACCTCGTTGTTCGGGTGGGCCTCGATGGCGCGCAGGAGCGGCTGCACCTCGCCCGCCTTCGCCATCAGGAAGAGGAGCGAGAACGCCTCGTAGGTGCGCTCGCGCCCCTCGCCCGTGAGCTGCGAGATCGACTCGGCGGCGAGCCCCGAAGAGGAGATGGCCGCGCCGATCTCGCGGCGCCGCTCCGGGCTGGCCTCGCGCAGGGCGCGCGTGAAGGCTTCGGCGCGGTCGGTGCGCAGCTCGTGGAGCGCGCGGGCGGCCGCCGAGCGGACTTCCTCCGACCGGTCGTCGAAGGCGGCGCAGATCTGCTGGAACGCCTCGTCCGTGTCCACGTGCGACAACTCGACGATGGCGGCGGCGCGCTCTCTGGGGTCGCCGCTCGCGATGCGCTGCTGGATCGCCGCCGGGACGGTCGAAGACTCGTCGAAGAGCGCGATGCCCTTCTCCCGCGCCGCGGCCGCGGGCGCGGAGGCGGCGGGCTCCGGCTCGTGCACGAACGGCGGGGCTTCCGCCGTGTAGTCCGCGACCTCTATGTCGCGGGTCGCTTCGGCGTGAGTCTCGGCGGCGGGCGCGGCCTCTTCAACTTCGGCCGCGGCCGGGGCCGCGAGCGTCTCGCCTGAGGAAGACTCGAAGACGGACTCGTCGGTTGCGGGCTCGGTCGCGGGCGTCGCGGAGGCGGTGGGCTGAGCTCCGCCGCCCATCTCGCTCATGTCGAAGTCGAACCACTCGCCCGCGGTCGGGGCCAACTCCTTCGAGGTGTCTGCCGCGACCGGCTCGATCTCGCGCGTGGCCTCTTCGGCGCCCGAGTCGAAGAGCGCGGCCTGGCCGGACTCGTGCTGCCCCGTCACGAAGTCGAAAGTCCCCGCCGACGTGACCTCTTCCTCCCGCCCGACGAAAGGCTCGTTGTTGACCTCTTCGGCGACGGCTGACTCTTCTTCAAAAGAGACGAAGGGCTGCTCTGTTTCGATGAAGGGCTCGACAGCGGTCTCCGCGGCCGTCTCCCCGGTGTGGACGGGCTCGGGCACGTGCGCGGGCTCGCCCGTCGCCTCGGCCTCGAAGGATTCATCGACGAAGGGCGCGATTGAGACGGAGGTCTCTTCGGCCGTCTCCGGCGCGGCGAGGTCAATGAAGGGTTCCGGCGCGGTTTCGACCGCAGCCTCTTCAAACGTCGCGGCCTCTTCTTTCTGTTCGACGCCGGCGGGCGCGTGCTCTTCTGCGGGCAGCGCTTCGACGATGCCCGCGGCCTCTTCGGCCGGCGCGGCTTCGGCCTCGAAGGGGGGAGCGGGTTCGCTCGCCTCGACGGCGTGGACGGCGGGCTGCGTCTCGACGGCGGGGGTCTGTTCAAAGCCTTCGCGGCAGAACTCGACGGCGGTGCGGACGACCCGCGGCGGGATGCGGTTGCGCTCGTTCTTCTCGCGTTCGAGCAGGGTTTCGAGCGGCCCGACGGCCGAAGGGTCGCGCAGCGCGCCGAGCGCCTCGACGGCGGCCCGCCTCACGTCCACGACCGGGTCTTCGAGCGCGGCGACGAGCAGCGGCGTGGCCTTGCGGTCGCCGAGGAGGGCGAGCGAGCGCGCCGCGGCCGAGCGCTCGGCGGGCGCGTCGGCCTCGCGCAGGTCGCGCGCGGTCTCTTCGAAGTAGCCGTGTTCGACGAAGGCCGCGCTCGCACGCGCGCGGCGTTGCGTGTTGCGGCTGGCGAGCGCCGCGAGCAACTCGGCGGCGACCATCTGGCGCGCCATCGCGTCGCGCGAGCCGACGACCGCGCGGTCGTACTCCTCGCCTTCGAGCAGACTGTGTGTCTCGTTGAGCACGCGCTCGGGGTCGGGCGCGAAGGCCGGCTCGATCTCCGTGACGGGCGCGGGCGCTTCAGCCTCGATGACGGGCTCGGCCGTCTCTGTTTCGACGGGAGCGATCTCTGTTGTCTCGACCTCCGAAGCGACGAAGGACGACGCCGCCGTCTCAACAAACGGCTCTGCAATTTCAAGTTGCGCGGGCTCAACTGTCTCTTCAAGTTGTGCGGGCGCGGCCGTCTCTTCCGCGGGCGCGGCCTGTTCGACGGGAGAGGTTTCGACGGCGGGCCCTTCGCGGACGAGCGTCTCTTCGGCAAACGGCTCGGCGGCCGTCGCCTCTTCCGCGACGGGTACGGCGGCCGCAGTCTCTTCGACCAACGTCTCCTGAGTGACAGGCGCGGCGACCTCGGACTCGGCGGCGGGCGACTCCGCACGTGCGGGCTCTTCGACACGCCCGCCCTTCTTCTTCCGCCTGGCCTCCTGCCTCGCCTCCTTCTTCGACTGCTTCTTCGACTTCGCAACGGCCGCGCCGCCCGCGAGCGCGGCGGCACCGACGAGCGGCTTCAAGTCCGTGCCCGAAGCCTCTGCCGCGTTGACAGTCTCCTCCGTGCCGACGGTTGAAGCTTTGCTCACGGGCTCGGCCTTGCCGGCGGTCGAAGCCTTCGACGCGTCGAGCGTCGAAACCTGTGCCGCGGCCGACGCGTCCTTCGCGTCCTTGAGCGCCTTGGTCGTGGCCTCATTCGCGCGCGCGGCGCGGGACTCTTCGGACTTCGTCTTCGATTCTTCTTTCAGACCTTCGACCGGCGCGGGCTGGGCCGTGGCCGTGCGGCGCGCGGCGAAGACGAGCCCGAGGCCGACGACGACCAGCGCGAAGACGAGCGCCAGCGCCCAGTTTCTAATCAGGAACGTGCCGAGCGACGAGCCGGTCTGGGTCGCGGCCGCGGGTTGATTCGTGGTGATGGGCGCGACCGTCGTGGGCGGCTGCGCCTGCGCGACCTGCGGCTCGGCCGTGGGGCTGGCGGCCGCGGCCGGCTCCTGCGTCGGCGCGGCCGAAGCCGTTGCGGGATTCTGCGTGGACGGCTCGGACGCGGCGACGGGCGGCGGCGTGTTGGCGGCCGCGTTGTTCGCGGACTGAGCCCGCGCGGCCTCATCCGCCGTAGGTTGACGGCGTTCGGGCGTGGGGTTCGCGTTGGGCGGGTTGGTCGCGGCCTGCGTCTGGTTGTTCTGCTGCGCGGCCCTGTTCTCCGCGGGCGGCGTCTGTTGCTGTTGCTGGCGCGCGTTGTTGTTCGCCGCGGCGGCCTGCTGCGCGGCGTCGCCGGGCACGTCGAAGACTACGTCGAGGCGGTTGAACTTCTGCTCGACGCGCGGCTTGGCGCCGGGCTGGACGCGGTAGCTGAGCACGACCGAGTCGCCGCGCTGCTGCACCTGCATGTCCGAATAACCCTTGCCTGCGCCGCCCGCGCGCGCCCCGCCCGCCGCCGACTTCGGCAGCACGACGTAGAAGCGGTCGCCGCTCCTATACGCCGAGTAGTCCTTCAGAGAGTCGTCGGCCGTGATGGTCACGCGCGACCCCTGCCCCGTGTCGCTCCCGCGGCCGACGAAGACGCGCTTCGTGCCGCCGCTTGAGGCGTTGTCGTTCCCCTGACGCCCGGCGCGTTGCGCGCTCGCGCCGCCGGCCAGAAGCAGGCCGGAGAGCGCCAGCGCCGCGACGAGCACGACGAGCAGTTTCGTTCGCATGTGTCTGTGCATTTGTGAGCTGGACTTCAGGGGCATCGCTACAGTCTCGGGAAAAGGTTGCGGGCGGCGCCATTATGCAATAGCGCGGCCTGCTTGTCACCAAAACAAATCCGGCGCAGGCGCGAGCCCCGCCAACGTCTCACACGGCCTCCAACGTCCGCACGCGCCCGACCGTTTCGAGGATGGAGCGGCGCACGCGCTCGGGCATCCCTGACTCGGCCGCGAGGTCGCGCAGGCGTTCGCAGACCTCGGGCTTCAGCGAGTCGCCGAGCAGTTGGACGCAGGTCAGGCTCGACTCGTCGTCGCGGTGCGACCCGATGGCGTCGAGCACAGGCCCCAACTCGCCGCCGCCCACACAGAGGGAGAGCAGCGAGAACGCCTCGTAAGCCTGCCGCCGGTCTTCGCTCGCCAGGCGGCCGACGGCCTGCGCCGCGAGCCCCGCCTTGACGCACGCGTGCGCCACGTCCTGAAGCATCCGCGCGTCGGCCGTCTCGGCGACGCGGACGTAGGCTTCGGCGCGCTCGAAGTTCAGGCGCGAGAGTGCGCGCGCGGCCGCGGCGCGGACTTCGCGCGCCTCGTCGGCGAGCGCCATGATGACGTGCGCGAAGACCGACTCGTGGTTGATGAGCCCGAGGCTGTTGACGGCGGCCGAGCGCACCGCGTCCTCCCGGTCGTGGCGCGCGGCCTGCGCGAGCGCGGCGACCGCGCGGCGCACCTGGAATTGCGCGAGGTGCTGCGCCGCGTTGACGCGCGACTCGGTGTCCGTGCTCTCGATGCGGACGAGGGCCGCGCTCAAAGCCTCGTCGTCGCACGACTCGGGCAGCTCTTCGTAGTCGGCCGCCGGCACGAGCGCGCGCGCGTTCGAGCCCGAAGCATACGACTCCTGAGAGTCGAGCTGCGTGTGCGCGAAGGCGTGGGCGCCGCGGTCGAGTTCGAGCGACTCGACCGAGCAGGCCGTGAGCGCCGGGCCGAGCACCGCGGTAGACATGTCCTGGTGGCGCCGCGCCACGTCGAGCAGGGCGCCGATGGCCGAGGGCAGGCCCAGGGCGCCGAGGCTCTTGACGCACTCGGTGCGGACGAGCGGGTCGGCGTCGTAGAGCGCCTCGGTCAGGAACGGGAGCGCCTGTGTGCTCCGCATGTCGCCGAGGGCGCACGCGGCGCTCACGCGCTCGAAGGTCTCGCCGCCGAGCAGGAGCGCGGCGCACGCGCGCGCGACGAAGCCGTAGTCTTCGAGCGCGGTGCGCGCACGGCGCCTGCCGTCCGCGTCCGTCTCGGGGGCGCGCAGGGCTTTGAGCAGAGAGGTCTCGACGGCGCGCCGGTCGTCCGCCGCGCGCGAGGCGAGGACTTCGATGCTGTGCGGGCCGCCCGCGACGAGGCTCGCGACCTCCTGGTCGATGCGGTATGAGCCGTAGAGGAAAGCGGGCGCGGCCGCGTGCGACTTCGACTCGGCCGCGCGCTCCTGCCTCGCGGAGGCTTCGGTCTCCATCTCGCGCCCGCGACGCGTCGCCTCATCCTCCGCACCGCTGCCCGACTTGCGGCGCTCGAAAGGGACTGTGATGTCCGACTTGCGCCGGTCGCCCTTGGACTGTTCGAAGGGCTTCTCCTTCGACTTCCCGGCCTTCCCCTCGGCGCGCGTCTTCTTCGTCTCGGCCGCGTGGCCCTCTTCAACGCCGTCGTCCGAGCGCCTGCGCCTGACGAACAGGCCGACCGAGCCCGCGAGGCCGACGCCGACCACTGCGAACAGCGAAGGGAGCGAGAGGAGGTACGACAAAAGTCCCTCGCCCTTGGCCGTCTCCAACTTCACCGCGGCCGGCTGCGCGACGACGGGGTTGGAAGGCGGCGGGGGGCTGCTCACGTTGACCATGTCGGCCTGCGCGTTCGGCTGCGCCGGCGCTTGCGCCTGGACGGGCGGAGGCGCCGGGGCCGAAGACTGAACCGGAGAGGGCTGTGCGGGTTCGGCGGCCGAGGGCTCGGCCGCGCCGCGGTGCCTGGACTCCGCCTTCGACTGCTGCACGCGCTCGGGCGCCTCGCCCGCCGCCGCCTCGCGCGGCGGCGGCGGCGTGCGGGCCGCGTTGCGCTCGGGCTTCGGCTGCTGCTGTTCGACGGGGAAGTTCTCGACGTTGAGCGCGCCGCCCGTCACGACGAGGTCGAGGCGGTTGCCGCGCGGCTGGACGGTCACGTTCGCGCCGCGCTTGACGGGCACGACCAGCTCAAGCGAGTTGCCGACGCGTTCCGTCCTGACGCCCCGCGCCGCGCCGGGCGCGACCTGCCCGTTGACGAGCACGACGTGGAACTTGCCGTCCGGGTCTTGCCACGTCTGCGCGTGGCCGAGCGAGCCGTCCGCCGAGATCGAGACGACGTTGCCCGACGTAGAGACGCCGGTGACGGTGACGGTCGGCTCCTTGTAGCGCTGCTGCGCCAGGGGCTGTTCGGGGCCGCTCAGCGCGAGCGAGACGCCCGCCGCGGCGACGAGCCCGAGCCGCACGCAGCGCGAGCCGAGCGCGCCGCGGCTCCACGTCTTCAACAGCACGGCAAAGTCGTGTCCGGTCGATTCCTTGTTCATAAGTTTTACTTCCGGGCTGGTGCGCCCGCCGGTGGGTGAGACCGTCTGGAGTCTTTCGGGGTTAGGAAGGGTCGCGAGCGGGGCCGTGTGCTCGTCGCCCTTGGCGGAAGGCTCTGGCGGCCTTCTCCGGGAGTGGAACCCTTCAGCGCTGTTCGTCGCTGAACTTGTAACCGATGCCCCAGACGGTCAGAACCATCTGCGGGTTCTCGGGGTTATCTTCGATCTTGGCTCGCAGCCGGTTGATGTGCGAGTCAATCGTGCGGTCGTAGCCCTCGTAGGAGTAGTCCCAAATCTTCTCCAAGAGGTATTTCCGCGGGAAGACGCGGCCGGGGTTGGAGGCGAAGAGGCGGAGCAGCTCGAACTCCTTGGGCGTCAGCTCGACCTGCCGGTCGCCGACCGTCACCTCGCGCTTGGCCGGGTCAATGCGCAGCCGCCCCCTGAGAATCGGGGCGTCCTCGCTCGTCTCGGAGCGCGAGGCCGCGCGCATGCGGCGCATCACGCTCTTGAGGCGGGCCTCAAGCTCGCGCAGGACGAAGGGCTTGGTGATGTAGTCGTCCGCGCCCATCTCAAGGCCGAGCACCTTGTCAACCACGTCGTCCTTGGCCGTCAGCATCAGGATCGGGATGTAGGACGCCTTCTCCCGTATTTCACGGCAGACGGCCAGCCCGTCCATTTTAGGAAGCATGAGGTCGAGGACGATGGCGTCGGGGCGGTCGTTCAAGGCCGCCTGGACGCCTGCCAGACCGTCCTGCGCCGTCTGCACCGTGTAGCCCGTACGTGAAAAGTGCTCGGAGATGAGTTCGAGAATCGTCTCATCGTCTTCGATGATGAGGAGCTTGAGCTTGCGCTCGCCCGCCTCGATCTTCTCTTCACCTGTGTCCTTCACGTCGGGAATGGCGGCGGCAGATTTTTGAGTCATCGCGGAACGGTTGAGGGTACGCCACGGCGGGCGCGCACCCCGGGACATCAAGAACTATAGCGAACCGGCCGACTAAACTCAAGCAATAAATAATCTTCGGCCCGCGGCACTGTCCGGCGCGGAACAAAGGGCGCGGACGGCCGTCCCGGAATCGTCACCCTTTCAAAGCCGCCGGACGTGTGATATTTACAACAACACGCGAGCGGTCAACCACAACCCCCGACTTGAAGGAGCTTTATGACGAACGAAGAACGAAAGGCGCTCATCGAGCAGTACAAGGCCGGTTACGAAGAGGTCGCACGCAGCCTCGAAGGCTTCGACGACGAGACGCTTTCGGCCCACCCCGTCCCCGGCAAGTGGAGCGCGCGCGAGGTCGTCCAGCACCTCGCCGACAGCGAGATGAACAGCGCCATCCGCCTCCGCAAACTCCTCACCGAAGACGACCCGCAGATACAGGGCTACGACCAGGAGCACTACGCCGCGAGCCTCCGCTACAACGAGCGCCCCGTCGAGCCCGCGCTCGACGCCCTGCGCGGCGCCCGCGCCACCACCGGCCAACTCCTCGACGCGATGTCGGACGCCGACTGGTCGCGCGCCGGCACGCACTCCGAGTCCGGCCGCTACACCGCCGAAGACTGGCTCCGCATCTACGCCGCCCACGCGCACAACCACGCCGCGCAGATTCGGAGGCTGCGTGAAGCGTTGAAATAGCCGACGGCCGACAACCTTACCCTTGACAAAAATCGGGGCCGGCGAGCACAATCCCGCACGCCCCGGGGGCTCCCACTTTCGCTTTCAACCTGACCGTCCCAGGCCGACTTTGAACAGAGACATGACCGGCACTCCGACAGTCGCCGAGACTTCCCTCCCCGGGCTCAGGCTCGCGCGGCGCGGCAAGGTGCGCGACGTGTACGAGGTGGACGAACGGCACCTCCTCGTCGTCGCCACCGACCGCATCTCCGCCTTCGACTGCGTGCTCCCCACGCAGATCGAGCGCAAGGGCGAGGTGCTCACCGCGCTCTCCGCCTTCTGGTTCGCGCGCCTCGCACACGTCACGCCGCATCACCTCGTCACGACGGACGTGGGCGCGATGCCCGAGTCAGTCCGCGCCTCGGCCGGACTGCTCCGCGGCCGCTCGATGCTCGTGCGCCGCACGGAGGTCTTCCCCGTCGAGTGCGTCGTGCGCGGCTACCTGGCGGGCTCGGGCTGGAAAGACTACCTGGCGACGGGCGAGGTCTGCGGCCACAAGCTGCCCGAGGGTTTGCAGGAGTCGGCCAAGCTCCCCGCGCCGATATTTACGCCCGCGACCAAGGCCGAGTCGGGCCACGACGAGAACATCAGCGAGGGGCGGATGCGCGACATCGTCGGCGGCGAGGCGACCGAGCACCTGCGCAACACAGCGCTCGCGCTCTACCACGACGCGGAGGTTTACGCGCGCGACCGCGGCATCATCATCGCCGACACCAAGTTCGAGTTCGGGCGCGACGAGGAGGGCCGCATCATTCTCATCGACGAGGCGCTAACACCCGACTCCTCGCGCTTCTGGCCCGCGGCGGCCTACGAGCCGGGCCACTCGCAGCCCTCCTTCGACAAGCAGTTCGTCCGCGACTACCTCGAAACGCTCGACTGGGACAAGCGGCCGCCCGCGCCGCCGCTCCCGCCCGAGACGGCCGCCGCCACGACCGACCGCTACCTCGAAGCGTACCGCCTGCTGACGGGGAAGACGCTTACGCAGTAGGCAGTAGGCAGATAGCAGATGGCAGTACGCTCCGCGTTAAGGACGTTGCAAGACTAACCAGAGGGTTTCGGCAGCAAGGTTTTCAACTGCCTACTGCCATCTGCCTTCTGCCTACTTTTCTTCCATGACTCTCTTCGACCTCTTCGTGCTGGCAATCGTCGGGGCGTCCGTCGCGGCGGGCGCGTTGCGCGGGTTCGTGCGCGCGTTGATCGCGAGCTGCGGGCTGGTGGTCGGCTTCTTCGTCGCGTCGCACACGTACGCGCAGGCCGGCGCGTTCGTGCGCGGCCTGGGCCTGGTCGAGTCGGTCGAGGCCGGTTACGCGGCGGGCTTCCTGCTGATGGTGGGCGTCGTGCTGGCCGTCGGGTTCATCCTCGGCGAGTCGGCGCGCGCGGGGTTGAAGCGGGCGAAGCTCCAGTGGTTCGACCGCGCGCTCGGCGCGGGCTTCGGACTGGTGCGGGGCGTGGCCGTCTGCTCGGTCGTCTACCTCGCGCTGACGGCCTTCCCCGTCAAGCTCGAAGCGGTCGCGAAGGCGCGCACCGGCCCCGCGCTCGCGGAGGGCGCGCGGCTGCTCGCCTTCTGCACGTCGGACGAGTTGCGCGCGCGCTTCCTCGCACAGTACCGGCATCTTTTCGCCTGAGCCCGTGCGGGCGCCGAGAAACGTGCGCCCATTGAAACTTTAATTTGAACGGACGGAGCGACCCCCCATGCCTATGCGCGCCCGGCTCGAAGCCTTAATAGACGAGATGCTCGACGGCCAGATCATGCTCGACGAGGCCCTCGAAGAGTTCGAGAAGCTCTACATCCAGAAGGCGCTCGCGCGCCACAAGGAGCACCTCTCGCGCACGGCCGCCACGCTCGGCATCCACCGCAACACGCTCTCCAAGCGCGTCGCCGGCTACCGCACGCAGGAGCGCGCCGCCGCCTCCAACAACCACCGCCCCCGCAACACGGCCGCCCGCCGCAAGCGCTGAAACCCCGCCCGCCCCCTGCAAAACGCCTCCGGCGGCCGCAAAATCTCTTCCGGCAAGCGCAAAAACCATTTTCCGACCTGCGGAACCTTCTCCGGCGACTGTCGAGACGACTTCGGCAGGTGTAGAGATGACCCCGGCGTCTGTAGAGTTCATCCCGACGGCTGTAGAGATGGCTCCGACAACTGTAGAGATGACCTCGACAACTGTAGGATTTATACAAACACGTGTAGGATAAATAAAATTTATGCAAAGTGTACGCCGGCGGACGTAGAGTTCATCCCGACAACTGTAGGATTTATACAAACCGCCGCGGCATAAATAAAATTAATGTAAAAGACCGTCTCGGCGGCTGTGGAGACGGCCCCGGTGCGCGTCGAATCACTCCCGAAGGCCGCAAAATAGAGCCCGGTAATAGTTAGGACGCCTCCGGCACAGGGTCTATTCATTCCAGGGTTTTATAGAGCAGGTAAGATTCACCGCCGAGGCGCCGAGGGGGCGCAGAGGGGGCGCGGAGGGATTCGGATTTCCTCTGCGCCCCCTCTGCGTTCTCGGCGCCTCGGCGGTGAACCGCCCCGTGCCCTACCGGCAAGAATGAATAGACCCTGCCCCTTAAAACGCGCGGGTTGACAAAGAATGCCGAAGTGCTATATTTTTAGCAGTCCTTCAAAGGGAGTGCTAAAAATCGGCGTTTTTCTTAGCAAATGTACGGCGTTTGAGTTAGCAGTCGGAGAATTTCTCCCGTCGGGCTGGACTTAAAACCACAGCCCTTGAAGGCACTCAAACCGAACCACTCATCCACAAAGAACACGGAAAGGAGCGTTATGGCTACCAACATCAAACCACTGCACGACCGCGTGATCGTCAAGCGCATCGAGGAGGGCGAGCAGGTGCGCGGCGGGATCATCATCCCGGACACCGCCAAGGAGAAGCCGCAGGAGGGCGAGGTCATCGCCGTCGGCGAGGGCAAGCGCAAGGACGACGGCACCCGCATCGGGCTCGACGTGAAGGCGGGCGACCGCGTGCTCTTCGGCAAGTACAGCGGCTCCGAGATCAAGCTCGACGGCGAGGAGTACCTCATCATGCGCGAGGACGAGATTCTCGGCGTCATCGAGCGCGCCGGCGCGGCCTCGGGCGGCAAGAAGGGTGGCAAGTAGTCTGACGACTGCGGCCGCCTTTTCAGTCTCAAGCATCTTTGCAGTCGTGATATCGAAGGAGAAGAGATTCTTATGGCTAAGCAAGTAATTCACGGTGAGGAGTCGCGCGCGGCGATCCTGCGCGGCGTCAACCAGCTCGCCGACGCGGTCAAGATCACGCTCGGCCCCAAGGGGCGCAACGTCGTCCTCGACAAGAAGTTCGGCAGCCCGACCATCACCAAGGACGGCGTCACCGTCGCCAAGGAGATCGAGCTGAAGGACAGCCTGGAGAACATGGGCGCGCAGATGGTGCGCGAGGTCGCCTCGAAGACCTCGGACGTGGCCGGTGACGGCACCACCACCGCGACCGTGCTCGCGCAGGCCATCTTCCGCGAGGGCGTCAAGACCGTCGCCGCGGGCGCGAACCCGATGGCCCTCAAGCGCGGCATCGACAAGGCCGTCGAGCGCGCCACCGAAGAGATCAAGCGGCTGTCGAAGCCCGTCAAGGGCGACGCCATCGCGCAGGTCGGCACCATCTCGGCCAACGGCGACCGCACCATCGGCGAGATGATCGCCAAGGCGATGGAGACGGTCGGCCGCGACGGCGTCATCACCGTCGAAGAGTCGCGCACGATGGACACGGAGCTGGACGTGGTGGACGGCATGCAGTTCGACCGCGGCTACCTCTCGCCCTACTTCGTCACCGACCCCGAGCGGATGGAGTGCGTTCTCGACAACCCGCTCATCCTCATCAACGAGAAGAAGATTTCGTCGATGAAGGATTTGCTCCCGCTGCTCGAGCAGATCGCCAAGCTCGGCAAGCCGCTCATCATCATCGCCGAAGACGTCGAGGGCGAGGCGCTCGCCACGCTCGTCGTCAACAAGCTGCGCGGCACGCTCAACGTCGCGGCCGTCAAGGCGCCCGGCTTCGGCGACCGCCGCAAGGCGATGCTCGAAGACATCGCCATCCTGACGGGCGGCAAGGTCATCTCGGAAGACCTCGGCATCAAGCTCGAGAACGTCAAGCTCGAAGACCTCGGCCGCGCCAAGAAGATCACCATCGACAAGGACAACACCACGATTGTCGATGGCGGTGGCAAGGACGCCGACGTGCAGGCGCGCGTCAAGACCATCCGCGCGCAGGCCGAGGACACCACGTCGGACTACGACCGCGAGAAGTTGCAGGAGCGCCTGGCGAAGTTGGTCGGCGGCGTCGCGGTCATCCGCGTCGGCGCGGCGACCGAGACCGAGCTGAAGGAGAAGAAGGCGCGCGTCGAGGACGCGATGCACGCCACGCGCGCGGCCGTCGAGGAGGGCATCGTCCCGGGCGGCGGCGTCGCGCTGGTGCGCGCGGCGAAGGCGCTCGACAAGTACCGCGCGAACGAGGAGGGCGAGGGCGACGCCGACGAGCAGATCGGCGTGACCATCGTCCGCCGCGCGCTCGAAGAGCCGCTCCGCCAGATCGTCTCGAACGCCGGCAAGGAGGGCGCGGTCATCGTCGAGAAGGTGCGCGAGTCCAAGAAGGAGTCCTACGGCTACAACGCGGCCACCGAGACCTTCGAAGACCTCGTCGAGGCGGGCGTCATCGACCCGGCCAAGGTGACCCGCTCGGCGCTCCAGAACGCGGCCTCGATTGCGGGCCTCATGCTGACGACCGAGGCGCTCATCTCCGAGCTGCCCGAGGACGACAAGGCCCCCGCCATGCCCGGCGGCATGGGCGGCGGCATGGGCATGTAATCAGCCACCGTCTTCCCTGCTTGATAATCGGCCGCGCTCATCAAAGGGCGCGGCCGATTATTTTGATGCAATAGCAGTTAGGCGCTAATCTCTTACTTCAAAGTGGAGGTGTACGAAATGCCAAGCGGTTTTGATTCTATCTTCGATGACATTATTCAGGGCGTGGCAAAACATGGCTCTTTTGAAATTGACTGGCTAATTCTGTTAAATACAGTCTTTCGCCGTGAACCCTCAAAACCTAGCCCCGAAGCTCAGTTGAACGCTTGGGCAAAGGAAAACAATCTCCGTCATGAAACTGTTGAAGTTGCCGGGCGCGGGAAAAAGAGAACAACACTCATTAGATTTTCCCGTCGATGACTGTCTTCATTCAGCAATCATGAAGAAATACCTTATCATCGTGGATGAGACCGAGACCGGGTACTCCGCGTACTCCCCCGACGTGCCGGGCTGTGGCTCGAGGGGCAAGACCAGAGAGGAAGTCGAGCGGAATATCCAGGAGACGATTGAATTTCATCTGGAAGGGCTGCGGGAGGAGGGTTATGAAATCCCGGAGCCGAGCAGTTATTCAGCCTACGTCGAAGTCGCAGCGTAGAAGCCCCGCCTAACCAGGATTATTGAAGCCGGAGAGTTTATGAGCACAGCTAAAGAAGAAGTTGAATCGTTGTTGCACAAGCTGCCGGATAGCTGCTCGATTGAGGACATCCAGTACCACCTGTATGTGATCGAGAAAGTGCGGCATGGACTGGATGCTGCTGACCAGCAGGGCGCCGTCACCCAGGAAGAGGCCGAGGAGCGGCTGGGCGAATGGCTGAAGTAGTCTGGTCACCGCGTGCCGTCGAAGACGTCCGGGCGATTGCCACCCACATCGCTGAGGACTCAGTCGCCTACGCGAAGTCGGTGGCGCAGAAGATCGTGGCGAGCACGCGGAGGCTGGACACCTTCCCGATGTCGGGGCGCGTAGTGCCGGAGTTCGGGGACGAGAATATCCGTGAGGTGTTCGCTTATAGTTACCGCATCATCTACCGTGTGGAAGGCGAGACCGTGACGATTGCTGCCGTGGTACACGGGAGGCGGCCGGTGGAGTTGGAAATCCAACCCTAGCTGCGTGCCCTCCTCATCAAGACAAACATCACAACCTGTGTCCGGCTTGAAAGCCGGCCAACCGCCAACTATACTCGCCGCTCGTTCGTCGAACTCCGCGCCCCCGGCAAGCTTTAAATGACCCCCAACCAAGTACAGAAGCCCGCAGGTTCGGCGCCCGGCGTTTTCCGCTACGGGTGCGGCATCGTCGGCATTGGCGTCGCCCTGCTCAGCCTCTTCTTCGTCGTCGCGGCCGTCGGCGACCTCGTCGTCAAGCGCGACCCGAAGGAGACGGGCGTGCTCGTCGGGATCATCGTCCTCTTCGGCGGGCTGGCCGCGGGCGGCCTCTTCGCGGCGTGGAAGTTCATGCGCAGCGCGCCCGCGCGGCCGAACTTCGATCTCGAAAATAGAATCCTTCAGCTCGCGGACGCGAAGGGCTGCCGCCTGACCGTGGGGATGGTCGCGCTCCACTGCCGCGCCAGCATCGAGGAGAGCCGCGCCGCCCTGGAGCGGATGGCTTTGCAGGGCGCGGCGAACGTGCAGGTGGAGGACGACGGCGGCATCGTCTACGACTTCTCCGACCTCCTGCCGGCCCGCGACACGAGACCGCGCGCGGGAGAGCGCCCGGTGCAGCTCCCCTGAAGCCCTTCCCGCCTATCCAATCAAAATCGTTGACACCCTAACGGACGTTCTCGCTGTGCGGGTCGGCGGCGAAGCGCATGCGCTCTTTGTCGAGGTCGCGCTGGACGTGTATGTAGAAGATGACGAGGACGACCACGCCGACGATGAGGGCGATGATGACCCAGGGGTTACTCTTGACGAAGCCGAAGACCCCGCCCGCGCCCGTGGCGACGAGGCCGACGACGAAGGCGTAGAGGCGCTTCGCCTCGCCGACGGAAGCTTGCAGGAAGTCTGTCTGCCGCATCGGCGCCGGTTGGGTCACGCCGTCCTCGGCGCCGCTCCCGACGACCGCCGCGGAGTCCTGCTTCGTGGCCGGCGCCGGCGTGGGAGAGTTCGCCGCCGTGCCGGAAGGCAACGGCTGGACGGTCGGCGCGGGCGTGGTGTGAGTGACGGCGGGCTGGCCTCCGTTCGCAGGGGCCGCGCCGCCGTTGCTCGGGGCGGCAGGCGCGACGGCCGGGGCGGTCGAGACGCCTGCGGGAGCCGTGACCGCAGGAGCCGTAACCGCGGGCGTCGGAGCTTCCGCCGGTCGTGCGTTGTGTTCGACTGGAAGGTCGGGCGTCGCGCCGATGACGGTCGGGTGCGGAGCCGCTTCGGTCAAGGAGTCTGGGAGCAGGGCGGCGCGCAGGATTGCCTCCCACCTGACGGCGTCCTGCGCCATCTGCCGGACGACTTCGGGGCGCACGATCAGCTCGCCGGGGTTGATGATGCGGCGCGCGTCGTAGTAGTCGGCCGGGAGCCGGTCGTCGAGCGGGATGTAGTCGGAGAGCTTCTTGCCCGTGAAGAGCCCCTTGAGCATGCCGAGCGAGAGGATGGCCCACGCGACTTCGGGCTTGAGCGCGAGGTCTGGGTCGTCCAGGAGATCGACGCCGAGCAGACGGCCGAACTTGGCGTAGTTGTTCCGCCCGGTGATCTGCACGTAGCCGCGGCCGCGGAACTTCCAGCCGTCGCCGGGCTGCGTGTTGCCGAGGTCGAGCCGCCCCTGGTAGTGGCTCATGATGTACTGGTAGCTGCCCAGCTCCGTAATCGGGTTGTAGGTCAGCGGGACGTAACGGCCGTTGACGACGCCCCCGACGTTGGTCTCGCGCTGGACGGTGGTGAAGGCGTAGCCGAGCTGCCGCACGCTCGTGAAGGAGGAATCGGCCTCGGCCGCGGCGAGCATGCTCGAGAGGCCGTTGACCTGGTACTGGCCGAGCGGGCCGAACGCGAGGCGGTAGCGCGCGAAGAAGGTGTCGGGGTCGAATCTCATAAGGGGCTGATCTCCTGGAGTCGTGCGGGAGGGACGGCGCACGCGGGCGCCGAAAGACGCCAGACAATATTCCCCGCGGCTTCGGATGTCAACGGAAATGTTCCGGCGCCGGCGGGCGCCGCTCAGAACCTCGACTCGAACACGTCGCCGCGCTTCGTCCCGTGGCGCAGGGTCAGTTCCGGGTAGGGCGCGTGCTCGGCCTCCGCGCCGTCGAGCCCGAGGAGCTTTTCGACCTCCAGGATGCGCTCCTCCGCGCCCTCTATCTCGGCGAAGAGTCCGAAGGGCAGCTCGTCCAAGACGACCTCCGCGCCCGCGACGCGCCACGTCTCGCGCCGCTTCTCGTAGACGAGCGCGGGCCGGTAGCCGAGCGCTTCCAGGATCGACGCCAGCGCGGCGGCGTCCGACACCTCCGTCTCCTCCTCGCGCTGCCGCTTGACGGGCGAGCCCGACAGGTCGCGTTCTTTAAAGGTGAAGACCGCGCGCCCGCCCTTGCGCCTCAAGCGCAGCACGCGCCGCGCGGGGTCGAGCCCCGGCCCCGTGTAGATGATGTTCTCCTCGAACTCTGGAATTCCCCGCCCCTCCGCGCCGGCCTCCTTCAACCTTCGGCGCAGGGGCTCCAACCGCTCGGGCGTGAGGCGGTACTTCTTCTCTATCTCAATCGGCATTGTTCTT
This sequence comes from Acidobacteriota bacterium, assembly GCA_019242475.1. Taxonomy (GTDB): domain Bacteria; phylum Acidobacteriota; class Blastocatellia; order Pyrinomonadales; family Pyrinomonadaceae; genus QHXN01. Next base: position 12,588 of record JAFAVK010000011.1, on the reverse strand, counting down.
CAGGGCTGTCGCATCCACTTCAACACTTCGGGGATGGTGGCGCGCTTGCCGTACATGAGCATGCCGACGCGGTAGACGCGCCCGGCGAGCCAGAGCATCGCCGCCACGGTCGCGAAGCCGAGCCCGAGCGAGAGCGCGATCTGCCAGGCGGGCGGCTCCTGCGAGACGATGCGGATGAGCATCGTGATGGGCGCGAAGAAGGGCACGAGCGAGACCCAGACGGCGAACGAGGAGTTCGGGCTGCGGATGACGGGGAACGCGAGGTAGAAGCCGACGACGAGCAGCAGGATGATCGGCATCCCGAGCTGCCCGCCCTCCTGCGAGGTCGTCACCATCGACCCGACCAGCGCGTAGAGCGTCGCGTAGATGAAGTAGCCCATCAGGAAGAAGAGCACGACGCAGGCGTAGACGCCGAGGGAGACCTGCGGGATGGCGACAGACGCGCCGCGCCCGGCGAAGTACGCGCCGAGGCCGACCAAGGCCAGGCCCCAGATGGCGAACTGCGTCAGGGCCACGAGCGAGACGCCGACCAGCTTGCCCGTCATCAGCGTGAACGGGCGGATGGAGGAGAAGAGTATCTCCGCGATGCGCGTCTCCTTCTCCTCGATGACGGCGCCGAGGACGACCTGGCCGTACATGAGGATCGTGAGGTAGATGACGAAGCCCGCGCCGAAGACGAGGAAGAAGCCCTGCCCGCGGTCGGTCTCGCCGCCGCCGCCCGCCTTCGCGGTCTTCATGCGGACGGGCTGGTTGACCGCGCGCATCACCTCGGCGTTGACCCCGCGCTCGTCGAGCCGCGCGTCGCGCACGGCGCGCACGACCGCGCCCCGCACCTGCCCGCGCGTGAACACGTCGCCCACGTTGCGCGTGTAGAACTGCACCTCGCCGCCCGAGAGCACGTCGCGCGGGAGGACGAGGTAGCCGTTCAGCTCGTCGCGCCCGACGCGCCCGTCGAGCCGCGCCCTGACCTCTTCGGGCGTGCCGCCTCCCGCCGGGACTTCCTCGACCTCGAAGCTCTGCGCCGCGGCCTTCGCCGCCTGCTCCATCCGCGCGCGCGTGTTCTGGTTCATCGCGCCCTGCGCCGCCGCGGGCGCTTCGTCGTCGTCATCGTCGCGGGCGGGCTGCGCGCTCTTGAGCGAGTCGCGGACGCGCGCGAACATGCGGCCCGACTCGTCCACGACGGCGACGCGCGTGGGGCCGCCCGTCTTGATGTTGGCGATGAGGATGGGGACGACCGTGAAGAGCGCGAACATGAGCGGCGCGCCCACCGTCACGATGACGAACATGCGGCTGCGCACCCGCTGGACGTACTCGCGTTTGACGACCGCGCGGAACTTTGTCATTCGCCACCCACTTTCTCAATAAAGATGTCGTGCAGCGAAGGCTCGACCAGCTCGAAGCGCGAGACGCGCGCGCCCGCGGCGAGCAGGCGGCCGAGCAGCTCCTGCGCGTCGGCGCCCGGCGCGAGCAGCGCCTCAAGGTCGTCGCTGTGGCGCTCGACCGAGGCGACCAGCCGCGTGTCTTCGAGCACGCCGTCGTCGCCCTCGAAGCGGAGCGCGACCGCGTTGCGGCCGAAGCCGCTCTTGACCTCGCGGATGCTGCCCGAGAGCACCTTGCGCGAGCGGTTGACGAGGCAGATGTCGTCGCAGACGCGCTCGGCCACCTCCATCTGGTGCGTCGAGAAGATGATGGTCTTGCCCGCCTCTTTCAGCTCGAGCACGAGGTCTTTCAGCAGCTCGACGTTGACGGGGTCGAGCCCCGAGAAGGGCTCGTCGAGGATGAGCAAGTCCGGGTCGTGCAGCACCGCGGCGATGAACTGTACCTTCTGCTGCATGCCCTTCGACAGCTCGGACGCCTTCCGGCGCTTCCAGTCCGAGAGCTTCACCTTCTCGAACCAGCGGTCGAGCGCCTCGTCCGCCGCGCGGCCGGAGAAGCCTTTCAGCTCGGCGAAGAACTTGAGCTGGTCGCCGACGCGCATGCGCTTGTAGAGGCCGCGCTCCTCGGGCAGGTAGCCGATGCGGTTCTGCAACTCGGGCGTGACCGGCTGGCCGAAGAGTTCCAGAGTCCCTTCGTCCGGCCGCGTGATGCCGACGATCATGCGGATGGTCGTGGTCTTGCCCGCGCCGTTCGGCCCGAGCAGGCCGAAGATGCGCCCCGCCCTCACCGTCAGGCTCAGAGAGTCCACGGCCGTGAACTCGCCGAAGCGCTTCGTCACGCCTTCGATTCTGAGTGTGGGTTGTTGTTCGCTCAACGTTTTGTGTTCAGGAATGTGGATAAAGGACGTGAGCTTATACGGACTTTGTCGTTGAAAGTTTCGCGGCCACTTTTTAACGGCGCGGCGCCGGTTTCCCCTCCCCGCTCTCCTCCAGGCGTGGTAATATTTCTGCCGCCGTCACCCCAGAGCGGCTCGGGACAGGGGTTCTCCACCATGATCTCCAGAAGGCTCTACCGACCGCGCCTCGCCGCCGCGCTCTTCTTTGCACTCTGCCTGCTCGCGCCCGCGCGCGCACAGCAGCCGCCGCCGCCCGCGCCGACGCCCGACAAGGACGAAGAGGATGTCGTGCGCATCAGCACCGAGCTGGTGCAGACCGACGTGATGGTCTTCGACGGCTCGGGCAAGTTCGTGGACGGCCTGAAGCCCGAGCAGTTCGAGCTGCGCGTGGACGGCCGGCCGCAGCAGGTCACCTTCTTCGAGCGCGTCGAGGCCGGCACCGTCAACGAGGACGCGCAGATCGCCGCGGCGCGCGGCGGCGCGGGCGCCGCGACGGCCGGGGGCGCCGCCGTCCCGCTCGACCGCGGCCGCACCGTCGTCTTCTTCGTGGACGACCTCCACCTCTCGCCCACGAGCGTCCTCCACATCCGCAAGACCATCCAGCGCTTCATCGACGAGGAGATCGGCCAGAACGACGAGGCGGCCGTCGTCTCCGCGAGCGGGCTCGTCGGCTTCCTCCAGCAGCTCACCGACAACAAGGCCGTGCTCCGCGCCGCCGCCAACCGCATCAACACGCGCCCCTACGTGGTGCGCGACGGCCAGTCGCCGGTCATGACCGAGATGCACGCCATGGCCGTCGAGCGCAACGACCTCTCGGTGATGGAGTACTTCGTCGAGCAGCTGCTGCGCGAGAACCCTTTCCTCAAGCGCGAGATGGCCGAGTCGCAGGTGCAGTCGCGCGCGCGCAACATCATCCAGCAGTCGAACGCCGTCGCGATGAACACGCTGCACACGCTCGCCTCGGTCGTGCGCGGCTTCGGCCCGCTGCCCGGCCGCAAGGTGCTCTTCTTCGTCTCGGACGGGTTCCTCGTTGACGACAACGACTCGGGCCTGCGCGACCGGATGCGGACGATCTCGGACGCGGCGGCGCGCGCGGGCGTCGTCATCTACTCGCTCGACGCGCAGGGCCTGCGCGCGGGCCAGCCCGACGCCTCGGAGCCGGGCACCTTCGACCCTTCGGGGCGCCTCGCGCGCGCCAACACGGGCGAGGTCTCGGCGATGCAGGCGCCGCTCTTCACGCTCGCCGCCGACACGGGCGGGCGCGCGCTCGTCAACACGAACGCGCTCGGGCGCGTCGTCTCGGGCGCGCTCAAGGAGACTTCGCTCTACTACCTCCTGGCCTGGCGGCCCGAGGCGGCGGCGGCCGGCTCGCCGAAGTACCAGCGCATCGAGGCCGCCGTGCGCGGGCGGCCCGACCTGCGCGTGCTCGTCCGGCGCGGCTTCTACAACGGCGACTCGCCGCCCGAGGCCGAGCGCGCCGAGAAGAAGAAGAAGGGCGACAAGAAGGCGGACGCCGCGCCCGCGGGGCCGCAGCCCTCCGCGGCCGAACGCGACCTGATGTCCGCGCTCCACTCGCCGCTCCCGCGCGCGGCGCTGCCGACCTCCCTGGCCGTCGGCTACGTCCACGGCGCCGAGGGCGAGGGGGGCGTGCTCACCGTCTCGGTCGAGCTCGACCGCGAGGCGCTCACCTTCCAACAGGTCGAGCAGCAGAAGCGCGCCGACTTCGACCTGATCGGCGCCGTCCTCGACGACCACGGCAAGGCCGTCAGGCAGTTCGGCCAGCGCCTGAGCGTCACGCCGAGCCCGCTCATCCCCGAGTCGCAGCAGCACGTCGTCTACAGCTTCCGCGTCCAGCTCGCGCCCGGCCTCTACCAGGTGCGCGCGGCCGCGCGCGACGCGCTGAGCGGCCGGACGGGGAGCGCGATGCAGTGGGTCGAGCTGCCCGAGCTGAAGAAGCAGTTTTCGATGAGCAGCGTCTTCATCGGCGAGCGCACTTCGGGGCAGCAGGCGGCGCAGCTCCAGCCGGAGGAGATGCCCCGCGGCGTGCTCCTGAGCGTCGCCCGGCGCTTCGCGCGTACGTCGCACATACGCTTCCTGACCTTCATCTACAACTCGGCGCAGGGCTCCGACGGCCAGCCCGACGTGGCGTTGCAGGTGCAGATTTTCCGCGACGACCAGCCGGTCTTCACCGCCCCGCTCAGCAAGCTCCGGGCCGACGCGGGCGCGGACTTCACGCGCCTCCCCTACATGGCCGAGCTGAGCCTCTCGACCTTCCCCCCGGGCCGCTACGTCCTCCAGCTCACCGCCATCGACCGCGCCGCCAAGACCAGCACCTCGCAGCGCACCCGCTTCGTCGTGGAATAATCGCATTCCGCCGCACGGGAACATCATTGCGCCGAGCCGGAACGGCGTTCCGGCTCGGCGCAATGGCGTTGCGGCCCGTCACAACTCATACCGACTTGCAAATCGAAATAAGATATCTCTTCGCTGGGAGCGCGGGCATCCCTGCCCGCCATGAGCGCGACAGCGCGAAGGCCAGCAGACTGTAATCCCGAGGTTGCGGTACAGCGAAAGGTGGGAAGCGTGCCGGGGCACGCTTTGGCGGGCAGGGATGCCCGCGCTCCCAGCTTGAGGAGCCTTATTCTATTTCGCAAGTTGGTATCAGTTGTGAGGGCTCACAACTCACTTGTCAGGGCTCACAACTGAGTTGTGAGGCCGCACAAGTCACTTGTGAGGCTTCACAACTGAGTTGTCAGGGCTCACAAGTGAGTTGTGAGCCCTGACAAGTCACTTGTGAGCCCTGACAACTGAGTTGTGAGCTCTGACAAGTCACTTGTGAGCCCTGACAAGTGAGTTGTGAGCCCTGACAAGTGACTTGTCAGGGCTCACAACTCCGCTGCGGCCACGGGATATTTTAGTCTTCCAGCGAGATGCGGCGGGCGGAGAGGACGGGGGCGAAGGCGCGCAGCTCTTCGAGGGTCGAGTCGTCGGCGGGGGCGTCCGTCTCGATGACGGCCATCGCCTCGCCGCCGCGCTCGCGCCGGCCGAGGTGGAAGCGGCTGATGTTGACGCCGTGGTCTCCGAGGATGGTGCCGACGCGGCCGATGACGCCGGGCACGTCGCTGTTCCGCGTCAGGAGCATGTTGCCGGCCGGGATGGCCTCGATGCGGAACCCGTCGATCTCCGTGATGCGCCCGTCCGCGGTCGGGCCGAAGAGCGCGCCCGCCACCGTGAGCTCGCCCGCACTCGTCAGCACGCGCGTCCTCACGCCTTCGTGCCCCGCCGCGCCCGCCGCGTGCCTGTGCGAGACGGTGACGTTGATGCCGCGCTCCTCCGCGATGAGCAGCGCGTTCACGACGTTCACGCGCGCGCTCATGTTCCGCAGCAGGCCCGTGAGGAAGGCGCGCGTGACGGGCGCCGCGTCGAGGCCCGCGGCCTCGCCCGCGTAACTTATCTCGACGGCGTGGACGGGCTCGTCCACAATCTGCGCCTGGAAGCGGCCCAGACGTTCGGCCAGCCGCAGGTAAGGTTCGAGCGCCTTCAACTCCTGCGCGCCGAGCGCCGGCAGGTTGACCGCGCCGCGCACCGCGCCCGTCAGGAAGAAGTCGCGCATCTGCTCGGCGACGATGACGGCCACGCCCTCCTGCGCCTCGCGCGTCGAGGCGCCGAGGTGCGGCGTGGCGACGACCTCTTCGAGCGCGAGCAAAGGGTGGTCTGCCGGCGGCGGCTCCTCCTCGAACACGTCGAGCGCCGCCCCCGCCACGCGCCCCTCCTTAATCGCCTCGTAGAGCGCGCGCTCGTCCACCAGCCCGCCGCGCGCGCAGTTGATGACGCGCACGCCCGCCTTCATCCGCGCGAACTCGCGCGCGCCGATGAGGCCGCGCGTCTCGGGCGTCAGCGGCGAGTGGACGGTGATGAAGTCTGCGCGCTCGCAGACCTCTTCGAGCGCGGCCAGCTCGATGCCCTGCTCGCGCACCTGCTCGGGCGCGACGAAGGGGTCGAAGGCCAAGACCTTCATCTCGAACCCCGCGGCGCGGCTCGCCACGACGCGGCCGATGCGGCCCAGGCCGACGACGCCGAGCGTCTTCCCGCGCAGCTCGACGCCGACGAACTGCTTGCGCTCCCAACGCCCGGCCTTCAGGCTCGCCTGCCCCTGCGGCACGCGCCGCGCGAGCGCGAGCAGCAGCGCGAGCGTGTGCTCGGCGGTCGTCATCGTGTTGCCGTCGGGCGCGTTCATCACGACCACGCCGCGGCCCGTCGCCGCCGCCACGTCGATGTTGTCCACGCCGACCCCCGCGCGCCCGATGACGCGCAAACGCCCGGCCGACTCCAAAAGCCCCGCCGTCACCTTCGTCTCGCTCCGCACGACGAGCCCGTCCGCCCCGGCCACGGCCTCCGCGAGTTCATCACCCTTGAGCCCCGTCCGCTTCTCGACGAGAAAGCCCGCGGCGCGCAAAGGCTCAAGCCCGCTCTCGCTCACGTCGTCTGCGACGAATATCTTGATGTCGATCATTGATAAAAGTTACATCGGGCCGCCGGAGTCGCTGCCGTCGGCGCGGCCTTCGCCGCCGGAGTCGGGTTTGGGTGAGGAGCCTTCGAGCGCGCTGCCGGTGCTTGAGCCTGCGCCGCCCGTGCTCACCTTCTCGTTCGCCTCGATGTCGCTCAACGTCTCGGAACTCGTCGCCTCGGCGTCGCGCTCGGGCGTGCCGCCGCCTTCGGTCGAAGCCTTCGGGTCTTGCGTCTCTTCCATCTCCTGCGCCTCCGTCAGTAGTAGAGTGAACGTAGCGTGACGAGCAGCGACATCGCCGCCGCCGCGTAGAAACCTGCGAGCATGTCGTCGGCCATGATCCCTAAGCCCCCGCCGAGTCCTTCCAGCCTCCTCACCGGGTACGGCTTCCAGATGTCGAAGACGCGGAAGGCGATGAAGCCCGCGACGACCGTCCACGTCCAGGTCGTCTGCCACGGCACGAACAGGAACGCGATCAACTGCCCCGCCACCTCGTCCACGACGACCGCGCCCGGGTCTTTCTTCCCCAGGAGCTTCTCGGCGCGCGTCGCCGCCCCGATGCCCGCGAGCGCGACGGCGAGGATGACGAACAGCAGCACCGTCGTCAGAATCCCCTGAAACTGCTGCGGCGCGAGGTCGAGCCCGCGCCTGACCGCGTAGTCGAAGACGCGCTCCGTCAAGCGCCCGAGCCCGAGGTAGAGCACGACGCCGACCGCAGAGCCCCACGTCCCCGGCGCAACCGGGATGAGCCCCACGCCGCACGTCGCCAGCGCCAGAGCGAAGTAGTCACCCGCACTTCGCCTCCGTTCCGGCACCACGATGTGTGCCGGCTCGACTACCGGATGCGCGAGCGAGTCGCTGGTCTCTTTCGGCTTAGTCATGGGGAGACTGTTGTTGCCGCCTTCACACTATCCTGCCGACCAGGTCGTACTGCTGCGCCTCGGTAATCTCGACGTTGACGAACTGGCCGGGCTCGGGCGCGAAGCCTTCGGGCGCGTCGTTGATGAGGACGCAGCCGTCGATGTCGGGCGCCTGCGCCTCCGTGCGCCCCTGCCAGAGCAGGTCGGTCTCCTCGGACGCGCCCTCGAAGAGCACGCGCACCATGTCGCCGACGCGCGCGCGGTTCTTCTTCAGAGAGATGCGCGACTGCGCGCGCATCAACTTCGCCCGGCGCTCGCGCGCGACCCTGGCGTCTACTTTGTCGGGCAGGTCGAAGGCCGGCGTGCCCTCTTCGTCGGAGTACGTGAAGACGCCGACGCGGTCAAACTCGACCGATTTGACGAAGGCCAGCAGCTCCGCGAAGTCCTCTTCGGTCTCGCCGGGGAAGCCCGTGATGAAGGTCGTGCGGACGGCGATGCCGGGCACGCGCGACCGCACGCGCTCGATGAGGCGTTCGAGGCTCGCGCGGTTCCCGCCGCGCTTCATCAACTTCAAGACGTTCTGCGAGGCGTGCTGCAAGGGCATGTCGAGGTACTTGACCGCCTTCGGCTCCTCGGCCAGCACGTCGAGGAAGGCGTTACTGATGTGCGTCGGGTAGGTGTACATCACGCGCACCCACTCGACCCCGTCCAGACGGCACAGCTCGCGCATGAGGTGCGCGAGCGCGTCCTGCTCGCCCAGGTCTTCGCCGTAGCGCGAGGAGTCCTGCGCGACGAGGATGATCTCCCTGACGCCCTGCCCGGCCAACTGCTTCGCCTCGGCCACGACGGAGCCGAAGCGGCGGCTGCGGAAGTGGCCGCGCATCTGCGGGATGAAGCAGAAGGCGCACGGGCGGTCGCAGCCCTCTGCGATCTTGACGTAGGCGTAGTGGCTCGGCGTGGCGAGCACGCGCGGCGTGGACTCGTCGTAAAGGTAGGTCGCCGTCTGGTTGCCGAGCGGCAGCACGGGGAGCGAGCGCGTGTTGACGCGCGCGTCGGCGGCCTTCGTGATGTCGTTGAGCTGGCTGGTGCCGATGAAGGCGTCAACCTCCGGCATCTCCGCGCGCAGCTCGTCGCGGTAGCGCTCGACCAAACATCCCGCGACGACGAGGCGCTGGCACTTCCCTTCCGACTTCAAACGCGCGGCCTCGAGAATCGCGTCAATCGACTCCTTCTTCGCCGCGTCGATGAAGCCGCACGTGTTGACGACGAGCGTGTCGGCCTCGGCCGCGTCGCTCGTCAGCTCGTAACCCTCCTGCTTCAGGCGCCCCATCATGACCTCGCTGTCCACGAGGTTCTTCGGGCACCCCAGACTGATGAATCCGACTTTCTTCATTTGTACAACTCGTGATGAGTGATGAATGATAAGTGATAAGAGGAAGACACATCCCCTCTTCTTACTCATCACTCATCACTCATCACTCATCACTTTCTTTAAATGGCGCTCGACCTCTTCGGCCTCGGCGCGGGTTAAGTCTTGCGCGCCGTAGCGGACGCGGTTGTAGGCGCGCGTGACGGCGAGCACCTCGGGCGCGCCGACCGCCTCTGCAAATTCGAGCGGCGTCTGGTCGGCGCGGCGCACGTGACCGCGCGCGGAGAGCGCGGCCGTCATCCGTTCGTAGAATTCGACGATAGTCCGGGCCGCCTCTTCACCGGCGCGCTTCGGGCCGCGCGCGAAGAGACCTTTGCGGCGCAGCCACAAAAGCCCGACGCCCGCCAGCAGCAAAGACGCGGGCGCGAGCGCGAAGGGCGACGCGACGTAGCCGAGCGCGCCCGACAGGCCGCCGCCCTTGCCGCCGAACCAGGCGGCGAAGAGCGCCCCCAGGCCGTCGGCCGAGTCCGAGGCCGCCTGGGTGTAGTCGTTAATCTGGCTGGAGATTGTTCGCGCCAGCGCCCGCTGACCCTGCCTATCATAGGCGACCACGCGCTGAATCCAAAACAGCTCCAGCGCGTCCGCGTAGCGGCTGAAGGCGCCCAACACGCCCCGGCCGCTCGTGCCCGCGGGCCGCCCGTCCGCTGGCGTCGGGTCGAACGTGACCCACGCGTCCGACTCGGGGAAGTAGACCTCGACCCAGGAGTGCGCGTCGGCCTGCCGGACGACGTAGGCGTCGGCCGCGGCGTTGTACTCGCCCGTCTGGAAGCCGTTGACGACGCGCGCCGGAATCCTCAGCGTCCGCAGCATCACCGCCATCGCCGTCGCGAAATATTCGCAGTGGCCCGCGCGCACGTTGAAGAGGAAGTCCGAGAGCGGGTCGGCGCCCTTCGCGCGCATCTCCAGGGAGTAGCGATAGTCGCCGCCGTAGGCGTTGCTGTTCAGGTGCGCCTCGACGGCGCGCGCCGCGTCGTAGGCGTTGCGCGCGCGCGCCTGCGCGACGACCATCACGGCGAGACTCCCGACGCGCGTGTCGAGACTCGCCGGCAGTTGCAGGTACTCTTCGGCGGGCCGGCGCAGGTTCGGCGTGTCGTTCGCCGGGAGCGTGAAGCGCTCCGCGCGCAGTTGTTCGGGCGGGGGTTCGTAGGTGTCGGAGTGGACGGTGTAGGTCACGCGCTCCGTGGGGTGCGCGCGCGAGAGGAGGCCGTCGTCGCTGTCGCGGTTCACGTAAGGGAACGCGCCCTGAAGCGCGAGCGCGCGCGGCGCGGCGAAGATGACAGGCGTGTCGATGGGCTCGACGAAGAAGGTCTGCGTCGTCAGCCGCGTGATGTCTTCGGTCGTCCCGAGCTTGAAGAGGTTCCCTTCGGGGTAGGCGAAGAGCGGCGGCTGCCCCTCGGACTGCGACCAGTGGCGGCCGTCGAAGTGGTCGAGCGCAATGCCGCGCCAACGCAGGGGCTGGCGCGCGCCCCGCGCGGGCGCCTCGACGCGGACGTGCATCACGAGCTGGTTGCTCTCGTTGAGCCGGCCGATGTCGCCGAGCGTGACGCGGTCGGAGAAGCCCGTGAAGCCGGTGGAGGCCGCGCCACCCGGGACGGACAATATATTTTCGGCCGCGCGCGGCGTGATGAAGAAGATGGGGAGCGCCAGCCCGAAGATCGCCAGGAACAGGCCGGCCGCCGCCAGCGGGAGCCTGCGCAGGGCGCGCGCGCCTTTCGTCCTCTTCCCCGCGCGTCCGCGCCGGAAGAGTCCCGGCCGGTTGGCGACGAGCAGGCGGCTCTCGCTCTGCGGGACGACGCGCGAAGACTTCCTCAGCTCGAAGCAGACGACGGCGAGGAGCGCCGTGAAGACGTAGAGGCCGAGCGAGAGCAGGAACGTCGGGCTCGCGCTGAGGCCCGCGGCCAAAAGCACCTCGAAGAAGGAGATGAGGTAGAGGAAGAGCCAGTCGCGGTCGGACTTGACCTGGAGCAGCTTGATCGAAGAGAGCAGGAGCGTGAAGTGGACGAGCGCGCTGACGCCCGCGTAGACCTGCTGCGCGGCGTCCTGCGCCCCCTCGCGATGGAGGCTCCAGTCGAGGTAGAAGGCCGGGAGCGCGAGCAGCACGACGAACATCCCCGCGCGCTCCGACAACTGCCAGCGCGTCTCCGAGAGCCTCCAGGAGAGCGCGAGCACCGCGGCGAACGCGAGCGCCAGCACGGGGCCGACGCCGCCCGCGACGGCGAGCGCCAGCACGCCGCACGCGACCATCGCGTAGGAGCATGCGCGGAAGTAGCTCTCGAAACTCATCGCCCACTTAGATGCCGGACGGCCTACTTCTGCTTGAGCTTGACCTCGAAAAGTTTCGGCCAGAGCTTGCCCGTCACGAAGAGGCGGTCGCCCGCTTCGTCGTAGGCGATGCCGTTGAGCACGGCCTCATCGTTGGTCACGTCGCCCGGCTTGAGCAGGCCCGAAAAGTCGATCCAGCCCTTGACGCTCCCGGTCTGCGGGTCGATGCGCGCGATGCGGTTCTGGTGCCAGACGTTCGCGTAGATTTCGCCCTTCACGTATTCGAGTTCGTTCAACTCCAACACGGGACGGTTGCCGTCCAAGACGCTGATCACGCGCTTGACGTGGTAGTCCGCGGGGTCGATGAAGCGGATTTTGTTCGAGCCGTCGCTGAGGATGAGGGAGTCAGCGTCGTGCGTCAGGCCCCAGCCCTCGCCGGTGTAGGTGAACTCGCCGGTCTTCTCGAAGGTCTGCGGGTCGTAGATGAAGCCCTTCTCGCCCTTCCAGGTGAGCTGGTAGAGCTTCCCTTCGAAGAGCGTCATGCCCTCGGCGAAGAAGTAGGGCGGCACGTCGATCTTCTGGAGCACCTTGCCCGTCTGCAACTCGACGCGCCGGAGCGTGGAGTGGCGTTCGAGCCCGGTGCTTTCGATCAACGCGCCGTTGTGGAAGACGAGTCCCTGCGTGAAGGCTTCGGGGTCGTGCGGGAAGGTGTTGACGACCTCGTAGCCGTAGACGGGCACGGCCCCCGAGCGCGCGGCGTTCGCGTTCGGCGGCGCGGCGTCAATCGGCAGAGAGTTCGTCTGCGGGCCGGCGGCGCCGCAGCCGGCGAAGAATGACGCGAGCAGAAGTGTGCCTAAAAGTTTTCGCATGAGTGGCGTTTCGCGCCCTCCCTTTCCGAGTCCGAAAGCTTCGCGCCTTATTCTCTCAAGAGTGGGCGGAAAAGCGAAAGCCCGCTCAAGCGAAACTTGAGCGGGCTTTTCTATAAAATTAATCCGGCGGCGACCTACTCTCCCACGCAGCTTCCCGCGCAGTACCATCGGCTCTGAGAGGCTTAACTTCCGTGTTCGGGATGGGAACGGGTGTGACCCTCTCGACAAAACCACCGGAAAACTTAAAAGAGCTAAAGCTAAAGAGCTTTGAGAATCGAATAGTGAATTTCGCAGGCTAACCGCGCAAGCACTTGTTGCTCGTCAGTAAATTTTACGGTCAAGCCTTGGGACTTATTAGTACTGGTCAGCTAAACGTGTTACCACGCTTT
>JAFAVK010000033.1 GCA_019242475.1 Acidobacteriota bacterium | reverse complement strand
GAGCGCCTCGGCGATGCCGCCCGCGACGGCGCCGATGCCGGCCGACTCGGCCGACTTCATGCCGGTGAACGCGTTGATGATGCCGAACACCGTGCCGAAGAGGCCCACGAACGGGGCGGTCGAGCCGATGGTGGCGAGGCCCGAGAGCCCGCGCTTGAACTCGGCCGACTTGATGGCGATGGCGCGCTGCAGGGCGCGCTTCGACGCCTCGACCTCGTCGCCCGAGATGTCACTCGACCCGTCGTGCGCGCGGAACTCCTGGAGGCCGGCGTTGACGACCATCGCGAGGTGCGACTTCTTGTGCTTGTCGCTGATGTTGATGGCCTCCTCGATGCGGTCGTTCTTGAGCGCCTGCGCGACGCGCGGCGCGAACTCGCGCGACTGCTTCTTGGCGGCCGAGTAGGTCAGGAAGCGCTCGACCATGATCGCGATGGAGTACATCGACATGATCAGCAGGATGATGATGACGGTCAGCGCCACCCACCCGAGGTTCTTCACCATCTCGGTGATGGTGAAGGCGCTCTTGAGGTCTTCCTGCCCCTTAGCGGCTTCCTGGAAGAGGAAGGCGAAGAAGGCGAGAGACTTGCTCCCGAGAATGCTCAACAGAATAGTCACGGTAGAAATCCTCCAAGGTTTTCGGTTGTGATGGCGGGTGCGCTTCCCCGTTCGGAAGGGGCGCGAGCGACCCGCGGCCGGGCCGCCCGAAACGAATCCGGCCGGCCGGCAGCGGGTCGCGCCCCGCGCCCCGTCTTACTGAAGCACGAAGTTGTACGTGATGACGCCCGAGACCTTCACCGGCTGCCCCGAGAGGAGCGTCGGCGAGAACCGGGCCTGCCGCGCGGCCGCGACCGCCGCCTGCTGCAAGAGCGGATGGCCCGAGACCGCCGAGGCCGAGACGACGCGCCCCGACTCGTCAACCAGAATCTGCACGGTCACCGTCCCCGAGGCGCGCGCCGCCTTCGCGATGGGCGGGTAGGCGGGCTGCGGCTTCGAGATGGCCTTGCCGTTCAGCACGCCGCCCGACACGACCGTCTTCGGCTTGGGCGGGGGCGTCGGGGCCGGCGGCGGGGGCGGGGGCGGCTCGTCCGTGTCCTTCACGACCGGCGCGCCGCCGCCACCGCCGCCGCCGCCGCCCGAGCCGCCGGGCACGCCGACGGGGCCGCCGAGTGACACGTTACTCACGTCGCCGACATCCCTGTCGCCGATGGCGATGGCACGAGATATCTTGGTCTCGACGACCTTGGCCTTCTCGGAGGCGACCTCCTTGTTGACGGTGACCGGCGCGATGACGGCCATCTCCTTGACCATCGCCGTCTGCGGCTCGGCCTTGGCCGCGGGCTTCGGCTCGTCCGGCTTGGCCGCGGGCTCGTCCGCCATCGGCACGGGGGCCACCAGCGTCAGCAGCTCCAGGCTCGGGTCGGGGATCGAGTCGTTGTACAGGTAGATGCTCAGGACGGCGACGGCCGTGAGCACGACCCCGTAGAGCACCATCGTCCCCAGGAAAAAGGAGCCCTTCCTCGCGAGGTCGTCTGAGTGCGAGCCGGACTCAACCAAAGTGTCGAACATCTCGTCTATCCTCCCTCTTCCGGTGCCAGGTGGATCAGGGTTTTCTTAGACTCATTAAATCACGCGCCTCTGGAAAGAGAGTTGTGATTCGAAGACGATTTCTCTCAAAAAGCGCCCGCTTGATTAACCGCTTTTTTGCCTAAGGGGAACGGGAATGGCCGTGCGTCTTAAGGCCGCGCGACACGCGGCGGCCTCTCCTTCAACGAACGGCCAGACAGGGAATGAAACAGTCAGGCCGGCCCCCGGATACGAACGCGAGGAGCCAAACGTCCGCCTCACACTGCCGGCGAGACGGGCGCGTTCTTAAAATATTCGGTTGGCCAGCAACGCGCTCAGTCTATGTCGCAATCCGCGGCGAAGTCAAGCGCAAAATAACCAACCGACACGCTCGGCGCCTCTTCACGTTCAAGTGTTTAGACACCGGGGCCGCGCGCGGGTTCGCCTTAATTTGAAGACCCGCGAAAAATTTTCACGCCCCGGAAATCGGGAGGCCGGCCGGGGGCAAGGCGAGACTCGTCAGAGTCCCCTTCCCCACGGCCGGCCCCCTTGTCTGTCGAACGAAACCCGCGCCGGTAAAACGAAAAACGGTTATCTAGCGCGCCGCGGCGCTGGCCTTGGCGTCGCCCCGCGCGCCGGACGCGGGGCGCGTGCGCTGCCCGCCGCCGCGCGTGCCGGCCGTGGGCGCCTGCGCGCGGCCGGCCGCGAGCCGCTGCTCCCACCAGACCATGATCGGGCTGGCGATGGCGACCGAAGAGTACGTGCCGAAGATGATGCCGATGAGGAGCGCTACCGAGAAGCCGCGCAAGACCTGCCCCCCGAAGACGACCATCGCCAGCACCGAGAGGAAGACGAGCCCCGACGTGATGATCGTGCGCGAGAGCGTCTGGTTGATCGAGTCGTTCGTCACGTCGTAGAGGGTCGAGCGGCGGTGCATGCGCAGGTTCTCGCGGATGCGGTCGAAGATGACGAT
>JAFAVK010000013.1 GCA_019242475.1 Acidobacteriota bacterium | reverse complement strand
CGTCGCCAAGATCAACAGCCTCACAGACCTTCGCGTCATCGGCGCGCTCTACGACGCGTCGCGCGCGGGCGTCTCGATAGACCTCATCGTGCGCGGGGTGTGCATGCTGCGGCCGGGCTTGGAGGGGGTGTCCGAGAACATCCGCGTCCGCTCGATCGTCGGCCGCTTCCTTGAACACAGCCGCGTCTTCTACTTCCGGAACGGCGGCGCGGAGGAGGTCTACGTCGGCAGCGCCGACTGGATGCACCGCAACCTCGACCGGCGGGTCGAGGCCGTGGCGCCGGTCAAAGAGGAGCGGCTGCGGAAGTATCTGCGGGAGGTCTTGCTCGACGCGTACCTGCGCGACAACGTGAAGGCGCGCCGCCTGAACGCCGACGGCTCATACACGCGGCTCGCGGCGGCCAAAGGCGCAGAGCCCTTCAACAGCCAGGACGAAACCCTCTGGCCGGCCGACGGCCCCCCCGCGCCGTAGCAGACACACGCGGCCGTTTTCATGGCCTTAACTCATCCGCGGTCGGCCGGCATCAACGGGTAGCCTTGCTCAGCCACCCTTGCGACCTGCCCGCCAGCGGCGGCCGGCGCCGTTCTCGGAGCGGATTTCGTAACGGCCGAGCCGCGGTGCGGCGGGAGGGGCATAGGAGAGACGGGGCTCCGGCTTCGGACGGTGCAAGACTTTCACAGCGCCGAAGGGAGAGATGCGACGAAGGTGCTGCCGGCCGCCTCTGAGCTTCCAAGCTCGAGGCGGCCGCCGTGCGCCTCGGCGATCCAGCGGGCGATGGAGAGGCCGAGCCCGGCCCCGCTGCCCGCCGCGTGGGCGGCCTCGGCCCGCGAGCGCGCCTTGTCCACGCGGTAGAACCTCTCGAAGATGTGCGGCTGCGCCTCGGCGGGGATGCCCGTGCCCGTGTCGCTGACGGTGATGGTGAGCGACGCGTAGGAGCGCGCGAGCCGGATGTGAACCGAGCCGCCGCCGGGCGTGTGCTTGACGGCATTGTCGAGGAGGTTCAGGAGCATCTGGCGCAAGAGCCCCTCGTCGCCGTGGAAGGGGGTCTCCGGGGCCGGCGCGACCATGACCTCGACGCCCTTGTGCGCGGCGAGCACGCCCGCCGCGCGGGCGGCCTCCATCACCAGCTCGTCCAGGTAGAAGTCGCACGGCCGCAAGCCCTGGCGGCCCACGTCGGCGCGCGCGAGCGTGAACATGTCCTCGACGATGCGCGAGAGGCGGCGCGTCTGCTCGTCAATGATCTTCAGCGCGTCGCGGTACTCGCCCTCCGCCCGCCCCTCGCGTTCGAGCGTCACGTCGGTCGCGGTTCTCATGACGGAGAGCGGCGTGCGCAGTTCGTGCGAGGCGTCGGCCATGAAGCGGCGCTGGTACGAGAAGGACTCGTTGAGGCGCGCGAGCAGCTCGTTGAAGGTCGAGGCCAGACGCCCCAGCTCGTCGCGCGGGTTGCCGACGGGCAGGCGCTGTTCGAGGTTCTCCGCGCCGATGCGGTGCGCTCGCTCCGACATCGCCACCACCGGTGAGAGGCTCCTGCGCGCGAGAAACCAACCGCCTAAGCCCGAGAGCAAGAGCGACGCCGGCACGATGACGTAGAGCAGTTCGCGGATGTCGCCCAGCTCGTCCGTCACGGGCTCGAAGGAGGCGCTGACCACCAACACGTAGGGGCCGTTCTGCGCCGAGACCTGAACGCTCTGCGAGGCGACGCGGCGGGTGACGAGGTCGCCCCCCGCGCGCTGAGTCTCGGTTTCGAGGTGAATGTCGCCGGCCCGTAAGGAGTCGCGCGCGGGCGGGCGCGCGTGGATGCCGCCCTGCGCGGGCTGCTCGGCGACGAGCGCGCCCGAGGCGCTGTAGACCGCGGCGGCCTCGCGGGTCGAGAGTTCGTTAATCGCGTCGAGGGCGGCCGGGCGCTCCGGCGTCCCCTCCCCCAGCTCGCGCACGAGTTTGACGGCGACGGTCTCAAGCGAGAGCCGCAGGTTGTCGTCCAGGTCTGCGTAGAGGCTGCGCGAGACCATCGCGTACAGGGCGGCGCTGAGGCCGACGAGCACCAGCGCCAGCACGCCGACGTACCAGAGCGTCAGACGTACGCGCACCGAATCAAGCATCGAGTTCCGGCCCCCCCGGCGCGAAGACGTAGCCGGCCCCGCGCCTCGTGTGCAGCAGCTTCGTGCCGCAGCCGTCGTCGATCTTACGGCGCAGGCGCTGGACGTAGACCTCGATGAGGTTCGAGAAGATGTCGAAGTTCTCGTCCCAGACGTGCTCGGCGATGTCGCCGCGCGAGACGACCTCGCCCGCGCGGCGCGCGAGGTATTCGAGCAGCGCGTACTCCTTCGCGGTGAGGTAGATGCTCCGGCCCGCGCGCACGACCCGCCGCGTCCTCGTGTCTATCTCAAGGCTGTCCACGCGGATCACGTCCGGCCTGAGCGCCTGGCCGCGCCGCAGCAGGGCGCGGATGTGCGCCAGCAGCTCGCGGAAGTCGAAGGGCTTGGTGAGGTAGTCGTCCGCGCCGGTGTCGAGCCCCTCGACGCGGTCGTCTATCGTGTCGCGGGCCGTCAGCATCAGCACGGGGACGGAGGAGCCCGCGGCGCGCAGCTCGCGGCAGACCTCGAAGCCGTCTTTGCCCGGCAGCATGATGTCGAGGATGATCAGGTCGTAGTCGTTGACCCCGGCCTGGTAGAGCGCGCCGTCGCCGTCCTCGGCTAGGTCTACGGCGTAGGTCTGCTCGCGCAATCCCTTCGCCATCATCAGAGCCGCGCTCGGCTCGTCCTCGACCAGCAGAATGCGCAAGACCTTCGCTCCTTGGTGTCGGCCATTATAGCCAGTGGCGAGGCGCGGGAGGATGGCGGATGTTACGCCGCGGCAGATGAATGTAAAATAAATCCCCCGCGTCGCAGCCGCCCGCCCGCCGCCCGCTCCCCTCAGACGCTCACCCCTCTTCTCCGAAGACGCCGGCCCCCGCCGCGCGGTTACGCCCTGAAACCGCCGCCCCCGTTTATCTTCTGTTCATCTTCACTTTCGTACCCTCACGCCCGCGCCTTCATCAGTCCGACCCGCCCGTCTCCCGGAATCGCGCGGCTTAACACAGAGGAAGTGGCCCGTTGAAGAAGAGCCTAATGCTGAGGAACGGACTACGCCAGTTGCGGCACGGCTTTAACCGTCCCTTCATGGTGATGTTCGAGACGACGCTCCACTGCAACATGAAATGCGGGTACTGCGCGATCTGGCAGAACCAGCAGCCCGAGGAACGCGCCGTGCGCGAGCGGGTCTTCGCGCGCATGGACGAGGCGGCCGCGTTCGGCGTCTTCGCGTGGAGCTTCTCGGGCGGCGAGCCCCTGATGAACCCGAACGTGCCGGACTACATCGAGTGGGCCGCCCGCCTCGGCTTCTACACCTCGATGCCGACCAACGGGCTCGCCCTGAAGAAGTACGCCGGGGCGTGCGTCAAGCTCGACCAGCTCGAAGTCTCCATCGACACGCTCGACCGCGAGAAGTTCGCCAAGCGGCGCGGGATCGACGGGCTGCCGACGATCCTCGCCGCCCTCGACCACATCAAGGGCGCGCTCGAACACAACATCATCCAGATCAACGCCGCCGTAGACCTCGAGAATCTCGAAGACCTCCCGGCGCTCGCCGCGTACTGCGAGGAGCGCGGCTTCCTCCTGCACACCGAGGCCGTGCACAACGTCGTGCGCACGACGTGGAAGACCGAGGACGTGGAGATGCGGCGGGAGGAGCTCGACCGCGTGGCCGCCTTCGTGCTCGAACTGCGGCGGGCGCACAAGTGTGTCCGCTTCTACACGGACTACTACAAGTTCTACCGCGACGACGGCTTCAACGAAAAGTTCCCGTGCCGCTCGGCCTCGCACCTCGTCAACATGCGGCCCGACGGCTCGATCCAGTTCCCCTGCGCCTTCGTCTCTCTGCACCGCGGCGCGCCCGAGATGTCGCTGCGCGAAATCTACGACTCGCCCGAGGTGAGAAAGATCGTCGAGCAGTCGCCGCGCATGTGGGACTTCTGCAAGGGCTGCAAAATAGGCTGCCCCTACGAAGTCTCGGCCTACCGCAACAGCCCCCTGACGGCCGTGCGCTCCGCCCTCGATTTCCTGCGGCTCGGCTGATTTGTACGGGATGACTCGGACTGCGACACAGGCGATTGAGGGGCGAGGGCGGCGCGGCGCGGACGCGCCGGCGCTCAGTGCGCGCGGCCTCTGCAAGCGCTACGCGGACGGGACTGAGGCCAACCGCGGCATCGACCTGGACGTGCTCGCGGGCGAAGTCGTCTCCGTGCTCGGGCCGAACGGCGCGGGCAAGACGACCTTCCTGCGGCAGGTGACGACGGAGCTGCGCCCGACGGAGGGGCGCGTCGAAGTCTTCGGCGTTGACGCGGTCGCCGCCCCGCTGCGCGCGAAGCGTTTGATGGGCGTCACGCCGCAGGAGGCGGGCGTCTTCGAGCGGCTGACGGTGCGCGAACATCTCGAACTCTTCGCGCGCCTCAAAGGTCTTGCAAAAGCCGACGCGCGCGCGGCGGCGCGCGAGGTGGCCGACGAACTCTGCCTTACGGGCGAATGGGGCAGAAGGGTCGGTTCCCTCTCCGGCGGGCAGCGCCGGCGTGTGCTCGTGGGCCTCGCGCTCCTGGGCCGCCCCCCGCTCCTCGTGCTCGACGAGCCGACGACCGGGCTCGACCCGGCTTCACGCCGCGCCGTCTGGGACGTGATCGGGCGGGCGGCCGAGCGCGGGGCCGCCGTCATCCTCTCGACGCACTACATCGAAGAGGCCGAACGCCTGAGCGACCGCGTTGCCGTCATCCTCGCCGGAAGGCTCGTCGCCTTCGGCACGCCCGAAGAGCTGCTCGGCCGGCTCGAGCGCAGCTACCGCGTGAGCTACCGCGACCCGCTCGACCCCGAAGGCGAGCCCCGCTCGCTCTACTTCAAGAGCTTCGCCGAGGCGCGCCGCCACGTCGAAGCCGAAAGGCTCTCGGAGTACACGGTGGCGCGCGCCTCGCTCGAAGACGTTTATTTCACGCTGACGGGGTTGCGCGCGGAAGAGGGCGCGCGCGAGGAGGCCGCATGCGGCGTCTGAACGAGATCACCTGCGTCTTCCGCATCCAGCTCGCGGGCATGCGCAGCGAGGCGGGGCCGTTCCTGCTCGCGGCGGTCGTCTTCCCTTCGGCGATGTATCTGTTCGCGGGCGCGGTCGGCGGCGCCGGGGCCGCGGGCGACGAGACGCGCCTGCGTTTTCTCGCCGGCTCCATCGTCTTCTCGCTCTCGCTGACTTCCATCAGTTGGCTCGGCTACCTGATGCTTGAGAACCGCTTCACGGGGCGCCTGAAACTGTTCGCGACGCTGCCGCTCTCGCCCTCCTCTTACGTCTTCGGCTTTCTCGGCTTTGCGCTCGCGCAGGGCGCGCTCTCGACCGCGGCGCTCCTCACCCTCGGGCGCCTGGCGGGCGTGCCCGCGCGCGCGAGCCTCGCGCCGCTGGCGCTCGTCGTCGTGCTGACGATTCTCTGCCTGTGCGGCCTCGGGGCGGTCGTGGCCGCGCGCGCGCGCAGTTTCACCGAAGGCTCTTTGATGACCGACGCGCTGGGCGCGGGGCTCGTCTTCCTCGCGCCCGTCTACTACGGGCCGGAGGCGATGCCGGCGTGGCTCGGCGCGGTCTCGCGCTTTCTGCCGACCGCGTTCGCCGCGAGCGCCGTGCGCACGGCGCTCGCGGGCGGGCACGAGGTCTACGGCGAGGCGCTCGCGCTCGCGCTCACGGCGACCGCGACGCTCGCCCTCGCCCTCAGACTGCTGAAATGGAGGGAGGACTGAGACGCCGCATGGAGGAGGCGCGACGCATACTCGTCCTCACACTCTCCTTCGGCTCGGGCCACGTCCGCGCGGCGCAGGCGGTCGCGCGCGGGCTGAGGCGACAGGAGCCGCGCGCGGACGTGCGGGTCTGCGACGCGCTCGAAGGCGCGCGCCTTCCCTTCCGGGCCTTCTACGTGTGGCCCTACTGGGCGATGGTTCGTTACGCCCCTTCATTGTGGGGGCGCTTCTTCTCGGCGCGCGTCGCGCGCGGCGACGCGGCGACGGCGCCGCCGTGGGCTTTCCGCCGGGGCTGCGCGCGCGTCTTCAAGTTAGTCGAAGACTTTCGCCCGGAGACAATCGTCGCGTGCGAAGTCGCCGCGTGCGAGCTGGCCGCGCTCGCCAGGCGCGAAGGGTTAACCCGTGCCCGCCTCGTCAACGTCATCACAGACCACGAGGCGGAGCCCGTGTGGGTCAAGCCGGAGGCCGACGCCTACGCCGTGGCCGACGAGGGCGTGCGCGCGCAGTTGTGCGCGTGGGGCGCTCCACCTGAGCGCGTGGAGGTCTGCGGCATCCCGACCGACGAAGACTTCCGCGCGCGGCACGACGCGACGGAGACGCGGCGGCGGCACGCCGTCCGCGACGACGCGCCCCTGGTGCTCCTCATGGGCGGCGGCATGGGGCCGACGCGCATGGACAGGGTCGCCGCCTCGCTCTGCCGCTCGGGCGTGCCGCTTCACGTCGTGGCCGTCGCGGGGCGCGACGCGCGCGCGCTTCGCAAGCTCTCGCGCGTCAAGGCCGAGCCGCCCGCGCGCTTGAGCGTGCTCGGCTGGGCCGACGACGTGGCCGCCCTGATGCAGGCGGCCTCGGTGCTCGTGACCAAGCCCGGCGGGCTGACGACGACCGAGGCGGCGCTCTCGTCGCTCCCCGCGGTCTTCTTCGACGCGATCCGAGGCCCCGAGCAGCGCAACGCCGCGCGCGTCGCGGAAGCGGGCGCCGCCGTCATCGCCGACGGCCCCGAAGCAGCAGCCGCCGCAGCCCTGTCTCTGCTGCGCGACGCGGAGGCGCGCCGCCGCATGTCGGAGTGTGCGAGACGACTTTCGACGCCGGACTCCGCGGCCGTCATCGCGCGCCTCGCGTTACATGCGAACGTGCGTGCGCTGACCGCCGCCGCGAGGTTGACCGCATGAGGCGACCCGACCAACAGCAAGGCGGGCCGCGGGCCGCGCAGGTGCCGGGGGGCGGGAGGCCCGTGCTCATCCTCGCCATCTCGAACGGCGCGGGACACATCGGCGTCGCCGAAGGTCTCGCCGCGGCGATGCGTGTGACGCGCCCCGCGACGCCGGCCGTGGTCTTGGACGTTGCCGATTATATGGGCGCGTTCGCGCGCCTCACGCACGTCACGGCCTACCTCTGGCTCGTCAAGCACGCGCCCGCCCTCTGGGATCGCATAGACCGCTACCAGAAGAGGCAGGAGCACACGAGCCCCGAGTGGTACTACCGCCGCGGGCTGCGCCGCCTCTTCGAGCTGGCGCGTCGCGTGCGGCCGCTCGCGCTCGTCGCCACCGAAGTCGGCTGCTGCGAGATCGCCGCGCTCGTCAAGCGCGACCTCGCGCCCGGCGTGCCTCTCGTCGCCGTCAACGACTGCCCGGACGCAGACCGCGCGTGGGTGCAGCCCGAAGTTGACCTCTACTGCTTCGCGAGCGAACGGGCCGGCCGCGAGTTGGTCTCGCGCGGGGCCGAAGGGCGGCGCGTCGTCTCGTGGGGCGCGCCGCTGCGGAGCGGGTTCGGCTCTTTGCGGGGGCGAGAGGTCGAGCGCGCTGACGTTTGCGAGTGGCTCAGTCTCGACGCGCGTCGGCCGCTCGTGCTCGTCGCGGGCGGGGGCGAGGGGATCGGGCGCGTCGAAGAGACGGCCGCGCGCCTGCTGGCGCTGGACGCGCCCGCGCCGCAGGTGGTCGTGTTGGCCGGCAACAACGTGCGGCTCAAAGCGCGCTGCGAACGTCTGCGGGCGGGGGAACGCGGCGCGCGCCTGCGCGTCCTGGGTTGGACGAATCGCGTGCCGCAGTTGATGGCGGCCGCGGACTTGATGGTCTCGAAGCTCGGCAGCACTTTCAACGAGGCGCTGGCCGTCGGTCTTCCCGTCGTTGCTCCGGAGCCGCCGCCCGGGGTCGAGCGCGTGCAGCACCGCCTGCTTGAAGAGTGGGGCACGGGCCGCGCCGTCCGGACAACGGCCGAGGCGGTCGCGGAGGTCGCCCGCCTCCTTTCGGCGCCGCACGCGCTCGAAGCGATGCGCTCGCGCGCACGACAGAGGAGGCGGCCGGACGCCGCGCCGCGCATCGCACGCTGGCTCGACGCGGAGTTGACTGCGCGCGGGCTCGGCGCCGACACGGCAGGCGCCGCGGCACGCCGCGACGCGGCTGTCGTCTGATTATCATGTTCGATCTCATCACGCCATCCTTCGTCGCGGGCGCGGCTGCGCTGGCCGCCGCGGGCTCGTGCGCCTACTACGCGACCTACGCCGTGCGCTCGCAGTGGCTCGGGGCCACAGACTGGCACGGCCGGCGCGACACGCGCGCGGCCGCGCTCACCTTCGACGACGGCCCTTCGGAAGACACCGAGCGTGTACTCGACGTGCTCGACCGTCTGAACCTGCGCGCGACCTTCTTCATGATCGGCAGCCACGTCGAGCGCCTGCCGCGCGTCGCGCGCATGGTCGCGGAGCGCGGCCACGAGATCGGCAACCACTCCTACTCGCACCCGATCTACCTCTACCGCACCGGGCGCGAGACGCGCCGGCAGTTGGAACGCGCGCAGGCCGTCATCGAGGGCGCGACGGGCGTCCGGCCCCGGCTCGCGCGGCCGCCGTGCGGCGTGCGCACGCCCGCGTACTTCGCGGCGGCGCGCGAGCTGGGGCTGCGCACGGTGCAGTGGGACGTGGCCGGGTTCGACTGGACGCGCAGGCGCGCGCCCGAGATCGCGCGCGCGGTGCTCGACGGCGCGCGCGCGGGCTCAATCATTCTGCTGCACGACGGCGACAGCGAAGGGAGACGCGACCGGCGCGAGACCGCGGCCGCGCTCCCGCACATCATCGACGGCCTGCGGGGTCGCGGCCTCGGCGTGACACCGCTCTCGGAACTGTTGACGGACGCATCGGGGGAGGCGAAATCAGTTGCAGACTACGGCGCCGCTTGAACAGCCGATCTTGTTTCTGGACTTCGACGGGACGGTCACGGGCCGCGACGCGGTGGACGCGATCCTCGAGACGTACGCCGACCCGCGCTGGGTCGCCGTCGAGGAGCAGTGGCGCGCCGGCTGCATCGGCTCGCGCGCCTGCCTGCTGGCGCAGATGGCGCTCGTCGAGGCTTCAAGCGCGGAGCTGGACGAACTGCTCGACTCGATTGAGGTGGACGAGGGCTTCGCGTCCCTGCTCGACACCTGCGCCGCCGGCGGCATCCCCGTCCACATCGTCAGCGACGGGTTCGACTACTGCATCCGGCGCATCATCTCGCGCCCCCGGCTGGGGCTGGGGTCGCGGCTCGAAGGCGTGCGCGTCTTCGCGAGTCGCCTCGAACCGGACGGGCGGCGCTGGCGCGCGGACTTCCCGCACCCGCGCGAGTCGTGCGTCCACGGCTGCGCGACGTGCAAGCCCTCGGTGATGGCGATGCTGGAGCGCGAGGGGCGCACGTCGGTCTTCGCGGGCGACGGCCTCTCCGACCGTTACGCGGCCGCGGCGGCCGACCTCGTCTTCGCCAAGGGGGCGCTCGCCGCACACTGCCGCGAGCGCGGCGTCTGGCACGTCGCGTACGAAGGGCTCGCGGAGGTCGCGGCCTATCTGGACGAGGCTTTGCGCGACGGGGGGCTCGAAGCCCCGCGCGAAGCCTCGCGGGTCAACGTCTGAAAGGACTTCGAACAACCGAGGGGGCGCGGGGTGGCCGCGAAATTATGAGCACAGAGATCAGCGAGCCGGTGCAACTGACGCGCGTGACGGACGAGCGGGAGCTGCTTGAGTTGGAGCGCAGGTATTGCTCCTGGGGCGATACGGTGCATTACCTCGACCCGCCGAAGTTCTTCGAGCGCTGCGAGGGCAACTACCTGTACGACCGCGAGGGCGTGCCGTACCTCGACTTGCAGATGTGGTACTCGGCGGCGAGCTTCGGCTACGCGAACCCGCGCCTGGGCGAGGCGTTGAAGGCGCAGGCGGAGAAACTACCGCAGCTCGCCTGCCAGTACCTGCACGCGGAGAAGGTCGAGCTGGCGGCGCTCATCGGCCGCCTCAACGAGTCGAAGTTCGGGCTGGCGGGCCGCGTCCACTTCAACGTCGGCGGCGCGCAGGCCATCGAAGACTCTCTGAAGATTGTCCGCAACGCGAAGGGCAAGAACCTCGTCTTCGCCTTCCAGGGCGGTTACCACGGGCGCACGCTCGGAGCGTCGGCCATCACTTCGAGCTACCGCTACCGCCGCCGCTTCGGACACTTCTCCGACCGCGCGCACTTCGTCCCCTTCCCCTACTGCTTCCGCTGCCCGTACGGGAAGAAGAAGGAGGACTGCGGGCTCTACTGCGTCAAGGAGTTCGAGCGCAACTTCGACACCGAGTACAACTCGTTCTGGGACCCGAAGGCCGGCGAGTCCGAGTTCGCGGCCTTCTACGTCGAGGCGATTCAGGGCACGGGCGGCTACGTCGTCCCGCCCGAAGGGTACTTCAAGGCGCTCAAGAGAGTCCTCGACGAGCGCAACATCCTGATGGTGGACGACGAGATTCAGATGGGCTTCTACCGCGCGGGGAAGTTCTGGGCCATCGAGAACTTCGAGGTCGAGCCCGACATCATCGTCTTCGGCAAGGCGCTGACGAACGGGCTGAACCCGCTCTCCGGCGTCTGGGCGCGCGAGGAGCTGATCGCGCCCGAGGTCTTCCCGCCCGGCTCGACGCACTCGACCTTCTCCTCGAACACGCTCGGCACGGCCGTCGCGCTCGAAGCCGTGCGCATGATGGAGGAGGAGAACTACGAGGAGCTGACGCGGCGCAAGGGCGCGTACTTCCTCGAACGCATCAGGGACTTGCAGCGCCGCTTTCCCAAAGTCATCGGCGACACCGACGGGATGGGCATGGCGTTGCGGATGGAGATTTGCCAGTCCGACGGCTTCACGCCCGACCGCGAGCTGACCGACCGCATCTTCGCCGAGGGCATGAGGGGCGACCTCGACGCGCGCGGCCGCCGGATGGGGCTCGTGCTCGACGTGGGCGGCTACTACAAGAACGTCTTCACGCTCGCGCCCTGCTTCGACATGACGGAGGAAGAGATCGACCTCTCGGTCGAGCTACTGGAGCAGCTCATCCGCCGCTGCGCGCCCGACCGCGTTTAGGTTTATCCGAGGACGAGCAGAGAACATGTACGCGAAACTGATCGAATGCGCCGAGCGCGCGTCACTGCACCTGCCGCCGGAGCGCGCGAAGCGGATGCTCGGGATGATGCCCGACGCGCTGCTGAAGCGGATGCAGGCCGCGCGCTTCCGCCGAACGGTCAGGCTCGCGGCCGAGCGGTCGCCCTTCTACCGCGAGGAGTTCAGGCGCAGGGGCATCGACGCGCGCGGCGTCCGCCGCCCCGCAGACCTCGGGGACTTCTACACCACGGGCGAGGACTTGCGCCGCTGCGGCCACGAGGCTTTCCTCGCGGGGCGGCCCGACACCGCCTTCGAGACGACGGGCACGACCTCGCCCGTGCCGAAGCGCGTCCTCTTCTCGAACCGGGAGCTGCGCGAGGTCGGGCGCGCGGGCGCCATCGGGCTGCGCCAGCTCGGGCTCAGGCGCGAAGACCGCGTGCTCTCCGCCTTCGACTGCTCCTTCTGGGTCTCGCCCGCGACGACCCGCGAGGCGTTACATTACATCGGCTGCTTCCACGCCGAGGCGGGGAAGATCGAGCCCGCGGAATTTTACGACCGCGCGCTCGCCTACAAGCCCAACGTCATCTTCGGCGAGCCCTCGTGGCTCGTGCGCCTCTCTGAACTGGCGCAGGCGCTCGGCGCCTGGCCCATCAAGTTCCTCTTCTCGGGCGGCGAGAACATGACGGAGCAGGCGCGCCAGCGCGTCGAGGCGGTCTGGCGCGCGCCGCTCTACCTGAGCTACGGGCAGACCGAGGCGTTCGGCGCGATGGGCGTGGAGTGCGCGGAGCAGGACGGCTACCACCGCAACGACCTCAACTACTTCTTCGAGGTCGCGGACGCGGACGGCGAGGGCTACGGCGAGCTGATCTACACGACGCTCAACCGCGAGGTGATGCCGCTCATCCGCTACCGCTCGACCGACGTGACGCGGATGGTCGAAGAGCCCTGCCCCTGCGGCCTCTTCGTGAGACGCATCGGCAAGATTCGCGCGCGCTGCGACGAGATGGTCGTCTGCGGCATGGGCAACGTCGGCCCCTGGGTCTTCGCCGAGCTGCTGCGCGGCGCGGCGGCGGCCGGCGCCGAGTGGCAGGCGGTCGTCACGAGCGACGGCCGCCGCGACGTGATCGAGCTGCGGGTCGAGACCGACCGCCTTGCCGCGCAACACTCCCTGGAGAGCACAGTCTTCGCCACCCTGCGCGAGCGCTTCCCCGACTTCTGGAAGAATCACGAGATGAGGCTTTACGAGCTGCGCGTCGCGGCCTGCCCCCCGCAAAGCCTGCGCACGGAGAGGAAACTGCGGCGGGTCGTAGACGAACGCCAGATGCTCCTGCGCCGCGCGATGTGAGCGGGGTTGAACTCCGCCCGCGAGCCCGGCCGAACGGATGACCTCCGGCTTAAGCTTCGCCTTGTACGCGGCCCCGACGGCGGGCCTACTGCGCGTCGCAGACCAGTTGCAGGAACTGCGAGTTCAGCATCAGTGGCTTGACGTAGCCCTCCCAGTTGAAGAGGACGCCGGGGCCGTCGAGCGCCAGGGCAATCCGGGCGAGCCCTTCTCCGCCGAGCCGCCCGACGCGGTAACGGCCCGGCAGTTCGGCGGCGCAAGCCTTCAGGTACAGGTTCGCGTTGTCGAGCGCGGTGAAGGCGACCACCCAGTTCGAGCCGTCCCCGGCCGCGTACCTCGGGTACGTCCACCGGCCATCGCCCCCGAGG
The DNA here is from genome assembly GCA_019242475.1 of Acidobacteriota bacterium. Taxonomy (GTDB): domain Bacteria; phylum Acidobacteriota; class Blastocatellia; order Pyrinomonadales; family Pyrinomonadaceae; genus QHXN01. Next base: position 23,531 of record JAFAVK010000013.1, on the reverse strand, counting down.
TAAGAGACGAGGTGGAAATTCTCGTAGCGCCTGAAGTCCGACACGATGCGCCTCAGCCCGTCTTCGTCCCCGACCGAGCCGTCCGACAGTGACCTCAGTTCCCGCTCCACGTAGTCGGCCTCGGCGACCTCGCGCAGGGCCTTGAGTTCTTCGCCGCGGTAGCTGACCGCGTGCGGCGTCGCGGGGTTGACCGTGACCTCCGTCAGGTCGCCGGGCAGGGAGACGAAGATGTCAGCGCCCGCCGCCGTCACCACTTCGCACCGCCACTCCGTGACGCCGGACTCTTTGACGTAGGTCTTGATCGCCTCGGCGTCGGAGAAGATGTACAGACTCTTGTTGCCGTCCGCGTCTGTCCGTAAAACGTAGTCGGGCGGGCCGCCCTCGCGCCGCCACTTCTCGACCCCGCCCTCCGCGACGAAGAAGAGCCAGTCCTCGTGCGCGACGAAGGCGCGCTGCAATCGCTCGCCCGACACCTCCCCGCGCTGCCAGCACCCGATCTGCGTCTGTAGCTCTCCCATTGATTCTCCGACTATGCTCAGCCGTACCACTCCTTCTCAAGGACGTGCTCGCACTTCATGATCATCCCCTTCGCCTGCCACAGGCCCAGCGCGTTCTCGAAGCAAGCTTTGGCCTCGACGAAGCGACTGAGGTGCCCGAGTTCGTCGCCCTTGTTGTACCACGCGCATGCGTTGTCGGGGTCTATTTCGAGCGCGAGGGCCGAGCCTTTACGCGCTGTGGGGGCCGTTTTTGCATCGGGGGGCTGTATTTTGCGGCCGTCGGGATAGACTCCACAGCCGCCGAAGTCATCTCTACAGCCGCCGGAACAATCTCCACACCTGCCGGGGCCGTCTCTACGTCCGCCGGCGTACACTCTGCATAAATTTTATTTATGCTGCACGCGTTTGTATAAATCCTACAGTTGTCGGAGCCATCTCTACACTTGTCTGGATGAACTCTACAGGCGCCGGGGTCAGCTCTACACCTGCCGGAGTCGTCTCGACAGGTGGAAATCTCTCCCCTACAGGTGCCGGGGGGATTGCCGCAAGTGCCGGGGTTCTCTCGACAGGCGCCGGCGGGAGTTCGACGGCCGCCGGGGTTGCTGGAGATTGGTGCGGGATGCGAGGCGAGATGATATCCAGATGAGAGGTCGGGCGCAGGAGCCGCTGAATCATTTCCAGGTATGGGCGCCCGGCCGCCGTTAGCTCCTTATCGAAGCTGTAAAAGTTATAGTCTTGCCTCTTGCCGCGGGCATCAGAGATTTTTGTCCCCAAGTAGGCGGCGACATTCTTTTTCAATTGTACCCCGACGACCTGCACCTGCGCGTGCGGGACTTTGAAATTCTCGCCCACGACCTGCCTGCCGCGATACTCAACCACATCCTTACTCAGGTAAAGGAAGCCCTCGCAAGCGTCGTGCCCCTTCAGCAGGTCGAAGCTCTCGCGGGAGTGGCGGCGGACGTGAAGTTCGATTGTCTCGCCGCCGGCGAGCGCAGCTACGAGGTGCTGCTCCGCTCGTGCGTAGTCCTGCCGCGCGAGGTGAACCATCCCTTCGAGTCGATGCGCGGCCGGCGCGGCCGGCTCCGCCTCATAGACGTAGCCGCAGAGCTTGAGCACGTCTTCGTAGGCGTTGGTACGGAAAGCCGCCTCGGCGCGCGCCGTCAACTCCGCGACGGGCAGGCGTTCGAGTACAACCGAGCGCTTCGGCGTCTCGCCTGGGGCGACCGTCAACTCCAGCGCCGCCAGGGCGTAGCCGAGCGCATCCACCTGGACGCGGTGTGCGCCGGGCGCGAGCGCGAGCGGCTCGGCGGTGAGCGGGCGTGGCTGGCCGCCGTCCACGCGCGCGCTCGCGCCGGGGACGTTCGCCGTGAGCGAGAGTTGTGCAGGGATGGCCTTCAAGTTCAGGACGACCTCCTGCTGCGCGGCACCGGGGTTGACGTTGACGCGGCGGTTGTCGTCGAGGTGCCCGGCCTTGCGCGCCGTGACGAGCAGGCGCGGCGTGTTGGCGACGTACTCGAAGAGGCCCTGCGCGTCGCTCCGGCCGACCGGGGTGGGCGGGTCACCAACGAAGACTTCGGCCTCAGGCGGGCTCGTGCGGACGCGCAGCTTGACCGGGCGTATCTTAAGACTCAGGCTCGCCGTCTCGCTCGCGCCGCAGCCGAGCTTATATGAGCGGCTGTCGCCCTCGTAGCCCGGCTTGCTGATGGCGACCGTGCGCGTGCCCGGCGGCACACCCTCGACGAGCAGTTCGCCGCTGTCGTTCGTCAGCCCGTGCGGCTTCCCGTCAACGGTCACGGAGCAGCCCGGCAGCCCGCACTTGACGAGCACATGCGCTGGCTCGTCGCACGGCGCGGGCGCGGTCGTCCTCGGCCCCGTCGGCGTTCGGGGTGGCCTCGGGGTAGGCCTCGGCGTTGGGGTCGGGGCACACTCCGGCCTGCCGCAGTCTTTCTGCCGCGCGCGCGGCGCGGCGGCGCACGCGCAGGCGAAGGCGAAGATCAGCAGCGCGCGGATGACAGTCGCTCTCATTAACACTCTCCCTGCGGCGCGCGGCGCGCCTTCAGCGCATCACGCCGTCCGTCTTCAACTCCGGGTCGTACGCGACGAGTGTGCGCTGCGCCTCCTGCACCTCGGCGCTCCCCTTGTCGCGCGTGAGGAAGATGAAGCGCAGGTAGTCCTCGACGGCCTGCTGCCGGTTGGCGGAGGTGCGCGCGCGCGCGTAATAGCTCAAGGGTAGTTGGCTGAGTTGAGAGAGGGCGCGCTGCTGCGCCCCGCCCTTCACCTGTTCGATCATCTGCCGCATGTAGAGGCCCGCGTCACCGAGTTCGTCGCAACGCTGGTTGCGTATGCTGTAGTCCTCCTGCCTGACGCCGTCTCGCGCCACGCACTCGCGGCTGACGGCGGCCTCAAGCATGTCGGCGTCGCGCGTGCTACGCGAGACGCTGTCGATGGAGCGGAAAGAGAGCCGCAGGTCGCCGGTCACGCGGATGTGGTTCTCGGTGTAGGTGTAGTACTCGGTGACGTAGCGCTCGTACCTGTCGCGGTTCGCCTTGAGCTGCGCCACATCGGCTTCCAGCCCCGAGCAGTCCGCGCCGGGCTGCTTGCGGCAGCGCTTCAGGACTTCGTTGCGCGCGTCGTGGATGCGGTCGGCCTCCTTCCAGTAAGGGTTCTCGCGCTGGAAGGAGCCGCGCATCTGGCGGGGGTCTTCGCTGCGCTGCGCGTTCGCGCTCAAGAGGTCGCCGTAGAAGATGACGGTCGGGCCGCCCGGGGCGCGCCCAGCCTGGATGGCTTGCAGGTACTGCGCGGCCTGGCGGCGGTCGAGGATGACGGGCTGTGCCAGGCCGGCGCGCGCGGCCGCCGACTCGACCTCGGTGGCGACTTCGCTGACAATCTGTTCGCCGCCGCCGCCGCGCTCGCTGAAGGCGACGCCCACGTTGACCCGCGTGCGCTCGCCGAACTCCTCGCGCGCGCTGGAGAGCAAGCCCGTGACGTTCTGGTCGTCGGGCGTGTACCCTTGCGCCGTCGTCAGGTAGACGTAGGCCGTGCCCGCGTCGCCGCGCTGGACGGCCTTCTGCGCCTCGGCCATGCAATAGCCCGAGAGGCTCCGGTTGACGTTCGAGAGGAGCGCACGGACGCCGTCGTCCTGGCAGAGCTCGCTCGCGAGCACCAACTTCTCCCTCGCCTCGCGGAAGTCCTTCTTGTTCTGGGCGTTGATCGCCTTCACCCCGGCGAAAGTCGGCTTCGGCGGCGCTGCGGGCTGAGCCGGAGTGCGCCCCCCGCGGCGCCTACCCTGCCGCTGCGGCGCGGGGGCCGAGGCCGGCACAAAGGCGACCGTGGCCCCGCCGCCCGCGCCGACGAGGCGGCGCGACTCGGCGAGAAGCTGCTGCGCGTACTCGCACTTCGCGCCCTCAAGCTCTTTGGCGACCTCGCCGTCGCGCGGGCACTCGCCGTCGGCGACGCGCGCGTCGAGCAACTCCTTCGCGTCCTTCGGCCGGCGCTGGAGCCGGAGGTTCTTCTGGTCGCGCAGCGCCACGCGGTCGCGCGACTTGCAGGTGCAGCCGCGCGCGTCAGCCGAGTCAACGCGCTTCCACGCGAGCGTGCATTCGGACAAAGCCTTGTCGAGCTGGCCCGCGTCGAGCGCCGTCTCGCCGCTGCTGAGGTGCTGCTCGTGGCTGCGTTGCAGCGCGACGCCGTACATCTCTTTCAGCGCCGGCCAGGTGGAAAGGTAAATTTTGATCTGCTCGGCGGCGTCGATGGCCTCGTCGAACTTGCTGGCGCGGATGAGGGCGTCCGCCTGCGAGCGGGCGGCGTCAACCTTCTGCTGCGCCTGCGTGATGTCGGCGACGAGTTGCTGCGTGAGTGCGTCGCCGCGCACCGACTGTGCGCGCTCGGCGCGCAGCCGCGCCTTATCGAGCGAGCCGTAGTCGCCCCCCCGGAAGGAGTCGAGGTCGGCGCGCGCGCAGGTGACGAGCGCGTCGCGCATGTAGTTGTTGGCCTCGCCCTGGCGGTAGTTGTTCGTCTTGCGGAGGTACGCCTCCCACAGCACGACGCTCTTCTCCTCGGCGGCGTGCTTGAAGAGCGTGTCGCCCACGGGCGCACCCTCCGGCACGAAGTAGATTTTGAGCACGTCGCGCAGCGGGACGCTGACCTGCCGCTTCGACTTACCCTCGCGCGCCTCGCCCGTGAGCATCACCGAGTAGAATGAGGAGAGCGGCTGGTCGGCGTCCTTCTGCGGCTTGGTGTCGTCGGGGATGACCGCGACGGGCGTCTGCCCTTCGAGCGAGACGGCGTAGAGAACGCCGCCGTCCGCACCCCACTTGAGCTGGAAGAGGTCACGCATCTTTGTCTTATGCGTCTCCTCATACGCCTTGCGCGAGACGGAGGTAGAGGCCCCCGCGCCGCCCAGCGCGCCCGCCATGCGGACTTCTTCTTTACTGTTGAGTTTCGGCTCCGCGATGAGCTGATAGTTGATCTCGGCCGCGCCGTCGCACTGCGCGACCGAGGCCCCACCGCCGCCCGCGCGCATGATAACCAGCGCCTGACGCTTCTGCGCGGAGGCGTTGGCGATGAGGCAAGAAGAGACGGCAAGGACTGCGAGGGCGACTTTCATCAGGCTCGGTCTCAGGCTGGTCATGTTGCACTTCCTCCGTGAGTCTTCGCGCGCCGCGGTGCTTTCCGGCGCGTCTTGTTGAGAGCGGGGCGCGGCGGCATGAATCGCTCTGCGCCGGGGCTTCACTGCGCCGCGTCTTGCGCGCAGCGGAACCCCGTCTTGTCGGTCTCTGTGCTGTCGCGCGGTAGGTAGCCGCGGTAGGTGGCCGTCGCACTCCCCTTCGGCGTGCTCCAGGAGCCGCCGCGTATGACGCGGTAATCGACGTCCTTCGTGGGCTTCGTAGTTGTCAGGGTAGCGCCGGGGTAGGCGGCGAACGGGCTCGCCGTCCACTCCCAGGCGTTGCCGATCATGTCGTAAGCCCCGAAGGGCGACACGCCTTTGAACGAGCCCACGTCCGCCAACCCGCCTTCGCCTGAATCCCCCGCGTTAGCCATGCCCGCCTGCCACTCCGTGCCCCAGGGGTACGAACGACCATCCGTCCCCTTCGCCGCGAACTCCCATTCCGCTTCGGTCGGGAGCCGCTTGCCGGCCCATTCCGCGTACGAGACCGCGTCGTCCCAGGAGACGTTCGTGACGGGCCGGCGGGCGGTACCCGCGGGGGGCGACGCGCCGGCCCAGCCCGGCGGCGGCGAGTGCCCCGTCTGCTCGACGAAGAGCGCGTAGTCGGCGCAAGTCACCTCGTAGATGTCGATAAAGAACGGCTTGACCGACACCTGATGTGGCGGGCGCTCGAACACGTCGCCGCCCGCGCTGCCCATCTGGAACTCACCGCCGGGCACGTAGACCATGCCCTTCGGCGTGGCGCGCTGGGCGGGCGCGTTCACATTGGCGGGCGTCCTCGTGTTGGCCGGCTTGTTCACCGGGACGTTCTGGTTCTCGGCGGTATCAGTCGATGCCCACACGAACAGAATAAATATGATGGCGAGGAGCAGAACGCCTCCGCCGAGGATCAACGCCGGGAGAGCCCACGGCGGCGACTCGTTCATTAACCTCTCCCACCACGTAGGCTCGGGCGGAGGAGGCGGCGGGGGTGGAGGAGGCGGGGGCGGCGGCTCCTTGAGTGACTTTGCCAAGACGTGGAGCAGCGGGTCGGCCACGCCCCGCGGCGACATCCTAACCATGAGCCGCTTCCCCCCCCGGCTCCCGCCGCCGCTGAGGCCGAGGGGCTCGTTCTCACCGTTCCCCGTCTCCCCCTTTGCGCCGTTGCCTCCCCTGACAAACTCGGGCGCGGCGCCGAGGCTCGAAACGGCCGTGTAGCTGACGCTCGCGAACCAATCCTTGGCGACGTTGATGAATCTCCCGGCATTCAGTTCCGACCAGGTGAAGTTTTCGAGCAGGCGCGAGACGTCCTCAAGTTGTTTAAGGTGCGCGCGCGGGTCGGCGAGGGTCGCCGGCCGCTCCTCGTCAAGGTAATCCCGCAGGCCCGGCTCCTGCTCCAGGAAACCCGCGAACTCGGGCACGGAGACCTTCATCTCGTCCGACTTCGTGTAGACCACGATGAGATGCTGCGATCCCTTCTCGATCCCCATGCGCCGCATGCCGAGCACGTAGGTATCGAGCAGCAGCGCCATCTCCTCGGCGATGGACTCGCCGAGCGCGGTCACGTCGATCAGAAAGAGCACGCAACTGCTGCGCTTCACGAAGCCGGCTATCTTGACGATACTGTCCTCGGTCAAGAACGCCTCGCCGGGCGGGTCGTAGATCAGGATGGTCGTGTCCACCAGCGGCGGCAGCCCGTTGCCGCCCGCCGAGCAGGGCATGTTGGTGAGCCGGAAGATGCCGGGCCGCGGGAAGACGCCCTGACCGACGGTCGGTGGCGGCAGCTTGCCCTCACGGAGCATGCGGCGGTTGTCGTTGAGCCTGCTCAGTGACTCCTGATCGAGCACGTGGTTGAAGAAGTTTCTCTCCCGCCACATCTTCGTAAGTTGTTTATCCAGGTAGTCGAAGAGCGCGCACAGGAAGACCGTCTTGCCGTGGCCGATGAACCCGACGACGCTGAGGACGATGGGCTCGCGGCGCCCTTCGCCGCTGTGGAAGTCGATGTAGAACTGGGAGAACCTGCCGACATGATTTACGCTACACCCGAGGTGCTGTTGCGAATCGGGCGGTATCTCTTCCACACAATACGGGCAGATCATTGGAGACTCCTCACTGTGACTTCGCTTGACAGACGCGGCGCCGGAGACGCCCGCGCGGCGGCGCTGCTACCGGCCGGACCGGGGTAAAATCCGGCGTAAGAAGGAGCGCGACTTCGCGGCGGAGCCATCCCGCGTCGGCACTGCGGCGGGCGCGTCCAGGGTGGCTTGCAGGTGTTCGAGGCCGAAGGCCGACTCTTTGAGCCAACGCCCCAGCGCCTGTCGCTCGCCCGCGTCGAGGTGCTCGCTGATGGTCTCAAGGTGCCTGTGGTCGCTTTCGCTCCCGTGCTCCGCGATCTTGGCGACGGCGATAGTTAGGTCTTCCATGCGGTAGGAGCCGCGGAAGATGGAGAACCACGTGGGCATGAATATCGGGGAGAAGACGTGCCAGGGTTTGAACTCGGGGCACCTTCTTAGCTGTGTGCAGTGCTCCCTATAAGCGGACGATGAGCCTATCGCGGCCAGCCTCCGCAACCGTTCGGCGTCGTCACCGGATTTCAGGGCCAACAGCAGGCCGAGCCCCTCGTGCGCCCGCGCGAAAGGGGCCAGCAGTTCCAAGTCGTCCGGCGTCGGCGCCAGCCCCGCCTCAGAGAGCAAACCTTGGTAGGCCGATTCACCGATGAAGGCCCTGTACCTACGCTCGACAAGGCAGCGCAGCGCCCCATCCGATGGCTGGCTGAGCCGCGTGACGACGGCCTGACGCCACGGCGACGAAAGCCGCTCCGGCGAGAAGCCGTCCGCCCACAGCGGCGCCGACTCCGGAACTGTGACCCGTCGCCTCGCTGCGTCGATTACGTAACCCGACGCCGAGGCAGTCCCTGACCCGCGCCCCCAGAAGGCCGCGCCCGGCGGCGCGTCATTGCCGGGCGCGTTCGTGTCGAACGAGCAGAACTTCCGCGCGTCGGGCGGCGCCAGCAGGAAGGCCACTTGCAGCGCCTCCAGGATTTGCCCCTCCCCCCCCACGAGGGCGACGTGCTGTCCCTGCTCGGTCAGTCGGCGCGGGTCACTGAGCAGGATGTAGAGCCGGTTCAACTCCTCGCCCGACCAGTCACGCAGGCGACCCTGCCCGCCGTCGCCCCGCGTGCCCCCCACGTCTAAAGTGACGGCGGGCGCGTCGCCGGTACTCATCCCATCGGCGGCCAGGGCCTTGTCGAGTGAGGGGAGAAAGTTCTGTGGCCGCAGCAGGCTGAACAGCACTGCGTCGAACTGCGGCCCGTGGGTAACGTCACAGATTATGCTGTGCGTGAAGTACCGCCCCCGGCGGCCGAAATCGTCCGGCTCAGCGATGGGGACGATGCGGGAGATGACGTGCCTCCGGTCGGTCAGCCTGTAAGACTGCCACTTGGGCTCGCCGTCACGCGCCGAGTAGTACTGGACGAGACGCTCGATGACGCCCGCCTCGTCCGGAGACAGTGAGTCGCGCGTGTAGTACAGCGTCTGGTAGCCGCCCCGCCCCCGCGGCGACTGCCGCGAGGTCAACATTGCCGAGACGTGCTGCGCCGCGGTGACTTTCATCTGCGTCACCTCGCTTTTAGGCGGAAGCCGAGATTCCTGAGCCGGCCTTGGCCGACGGGACGGACGGGGTCTCCGACCTTCCTCTGTAGATTCGACGCCGCCGGCTCGCCGAGGCCGCAATACCGGCCGGGGAGCTCGACCACCCATTCGAGGATGCCCTGCGTGATCAGCGACAGCTCGCGGAGGCTCGACCGGCGGTGCGGCTCCAGCCACTGCTCTTCGACGATGTCCCAGACGGCGCGGGCGTCTAACGACAGGCGCTCGGACAGTCCCGCCAGCGGGGGCGGAGCTGGCCGGCCGTCGAACCACTCGTAGCAGGTGCGCCACTCCTCGGCGGTCAACAGCCCGTAGTCCCTCCCCACCCACCGCCCGAAGGCCAGCGCCTCCTCGGCCGTCACTCCCGTCATGAACAGGCGCTCGCGCGGATGCACGTGCGGGCTGCGGTACGAGGCGCGCGGGTTGAGAGTGAGAATCTCCTGATACCAGGCGTCGTCGAACCCGAGGTACCTGCCCGAGGCGATGAACCTCTCGAACTGCGGCTTGGTGACGGGGAAGAGGTGGACGTAGGCGTCCAAGGGCTCGACGAAGACGAGCGGGTAGCCGGAGGCGTCAACCCGCCACTTGTATGCGTCGGAGCGTTGGGCGGTGCGTGGAGGCTCCGCGCTCCACGGGGTGAACCGGCTGAAGTAGCTCAGCAGCGTGTCTATGTCGCCGCCGAGCTGCTCCGGAATAATTTCCGAGACGATGCCGCCCGGCCCCTGAAGCGAACGCTCGCCCGTCCGCACGAGCAGCCACCCGTTAACGCGCGGGTCGCCCAGCCAGTCGTGGAGGTCAAAAATTTCGCCGCTGCCGACGATAATTACCGAGCGCCTCTGCGCCTCTCGCACCAGCGCCTCCATGGTCGGCGCGATCAGGCTGCACGCGCGGTGCTGCCGGCCGACGCCCGACGGGCTGGTCTGCTTGAGGAAGGCCGACGGGGTGGGCGCGGTATCGCCCAGAATGAAGAGCTTGAACTGCTCTTCATCGAACACGCCCGTCAGGCCGCGGATGAGCTGCGCGACGCGTCGCGTCTCTTCCACGTGCGGCGCCGCGCTCGAACTGGCGTCGATAATCAGGGCGAAGGCTTCGTTCTGTTCCGGTTGCGTCTGAGACATAGCGTCAACTCCTTAACGCCGGCACTTACAGGCTGGCGAGCAGGCGCTGGGCGGCGCGGTTGCGCCCGCAGTCGCGCAGGCAGGCGGCGAGCTTCCCGCGCGCCCGGCCGCCCTTGTCGGCAGCGGTGATCTCTGCAAAGAGCGTCCGGATGCGCGACTCGTACAACCTGGATTCGTCCTCGACCCCGTCCACCCACCCGAGCCACGCGCACAAAAGCTCCCTGGCCTCCATGATCGTCGTGCCGTTGCGCATCAACACCTCGAACAGCCCGGCGAGTTGCGAGCGATACGCGGCCTCGTCCTCCGACGAGCCCTCCGACACCAGTTGCAACAGCACCGGCGCGCCGTCCGCCTCTCCCTTCTCGTCCGCGGCGGTCACCAGTTGCCCGAGCGTCTTGAACATGAAAAAGCCGAGCGCGGCGTCAGCCTTCTCATCCGCAATCCACTCCTCCAAGCCTTCGAGGATGCTGGCTAAGAGCGGGCGCTTCTCTTCCGTGGACATCTGCGCGACGTTCACAAAAAAGCGCATCATCGCGTCTATCAGGCTCATGAGCATCGGCTTGAGATGCACGACCTTCTGCTCGGCGTCCTCGACGACGATGGTGACGGACCTGTCGGTGGCGGCGACCGCGAAGGCGGCGATGTCGCGCCAGGCTTCGATCACTTCCTTGACCGGGCGGCAGGAAGCGCCCACGTAGATGTAGGCGCGCAGCGCCGCCCAACGCTCCGCCGGGTCTGTTGACCTCGACCATTCCCGCAGCAGGCCCTGCACCTCCGCGACCCAACTCTCCTCCAGGACGAGAACCCCGAGCGCCATGCCTATCGCCATCCTGTATTGAGACCTGTTGGACTTGATCTGCACCCAAGCCGCCAACAGGTTGTCGCGGATGAGGCGGTAGTCTTTAGTCGCGATGAGGCCCGCCGCGACCGCGGCACGAATGCGAACGTCGGCCCGGTGCCCCGCCGCATATTTCGTCAGCCACGCCATTAGACTCAGCCGCCACTCGGCCTCCCGGTAGAACTTCCAGACGTGGATGATGACCTCGCCGGCGGCCAAATCTTTCAGCCTGACGACTTCTTCAGAGTCCGGCGGCTGGCCCTCCGTCACGAAGGCGCCGGCCTTGTGCAAGCGTCGCATCAGCGGGATGTGAGCGGGCGGCGGGGTCTCGGGGGCCGGCGTCGGCGCGACTTCCTGTAACATCTTCAGCAGGTCGTTCTTCGCCGTCTCGATTGTGTCGAAGGTGGTGCCTTGAAAGACCGCCAGCGTGATGCGCAGGGCCAACTCGTCCAGGTCATCGCCCGCCTCATCAATCCATCGCCTCGCCGCCTCTTTCGCGCCTTGCACGTCCCCCGAGGCGCGGACTTGTATTAGCCGCTGATAGACTTGCTCCTCCTCGGAGTTTTCGGGCTCAAGCAGGGCTCTGCTGACCCTCGCTTTCAGACTCTCAAAAGCTTTCCTCTTAAACTCCTCCTCCTGGTAGCGAACCGCGAGCGCGCCGAGCAGGTCACACAACGCCGGCTCCTCGTATGACCGCCCGGTCGTCACCAGCTTGACCATGAGGTCGTCATAGTCGAACCTGTCTGAAGCGGCGATGCACTTCCTCACGTACACCAGCCCGAACACATCGGTGAAATTTATTAGCTTCTTCGGGTATTCAAACTCGTCATATGTAACAAATAACTCCACGCACTCCTGGCACAGCTCGGGAGGGATTCCGATGCCTTTTGAAAACCCGCCGCCGTTTGAGAATCCGCCGCCGTAGACCACTGCCGACACCCCCTAAACCAATCCGGTTAATCCGGCCCCGCTGAAGCGGGGCACAACGAACTTGTCGCTTAAGGCGCGCCTACGTGCCGGCGGCCGGAGCCTGCGCGAATAGTTGTCGCAGACTGCTTCTCAAGCCCTCGCACTCTTGCCCCCGATAATCCGTGCCCCTGTAGCGTGAGGCGAGCAGCGCCAGCACGTCGAGCAGGGCTTGCCCGCGATACTCGCGCCCCGACCGGCACAGGCAGGCGAGCAACTGGTCGAAATCAACATCGGATGACCTGCCAACGCAGTGCTTGTAGGCGCTCAGTTCTGCTCTCTCGAAAAAATCCCAAGCGCTGTCCGGGTTGCGAAATTCTTTGAAAGACTCGAACAGCTCTCGGCAGCGGCGGAGCAGTTTTTCGGGAGGCGGGGCGGGGGGCACGGTTTGAACGTCCAGCGCCGGGGGGTAGTCCAACAGCGGCGCCGGAGCTTCGCCGCCGGAGACGGCACGGAAGAAGGCTTCGCCCATCTCGTGCGCGTGCGCGTAGCGCGCGGCCGGGTCGTAGCTGAGTGCCTTGAGGATCACGTCCTGCGCCGCCTCCGGCAACTCGGGGCGTAGAGACTTCGGCAGGGAGATGACCCCGGCGCGCTGCATGTCGCCGAGCGTGAGTTCGTCGTCAGTGTCGAAGGGCAGTCGCGCGGTCACCATCGCGTAGGCGACGACCCCCAGTGCCCACACGTCGGTTGCAGGAATCGAGCCGCCGAGCAACTGTTCCGGGGCCATGTAGGGGATCGTCCCTGCGACCGTTGTCTTGCGCATGCGACGCACGCCTTCCAAGTCTTCGACCGTGGCGATGCCGAAGTCTATGAGAACAGCGAACTCGCCGTCCCTAAAGGTCTGGAGCATGACATTCCGCGGCGTGAGGTCGCCGTGGATGACGCCCACGTCGTGCGCGGCGCTGAGCACTGAGCCGAGCTGGCCGACAATGCGTGCAGCGCGCTTCAATTCCATTGCGCCGCCGTCGCACATCACCTCGTACAGGCTCCTGCCTTCGATGTAAGGCATGACGAAGAAAGGTTCGCCCTCCGATGTCCACCCGTAGTCGTAGATGCTGACGACGCCGGAGTGTTTGATTCTGTCGAGCGCCAGAATCTGTTCGTCGAACTTCTCCCTGAGCCAGTGGTCGCCGGGGGTTTCGCCTTCCGCTGCGGGCAGCGTCTTAATGACCACCAGGCGCGAAAGCAGGTGCGTGTCACGCGCGAGTTGGACGACGCCGAACGGGCCGCGACTTAATTCTTTTACGACCTCATACCGCCCGTTGAGTTTGTAGTTGTAGGTGGTCATTTCTTCTCCGGGCCGTCTCCGGGCGGCCTCCGCGGCCTCAGTCATCGAGCATGTCCCGATAACTCAGCCGCGCCGTGTCGGCGGGTTGCGGGGAGTCGGCGCGGGATGGTTCTACCCTCTCGCTCAGGTGGCTGCTGCCGATGGAGGCGGGGCCGACGGGCCGCGGTTCGCGCGCGAGCCTATCCCAATCAAAGAGGAAGATGCGCTCGTAGTACTCGGCGATCTCTTTGTGGCGGAAGATGAGGCTGGCGTCGCGGTTGGCCTTCACGCCGTGGTTCGTCCAGTTGTGGCTCCCGAGCAGCACGGCCTCCGAGTCCACTACGACGCCCTTGGTGTGGCATCCCGGCTGGACGCGTATACACTCGGGGCGGAAGCCGAACTTCACCAGGCGGTCTTTGACGGCCCGCGCGTGGTCTTCGTCGATGTGGACGCGGAAGATCATCCGCACGTCCGCGCCCGCCTCCTGCCGTGACTTGACCGCCTTCCACAGCTCGATGAATTCGTCCTCGTTATTCTCCAGCGGGTCGAGCAGGCTCAGCGATTGGTTCTGGATGAAGAGTCTGTTCCGCGCGGAGCGGACGAGGCCGATGACGTGCTCGATATAATTGTCGGGCGTTAGGAGCGGCTGTACGTTGACGGGCGCGCCGTCGCTCCCCCGAATGACCTGGCGCGCGAAGTAGCGGGGTGGGACCTCTGCTTCGAAGAAGGAAGTGTCGGCCGCGGGCGGCCCGGCGTGGACGAACAGCTCGCGCGCGGGCGCGGGCGGCGGCGCCGGGTCGGCCGCGGCCGTCTCCAGGTCGTGCAGCAGGTAAGCCTCGAACATCTGCGCGAGCCTCCTGTTCCTGACGACGACGTGCCACTCGCGGTTGTAACTCCTGAGCAGCCGGAGGCCTCGCCCGCCGGCCGTGAGGGGGCGAACGTCCGGCGGCGGCTGGTTCGAACTCTGCATGTTACCGCTCGACAGCCAGAGTTCTTCGCCGTCACGCACTGCCGCCTTGACGTGGTAAGCGCTGGCGAAGGTGCGTCCGTTGCCCGAGACGTTGACGTAGGCTTGCCGAAAACGGTCGCCCAGAACTCCGCGCAGGTCTTCCACCACCCGCTCCTCGTCGAGATCATTCTTCTTCACGCCCCTCAGGCCCCCCGCGAGTCCCCTCTGGATGGCGAGGTTGAAGCGAAACTCCGGATTCCGTCTGGCGAGTTCCATAAGCTTACCGACGACGTGCGGGGCAGAGAGGTCGAATATGCCGAGGGTCAAAGTCTCCCTGGTGCGGCCCAGGAACTCCTCCAGGACGGGCCACCCTTCGTCCGGGCTGACGTGACAGATGACCTCCATCGGCTCGCGTACCTCTTCAAGGCTCACCCCCTCCGGCTTCACGTAACCGATGGTCGGGACGCGCTCCTGAAACAGTTCGGCCGGTGGCGGGGCCTCGGCCGCGAGCGTCCCCTCGCGCCCGGCGGCGCGTAGCTGCGCGGCCGGCCCGCCGAGCGTGATGTCCACGGGCAGCCCGTCCACCTCACGCGGGATGTTAAGGCTCCCGTATGGGTCGCCGGGCGCAACCTCGATGCCCGGGTCAAGCACGACGACGGCTGCACGCTCCTCCGTCATGAAGTCGTCGTGCCATAGGAAACCGTCGCGAACCTCCAGCACTTCGGCGCGCTCCTCAAGCTCTTTCCGGATGCGCTCGAACACCGCGGCGTGGTCAAATTCGTCCGGGGGCTGCGCCAACGCGGAGCCGTTGTTAAGGACGGGCGCTTGCGGCGGGAAGGGCTGGACTGGGGCGGCCAGGCCGCCCGTCGCAGAGAGTTGAAGACCGGGGCCGAGCTGCACCGTGATCTGCAAGGGTATCGTCCAGGTCACGGAACCCTGCGCGGCTTGCGGCAAGAGTTCGGGCGCGGCGACCGGCTGCCTGAAGACCTCCTGGCAGACGCCCCCGCCTCGCTCGCCAAGCGGCGACGCGTCGTCGCGGACGGCCTCCTCGAAGAGCGCGCGGCGCGTCGCGTCGCCCGCGAGCCGCGCCCGCGCGTCCGCCACGATGCTGCTGACGAGGACGCCCTCGTTCGAGACCCACTTGACCCGCGCGGACATCTGCTCCTGCTTGTGGTAGGGCAGCGGGGGCCGCGCGTCCCACTCGCCGCCGTCGCGCAGCCGGTAGACGCCCGGCCTCACGGTCTCGGGCACGCCGCTGTGGTGCAGCGCGGCGAGCTGCCACTGGTCGTTGAAGACCGGCGAGCCCGAGGAGCCAGTCTTCGTGTCGGCCTCGTACCGGATGAAGTGCTCCAGCGACTCCACCACCTTGTTATCGCGCAGCGCGACCTGCTGCTCGTCGCCGCCCGGGTGCTGGATGATGTTCGCCGACTCCTTCACCAACAGCACGCCCGGGGTCGCGCTCAGCGGGATGGAGCCGCGCGCGGCGAGGAACTCGCCGTACCGGTTGACGGCCTCGACGGCGACGATGGTGTAGTCGAGGTTGACGCCGTCGCGCGTCTCGGAGGTGAGGAAGAACTCGCCGGGCAGCAGGTTGAAGACCTGCGTGGCGCCGATGCGGCCATCGGGGTGGCGCACGTAGTCGAACTCGACGCGGCAGCCCGCCGCGATCCCGTCCCGCTCGATGACGTGGTTGTTCGTCATCAGCAGCCGCGGCGAGATGAGGAAGCCCGTGGCGTAGCCCCCGCCGTTGTGCGCCACGATGCGCCCGACGGCGCGGGTGCGCTCGGCCCCCAGCGGCAGGAAGAGGCTGCTTATGAGCTGGCTCCGCCCGATGACGGCTTCGAGCGGGTTGAAGCCGGGGAAGGGTTCGCCCCGCTCCATGCTTGAGGTCAGCGTCAACACCTCACGGTGCATCCCGAGCCGCTCCATGCGGGACAGCACGCGCTCCGGCTGCTCGACGCTGCGCCAGTCCCTCGTGCTGCGCTCGAACTCATCCGTGTCGCGCCGGCGGGTCTGGCCCCCGCCCGAGCGCCGCGTCGTCTGCCGTATCGCGTCCAGAACGTTCATCGGTCGCCTCGTCACTCGCGAGTCATTGCCTCACCACGCGTCCTGGGGGCGTGGCCGAAGGCAGAGACGGGAGGTTGCCTTCGGCCACGCTGGGGTGGGACACGCTCAGACAGCCTGTGAACACGACTGCCCTTTGAGGCCGCCCATGTCTGTTGCGCGCACGGCGAAGCGGGCTTAAAATGCACGTCTGTCGGTCTGCGCGCGCCGAGGTGCGGCTCTGTCAGTCGGACTCCGTTGGGTGATATTCGGTCGAGTGCCGGTGTCTCGGCTCGTGCGGCGCTTCGCCGCTCACACCTCATTCGCGCTGAAACCGGCCGGCGACTAGCACCTTCAACCAGATTTTTTTTCGCCAGCCAGCCGGAGGGACTGGCCCGCGCGCGCGAGCGTGGCCCCGCCCGGTCAGGCGAGGCGCGCCGCCCGCTGCGGGTCGAAAGCGTTGCCCTTATGCCCACCGAGAGCGTGACCGATCTCCTCATCGCCTGGAATGAAGGCGACCCTTCGGCCCTCGACCGCCTCATCCCGCTCGTTGAGGGCGAGCTGCGCCGCCTAGCCAAGTACCACATGCGGCGCGAAAACCCCGCGCATACGCTCCAGACCACCGCGCTCGTCAACGAGGTTTACCTGAAGCTGGTAGACCAGACGCATGCCCGCTGGCACAACCGTGCACACTTCTTCTCCATCGCGGCACAGATCATGCGCCGCATCCTCATCGACTACGCGCGCCGCAACCTGCGCGGTAAGAGGGGCGGCGGGGCAGCCGATCTGCCGCTTGAAGAAGCGGCCGTCCTGACGCCCGAGAAGTCTGCCGAGTTACTGGCACTCGACGAGGCGCTTGACCGGCTGGCGGCCGTCGACCCGTTGAAGGCCCGCGTCGTAGAGCTGCGTCATTTCGGCGGGCTAAGCGTCAAAGAGACGGCCGAGGTTCTGAAAATTTCTGAGGTGACTGTGATCAGACACTGGGGGCTGGCGAAGTCTTGGCTCCGCAAACAGGTGCGCGGTGGGTAGGCGTGGCTGATAGTTTTCGGGCGCGGCCGTCGCGTTATAAGTGAAGGGATGCCGTATCTCCGCACGTCCCTGCTTCATTCTAGACGCCGCCCTTCACTCTTCGCTCATGGACTTTGAGCACTGGAAACAGGTAGAGGCGCTCTACCACTCGGCCCTCGAAGTAGACGCCGACGAGCGCGAGGACTTCCTCTCCGTCGCGTGCGCCGGGGACGAGGCGCTGCGGCGCGAGGTGCTCTCACTCCTCTCGTCGGCCGAGCGCGCCGACAGCTTCATGGAAGAGCCCCTGGCGAGCGTGGGGCTCATGCTCATGAACGCCGAGCAGGAGTCTTTGACCGGCCAGGCCGTCGGCCCTTACCAACTCCTCGAACTGCTTGGCAGCGGCGGCATGGGGGTGGTGTACCTCGCCCACGACCCGCGGCTAAACAACCGCCCCGTCGCGCTGAAGCTGCTGCCGGCCAGCTTCGCCGACGAGCGGGAGCGCGTCCGCCGCTTCGAGCAGGAGGCG
Organism: Acidobacteriota bacterium; assembly: GCA_019242475.1. Taxonomy (GTDB): domain Bacteria; phylum Acidobacteriota; class Blastocatellia; order Pyrinomonadales; family Pyrinomonadaceae; genus QHXN01. The sequence goes on along the minus strand of JAFAVK010000013.1, from coordinate 6,027 downwards.
CACGCCGCCTCCCGCATTTCGCACCCGAACGTTGCGCACATTTACGAGACCGGCGAGTCCGGGGGGCGCCGCTACATCGCGATGGAGTACGTCCGCGGGAGGACGCTGCGTCAGGTGCTCCAGCGCGGGCCGCTCGGGGTCTGCGAGGCGCTCGACATCTGCGCACAGATCGGCATGGCGCTCGCGGCCGCGCACGCGGCGGGCATCCTCCACCGCGACATCAAGCCCGAGAACGTTGTGCTGCGCGAGGACGGTTACGTGAAAGTGCTCGACTTCGGCCTCGCCAAGGTGGTCGAAGACAGGTTCTCCGCGGACGCGCCGGAGTTGATGCCGCTCCCTTCCCTCCACACCGAGCCGGAGTTGATGATGGGCACGTCGGACTACATGTCGCCCGAGCAGGTGCGTCGCAGGCCCGCCGACGAGCGCACGGACTTGTGGAGCCTCGGCGTCGTGCTCTACGAGATGCTGGCGGGCCGGCGCCCCTTCGCGGGGCGCGAGTCGAGCGAGGTCATCGTCGCGATACTTGAGCGCGAACCCGAGCCGGTGGGTAGTTTGAGGGACGGGCTGCCCGCCGCACTGCAAGAGGTCGTGGCGAAGGCGCTGCGAAAGCGCGCGGAAAAGAGGTTCCAGTCGGCGCGGGAGATGGTGGACGAGTTGCGCCGCGTCCGCCGCTTGATCGAAGGGACGCTCCCGTCCGGCGACCCTCAAGCCGCGGAGACGCCACGCGCGCACCGCGGCTCGGCCTCGCCGCAGGCCGAGCCGGGCACAAAGACCGGCCGCCCTTACGGCGCGCTGGAACGGATGGCGGATTTCAAGACGGGCTCGCTCGTCAGCACGCGCCCCCCGGCGCGCAGGGGGCGCTACGTCTACTGGCTGATCCTGATCGCGCTGGCGGTCACCGGCCTCTACTTCGGGTTCGTCCGCCAGCGCCGGACGCCTCTACTCGACAGGCCGCTCGACTTAAAGTTCAAGCGCCTGAGTCTGTCCGGGGACATCAGCGACATCACACTCTCGCCGGACGGGAAGTACGTCGCGCGCGTCGCCGCCGAGGATGGCAAGTACACGATCCGCATCACGGAGATCGCCACGGCCAGCGACCTGCGGATAGCGCAGCCTTCGGCGGCCGGTTACAGCGGCCTCTCTTTCTCGCCCGACGGGACTTACCTTTACTATCTGGAGAACCAGGCCGAGACCGGCACACTCTACCGCGTCTCCAAGCTCGGCGGCGGCCAGCGCAAGATTCTCGACGAGGTTAACACCGCCGTCACCTTCTCGCCCGACGGCGCGCGGCTGGCCTTCGTGCGCATCAACCACGCGCTGGACACGCCCGACCTCATCGTCGCGCGCTCCGACGGTACGTCGGAGCGCCTTCTGGCGCGGCGCACGCGCGCCGACGCCGACTCCTTCATGGCCGACGTGAAGTGGGCCGGCCCTGCGTGGTCACCCGACGGGAAGGTGCTGGCGTGTCCGACCCTCAGAGTCTCCCCCGAACAGGAGACGAACCTGGAAGTGGTTGACGCCGAGACGGGGGCCGGCCGCCGCCTCAACGCCGAGCCCTGGTACGACATCTCGCGCGTGGCGTGGCTGGCCGACGGGAGCGGGCTCGTGGTCTCGGCCGCCGAAGCGCCGGGCGCGCCGTGGCAGCTCCGGCTGCTGGCCTACCCCGGCGGCGAGGTGCGCAAGGTCACGAACGACCCCAGCAACTACACGCTCGTCAGCGGTGCGCGCGACTCAAGCCTCTTCCTCACGCTGAATATCGAAGAGGATTCCAGCGTCTGGCAGATGTCCGCGGCGGGCGGGGCCGGAGCCGACGTGTCGGACGTGACGAAGATGAAAGGAGTTTCGGAGATCCTCTGGGGCGAGGCCGGCAAGTTTCTTTACACCGTTAGCGACGGCACCCACACGAACCTCTGGGTGCAGGAGCCGGGCGCCGCGGCGAGGCAGTTGACTTTCGAAGCCGACAACTTCAAGCCCGCCCGGTCGAACGACGGGCGTTACATCGTCTTCGTCTCCACGCGCGCCGGCGTGATGAACATCTGGCGGATGGACGCCGACGGGACGCACCCGAAGCGACTCACCGACGGCCCGTACGAGGACGTGCCGTCGGCGACGCCGGACGGTAAGTGGGTCGTCTACCGCACCGGCAGTAGCATCAACAAGGTCTCCATCGACGGCGGGGTCGCGGTCAAGTTATTCGACAAGAGTGCCCTCTGCCCCGTCGTCTCTCCCGACGGACGCCTGCTCGCTTTCTTCACCAACGATCAGCCCGGGAGTCAGACGTGGCACGTTGAGGTGTACGACCTCAGCTCCCTCACCGCCGTCAGGCGTTTCGAAGTTGCCGAATCGACCACCCCCTTTAACGGCTTGAGCCTGACGCCCGACAACAGGCTGCGCTGGACGCCCGACGGCTCGGGGCTCGCCTACGTCAGCCGCGCCGACGGCGCCCCGAACGTCTGGCTGCAACCGCTCGCGGCCGGAGAGCCCCGACAACTGACGCATTTCAAGGACGCCAACATGCCGTCTTTCGCGTGGTCACCCGACGGGAGACAGCTCGCGTGCGTACGCATGACCAAAGCGTACGTGCCCGTGCTCGTCAGGCTCTTCGAGTGAGCCGACCGCGGCGTCATGCGTTGGCAGCCGGAGGCAAGGCGAGAAGGTTCCAGCTACGTCGCCGGCCAAACGACGCCACTGGCTACGCCGTCACGGTGGGTATGCGCCGGCGGCGTGCGGTTCGAAAGGGGGTACGCCTCTCTGTGTTCGGCGTATCCCCCGGCGGCCAACGACGGGAGGCGGAAAGGAGGGGCGACTCACTCCTCCTCGTCCGTACTGCCCTCGGCTTCTGCCGACTCAGCGTCATCCTCTTCCCCCGCACCCGAAGGGCACGGACTAACCCACCTGCCGTTTATCCAGCACTCATCCCCTCCTTCGAGCCCGCTGAAAGCCTTCCTCAGTGCCAGAGTCCCCACGTAATTCTTGCCCTCGTATGCCCCGGTGGAAGTCCCCGTGATGACGAGGCCGTCGCCGCCCAACTCGATCCTGATCTTCATCCCTACGGGCTCACCGAAACGGTTCCCCTGCGGACTCGTCTCGAACTCAAAGACTTGTGTCGCTGACATTTTCGCTTCTCCCTTCTCAACCAAGATGGATAAAGCCTCGTACGTCGCCCCGGCGTCCAGCTTTCCGTGTCCCCAGTTCGTGTTCGGCGTCACGCCCGTGAAGGCGTCGGCGCGGGCCGTGGATAAAAGCGTGTCGCGTATCTGCCCGGCCGCCAGCCCGGGCCAGAGTGACCACAGCAGCGCGACGACCCCGGTCACGTGCGGCGCCGCCATGCTTGTCCCGCTTCTGAGGTCGTAACACGGCGGGCGGCCGTCTTTGCGCACCCTCGGCGCCGTGACAAGGGTGCTCGGCGCAGTGAGGTCGGGCTTGACGCGTCCGTCTCGCGTTGGGCCCACGCTCGACCCGGGCGCGAAGTCTCCCTTCACCTCGCCGGCGTTCTCGCCCGGCGAAGGTCGCGAGATGAACCCGCCCACCGTGATAGCACGTCGCGAATTGCCGGGGAGCGTGATGGTCGAGGCGTCAGACTGGTGACTCCGGAAGTCGATGACGGTGACCGCATTCGGGCGGTCGGCCCATGCGTCGAAGTCCCCGCGCTCGGCCCTGTCGCCGCGCAGAATCAGTTGCCAGGGGCCTGTCCCCCACGCCTCGCTCCGCTCCAGGGTAATCCGGACGCGATTGTCGCCGTTGGTTGGGTGGCCTGTCTGCGAACAGACGCGGGCGCGATTCCCCGCGTGAAATTCTATAACGATGTCCCTTCCGCCGGGCTCGACGAAGTCGCTCCTCTCACCGCCTGGCGCTTGCAGCGCCACCGCGAAGCGGTCGCGGCCGCTATACCAGAGTTCTATTGTGTCACCGTCAACGACTCGGCCCGGGCCCTTTACGAGCTCGAACGACAAGGCGAGTTCGCGCCCCCGCTCAACTTTTCCCCGAGCGTGGTGACTGGCAGGCCCACCCCGCTCGTTGCCGGCCGAGACTATGACCAGCACTCGCCCCTCCTCGACGACGTGGTCGATGGCGCGTTCCAGCAGGCTCGTGCCGTCGTGCGCGCCCAGGTTGTCGCCCTGACTGAGGTTGATGACTACGGGCCGCCCCAAAGCCCGTGCGTGTTGGCGTATGTAGTCTATCGCGTCCAAGACGTAGGCCGATCCGCCGACGGGCACATCGTTCCGGTAGGTGACGAGGATAAGGTCCGCCCCGGGTGCAACGCCTCGGTGGGCGTAGTGCGGCGCACCCTCGCCTGCGGCGATCCCCGCCACGTAGGTGCCGTGCGCACCAGCACCTACATGATTCTTCACGACCAGGATTCGCTGAGCCGCCACGTGCCCGTCGATGGCCTCACCCGTATACTCGACGCCGTAGCCGAACGCCGGCGGCGACACGCCCGCCAAGGCGGCGAGATTCGCCTGATCCCACGCAGCGCAGATTCGAGTCCTGCCTTCCTTGTCGAGAAAACAGGGGTGAGTCAGGTCGAAGCCTGAATCAATTATGCCAATGAGAGCGCCGCGCCCGTCGCCGGGGATGACGCGGGAGCCTTTCACAGGCTCGACCAGATTGATCTCCGCGGCGCTGACATCTGTCTCATCCCTGAGCGCGCACGTGGTCTCGACGTAACGGACTTCGGGATGTCTCCGCAATGCCTCCAGACTCTCGGCCCGCACGAATACGCCCGCGATATCGCCCGCCCGCGAAGTGACCTCGCACCCCATCTCGCGGAGCATTGAGACATCACTCTTGAACTGCACCAGGACGTGGACGCGCGCCTCCGGGCCGGCGGGCTCTTGCCACGGGCACCTGAGGTTGAAATCTGAAGACATAATGTTCGCGAGTCGGTCAGGACTAAAGCCATCGGACGGCACGCCGTCTACGCGGAAAACATTCTCCAAGGCGTAGCTTCAATGCTCTTCCGCGGCAGCGGTTCTTTTGCCCTACTCGGCCAGCCGACCACACTAATCAGCACCCCCGCCTCGGACACGACCCTTACTATTACTATTCGCGTCGAACCGTACGGCTAACTATCAGACCTCAGGGCTTCTTTGCGGTTACCCCGGCGGACTGCTGATCAGGGCAGGCGTTTGCCCGGTTCACCTTTACCCAAAGGAGGGCTTGTCCCATTTCACACCGACTCGACTGCGGCAGCGCACGGCATACACATTCCCGCCCACGCCGCCCGTCTACGGCAGCAGCAAGACCGCCCGGTCCCAGCCCGCAGAGGTGGAAGTTCAGGTCTACAGGAGGCGTGCGAGCAGCATCACGCATGGACTCGACCGCATGATCGCGTCCGAAGCTTACCGGCACGTCGGCGGTCTCGTCGAAGAGTTGCGCGGCGCGGGGAGGAGCGCGTGGGAGTTCCTAGACGCTGGCGAAGCGGAGGCCGCGCTGCGGATTCTGCACGCGGAAGTCCCCACATAAGAGGAACGGCGGCCGTGGCGGGCCGCCGTAAACCGTCGAAAAGGTTGGTGGCGGGGAGAGACTTGCCCCCGCTCTTGCGCTTATGAATCCTCTTCCCCACTACTGCGCTAAGCGCGGCGTACTAACCTTTCCCAACAATTACCGAGAACTGTAACCGACCGGCCTCACACCTCCGCACGGCCTCTTACTAGGTGATTCGTGACAAGAACGACGCGCTGGCCCCCACGCCGGGCGTATGTTTGTGGCGGCCTCCCAGTAGAGTGCGCGGCGGCCGTCTGCCTCAGCACAGTTCTTGCAACGCGTCCGTCGTTCCCGCGCCCGCGCTCTCAAGCAGCTTGCAGGCGGTGTCGAGGTCGAGTGGGTGGGAGAAGAGGAAGCCCTGGCCGTACTCGCACTTCAGTTCCTTGAGGTAGGCGAGTTGCTCTTTCGTCTCGACGCCTTCGGCGACGATGTCCATGCCCATGTTGCGCGCGAGCATGATGATGGTGCGGACGATCTCGTTCTCGCCGTCGCCGCCGCTGACGAAGGAGCGGTCTATCTTCAGGGTGTGGATGGGGAAGC
>JAFAVK010000026.1 GCA_019242475.1 Acidobacteriota bacterium | reverse complement strand
CAGACTTGGCTGGAGACTTTGCCGAGATCGAAACCGATGAAGTCCATAGCTGACTCTCCTTTGCTTCGCGGTCTTCCGCCGCAGAATGTTCGGAGCAGTATGCCACCCGAGGAGTGGCGGCCAGCCGCTTCATCCAATCTCTTTTGTAGAATTGATGAAGACTGCCCCATAGTTGCAGTAACTAATTTTACGGCGCACTTCTTATCATTTAAGCGAACTCTGATTTGCTGTATTGTTGAATTCGATCTACCGCTAGATAACCACACAAATGCCTGAACGGTGACCGCGTCAACGCTTGAATATTCCCTTACTTCCCTAACCCGTCGATGATTATCTCCGAGAGGCGCGACATGAGGAGGAGGGCGGGGTTGTCGGCCGTCCAGTCGGGCTCGGGCATGTCGTCGCAGGTGACGGCGAGCGCGATGCGGCCGCGCGGGTGATAAATTATCCCGACGTTCGAGCGCAGGGCGTCGAGCGCGCCCGACTTGGTCGCCTTCGGCACGCGCCAGAGGCCGCGCCAGATGCCCTCCGTCGGCTGCTCACGCTTTAAAAGCTCGATCATCTCCTTCGAGACGGCGGGGCTGACTATCTCGCCGCGCTCAAGCTTCTCCAGAATCGTCACCATCTCGCGCGGGGTCGTGCGGCCGAGGCCGAAGCGCTTGTTGGCTTCAATCATCCCCTCCTTACTCACACCGCCGCCGCCCACGCGGCGCATGATGCGCGTCTGTCTGAGGCCGAGCGACTCCATCCGCGCGTTGACGGCGTCGGTCGAAAGGTAGTCGAGCACCATGTTGGTCGCCGTGTTGTCGCTCACGGTCATCATCAGCGTGACGGCGTCGCGCAGGGTCAGACGCAAGCCGTCGGTCAAGTCCTGCAACACGCCGGAGCCCGCGTACCGCGCCTCCTTGCCCAGCACCAACTCGTCCGACCACTTCGCGCGCCCCTCGGCCACGCGCGCGAAAGCCTCGACCATCACCGCGACCTTGATGGTGCTCGCAGTCCTGACGGGCTCGTCGCCGCCGAAGTCGTAGACGGCGCCGGTGTCGAGGTTCTTCGCGTAGAGGTAAACGTTCCCTTTGAAGTTCGAAGCCTCCGCGCGCACGCGCCGGTCGAGCCAGGCGGGCACGGGCTTCGGCTGCTCGGGCATCGTGGGCGAAGCCGGCGCGGGCGTGGGCGTTTGTGCGTTTGTAACAACTACACAGAGTGTCATAACGAATGCGGCGGCCGTGATAAGTATTCGCATGAGTTGTTTCCTTACCGCAAAGACGACCTGAATCGAGTCCTACGCCAAGTCCCGTAGGGACGGAATGTTTATAGTTAGTGCGCCATTATTTTTTCCGAGCCCCGTCAGGGGCGACATGTGTACATGCCGCTCCTCCGGAGCTTAAGAGATAAAGGTAACTCGTAACTATAAACATTCCGCTCCTACGGAGCGGTGATTATCCGAAGATGTCTCTCAGTCGGCGTGGCGGATGAAGTCCTGCGTGCGCGGGTCTTGCGGGTCGTTGAGGATTTGCGCGGTGTCGCCCAGCTCGACGGCTTCGCCGGCCTCCATGTAGAGGACGCGGTCGGCCACGTCTTCGAGGAACTTCATCGAGTGCGTGACGATGACCATCGTCTGCCCCTGCTCGACTAAACCGCGTAAGGTGACGGCCAGCTCGTTGCTGCGGCGCGGGTCGAGCGCGCTCGTCGGCTCGTCAAAAAGAAGCACCTCGGGTTTCATCGCCAGCGCGCGGACGATGGCGACGCGCTGCTGCTCGCCGCCCGAGAGCGACTCGGGGTAGCGCGACCAGGACTTGCGCAGCCCCACCGTCTCCAAGAGCCCGAGTGCGCGCGCCTCCGCCTCCGCGCGCGGCTGGCGCAGGACTTGGACGGGTGCCTCCGTGATGTTCCCCAACACTGACAGGTGCGGGAAGAGGTAGAAGTGCTGAAAGACCATCCCGACCTGCCGGCGCAGGAGTTTGACGCGCTTCTGGTACTCCTTCTCGCCGAGCACCGCTTCGAGCCGCACGCCGCCCGCTTCGAGCGAACCTTCAGATATCCGCTCGAAGCCGTTCATGCAGCGCAGCAGCGTCGTCTTCCCCGAACCCGAAGGGCCGATGATGCCGAGCACCGTGCGCGGCTCGACCGTGAGACTGACGCCGCGCAGGATGCGAGTCTCGCCCGCGACTTTCCCAAGGCCCTCGATGCTTATCATCCCGCCACCTCCGCTTCGACGGCGCGCAGCGCCTGCCTTCTCTGAAGCCGCAGCTCAAGCCTTCGCGCGAGGTGCGCGAGCGGCAGACTCATCAGCAGGTAGAAGGCCGAGACGATGGCCCCGAGCAGCATGAACTCGCCCGACGCGTTCGCCAATTCCCTGTACGCGGTCGCCAACTCCCACACGGAGATGGCAAAAGCGACCGACGTGTCTTTGAAGAGCGAGACGAAGTCGTTCGTCATCGGCGGCAGGGCGATGCGCAGCGCCTGCGGCAGAACGATGCGCCGGAACGCGAGCACCGGCGACATCCCGAGGGCATACGCGGCCTCGTACTGACCCTTCGGGATGGCTTCGAGCGCCGCGCGGTAGACCTGCGACTCGTACGCGGCGTAGTTCAGGCCGAGCCCGACGAGCGCCGTCAACCAACCGGGCATCGCCAAACCCACGCGCGGCAGCCCGAAGTATAGAAAGAGCAGTTGGACGAGCACGGGCGTCCCGCGGAAGAACTCGACGTAAATAGTAGAGATAAAACGCACCCACGCGGGGCCGCGCGACTGCCCGACCGCGAGCACGAGCCCGAGTGTGACGGCGATAACCATCGCGCCCAGAGAGAGCAGCACCGTGACCGAGGCCGCGCGTGTCAGACGCCAGAGCGCCTCCGACCAGTTGAAGGTGGCGTTCGTCATCTCGTACTTCAACGCCTCGTTCGGCTGCGCCTCCCCCGGCGCGGGCGTCGCGCCGTTGGCCGGCTTTGCACGGAGTTCGAGCTGCGCGTCGTTCCAAAGGTTCCACTTGCGCAGGATGCGTTCGAGCGTGCCGTCGTTAACGATCTTGTCGATGGCGGCGTCAACCTCCGCCTTCAGCGCCTCGTCCCCTTTGCGCAGGCCGATGACGTAATAGCTGGGCTGGATGGGCTCGCCCGCGGGCTTGAGGCGCGGGCTCGGCCGCGCGTAGAAAGCCTCCATCGGCACGTCCATCAGCACCGCGTCCACGCGCCCCAGCTCCAAATCCCTGTAGGCGCCCACGGGGTCTTCGTAGCCCTTGAAGTTGAGCCCCTCCTTCTCCAACAGCCGCGAGGCGGCGGTGTTGCCGAGCGTGCCGACCGTGCGCGTGCGGCAGTCTTCGAGGCCGTTGATGCGCGTCTCGTTCTTCCGCACGGTGAGCTGGAGCCGAAAGACGTAGTAAGGCTTGCTGAAGAGGATGACGCGGGCGCGGTCGCCCGTCGGCTCCAGCCCGTTGACGATGATGTCGAACTCGCCGCGTTCGAGCGAGGTGACGATGGTCTGCCAGTCTGTCGGGACGAAGACGGGCCTGCGGTTCATCGCCGCCGCCAGCGCTTCGACCATCTCAAGCTCGTAGCCGACATACTTATCCGGGTGCGCCGGGTCGGAGAAGACGTAGGGCGCGCCGCCGCTCGGGTCGGCGCCCCAGCGGAGGACTGTCTGCGCGTTCGCGCCAATCGGAAATAGGAGGAGGCAGAGCAGCAGCAGGGACTTAATCATCGTTCGGGTCTATTCGACGGGCGTACGAATTCGGCGAGCGTGTCAATATACTTCTCGCCGCCGACGATGGAAAGGTCGTTGTGTCCCGCGCCTTCGATAATTATCAATCGCTTCGGCTCGGGCGCGGCTTCGAAGAGGCGGCGGCCCTGCGCGACGGGGATGATCGTGTCGCGGTCGCCGTGGACGACGAGCACGGGGCAGCGGACGCGCGGCAGCTTCGAGACGGTGTCGAGCTTGTTCTTCGTCAGGCCCCTCACGAAGCGCGGGAGCCAGGGCATAATCACCGCGGCCATGTCGGCGGACGAACTCAGGCCCGATTCGAGGACGAGCGCCCCGCATTCGCGCCGCGCCGCCACGTCCGCGACCGCCGCCGTGCCGAGCGACTGGCCGTAGAGGACGATCTGGCCCGCCGGCACGCCGCGCTCCTTAGTTAAAAAGTCGTAGGCGGCTTCGGCGTCCGCGTAGAGACCCTGCTCGCCCGCCGGCTCTCCCTCGCTCTGCCCGTAGCCCCTGTAGTCGAAGAGCAGCACGTCGAAACCGCGCGCGGACAAGCCCTCCCCGACCCAGCCGCAATAGCTCACGTTCCCGCCGTTGCCGTGCGCGTAAACAACCGTCGGGCGCGCCGGCAGATCGTTCGAGTGAAAGAACCAGCCGTAGAGCCTCTGACCCTCGGCGTTCCTGAACCAGACCTCTTCCGCGCCCTGCGGGGCGCGCCAACTCCCTTCGAGCGCCGCGCGCTCCGGGTGGAAGATGACCGACGCCTCGAACCGACGCAGCATGAAGAATCCGACGGGCGCCCCGATAAGCGCGATGACGAAAATGGAGAGGACGAAGTAACGCGCGGCCAGCGCGCGCTCGCCGCGCCTGAGCGCCCTGTAAGAATCTGTGAAGAACATGGGAGCAGTAGGCAGTTACAGCGGCCTTCAATCGAAAGCAATGCTTAAAGCCGGGAGCGCGTGCATCCCTGCCCGCCATGAGCGCGAAAGCGCGAAGGCCGTGATGCTCTAACTCTCAAGGTGGAGAGATGAAGTCTCACGGCTAAGCGTGCCTGGGCACGCTTTGGCGGGCAGGGATGCCCGCGCTCCCGGCTTCTGCCTACTGCTTAACGCTCTGCCCCGAGTGTCGTTCCAGATAGTCGAGCAGGACGTTCGACATCACCTTGACGCCGACGACGAGACTCTCTTCGTCAACGTCGAAGTCGGCGGTGTGCCAGCCGGCGGTGATGCCCTTTTCGCGGTTGCCGACGCCGAGGAAGTAGAAGAAGCCGGGCACCTGCTTCTGATACCAGGAGAAATCTTCGGCCGGCATGAAGGGCTTGAGGGTGAGAGTGTTCTGAGGGCCGACGACGCGGCGGATGGTCGGCAGCGTCTCTTCGACGAGCGTCGGCTCGTTGTAGGTAACGCCGTTGCCGTCGCCCAACTCAAGCTCGACGGTCGCGCCGTAGGCGGCGCCGACGTTCTGTAGCGTCTCGCGCATCATCTGGATGGAGCGCTCGCGCACCTGGTCGTTAAATGTGCGCATCGTGCCCGACATCTTCACCTGGCCGGCGATGACGTTGAAGCGGTCGCCGCCCTGTATGGTGCCGACGGTGATGACGAGAGGCTCCAGAGGGTCGATGCGACGGCTCCGAATGTTCTGGAGGGCGAGCACGCACTGCGATGCGACGACGATTGAGTCCACGCCGAGCTGCGGCTGCGCGCCGTGGGAAGACTTGCCCTTCACCGTAATATAAAAAGTGTCGGACGAAGCCATCGCGGGGCCGGATTGGTAGCCGATCTGCCCCGCCTGTAGGTTCGGCTCGGTGTGGAGGCCGAAGATCGCCTGCGGGCGGGGGTTCTCGAACGCGCCCTCTTTGAGCATCAGCTTCGCGCCGCCCTCCTCGCCCGCGGGCGCGCCCTCCTCGGCCGGCTGGAAGATGAACTTGACCGTGCCGTGGACTTCGTCCTTCATCTTCGAGAGGACTTCGGCAACGCCCAGCTCGACGGTCGTGTGCACGTCGTGGCCGCAGGCGTGTTTGACGCCGGGAGTCTGCGACTTGTAGGGCACGTCGTTGACTTCCTGGATGGGGAGCGCGTCCATGTCCGCGCGGACGGCGACGACGGGGCCGGGCTTGCCGCCGACGAGGAGCGCCGTCACGCCGTACTTCCCGACGCCGGTCTTGATGTCGGTCAAGCCGAGCGCGCGCAGACGCTCGGCGACGACGCGCGAGGTGCGCTCCTCGCGGTTGGAAAGCTCCGGGTGCATGTGGAAGTCGCGCCGCGTCGCTACGAGTTGTCCGCGCATCGCCTCGGCCGCCGCCGCCACGCGCTGCTCCCGCGGCCCCGCGTCTACGGAGGCCAAACCGCGCGGCGCAAACATCGACGGGGCGAGCAGGACGAGCGAAATCAGGAGGGCGGTTATTAATTTCAAGGTTTTTCTCCGTTATGGGGAAGTTTGGATTTTTGATTTTAGATTTTTGATTTGCGATTTCCCGTCTTCAAATCGCAAATCAAAAATCTAAAATCTAAAATCCTTCAATCAGCATACTGGCGCTGCGTGCGCCGGTAGAGCGTGAGGCCGAACCAGAGCTCCCAGAAGATTGCGAGGAGGACGAGCGCCGAGACGACCGAGACGAGCTGCGAGTCGGAGACCTTCTGGACGACCACGTACACGTCGCCGGCGAGCCCGAGCGCCAAAGGGACGAGCGCCGCCACCAATATCTTCGAAGCGAAGCGGTGGAAGTGCTCGGTCTCTTCCCCGCGCTCGACCAGACGGTGGTAGGCGGCCGGCGTAATCAGCAGCACGATGGTCAGGGCGTTCAAACCGAGGCTCGCGAGGTGTATGTACTTCGAGAGGGCGGGCAGTTTGTCGAAGCTCTCCGTCAGCACGGAGATGAACTGGAAGCCGAGGAGCGCCTGCGAGCCGGGCAGCACGACGCGGCACTCGGTCAGCACGTGCTGAATCTTGTTGTTCAGCTTCTCCTTCTCGTCCTGCCCCTCGTCCTTTCCCTCCGACATCTCGCTCTCCTCCTTCAACGCTTTTATCTCGCCCGCGCGCTCGCGCCGCATGTAGAATTCGAGCCCGTACCAGAAAGAGGCCGCCAGCAGCATCCCGAAGAGCCCCGCCGCCGCGCCGACCTTCCAGTCGAAGACCTTCTGCGCCGCCACGTAGAAGTCGATCCCGAGCCCGAAACAGAAAGGCAGCAGCGCCCACGTCATCAGCCTCGAAGTGTAGCGGTGAATCTCGTGCGTGTCCTCGCCCCGCTCGACCAGGCGGTGGTAGGCGGCCGGCGAGATGATGAGCGCGACCGCGACGAGCATCAGCCCGAGCCCGAGCAGCTTCAACAACTGCGACGGCAGAGGCAGCTTGTCGAAACCCTGCTCGAAGACGGAACGGAACTGGAATCCGACGAGCACCTGCGCGCCCAACACGAGCATCCGCGCCTCGTCGAGCGCGTTCTTCACCTTGTCCTTGATCTTAGCCATGTGTCAGTAGGCAGTAGGCAGATGGCAGCGGGCAGTTAGCGTCTAGCCCCGGAGGGGCGGAATGTTTATAGATAAAGTCTGATTATTAATCTTCCAAGCTCCGGAGGAGCGGCATGTCACATGTCGCCCCTAAAGGGGCTTCGGCTTAATTAAAACCTGGGGACTATAAACATTCCGCCCTTCCGGGGCTCCTTAGTCTACTGCGTTCCCCGCCAGAGAGCCTGCAACTCGCGCTTGAGCACCTTGCCCGTGGGGCCTTTGGGGAGAGCGTTGACGACACGGACGGTCTTGGGGCACTTGTAGTCGGCGAGGTGTTCGCGGCAGTAGGCGGCGATCTCTTCGCCGGTCGCGTCGCGCCCGTCCTTGAGGACGACGAAGGCGGCCACGTCCTCGCCGTAGAGCGGATCGGGGACGCCGAAGGCGGCGGCCTCCGCGACCGCGGGGTGCCTGTAGAGCAGCTCGTCGATCTCGCGCGGGTAGATGTTCTCGCCGCCGCGGATGACCATGTCGGACTTGCGGTCGATGATGTGGTAGAAGCCTTCCGGGTCGCGGAAGCCCACGTCGCCGGTGTGAAACCAGCCGCCGCGGAAGGCGCGCGCCGTCGCCTCCTCGTTCTTGAAGTAGCCTTTGAAGATGTTCTCGCCGCGCATGACGATCTCGCCGGCCTCGCCGTCGGGGAGTTCGTTCTCTTCCTCGTCAACCACGCGCATTTCGTTGCCGATTGCCATGCCGCACGAGCCGGCGCGCCGACGTCTGTCGGGCGGGTTGAAGGTCGAACGGCAAGTAGATTCAGACAAGCCGTAGCCTTCGACGACGAGACAGTTAAAAGTCTCCTCGAAGCGGCGCATGACCTCGGCCGGGACGGGCGCGGAGCCGCACATGGCGAAGCGGAGCCTGTCCGTGCTCAAACCCGCGGGCACGCCTTCGGGGTAGGTCTTGAGCAGCATGGAGAGCATCGTCGCCACGGAGCCGAAGGAGGTGACCTGGTAGTCGCTGACGATCTGCCAGTGGCGCGAGGCTGAGAAGCGCGTGCTCGCCACCGTCGAGCCGCCCGCGTAGAGCGCGCTGACGGTCGTCACCGAGACGGCGTTCATGTGGAAGAGCGGCATGACGGTTAAAAGCCTATCCTCTTCTGTAAAGCCGAGCCACTCGACTATCTGCCGCGCGTTGGCGATGAGGTTCCCGTGCGTGAGCAGACACCCTTTCGGCTTCCCCGTCGTCCCCGACGTGTAGATGATGATGGCCTCGTCTTCGCGCGTCAGTCCGGAGTCGCGCCAGGGCCCGTCGCCCGTCCCGTCGAGCCCGGCGGTCACGCTCGCTACGTCGTCGAACACCTGCACCGAGCCGAGTGCGGGGACTTCGCGGCGGACGTGCCAGACCTTTTCGGCGAACTCCCGGCCGAAGAGCATGAAGCTCGCCTCGGAGTTACCGACGACGTAGGCTATCTCTTCGGGCTTGAGCAGCGAATTGACCGGGCCTGCTATCGCGCCGAGCTTGAAGCAGGCGAAGTAGGCGATGACGTATTCGGCCGAATTCGGCAGCAGCAGGCTGACCACGTCGCGGCGGCGGACGCCTTGTTCGTGGAGGAGACGTGCGGTGCGGTTCACGGCCGCGTCGAACTCTGCGTACGTGAAGCGGCGACCGTCCGCCTCCGAGAAGAGGAAGACTTTCTCGGGCGCGGCGGCGGCACGCGCCTCCAGAAGCTCGCGTAGGTTTGAAAAGTCCATCGTCCGGGTGTATTTCTGAATTCTAAAGTCGCGGGACATCATAGCGGAGGATGGCAAAAAATGGCTAAGCCCGTCCTCATTTTTCCCGCGCGCGCGCGGCGTGTGGTATATTTTCGCGGTCTCCGGCGGCCGCGCCTGTTATGCCGAAACTTCCATACCGGGCGCAGAAAATTCAAATTCACAAGTCAACGCATGGACACCTACCGCAACTTCGTCAAAGGTGAGTGGGTCGAGTCTTCTTCGCAGAAGACGACAGAGAACGTCAACCCCTCGAACACGGAAGACATCCTCGGCGTGGTGCGTCTCTCGACGCGCGAGGAGGCGCGGCGCGCGGTCGAGGCCGCGGCCGAAGCCTTCCGCGGCTGGCGCGGGACGCCCGCGCCCACGCGCGGGCGCATCATCGCGCGTTTCGCACGCCTGCTCGAAGATAATAAGGAGTCTTTGGCGGCGCTGCTCACGCGCGAGGAGGGCAAGACCGTGTCGGAGGCGCGCGGCGAGTTGCAGCGCTCCATCAACGTCGCGGACTTCTGCGCCGGCGAGTCGCGCCGGATGAACGGCGAGACGATACCGTCCGAGCTGCCCTCGAACTTCGCCTACACCGTCAAGCAGCCGCACGGCGTCGTCGCCGTCGTCACGCCCTGGAACTTCCCCGTCGCCATCCCCGTCTGGAAACTGGCGCCCGCACTCGTCGCAGGCAACAGCGTCGTCTTCAAGCCTGCGACGAACACGCCCGCGACGGCCGTGCGGATCGTGGAGTTGTTGGCGGAGGCGGGCGTGCCCGCGGGCGTCATCAATCTCATCCTCGGCTCGGGGTCGGAGGCCGGCGACGAGATCGTCAGCCACCCGGCCGTGCGCGCCATCTCCTTCACGGGCTCGAACGGCGTGGGCGTCAGGCTCTACGAGCAGGCCGCGCGCAGGGGCGTCCGCGTGCAGTGCGAGATGGGCGGCAAGAACCCGGTCGTCGTGCTCGAAGACGCGGACATGAGTCTCGCCGTGGAATCGACCGCGCAGGGCGCGTTCGGCTCGACGGGCCAGCGCTGCACCGCGACGAGCCGCGCGGTGGTCTTGGAATCGGTCGCCGACGAGTTCGTCAGCCGCCTCTCGGAACGCGCGAAGGCCCTGCGACTCGGCGACGGGATGAGCCCGGAGACAGAGGTCGGCCCGATTGTTGACGCGAGCCAGTTCAAGTCAGTCCTCTCCTACATGGATGTGGCGCGCGAGGACGGCGCGGAGTTGGTTTGCGGCGGCGGGCCGGCGGACGGCGCGGGTCTGCGCAAGGGTTACTTCATACAGCCCACCGTCTTCGACCGCGTCACGCCCGACATGCGCATCGCGCGCGAGGAAATCTTCGGCCCGGTGCTCTCCGTGCTGCGCGTGAAGGATTTCGACGAAGCGTTGCAGGTCGCCAACGACAGCGAGTACGGTCTCTCGTCCTCCGTCTTCACGCAGGACGCCGTGAGCGTCTTCCGCTTCGTGGACGAGATCGAGACCGGCATGACGCACATCAACTCGCCCACCACGGGCGGCGAGGCGCACGTCCCTTTCGGCGGCATCAAATCAACGGGAGTCGGCGCCTTCGAGCAGGGCTCGACCGCGCTCGATTTCTACACCGAGCTGAAAGTCGTCTACGTCGATTACACGGGGCGCAAGCGCGAAGGAAACCTGTACTAGCCCCCGCGACGACACGCATGAGCACAACCACCGAAGCCAAGCGGGTGACGGTCAACTGCCCCGCCTGCCGGACAGTGAACCCGGACGCCGACGTTAACTCGAAGTGCTCCGACTGCGGCGAGCCGCTCGGGGTCGCCGTCTTCCAGCACAGCCTTGACGAGATTAAGAAACTGACCGAGCGCATGAAGGAGGCGACCGCGCCCTCCTTCAACACCTTCAACGGGTTCGGCACGACGCTGCTCGACTACCGGGAGCGCGCGGACGGCGCCTGGGAGGCGTCGCGCTGGGTCGTCGCCGCGATGTTCCCGCTCGTCCCGCTCGGCTCTTATATCATCAGGCCGAAGCGGCAGGAGAACGCCTACGGCCGCACGCAGTCATACTTCGAAGTCCTCGGCCGAGTGCCGCTCGCGCCCGCGCGAGTGCTGCGCGTCTACGCGCTGCTGCTCCTGGGGCTCGCGCCGCTCGTGCTCGGCTTCATGAACTCGTCGTGGGTCAACCGCACGCTCGGCGGGCCGCTCGCCGCGCTGGCGATGTTCGCCTCCATCGCGTGGGGCGCCTACGTCATCTTCTTCCGCATCAAGAACGACTCGAAAGCCTACAAGCCGAAGTCTTCCTGACGCGCGGACAAATACCAAACACCTTCGGAGAAAGAGACAATGAGCACCGCCGAACCGCAACTGAACGCGACCGAGACCAGGCCGACCGGCTCCGAGACCGTCGAGAAGCACAAGCAGTACCTCTTCCCCGCGGTCGCGATGTACTACCAGGAGCCCCTGGCGCTCGTGCGCGGCGAGGGGCAGTACGTGTGGGACGACAAGGGCGACCGCTACCTCGACTGCTTCGGCGGCGTGCTCACCGTCAGCGTCGGCCACGCGCACCCGAAGGTCACGGAGGCGGTCGTCGAGCAGGTGAAGACGCTTCAGCACACCTCGACGCTCTACGCCAACAAGCCGCAGTCCGACCTCGCCGAGAAGCTCTACCAGATCACGCCCGGCCGTTTGCAAAAGTCCTTCTTCACCAGCAGCGGCACGGAGGCCGACGACACGGCCATCCACGCCGCCAAGACCGCGACGGGCCGGCACGAGATCGTCGTGCTGCGCCACAGCTACTCGGGGCGTTCCGCGACGGCGCTCTCGGCGGTCGGCCATTCGACGTGGCGGCCGCTGCCGCCGCAGGTCGCGGGGATCGTGCACGCGCGCGCGCCCTACTGCTACCGCTGCCCGTTCAAGCTCTCGCCGGAGAACTGCGGCCTCGCGTGCGCCGAGGACTTGGAAGAGTTGATTATGACGCAGACGACCGGGGAGATCGCGGCCTTCATGGCCGAGCCGATCCTCGGCGTCGGCGGCTTCATCGTCCCGCCGGCCGGCTACTTCGAGCGCGTGGCCGAGATCACGCGCAAGCACGGCGGCCTCTTCATCGCCGACGAGGTGCAGACGGCCTGGGGCCGCACCGGCGACAAGTGGTTCGGCATCGAGCACTGGAACGTCGAGCCCGACATCATCACCTCCGCGAAGGGCCTCGGCAACGGCGTCCCCGTCGGCATCACCGTCGCCACGCCCGAGGTCGCCGACAAGTTCCCGGGGCTGACCTTCTCGACCTTCGGCGGCAACCCCGTCTCGATGACGGCCGCGCTCGCGGTCATCAAGGTCATCGAAGAGGAAGACCTCCGCCGCAACGCCGCCGAGGTAGGCGCCTACTTCCGCCAGCGCCTCGAAGAGCTGAAGGAGAAATACCCCGTCATCGGCGACGTGCGCGGGTTGGGATTGATGCAGGCGATTGAGCTGGTCAAAGACCGCGAGACCAAAGAGCCCGACCCGCAGTCCGTCCTCAAGGTCTTCGAGGAGACGAAGAAGCGCCGCGTCCTCGTCGGCAAAGGCGGCCTCTACGGCAACGTCATCCGCACCGGCGTCATGCTCAACTCGACGAAGGACACGATTGACGAACTAATCGCAGCGCTGGACGCGGCATTCGGTACAATATGACTATGGCAACGCGATTTGTTCAGCTGGGGTAAAAGCATGAGCGCTGAAATGTTCGAAGGGGTCGTTGAGCAAGGACACATTAAACTCAACTCCGACGTTCGTTTACCTGAAGGGACGAAAGTTTACATCGTCGTTCCAGGCGTCGAGGTTGTGCCTCAGGGCGTGCGCCTCCATAGCCCGCGCCTCGCTCACCCGGAACAGGCAGCCGATTTCGAGATGGAGGTCGTAGAGTCTTAAAGAAATGCCTGGGTACGACTCGGCGCGATTTACGCCGCCTGCCCCCATCGCCATAGTCACACTCCGCAACCCGGAAAGTGGTGTTGTGAGAGAGGGGGTCGCGATGCTACTCGACACGGGCGCAGACGTGACGCTCTTACCACGAGGCATAGCTGGTGAACTCGGGTTGAGTCAATCAGGAGGGGGCTATGAACTCGAAGGCTTCGGAGGCGGCTCAAGCGTCGCACATGCTGTCCGCGCAGAGATGGTCTTTCTCGGTCTGACGTTCCGCGGCCAGTTCCTGCTTGCCGAGCAGGACTGGGGCATCATCGGGCGGAATATTCTTAACGTAGTCTCCCTCACTTACAACGGCCCCAAATTATTATGGGAGAAGTCATAAGTCGATGAGAACTCTGATTCGCAACGGCCGCGTCGTCACGGCGGTTGACGATTACAAAGCCGACGTGCTGATTGAGGGCGAGAAGGTCTCGGTCATCGGGGCGAAGCTGGACGTGGAGGCTGACCGCGTGATTGAGGCGGGCGGGAAACTCGTCATCCCGGGCGGCATCGACCCGCACACGCACATGGAGTTGCCGTTCGGGGGGACGGAGTCGTCCGATGATTTTCGCACCGGGACGATTGCTGCGGCGCACGGGGGGACGACGAGCATCATCGACTTCGCGGTGCAGTACAAGGGCCAGGCGCTCGTCGAGGGCGTGGACAACTGGCACCGGAAGGCCGAGGGGAAGTGCGTGATCGACTACGGCTTCCACCTCATCACGACCGAGTTCGAGGACGGGCAGACCGAGGAGCTGTATACGTTGATGGACGAGGGCGTGACGAGCTTCAAGCTCTTCATGGCCTACCCGGGCGTCTTCCTCGCCGACGACGCGACCATCTTCCGCGCGATGTCGGCCGCGGGCGCGCGCGGCGGCCTCATCTGCATGCACGCCGAGAACGGCATCGTCATCAACGAGATCATCAAGCGCGCGCTGGCAGAAGGCAGGACGGCCCCGAAATATCACGCATTGACTCGCCCGACCATCGCCGAGGCCGAGGGCGTCCACCGCGCCATCGCTTTATCGGAGATGGCCGAGTCGCCCGTCTACATCGTCCACCTCTCCTGCGCCGACGCGCTCAATCAAGTCCGCGAGGCGCGCGACCGCGGCCTGCCCGCCTTCGCCGAGACCTGCCCGCAGTACCTCTTCCTCTCCATCGAAGACTACGGCGAAGGCTTCGAGGGCGCGAAGTACGTGATGACGCCGCCGCTCAGGGAGAAGTGGAATCAGGAAGAACTTTGGAAGGGCTTGAAGACCGACGACCTGCAAGTCATCTCCACCGACCACTGCCCCTTCTGCATGAAGGAGCAGAAGGAGCTG
The DNA here is from genome assembly GCA_019242475.1 of Acidobacteriota bacterium. GTDB lineage: Bacteria > Acidobacteriota > Blastocatellia > Pyrinomonadales > Pyrinomonadaceae > QHXN01. The sequence goes on along the minus strand of JAFAVK010000026.1, from coordinate 2,826 downwards.
GGCCGCGGCGACTTCTCGAAAATCCCGAACGGCGCGCCCGGCGTCGAGCACAGGATGTCTCTCATCTACGACGGCGGCGTCGCGCAGGGACGCATCTCGCTCAACCGCTTCGTCGAGCTGACCTCGACGGCCGCGGCCAAGATGTTCGGCCTCTTCCCGCGCAAGGGCACCATCGCCGTCGGCTCCGACGCCGACATCGTCGTCTTCGACCCCGACGGCGAGCAGACCATCTCCGCCGCCACGCACCACATGAACGTTGACTACTCGGCCTACGAAGGGCGCAAGGTGAAAGGCGTCGTCGAGACGGTCTTGTCACGCGGCAGCGTCGTCGTTGAAAACGGAGAGTTCAAAGGTAAGGCCGGCGCGGGCCAATTCCTCAAGCGCGGCACGTGCGTGAGCATGTGACCGCGAGGCCGTGAGCGTGGAGACCATGAGCGAAACGATTCAGCACGAAGACGGGCGCGTCGAGTTGAAGGAGGTCGCGGAGGCTGAGATTCGGCGCAGCCCGCTCTACAACGAAGACCTCGCGCCGGTGCCGGTCGGGCGGCGCACGTGGACGACCTATAACTACGCGGCGCTGTGGGTGAGCATGGCGCACTGCATCCCGACCTACATGATGGCCTCGGGGCTCATCTCGGCCGGGATGAACTGGTGGCAGGCGCTCGTCACCATCCTGCTCGGCAACGTCATCGTGCTGGCGCCGATCCTTCTGAACTCGCACCCGGGCACGAAGTACGGTATTCCCTTCCCCGTCTTCGCGCGCGCCGCCTACGGCACGTTCGGCTCGAACCTGCCGGCCCTCATGCGCGCCATCGTCGCCTGCGGCTGGTTCGGCATCCAGGCGTGGATCGGCGGGCAGGCCATCGACGTGCTGTTGAAAGCAGTCGTGCCCGGCTGGCACACGCTCTTGGGCGCGGGCTTCGGCGGGCACACGACGACCGAGTGGCTCTCGTTCCTCGTCTTCTGGGCGATGAACATCTACATCATCTACCGCGGGATGGACTTGCTCCGCAGCGTCGAGAACTGGGCCGCGCCGTTCGTGCTGGTGATGACGGCGCTGCTCGTCGCGTGGGCTCTGTGGCGCGCCGGAGGGCTCGGGCACATCCTGACGCAGCCCTCGCACTTCAAGACGCTCGGCGAGTTCTGGCCCATCTTCATCCCTTCCCTGACGGCCATGATCGGCTTCTGGGCCACGCTCTCTTTGAACATGCCCGACTTCACGCGCTTCGGCCGGAGCCAGCGCGAGCAGGCCGTGGGGCAGGTCGTCGCGCTGCCCTCGACGATGACCATCTTCGCCGCGATGGGCGTCTTGATTACTTCGGCCGCGATGGTCATCTACCCGGACATGGCGGCGGGCGACGTGTGGGACCCGGTCAAGCTGGTCGGGCGCTTCGAGCACCCGGTCATCGTCGCCGTCTCGATGTTCACGGTCGTGGTGGCGACGCTCTCGGTCAACATCGCGGCCAACGTCGTCTCGCCCGCGAACGATTTTGCCAACGCCTTCCCGCGGCTCATCTCGTTCCGCCTCGGCGGGCTCATCACGGGCATCATCGGCATCCTGATGCAGCCGTGGCGGCTGCTGGCCGACCCTTCGGGCTACATCTTCTCCTGGCTGCTCGGCTACTCGGGCGGCCTGGGCTCAATCGCCGGAGTGCTCATCGCGGACTACTGGCTCGTCCGGCGCAAGCGCCTCGCGCTCGCAGACCTCTACCGCCAGAGGGGAGTCTACACGTACACCTCCGGTTGGAACTGGCGCGCGGTCGTGGCGACGCTCCTGGGCTGCTTCTTCGCGTGGGTCGGTCTGCTCGTGCCGGCGCTCAGGGTGCTTTATGACTACGCCTGGTTCGTGGGCTTCGGCGTCGCCTTCGCGGCGCACTACGGGCTGATGAAGCTCGCGCCGCCGGCCGCGCCCGACACCGTCGCCGACGAAGCGGCCGCGGGCGTGGCCGTCACTGCCGAATGAATCTTGCCGGCGCGAAGGAAGGTTGAGCATGAGAAGAGGGCTCTGCGTGAAGTGCGGGACGCCGACCGTCTACCGCAAGTTGAACGGCATCAGCCACGGCGGCGACGGGGGTGGCGGCGTCTACGTCCGCACCAGTTGGCTGACCTCGGCCAGCCCGGTCGAGCACCTCATCTGCACGCGCTGCGGCTACTTCGAGTCGTACGTCGTGGACGAGCGCAAGATGTCGGAGATCACGAAGACTTGGGAGAAGGTCGGCTGAAGACCGGACTCCCCTTTCACTTGAAAATATTTTTCAGACACCCACGGAGGTTTTAATGGCACGCACCGTCAAATGCGGACTGATACAGGCGACCACGGCCGCGCCGTCCGACGCCCCCATCGAGGAAATTAAAAAGGCCAACCTCGACAAGCACCTCAAGCTCATCGACGAGGCGGGCGCGCAGGGCGTGCAGATTCTCTGCATGCAGGAGGTCTTCACCACGCCCTACTTCTGCGCCGAGCAGCAGACGCGCTGGTACGAGGCCGTCGAGCGCATCCCCGACGGCCCGACCGTCAAGCTCATGCAGGAAGTCGCCAAGAAGCACTCGATGGTCATCGTCGTGCCCATCTACGAGGAGGAGATCGCGGGCGTCTACTACAACACGGCGGCCGTCATCGACGCCGACGGCAAGTACCTCGGCAAGTACCGCAAGAACCACATCCCGCACGTCAACCCCGGCTTCTGGGAGAAGTTCTACTTCCGCCCCGGCAACCTCGGCTACCCCTGCTTCGACACGGCCTACGCGCGCGTCGGCGTCTACATCTGCTACGACCGACACTTCCCCGAGGGCGCGCGCGCCCTGGGTTTGAACGGCGCCGAGATC
>JAFAVK010000022.1 GCA_019242475.1 Acidobacteriota bacterium | reverse complement strand
CAGACTTGGCTGGAGACTTTGCCGAGATCGAAACCGATGAAGTCCATAGCTGACTCTCCTTTGCTTCGCGGTCTTCCGCCGCAGAATGTTCGGAGCAGTATGCCACCCGAGGAGTGGCGGCCAGCCGCTTCATCCAATCTCTTTTGTGGAATCGGATTAGACCTTTCTACCTTGTCATGACAGCTTCTCCAAGGCCATTTAGATAAATCTCACAGTGCCGCTGCACCGACAGGATTTTACTGTAAGGTGGAATTGAGAAGACCATTGTCAGATCAGACGACGAAGGGGCAGCCAAGAGGCCGCCCCTTCCTTTTTGATTCAATAGAAGGCGGTCGGTCGGATGGGCCGCCTCCTGCGCTGCCGGGTCTGACCTTGACGCCTTTATCCGGAGGCAAGCTTCTGGGCCTTCGTGCGGACGAAGGCGTAGTTGAGCTGGGGCAGGGAGTTGAAGCCGGCGGCCTTCGCGGCGAACTCCTTCGCCTTCGCGCCGTCGCCCTTGCCCTGGTACGCCTGCGAGAGGCGGTAGAGGTCTTGCGGGTTCTGCTGGTTCGCCTGCTGCAACTCGGCGATGGCCTTGTCGTAGTCCTTCTCGGCGAGCGCGATCATGCCGGCCAACTCGTGCGCTTGCCTCTGCTGGTTCGGGTTCTTGGAAGCCTCGGCGCCCTTGCGAAACTCCTCGGCCTCCGACTTCGCCGTCGCGGAATCCTTCTTGCCGAGCGCGACCGTGGCGAGGTTGTAGTGGTGGAAGAGTTTCGTGTTGTCTTTAATCTCCTGCGAGAGCGCAGACTCGTCGGTCATCTTGAGGAGGCGCTCGAACTGCTCCTTCGCCTCGTCGTACTTGCCCATCTCGACGAGGATGTTTCCCTTGAGCTGGAGGTCGGCCGTCATCGCCGCCACGTCGTTGATCTTCTCGCCCAGGGCGTACTGCTTCTCCACCTCTTCGAGCGCCTTGTCCAGCTTGCCGCCGTCGGCATCGACGACCGTCATGCCGAAGAGCGCGGTGCGGCGGTCGCCGTCGCTGCGCGCCTTGTCGTTAAGGGCCTGTAGCTCGGCCGTCGCCGCGTCGGGCTTGCCCATGTACATCTGTGCGGCGGCGATGCCGTTGTGCGAGTTGACGAAGTTGGGGTCGATGGTCAGCGCCTTGCGGTACTGCGTGATGGCGTCCTCGTACTTGCCCATCTTCAGCAGCAGCTCGGCGTAAGAGTCGTAGGGGTTCGGGTCGTTGGGGATCAGCTCGATGTACTTCTTGAACGCCTGCTCGGCGTTGGCGAAGTCGCCGTTCTGCCGGTAGGCGTAGCCGAGAATGTTGTAGGCGGGCGAGTAGTTCGGCGCCAGCTCGGTCGCCTTCTTGTAGTGCGTGATGGCCTGCGCGAAGTCCTGCTGGCCGAAGTAGTAGCCGCCGAGGTTGAAGTGCGCCCGCTCGTCGTCCGGGTGCGCGGCGACGAGCTTGTCGAGCTGCTCCTTCTGCTTCGCCGCCTCGCCGTTGGCGCCCGCCTGCGTTGCGAGGATGAGCAGCCGCTCGCCTTCCGAAGCCTTGCCCGAGAGGTCAACCGCCTTCTTCAGGTGTTCGAAGAACTCCTTCGCGGTCTGCGCGGCGTTGGCCCGGCCCAGCTCCGCCAGCGCGAAGTTCGGGTCGAGCGAGATGGCCTTGTCGAAGTGCTGAATCGAGTCCTGCGCCAGAAGCCTCTCGGCCATGTCGCGCCCCTGCAAGAACTCCTTCCTCGCCTCTTCCGAAGAGGTCGTGACCGGTATCTTCCCGCCGCCGGGGGAAGCGGCGGGCGAAGCCGCGGGGGCCGGGGCGTTCGCGACCTCGGGGGCGGGCGCGCAACTGCTCAGCGCGAAGACGGCGGCTAACAGAAAAAGCACGGAACCTTGACGGCGCATCAGATGCCTCCTTCGGGGGTTGTAGTTGAACAGCGGACGACCCGCGGCGGAGAGACTCACCGGGCCGGGGCTCTTAAAAGGCGAGGTGGATTAAGCCGTGCCGGACGTCGGGCGGAAAGGAGACCGCACACGCAGTCTCGGATAAGCTGTCTGACGGCTTACTTCGGACGCGAAATGAACGAGAACGGGTATGAACGGTGAGTGAGACTATGCGAAAGACGGGGTCGCGTCAAGGAATCGATTTAAATTTTACGGCGGCCGCTTAAGCGGCGGGATTAAGTCCAAATGTTTGGCCGCCCCCTTAATGCCTCCCGCGTGGTGTGGTACCTTCTGCGCGTGCCGAGAAGAAAACAGCAGAGTCTGCTTACGCTGCTCATCGTCATCGCCCTCTGGCTGGCCTGGGCGGCTTACAAACGCTACTACCTCCACCCGGCGCCGGGCGACAAGGCCGGCCCCGCGCCGCGCACGCAGCCCGCGCCGCGCCCGCCCGGCTCGGCGGCCTCAAACCTCCTGGCCGGCAACCCGAGCGGCGCCGCTTCGGGCGCGGGCGCGAGCCCCGATAACTACCTTCTGGAGCGGGCCGGCTACGCGCTCTCTTACAACCGGAGTAAGGGGACGCCGAACTGGGTCTCCTGGCGCCTCGAACGCTCCGACCTCGGCGACGCCGAGCGGCAGAACGACTTCCGCCCGGACGACGCGCTCCCGGCCGGCTGGTACCGCGTCACGCCCTCCGACTACACGGGGTCGGGCTTCGACCGCGGCCACATGTCGCCCTCGGCCGACCACTCGGCCGACCCGCAGTCTAACTCCGACACCTTCCTCATGACGAACATGGTGCCGCAGGCGCCGGACAATAATCAGGGGCCCTGGAAGCAGCTCGAAGAGTACGAGCGCGGCCTGGCCGCGCAGGGCAACGAGCTGTACGTCGTGGCCGGGCCGGCCGGGGTGGGCGGCGCCGGCTCGAAGGGGGCGGCGGGCAAGACGCCGAACGGGAAGGTGACCGTCCCGGCGCAGACGTGGAAGGTCATCCTCGTCCTGCCCGAGGGGGCCGACATCTCGCAGGCGGGCGCCGACGCGCGGGCGATAGCGGTCATCATGCCGAACCGCCAGGGCATCAAGAATCAGGACTGGCGCGCCTTCCGCGTGAGCGTGGACGAGGTGGAGCGGCTGACCGGCTACGACTTCTTCTCGGCCGCCCCGGCCGCCGCGCAGGCCGCGTTCGAGTCGAGGGTGGACGACAAGTGAAGCGCGCTTTGCGTCAGCTTTTTCCGCCGCAAGGGTGAGGGCCGTGTTGCGACGTTGACGTTGTTATTGACCGAACCTCTTCCGGTACTCGTCCGAGTTGATGAACGCCCTGACCATCTCGGCGTTGACGAAGTTACCTTGGAACTGGTTGAGCTTCGAGAGCCAGAAGTCGTAGCCCGTGTAGTCCGCGTCCGGCGCGTCGTTCGGGTTCCGGCGCAGGTAACCGAAGAACTGCATCAGCACGAACGCGCGGTTGGTCTCCGCCGACGCGAGCGCGGCGTTCTCGGCCACCGCGCGGACGACCTGCGCGCGCTGCGACGGGTCGGCCGGCGCCGCGCCGAGCGAGGCCGCGAGCGCCGACTTCTCCGACTCGGTCAGCACGCCGCCCGCGTTCTGGTCGAGCTTCGAGACGAACTCGCCGGCGGTCATCGTCGCGGGGAAGGTCGCGGCGAACCGCCCGCGCTGGACGAATTCGAGCGAGTACGCCTGCTTATTCCTCTCCAAACGCTGCTGCCAGTCGCCGAGGCCGACGGCGACGTTCTGCCCTATCCGCTGCGTGTCCGGAAGGAACTCGTTGAGCCGCACGACGGGGACGCCGAGCTGGTGCGCGCCGCCGAGCGTCGAGGTGCCGGTCGCGTCGCCGTAGGCGACTTTGTACATCCGCTCGACGAAGTAGCCGGTCTGCTGGAACTCGATGGAGAGGAAGAAGGCCGCCGAGACGTTGACGCGGCAGACTTCCGGGTTGGGACTGCCGCAGCTCCTCATCTGGTCGGCCCAGAAGGCGAGCCCGTCGGCGTCCGGCTCGCGGTTGAGGAAGTCGTGGTAGTGCTGGCGGACGAAGAAGGAGGCGTCGTCCAGGGGATTGCCCGAAGACTCCGTCACGTCGTCGTTGATCTGCAAGACGGAGACCGACTGCGCGCCGAGCCCCGCCCCGCCGCCGGGGCTCAGGAGCCGCAGCGTCAGCGTCTCCGTCCCCTCCGCGAAGGAGTCGTCGTTCAACAGCACGGTGAAGGTCTTCTGCGTCTCGTTCGCGGCGAAGCTGAGCGTGCCCGCGGCGCGCGTGTAGTCGCAGCGTTCGAGCGCCGCCCCCGTCGTCGCCGAGCAGGGGACGGAGACCGAAGAGATGCTGCCGTCGTCGGTCGAGTAGTCAACCGTCATCGCCTGCGACGTGATGCCCGTGCGCGTGACGGTGATTGTGACCGAGCCGCCGCGCTCGGCCGCCGTGTACTTCGACTGCGAGAAGTCGAAGACGCCGCCCACGGCCTGCACGCCCTGGAGCGTGCCCCTGGAGCCCGTGAAGTTCGGGTTGTTGGTGGTGTATTCGGCGGTGATGGTATGGCCGCCCGGCGAGAGTGCGGAGGTCGTGCAGGCCGCCTGCCCGGAGCTTAAGAAGGTGCCGCAGTTGGCAATCATGACGCCGCCGTCGTAGAAGAAGACGCCGCCGAAGATGTCACTGGGGGGCGTGCCCGCGGGGGAGGTGACCGTGGCCGTGAAGGTCACGCTCTGCCCTACGCCCGAAGGGTTGGCGGAGGAGGAGAGCGCGACCGAGGTGGGCGCCGGCGCGATAGTTAAATCGCGCGGGACGGCCGCCGCCCCGTTGTAGTTGGAGTCTCCGAACTGCACGGCCGTGATCCTGCAACTGCCGGCGCCGGTGATGTGGACGGTCGAGCCGTTGACGGTGCACGGGCCGAAGTTCATGTTGATGGTGACGGGAAGCCCCGAGGAGGCCGTGGCGCTGACGGTGAAGTCCGCGTCGCCGTAGCTCTTGTTCGGGAGGGGGGCGAAGGTGATCGTCTGGCTCGCCTTGCCGATGACGAGCGTGCCGGTGGCCGAGCCCTGGTAGTTGCTGTCGTTGACGGTCGCCGTCACGTCGTAGCTCCCGGCGTTGGTGGGAGACGGCACGGCCTGCCCGTTCTGGCTATAGCTGAACGAGACGTTCAGGCCCGGCGGCGCGGTCGTGGCGGTGGCCGACTTCGCGGCGCCGTCGAACGTCTGCGCGAGGCCGCCGAGGGTGACGCCCGCCGCCGCCTTACTGACGGAGAGCGGCCCCGTCCCGCTGCTGCCCGCGAAGTCGGCGTCGCCCGCGAAGGCGGCCCCGACGGCGTTGGCATGCGTGCCGGCCCCCACGCCCGAGAGGCTCACGTTCGCCAGCGTCGCCACGCCGCCCGCGTCGGTCGTCGGGCAGGCGGGCGTGCCGTTGACGCCGCAGACGGCCGCGCCGTTGAGCGTGAAGCTGACCGCCCTGCCGCCCAGGCCGGAGCCGCGCCCCGTCAGCGTCGCCGTCAGCGTCGCCGTGCCGTTATAGACGCCGCCGCCCGAGACCGGGGAGAGGCTTGAGTCGTTGTCTTTGATGACCAGGTTGGCGGTCGGAATCGCGCCCGCCGCCGCGCCGCCGGAGAGGGGAGTCAGCGTGAGGGCCAACGTCTCGTCCGGCTCGGCAACGGTGTCCTCGACGATGGGCAGAGAGATGGTCTTGTCCGAGGCATCCCCGGCGGCCCAGTTGACGAAGTAGTCGCCCGTCAGGCGGGCGACGTAAGCGGTCGGCGGGCCGTTCAGATAGCCCGCGATGACGACCTTGCCGTTCGGTTGAAGCGCTAACGTCGCCGGGCCTTTGCTGAAGCCGGTCACGGGATTGAACGTGGTGTCGAGCGAGCCGTCGGTGTTCAGCCGCGCGACGCCGTTGCGGGGTGTCTCGTTGTAAGTGTCGAAGCTTCCGCAGATGATGAGCTTACCGTCCGGCTGTAACGCCGCCCCGGTCAGCCCATAACCTGCGGTACCGTTCGTTCGGACGCCCGTGCCCGGGTCGAAGGAAGGGTCGAGCGAGCCGTTGGTGTTCAGCCGTGCGACGCCGTTGCGCACGACGCCGTTGAACATTGTCATGAGTCCCGTGATGAGTGCTCTGCCGTCGGGTTGTAAGGATATGGTGTCGATACTTCCGATGCCGAACGCGTTCGGAAAATATAATCCCCCGCCCGAATTATATGAGGTGTCAAGTGTCCCGTCGGAGTACAGCCGTGCGATGCCGATTCGAGTGGTGCCGTTGTAACTGGTGAACCCGCCCCCGACGATGATTTCATTGTCCGGCTGCACGGCGAACGAAGCCACCCCATAATTAAAGCCCGTGCCCACGTTAAAGGTGGAATCCAGCGAGCCGTCGGGGTTCAGGCGCGCGACGTGATTGCGAGATACCGCATTGTAGTAGGTGAAGTCCCCGGCGATTAAAATCTTGCCGTCGGGCTGCAAGGTCGTCACGAACACAGTACCGGAAGCGCCGAAGCCTGGGTCGAATGAAGTGTCCGTCGAGCCGTCGGAGTTGAGCCGCACGATGTTTCTTTGGGGGATTCCGTTGTAGCTATTGAAGCCCCCGGCGATGATAATCTTCCCGTCCGGTTGGACGGTCAACGTATTTACGGGGCCGTCCAGACTCATGCCCGCATCGAAGGATGTGTCGAGCGAGCCGTCGGGGTTCAGCCGGGCGACGCTGCGGCGGGTCACGCCGTTATAGGTGGAAAAGAACCCGCCGACGATGAGCTTGCCGTCCGGCTGCAAGGCCACCGCATTCACTTCCTGATTCGCGCCCGTCCCCGTCTGAAAGGTGGTGTCGAGAGAGCCCGGCTTGAACACGTAATCGGCGGGGGAGGTGGTCACGTCCGTGAGCGAGACTTTCGCCAACACCGCCCCGGCAGTCCCCCCCGCGCGCTTGAGCGTCACGCTCGCGACCCCGACGCCCTCGCTCACGTCGTACTCGGCCTGGGAGAATGACAGAGTGCCCGGCGAGCCTCCCTGTGCGGAGACGCCGCCGACGCGCGTCAGCGCGCAGGCGAGCAGGGCGAACAGCCCGAGCAAGGTGAGCAGGGACGACGGCCGGCGGGCGTTAACGCGCCGGGTGATGATGCGGGGCATGAAATCAACTCCTTCTGAGTAGTGGGGTCAGGTCAGCCTTCCGGCAACACACACGTTCGCCGAGACACTACGGCGCCGGGACGAGTTACATACGTGCCGGGCCGGTCAAGAGTCCGCCGACATTATTCAGCCGTGCGGGAACTTTCGTCTGTGCTAGGGGTCACGCGCCTGATCGGGGAGGACTGTGACAAATCATCTCGTGGTGTGCACGCGATGAATCGCGGATTATACAGACAGACCGCGGCCTTTCAAAGCCGGGGGTTAAGGCTTTTGTGTGATGCCCGACCCGGGCGGTTAATGCCCGCATGAAGAGTTCTCTGACCGCAGTTTCCATAAGGCGTTGACCTGATACTTCTTCCCGAAGAGAGTGTTTTCCCGAACGCGGGGTGTCTTAACGAAAAAGGAGGTCAGGTGTCGGCGCGCGCATGTCAGGCTGACCGCGCGTGAAATCAACCTGACAGACCCGAACATTCTCGCCGCGCAACCCCTCATTAAAGCGTCCGGAAATTACATGATTTTATTTCGCGGGGGCGCGGCACGGGGCTTGTTGAGGGGGCACCGAAGTCTCACCCTTTACCCACCTACCTTCACGAATAAAGAGCCGGGTTAATCGGCCGCAAATAAAGTCAGGAGCCCCGACGTGAAACGCCGCATCTTTCCCCTACTGTTACTTTGCCTGTGCGCAGGCATTCTCCTCGCAGAGAACAACTCCGCCGTCCGGCCGGTTCACGCCGACGGCGGCAAGGACTCAGCGCGAAAGGCCAAGCTCTCCGCCGGCCTGCGCGCGGGCGGCGACCAGCGCGTCGGCGTCGTCCTCCAACTCAAAGGCAAGCCGAGTGGGAAGCTCAACTCCCTGCTCAGCCGCTCGGGCGTCCACGTCCGGGCGCAGCTCAAGGCGCTCAACGCGATAACGGTCGAACTGCCGGCCTCGGCGCTCGACGAGCTGGCCTCCTTCTCGGAGGTGGAGTTCGTCTCGGCCGACGCGGACGTAGCCTCCTTCGGCCACGTCTCGGCGACCACGGGCGCCGACGCCGTCCGCACGCAGACGACGAAGACGCTGCTCGGCACCACGACCACGACGCTCGACGGGTCGGGCGTCGGCATCGCGATCATAGATTCCGGGGTGGACACGAACCACTCTTCGTTCCTCGACAAGTCGAACGGCGTGCGCGTCGTCAAGAGCGTTGACTTCACGGGCGAGGGTCGCACCGACGACCCCTACGGGCACGGCACGCACGTCGCCTCCATCGCCGCCGGCAACGGGCGCATCTCGCACGCGGCCTACGTCGGCATGGCGCCCAACGCGAACATCATCAACCTCCGCGTGCTGAACTCGAAGGGCGCCGGCTCGACCTCGGCCCTGCTCGCGGCGCTCGACTGGGTCTTGCAGAATCGCGCGGCCTATAACGTCCGCGTCGTCAACCTCTCCTTAGGCACCCCGGCGGTCGATTCCTACCGGAACGACCCGCTCTGCAAGGCCGTGCGGAAGCTCGTGGACGCGGGCGTGGTGGTGGTCGCCGCCGCCGGGAACAACGGGAAGGACTCCTCGGGGCGGAAGCTCTACGGGCAGATTCACTCGCCGGGCGACGAGCCCTCGGCGCTGACGGTCGGCGCCTCGAACACCTTCGGCACCGACGCGCGCTCGGACGACGCCGTCACCACCTACAGCTCGCGCGGGCCGACCCGCGGCGCCTGGACGGACGACGCCGGCGTCGTCCGTCACGACAACCTGATTAAGCCCGACCTCGTCGCGCCCGGCAACAGGCTGGTCTATGCAGAGGCTGCGAACAACCTCCTCGTCACGCAGAATCCGCAGCTCGACGCCGGCGTCTCGGGCTCACCGGCGCGCGAGGAGATGTACCTCAACGGCACGTCGATGGCCGCGCCGGTGGCGGCGGGCGCCGCGGCGCTGCTGCTCCAGCTCAACCCGAAGCTGACGCCGAACATGGTCAAGGTGGCGATGATGTACACGGCGCAGCCGCTCAGGGGCTTCAACCAGCTTGAGCAGGGCGCGGGCGAGCTGAACGTCGAGGGGGCGGTCAGGCTCGCGAAGCTCTTCAAGACCGACCTGCTGTCGAGCCTCCTCGGGAGCGCCCTCCTGACGACCTCCGCGCCGCCGACGCCGCAGACGACCATCGGCGGCCAGACCTTCACCTGGTCGCAGGGCGTCATCATGGGTAACGCCTTCGCCACCGGCGCGAGTCTCGTCACGAAGTACCAGAAGGTCTACGGGGCGGGCGCGCTGCTCGGCGACGGCGTCATCCTGTCCGACGGCGTCATCCTGTCCGACGGCTCGCTGCTCAGCGACGGCGTGATCATGAGCGACCAGATTCTGACGAGCAGCGGCGTCATCATGAGCGACGGCACGCCCTTCCTGAGTTGCAGCGTCCTGCTGGGCGACGGGGTGATCCTGGGCGACGGGTGCATCCTCTCGGACGGCGTGATGATGAGCGACAGCGTGATGATGGGCGACAGCGCGATCATGGGCGACTTCACGCTCCAGGCGCAGTCGGCGCAGGCCGCAGGCGACGTCACCCCTTCGATGGGCATCACGGTCGATACGGGCGTCGATTACCTCGGCTACTAGCGCACGCCGCCGCGGCACGTCGTAAGCCCTCGGCGCGCGGGCCTGTTCTTTCACCCCGACGAATTAGTCACCGACAAGAGCCTTCCCGAGGCGAAAGCGCGGGCGGGCACGCACTCACCGGCCTAAGCCGGCGGGCCGCCTCGGCCGCCGGGACGGCGGCGGGAGTTCCCGAAGGACGAACCGATGAGATCCCCAAACACGCCCGCACCGCTGATGTCATTCGCGCGGGCCATGAGTGAAGTGATGGAGGCGTCCCCCTTCCTCCCCTCGGCCGACCTGCCGGTCGCCGCCGAGGAGCTGACGGAAAGGCACACGGCCGAAGTCCTCTCCTTTCTCCTGGAGCGCCCCCTGCACACCGTCTGCATGGCCGGGCTCATCCGCGACAACGGGCTGGTGAGCCCGCACAACCGCGGCACGTTCTACGGCTGCCGCAACTCCGAAGGGCGCCTCGAAGGCGTCGCGCTCGTCGGCCACCACACGCTCGTCGAAGCGCGCACCCGCCGCGCCTCGAAAGAGTTCGCGCTCGTCGCGCAGTGCTGCCCGAACACGCACCTGATCATGGGCGAGCTGGATAAGGTGGAAGAGTTCTGGAATTACTACGCCGACGAAGGGAGGCCGATGCGGCTCGCCTGCCGGGAGCTGCTCTTCGAGCTGCGGCGGCCCGTCGAGGCGGCGGGCGAGGTCGAAGGGCTGAGGCTCGCCGCCCCGGGCGACCTGGAGCTGATCGTGCCGGTGCAGGCGCACCTGGTCGAGCTGGAGAGCCGCCTCAACCCGCTCGACACAGACCCCGAGGGGTTCCGCGCGAGGTGCCTGCGCCGGATCAGGATGGGCCGCACCTGGGTCATCGTGGAAGAAGGGCGCCTGCTCTTCAAGGCCGAGGTGCAGGCGGACACGCCCGAGGTCATCTACCTCGAAGGCGTCTGGGTCGCGCCGTCGGTGCGCGGCACGGGGGCGGGGCGGAAGTACATGGCCGAGCTGTGCCGGACGATGTTCGCCCGCACGCGCACCGTCTGCCTGCTCGTCAACGAGGAGAACGAGCGGGCGCACCGCTTCTACCGCTCCAGCGGCTTCAAGCTCCGCTCCGTCTACGACACCATCTTCCTCGACAGGGCCTGAACCGGATGCTCCCGACTCTTGCGGCGGGCCGACTACTCCGGGCTCAGCGACCTCCCGCCTCACGACCTGAGGAGGACGGCCATCACGCGCGCTGGAATCCGGGCTTATGAGTAAGCACAGAGACCCGAAGACCGTCATGCGCTACGGCCACGGGCGCGAAAACTTGGAGCAAAATGCCGTGAACTTCCTGGGACACGATGAGGTGTAAGATTAGCCCGTCAAGTCGCGTGCAGTGAGTAGGACTGTCTGTCGCGACACCGGAAACAAGGGGCGGGCTGAGATGGCAACTGTAGCGGGCGCGGAAGTCCCCGCGCCGGTGGCGCGCGAGAGGGTGCTGGTCGTCTTCGGCGGGCTGCTGCTCGTCATGCTGTTGGCCGCGCTCGACTCGACCATCGTCGCGACGGCGCTGCCGACCATCGTCGGCGAACTCGGGGGCCTCGCGCACATCTCCTGGGTGGTGAGCGCCTACCTCCTCGCCGAGACGATTGCCACGCCCCTCTACGGCAAGCTCGGCGACCTCTACGGGCGCAAGGGCGTCCTCCAGGCGGGCATCGTGCTCTTCCTCGCGGGCTCGGCGCTCTGCGGCATGAGCCGGAGCATGACGCAGCTCATCCTCTTCCGCGCGGTGCAGGGCCTCGGCGGCGGCGGGCTGATGGTGACGACGCAGGCCGTCGTCGGCGACATCGTCGCCCCGCGCGAGCGCGGCCGCTATCAGGGGGTCTTCGGCGCCGTCTTCGGCGCGGCGAGCATCGCCGGCCCGCTCATCGGCGGCTACTTCACCACGCACCTCTCCTGGCGCTGGATTTTTTATATCAACCTTCCCGTCGGCGTAGTCGCGCTCGCCGTGCTGGCCGCGACACTGCCCGCGCGCGGCAGGCGCGTGAGCCACTCGGTTGACTACGCGGGCGCGGCGCTGCTGGCCGTCGCGCTCTCGGCGGTCGTCCTCGTCACGGACTTCGGCGGGACGGCCTACCCCTGGTCGTCGCCCTTCGTGCTGGGGCTGGTCGCGGTCGCGCTGGTCTCGCTCGCCGGCTTCCTCTTCGCGGAGTGGCGCGCGGCCGAGCCGGTGCTCCCGCTGCGCCTCTTCCTCAATCGCGCCTTCTGGGTGACTTCGGCCGTCGGGCTCATCGTCGGCTTCGCGCTCTTCGGGTCGGTGACGTACCTGCCGCTCTTCCTACAGGTGGTTAAGGGGGCGAGCCCGACGGCCTCCGGCTTACAAATGCTGCCGCTGATGGGCGGCTCGCTCGTCACCTCGATCCTCTCGGGGCAGGTCATCAGCCGCACGGGGCGGTATAAAGTCTTCCCGCTCGCCGGCACCGCCTGCACGACGCTCGGGCTCTTCCTCCTCTCGCGCATGACGACGGAGACGGGCACGCTCGCCGCGTCGCTCATCATGCTCGTGCTCGGCCTAGGGCTCGGGATGGTGATGCAGGTGCTCGTCATCGCCGTGCAGAACTCGGTCGAGTACCGCGACCTCGGCGTCGCCACCTCGGGCGCGACGCTCTTCCGCCTCGTCGGCGGCTCGCTCGGCACCGCCACGCTGGGCGCGGTCTTCGCCGCGCGGCTCGCAAACAACCTGTCGGGACTCCTGGCGCAGGGCTCTGGGGGCGAAGGGCTCGGCGCGGGCGTGAGCCCGCAGGCACTCGCGCAACTCCCCGCGGGCGTGCGCGCCGCGTACGCGCAGGCGTTCACGGCCTCGCTCGGCACGGTCTTCCTCGTCGCGACGGCGGTGGCGCTCCTGGGCTTCCTGCTCACGTGGCTCCTGCCCGAGCGCCCCCTGCGCGAGACCATCGCCGCCGCGACCGAAGGGGACATCGGCGGCGACGTGGGCCAGGCGTTCGGGATGCCGGCGGAGACCGACCCGCTCGTGCACGTGCAGCGCGGGCTGGCAGTCCTCGCTAACCGCGACGAGCGTCGGCGCTCCGTCGAGAAGATAGTCGAACGTGCGGGCGTGGAGTTGAGCCCGGCGGCGGCGTGGCTGCTGGTTCGTCTTGAGAAAGACCCGGCGCTCGACCCTCCGGCCCTCGCGCGCGCCCACCACGTAGAGCCCGGCCGCATCGGCGAGGCGCTCGCGGAGCTTAAGGGCAAAGGGCTCGTCGCCGAGACCGGCCCCGCGGGGCAGGGCGGGCGCCGACTGACGGAGGAAGGGTGCCGCGTCTTCAACCGGCTCGTCGAAGCGCGGCGCGCACGTCTGGCGGAGCTGTGGCCCGAGTGGTCGCCGCAGAAGCGCGAGGAGGTCGCGGAGTTGATCCGCCGCCTGGCGCGCGAGCTCGTGCGGGAGACGAAGACCGGCGGCGCCGCGCCTTCCGGCTCTCAGAGCCTGCCCGACCGGGTCTGAATCAGCGCGCTCCGAATGAACCGGCGAAGGGATGTCGGGCTTCAGGCGCTACGAGAATTTCCACCTCGTCTCCTACCTCGGGGGCGACGGCCGGTGGGCGTACCCGAGGGACGCGATGAGTTCGCCGCCGGCGGGCCGACACAATCCGTTTCGTGGGAGAGTTAGCGGATGACAACGAGTTCCGACACGGAAAAGGAATTTCGCGACGTGGACGCCTTCCTGCTCGGCTACCTGCCGCATCGCGTCGGCGCCCATTTCCTAGCGTTAAAGGCTCTGCTCCACGCGCAAACCGGCGCCGCCGGCGAGTTGGCCTCGCGCGTCGAGGCGGGCCTGCGCTCGCTCCCCGAGCGCGGCCCCGAAGTGGTCTCGTGCGTCTGGCAGATCGAGAGCATCCTGGGCGAGCGGCTGCGCGCACAGTTGCCGGAGCCGCCACGGTCTGCCGAGGAGTTCGCTGACTTCTCGCGCGCGGTCGGCGAGGCGTTCGAGGGCGCGTGCCGTGCGGACGCGGGCGGGTGGCGCACGGCCTACGCGCTCGGCAACCGGGTCGGGGCCGCGGAGCACATGGCGGCGACGGCGGCGCTGTACTGGTCGCTGTGGGCCGCGGCGCGGGGCGACGCGCGGATGGAAGGGCGCGGCGGCGTCATCCGAGAAGAGTTGGCGAGCCTCGCGTCATCGCCAGACGTTACGAGCGACTGCCCGACCGTGCGGGGCGAAGGGTCTGACATCACGCGCGCGCTGAGTGCCGCGGTGGAGGCGGCCGCGCGCGCGCCGGACGACTCGGCGGCAGATGAGTTGGCGAAGATTCAGGCGCAGCTCGGAGAGTGCGCGCGCGCTTTGGAGTCGGCGGTGCGCGGGACGCCGCGCGACTCAGTCCGCGCGTGGCGCGACAAGAGAATGTCGGGCGGCGAGCTGATGCGGCGGCTCTGCGAGCACTACCGCTGGAGCGCCCCGTGCCTGTTCGGAGAGGACGGACAGCCGCGGCCGCGCTTCTTCGTCTTCGACAAGCGGGTGTTCCTGGTCTTCGGCGACTCGCGGGCGCGGGACGAGCAGCCCGCGTTCGTGCACACGGGCAGTACCGTGGATCAACTCTACCTCACCTTCAGGGGCGTCGCGCTCTTCCGTTGGCTCCCCGAAGCCGACGTTGACGTCATCACTATCGACCCCACGGACGACCCCGACGCGCCGCAGACGATCAACTACCCGCGCGAGATGCACGCCCGGCTTCGGCAGGTCGCGAACGAGGTCGCGCTCGACCTGGCGGCCTGCGACTGGAGCCGCCTCGACCTCGAAGCCCTGCGCGCCTACAGCTTCTGGGTGCTCGTGTCCGGGGGGCAGATACACAACCTCCTGGCGCGCGACGGCCGCGGGCGCCCGTTCGTCGGCCTCTTCTCCTCCGAGGAGGCTTTGGACGCGCACCTCGCACTTGCCACCCCGGAGCAGGCGCGCGACCACGCCCAATGGCAGAAGATGCTGCTGCAAGGCGCGGTCATGTTCCCGTCGCTGGCGCGGCTGGACGTGGCGGGCGTCATGCTGAACCCGAGCGGCCCCGGCAGGACGCGCTCCTTCAACACGAGAACGCTGGAGATGCTCGCGTCAGGCTGAGCCCCTTCCCGGCGGAAAGGCTCACGGCCCGAAGCGCTTGCGGTACTCGTCCGACTCCGGGAAAGCCTTGACCATCTCGGCCGAGACGTAGTCGCCGTTGAACTGGTTCGGCTTCGAGAGCCAGAAGTTGTAGCCCCGGAAGTCGAGCGTGTCGCGCCCGACGGGGTTCTGACCCGTCGCGTTGTCGTCGGAGGCGATAGCGCCGGTCAGTCCTTTATCCACGGCGAGCCGGGGCTGACCGAAGCCTTGCATAAAATTTTATTGACAGGCGCGGGGTCGCTGCTATAGATTTCAGCTCGCTCCCCCAACGAACCTTTAACTCACGCGAGCTACCGATACGGCTTTAACCAGTCGCTAGTCTCACGCGAACATTCACAACAACTTTATAGAGATGCCCCGGCGTCGAGCCCCGATTTCATCTCACTCGTCAACGCGCGGGGCGCAGAACGGCGCGCCGTCTTAATCGTCACGCGGAGATAGAGAAGCCCCGCCGGCACTTGCCGGTGCCGGCGGGGCTTTCGGTACAACACAGCCCCTGCCGCCTTGTGGGCGTAAGGGATGCGTCGCACGGACAGCCCGCATCTTAGCCCACCCCGCGGCAGGCTTCAACCGCCACACGTCACAAGTCGCCGGGGTGTGCCCCGCCCTTTCAGCACGCCCGCAGGTAATACTTTGTCAGCGGCCGACGCGCGCGGCGGTACTTCGCCCTCCGGGGAGGAGGTCTCATGCCGAAGAGACGTGCCGTGCGCCGCGCGGCAGCCGGGAGCGGGAGACGCGCGCTCAGGGGTAAGGTCGTGCTGGTGTCGCTCGCCCTCTGCCTGACGGCCTCGGGGCTGGCGTGGGCCGGGTGGGGGCGCTCGGGCGTGAGCCGCAAGGCCGAGCCGTACGGCGCCCGCCCGCCCGCGGCGCCCGCGGCGCCCGCGCCCGCCCCGCCCCCGCCGCAGAGCCTTTCCCCGACGAGCCCCGCGAAGGAGTACGTCTACTCCGGCGGCCGCCTGGTCGCGACCGAGGAGCCGGCGCCGCTGCTCGCCCAGACGATCACCTTCGCGCAGCCGCCCGACAGGACTTACGGCGACGCCGACTTCGCCCTGAGCGCGAGCGCGTCCTCGGGGCTGGCGGTCGGCTTCGCCGCGGCCGGCAACTGCACGGTCGCGGGCTCGACTATGCACATCACGGGCGCGGGCACTTGCACCGTGACGGCCTCGCAGGGCGGAAGCGCCAACTACAGCGCGGCGGCCAGCGTCGCGCGCACCTTCGCCGTCGCCAAGGCGGCCTCGACGACGGCAGTCACGGCCGCCGACGCGACCTACGACGGGCAGCCGCACGGCGGCACGGCCGTCGTAACGGGCGTCGGCGGGCTCAGCCAGGGCCTGGCGGTGAGCTACGGCGGGCGCAACGGAACAGTCTACGGCCCGTCCGCGACGGCGCCCACTAACGCCGGCGACTACACGGCGTCGGCGAGCTTCGGCGGCGGCGCCAACCACAACGGGAGCGCCGGCAGCAAAGACTTCCGCATCCTGAAGGCGGCGGCGACACTCACCCTGTCGGGGCTGTCGCAGACTTACAACGGCTCGCCCAGGGCCGTCACGGTCACGACCAGCCCGGCCGGGCTCAGCACCGTCTCGGTCACCTACAACGGGTCTGCGACCGCACCGACGAACGCCGGCAGTTACGCCGTCGCGGCCACCCTCACGCACCAGAACTACGCGGGCTCGGCCTCGGGCACGCTGGTCGTCGCGAAGGCGACGGCGACGCTCACGCTCTCGGGGCTGACGGGGCACGTCTATAACGGCTCGCCGCAGGCGGTCACCGTGACGACGACCCCTTCGGGGCTGAGCGGCGTGGGCGTCACCTACAACGGGTCGGCCGCGGCGCCGACGGCCGCGGGCAGTTACGCGGTCGTGGCGACGCTCACGCACGCCAACTACAGCGCGGCGGCCGTGAGCGGGACGATGGCCGTGGCGAAGGCGACCCCGGTCATCACCTGGAACAACCCGGCGGACATCGCCCAGGGCACCGCGCTCTCCGCGACGCAGCTCAACGCGACGGCGAACACCTCGGGCACGTTCGCCTACACGCCCGCGGCCGGGACGGTACTAAACGCAGGACTCAACCAGACGCTCTCGATGAGCTTCACGCCGGCCGACGGCGCGGACTTCAACCCGGCGTCGGCGAGCGTGAGCATCAACGTCTATGCCTGCCCGAAGGCCGTCGGCTCCTCCTTCACGAGGACGCCCTCGCCCGTCGCGCCGGGGACGCCTTCGACGCTGAGCTGGAGCGTGCCTAACGCGACCGCCGTCACCATCGGCGGGGTGGCGGGGACGTTCGGCGCGACGGGCAGCACGAGCGTCTCGCCCGCGGCGACGACCACCTACACGCTGACGGCGACGGGGGCGGCGGTCTGCCCGGCGCTCACCATGCAGACGAGCGTCGCCGTCCAGGGCTGCCCGACGGCGGCCGGGTCTTCCTTCAAGGTCGGCGACGGTACGACGATGGATCCGCCGCCGCCCAACGACACCATCACCATCCAGCAGGGCGGCAGCGCGCTCCTCATCTGGTCGGCCCCCAACGCGACCGCCATCAACATCGTCGCCGAGGGCGCGTGCCCGCCGAACGACGACTCGTGCAACCCTTCCGTCTTCTCCGGCTCCTCGACCGGCGGGGCCGTCACGGTGTCGCCCGCGCAGACGACCACCTACACCCTGAACGTCGCGGGCGCGCAGGGGTGCGCCGCCTTTCAGAAGCAGGTGACGGTGGAGGTGGTGCCCGCGGAGTGCGCGCCGGGGGCGTACTTCACGTCGAGCCCGCCGACGGGTAACTGCGGCGGCGACGTGACGCTGAGCTGGGGGGTGCCGGGAGCGGCGAGCGTCACGATCACGGACGATATGGACGGGTCGCCGCTGGGGACGTTCGGGGCTTCGGGGATGGTCGGCGTCGTCCCCCAGGTCTTCTACGGCGGGAGTTACACGCTGACGGCACAGATGGACGGGAGCAGCTCCTGCCAGGTCTTCACGCTCAACCTGGTGCACCCCTGCAAGGGCGGGGGTGGGGGCGGCGGAGGGGAATGACGGAGCGGCCCGGGGATTCACGGCCGCGGCGTGACGGCCGCCGGGGTCACTTGTATCTGCCGGCGGGGCCGGCGTGGGAGGAGGCGGAGATGACGAAGGGGACGGAAGCGTTGCAGGCGGCGGAGTGCGGGCGCGGCGCCGTGGAGGGAGGGCGGAGTGTGAGGCGCGCGCGCGCCCTGTTACTCGTGCTGGCGGCGTCGGCGACCGCGGCGTCGGTGACGGTGGGGTGGGCGTGCCGCGCCTCGGCGGGGGGCGGTGGCATGAACGCGCCGGCGGCCCCGGCCGCACAGGCGCAGGCCGATCCGCTGATAACGACGCTGACGGCGACGGGCTTCAGCCCCAACCAACTGAGCCGCGCGGCGGGCCACTTCAACCTGCGGGTGCGGAACCAGAGCGGGCTGCGGGAGGCGGTGCTGCGGCTGAGCAACTCGGCGGGGGAGAAGGTGACGGAGGTGAAGCTGACGGAGAAGGTGCGGGACTGGACGGCGCCGGTGGAGCTGGCGGCCGGGGCCTACACGCTGTCGGAGGTGGCGCACCCGGAGTGGACGTGCCGCCTGGAGGTCACCCCGCAGTGAGTGGCCGCGCGCCCGCAAGTCTAAGGCAAGGCGCTGGAGCCATTGGAAATGGTTAATTGATTGATAAAGCCTCACACAGAGGGAGCGAGTTAGTTCATAAGGTCGAACGGGAGGCGGACTAAATGTCCGACTATTTTATGAAACTTGGAAGAGGCCGACAAAACCGATTTTCCCAAGTGCTAATCGCGCTCCTCATGCTCGTCTCCTCGCGGGCGATAATTTATGCCGACCCGCCCTCTTCGACCACGCAGGGCGGAAGGCCAGCCGGCAGTTACGACCTGGGCGGGTTCGACAACGTCAACCTCTTCAACGGGAACCTGAACTTCAGGCTGCCCCTGTTGAAGGTCGGCGGCAGGGGGGATGTTAGTTTTACGATGCCCTTGATTGTCGAAACGAGGTGGCAACAGATCCTTCATTACAATGGGTCATGTCCGGTCTGGGGCAACTCCCCCGTCGGCGGGATGTACATCAGCCCGAGTTTCGGCGAGTTGGAAGACGCGACCACGACTTCTGATTACGTGGAGGCAGCCGACCCCGGCACTACCTGCAACCCCACCGGTTACTTACCTACCAAGGCGGTCGTCGCCTTCAACCTGGCGTTGGCGGATGGCACGAGATATAAGTTCCACCCCGTGGTCAATTCGGGCGGACCGGTTCAGTTGCCGGCCTGCCCCGGGTACGGGGCCTCGACGAACCTGGGAAAGGAGTTCGTCACCTGGGACGGGAGTGAGATAAAACTCGTCGCCGATTACGACGTCTATTATAACGGCAACTTAACGATGCGGGCGTCGCCGAACGGCCCGCCCCTGCCTAACGGCTGGACGTTCCTCTTCCCGAACGGCACGCGCTACCGGTTGGAGCCGGACAAGACAAAGTGGCTCGAAGACAAGAACGGTAATCGCATCACGTTTTACTCCGGCTGGCTCACCGAGAGCATTTATGGCGTTAACCGAATCACCGACCCTCTGGGGAGGACGGTCACCATCGCCATCAACCAGCAGGATCCTCAGCACGGTAACGTCACGAAGATCACCTACAAGGGCTTTAACGGCCAAGACCGAGTCATCGATGTCGGCGCTGTAAACGTGTGGCTGCCCGACGGCAAGTCCTACAACTTTGCGTATAACGATAACCTCGAATTAGAGCGGGTCGAGTTGCCGACGGGCGGGGCCTACGAGTACACGTGGGGCGGCGACATCCCGCAGCAGACGCAGCAGCAGAACTGCCTGCCGCCGAACGCCTTCCCTTTCCGCTACGTCACCGAGCGGCGGGTGAAGGCCGACGGGGTAAACCTGTCTTCGAAGATGACTTTCAGCACCCCGAACGGGATGACCCAGGTGGACACCTACGACGGCTTCGGCAACCGTCTGTCGCGGAGCAAACACTATTTCCACGGCAACCCCGTGCCGCCCGTCCCGCCCTCGAACCCGAGTTGGCCGGATGCCGCCGCCGATGAGATCGACGCGACTAAGGGAAAAGAGTATTTGACGGAGTTCTATGCGGGCGGTGACGGGGCGACGCTCCTCCGGAAGGAGGAGACCGAGTGGGTTTCGCCGCGCCACGTGACCTGGACTGTCCCCAACTTTCCGAGCCTGGACATTAACATTGACGCGAGGGTGGCGAGTAGGCAGACGACCCTGGCCGATGTCTCCCCGAACCTGATCGCCAGAACCGAATACCTGTATAACCAGGGGGAGTGGGCGAACGCCCCCTTCAACGTCCTCACGGACACTTTGCAGTACGGCTACGGCCAGGGAGTCCCCGGCCCATTTTTAAGTCGTTCTCATAGCGAATACCTCTCCTACACCCAGCCCTACATCCTCCTGCTGCCCAAGGAGTCGTGGGTCTCCTCGGACGTTAACGGGAACGCGAAGGTAGCCTTTACTAAATATGAGTACGACGATTATTCCGCCAACCCGCTCCAGGATTGCCCGGACATAGTGGGACACGACGCCGCCTACGGGGCGGCCTACACGGCGCGCGGCAACGTCACGAAAGTCACGCGCTATACAGACGCGCAAAGCCAGACGGGGGAGATTACCACCTCTGCCAAGTACGACATCGCGGGGAACGTGGTTAAGAGTTTTGACGCGCGCGGTAACGCGACGGAGTTCGATTTCTCCGACCGCTTCGGCTCGCCGGACGCCGAGGCGCAGTCGAACACGGCCCCGCCCGAACTGTCCCCGCCGTCCGGGGCCATCCATACGTACGCCTTCCCGACCAGGGTGACGAACGCCCTCGGCCACGCTGCTCATACGCAGTATGATTACTACACCGGGCAGGCGGTCAACACGGAGGACGCCAACGGCACGGTGACGAAGTTGAGCTACGGGCTGAACAACGACCGGCTCGACCGCCTGGCGCAGGTGGAACAGGCGGCCAACTATCCACCAGCCCAGCCCGAGCTGCACGGCCAGACGACCTACGCTTACGACGACACGAACCGCAAGGTCACGACGACGAGCGACCTGAGCGCCTACGGCGACAACAAGCTCAAGACGACGACCTTCTACGACGGGCTGGGTCGCGTCGTGAAGACGCGGCGGTACGAGACCACGACGCAGTACATCGAGACGTTGACGGAGTATGACTTGCCGGGCGGGGCGTCGCGGGCGTCGAACCCTTACCGGCCGACGCTGGGGGAGACCCCTGTCTGGACGACGACCGAGTACGACGCCCTGGGGCGCGTCCGTCAGGTGACGCTGCCGGACAACACGACCGCGGTGACCGAGTACGCGGGCGTCTACACGACGGTGACGGATCAGGCGGGCAAAAAGAGGCGGCAGAAGGTGGACGCCCTCGGCCGCACCGTCCGCGTGGACGAGCCGGACGGGGGCGGTAATCTCGACCTCGGTAACGTGAACTCCCCCTTGCAACCGAGCTTCTACGAGTACGACGCGCTGGGGAACGTCGTCCGCATCAGCCAGGGGCTCGCCCAACAGGGCGCGAGCCCGGAGAACGCCGACAGCTACGTCCAGCACCGCTACTTCAAGTACGACTCGCTCTCGCGCCTGACCTACGAACGGCAGGCCGAGCAGGCGGGCACGACCACGACGGCGGCCGACCCGCTGACGGGCAACACCGCCTGGTCACGCCGCCTCACCTACGACGAGACGCTGGAGGGCGTCAGCTACAAGGGGCTGCTCACCACGGCCGAGGACGCGCGCCACGTCGTCACGCATCTTTACTACGACCAGCTCGGCCGCTCGACCCGCGTGACCTACTCGGACGGCACGCCCACCGTGACGAGCAGTTACGACCAGGCGCGCACGAACTACTTTAACGTGGGCCGGCTCACGGAGGTGACGACCGCTCCCACGACGGCGGCGCCGCAGACCTCGCAGCTCTACGACTACGACCGCGTGGGCCGGACGGTGAGGCAGCAGCAGGTGGTAGACACCAACACTTACAGCCTCTCCTACTCGTACAATCCGGGCGGCGCCCTCACCTCCGAGACGTATCCGTCCGGGAGGGTCGTCTCGTACGCATACGACGCGGCGGCGCGGCTCCAGAGTGTGAGCAGCGGCGCGACGGTTTACGCGGGCGGGATGACCTACAAGCCGTTCGGGGGGCTGGAGTCGGTCGCGCTGGGCAACGGCACCACCCTCACGATGGGCTACAGCCCCACCCGGCTCCAGCTCTCAAGCATCACGCTCGCGCAGGGGGCGACGACCCTCCAGCGCTACGATTACAGGTACGGCCAGGTGAACATGACGACGGGGGCGGTTGACGAGACGAAGAACAACGGGCAGCTAGGCAGTGTCGAGTCCGTCATCGGCACGCAGCGGCAGTGGCAGCAGCGCCTTCAGTACGACAGCCTCGGCCGGCTCTCGTCGGCGGGCGAATACTACGGGGACAATCTACAGAACCGCACCTACCTGCTGAACTACGACTACGACGCTTACGGCAACCGCTTCCAGAAGCAGTCGAGCAACCTGAACAACCAGGTGGCGCAGAGCTGGGTCGAGGGCAACGCCTACGACGCCCTCACCAACCGCCTGACGTCGGGGCTGACCTACGATGACGCCGGCAACGTCACGCGGGACGAGCGGTTCCGGATGCTGAAGTTGCAGTACGACGCCAACAACCGGCAGAAGCAGTCGTCGAGCCTGACCGACACGAACGTGGTGCAGAGCGTCTACGACGGGCTGGGGCAGAGGGTCGCGCTGAAGGCGGCCGGCGCCCTCACGAGCGTCATGGTCTACGACCTGTCGGGGGCGCTGGTGGCGGAGTACGGCGGGAGTGTGTCTACAAATGGCACGCAGTACGTGATGGCCGACCAGCAGGGCTCGACCCGCGTCACGATGTACGGCGCGCCCGTGGGCGGCCAGCTCGTCGCGGCGCGGCAGGACTACCTCCCCTTCGGCGAGGAGGTGCCGGGGACGGCCGGGCCGCGGGCGGGCG
>JAFAVK010000137.1 GCA_019242475.1 Acidobacteriota bacterium | reverse complement strand
CGTCGCCAAGATCAACAGCCTCACAGACCTTCGCGTCATCGGCGCGCTCTACGACGCGTCGCGCGCGGGCGTCTCGATAGACCTCATCGTGCGCGGGGTGTGCATGCTGCGGCCGGGCTTGGAGGGGGTGTCCGAGAACATCCGCGTGAGGAGCATCGTGGGCCGCTTCCTCGAACACAGCCGCGCCTTCTACTTCCACAACGGCGGCGCGGAGGAGGTCTACATCGGCAGCGCCGACTGGATGCACCGCAACCTCGACCGCAGGGTCGAGACGCTCGTGCCCGTCAAAGACCAGCAGCTACGCAAGTACCTCCGCGAGGTTCTACCGGACGCCTACCTCCGCGACGACGTGAAGGCGCGACAGCTCAGCGCCGACGGCTCGTACGCACGACCCGCGCCCGCCGCCGAGCCCTTCAACAGCCAGGGCGAAGCCCTCTGGCTCTCCGATAACCCCTCGCGCCGAAATGATGGTCTGCGGCGCGACGGTGGGAGGGTGAGATTTAACGTGGCGTTAGCGAGTCGTTAACCGCCACGTCGCGCGCCGGCCCTAACATGCGGCATATAGAGTAGGCTAGATCGGTGTTAATAATTATGGAGGCCCACGGCTTTAAGCCGAACGGCGCTCCTGCGCTTCGGCCGCGGGGACGAGGCGGTAGCCGACGTTGACCATCGTCTCGATCCTGACGCCGAAGTGGGCGAGCTTGGCGCGCAGGCGGTAGACGTGCACGTGCAGGCTCTCGGCGTTGTAGGGCTTGTTGCCGCCCCAGGCGTGGCGCCACAGTTCCTCCGCCTTGACGACGCGGCTCGCGTTGCGCGCGAGGCGCGAGAGCAGGAGGAATTCGGCGCGGCGGAACCGGAGCACCTCGCCGGCGCAGGCGACGTAGTAGTTGTCGTGCTCGACCCGCAGGTGGCCGTCGTCGTAAGCGGCTTCCGCATCCCCCTCGGCGCGGTTCGCACGAATGGCGGGTATGTGCTCGGCTGCCATCGATCTCCCCGTGTGCCCTGTCTGTTTCGTAAAGCGGGGCGCGGGCCGATCAGACCCGCGCCCCCGTGCTCTGCCCGAGGTTTAGAAGTTAAGCCGGAGCGCGAACTGAATCTGCCGGTTCGTGCCGAGGCCCACGGTGCGCTCGACGGTCTGGCGCAGCAGGCCGAAGGCCGAGCCGGCGGCCGTCTGCGTGTACGCCTGGCCCGGCTGCTGCCCGCCGCCGAGCACGAAGGCGTTGGCCGTCGTGTTGAAGGCGAGCGTCGGGAGCCCGACGTTGAGCGTCGAGGACGGCAGCGCGAAGTTGGCGTGGTTGAAGAGGTTGAAGACCTCCGTGCGGAATTCGAGCTTGACCGTCTCGGTGATCGGAATCCTCTTGTTGAGGATCAGGTCTGACTGCCAGAAGCCGGAGCCGCGCAGCGCGTTACGCGCGAGGTTGCCGAACGTGCCCGCCGCGGGGATGGCGAATGCCGCGGGGTTCAGGATGTTGCGGTCGTTGTTGAGATACGGGTTGACGCCCGGGATCAGGTCGGGCCGGCGCACGTTGCGCGAGGCGCCGCCGCCCGGGACGTTGACGGCCGCGACGAAGCCGGCCGGGAGCGGGTTCGTCCCCGACACGGTCGGGAGCTGCGCGGTGAACCCGTTGGGCACCGTGGTGGTCGCCGACGCGCTCGTGTTGATGAGGCACCCGGCCGAGTTGACGCACTGCACGACCACGTCGGGGCGCGTGATGCCGACCTCGATGGGCAGGCCCGAACGTGCGTTGAAGATGGTGCCGACCCCCCAGCCGCCGAAGACGGCATTACCCGCCGAGCCCCAGTCGAGGCGCTTGCCCTTACCCACCGGCAGCTCGTAGACGGCCGAGAGGTTGAAGGTGTGGCGCACGTCGAAGTTGTTGTAGCTGCGGTCGTAGTCCCATTCGGCAATCGCGCGCGCGTTGTTGGCGGCCGTGCGCGCCTCGTTCGACCCGGCCGTCGTGCCGAACGAGCGGGCGAAGGTGTACTGCGCGTTCATCGTGAGCCCCGTGCCGAAGCGGCGCGAGAGCTGCGTCTGCAAGGCGTTGTAGGAGTCCGAGCCGCCGCTCGTCTTGAAGTCAACCTCGGCGTAGGGGTTCGACACCGCCGTGCCGTTGATGATGGAGAACTCGCGCACGGTGCGGACGGCCGTCACGAGCCCCGCGCCGTTCGTGAGGTTGACGACGCCCGCGCCCGCAGGGAGGGAAGTGGCCGTGCTCGCGATGGTCGCGTTGCCGCGGAGGATCTGGTTGGCGACGCTGCGGAGGAAGAGGTTGCGCCCCTGGCTCCCGACGTAGCCGACGGTGGCGACGAGGTGGCCGGGCAACTCCTGCTGGAACGAGACGCTGTACTGGTAGACGCGCTCCGGTATCTCGTAGTCCGAAGAGTAGGCGCGCGGCTGGTAGGAGCGCGTGTTCGGGTTGGCGGCGAAGAAGGTCGCGAACAGGTCGGGGTTCGTGGGGAAGGCGAAGAGCTGCGTGCCGTTGACGACCGTCGAGCCGGTGACGGTCGCCTGCACGCGGTCGGACTCAATCGGCTGAATCTGATCCTCGGTCTGGCCCGGCCCGTAGTAGACGCCGAAGCCCGTGCGCAGGACGCTCTTGCCGCCTGCGAAGAAGCCCGTGCCCGTCGAGTTCGGCGACCAGGTGACGGCGACGCGCGGGCCGAAGTTGGTCTTCGAAGACTTGAAGGGCGCCTGCGACGGGTCGCGCAAAGCGCCCGTGTTGATGTCGAAGAGCACCTGCGCGTCGTTACGCTCACGCAGGGGCGTGTAGTACTCGTAGCGCAGGCCGTAGTTGAGCGTCAGGCCCGGCCGCAACTGCCACTGATCCTGCGCGTACCCGATGTAGTACTGCTGCTTCGCCTCGCGGATGCCGGAGACGCCCGTGAAGGGGCTCGTGGCCGAGAGGTCGCCGGTGAACTGGATGGACTGGAGCGAACCCGCGAGGAAGTTCTGGAGGCTCGCGTAGGTGTAGGTCGTCCCGCCCTGCCGGTCGGTGTAGAGGCGGATCGCCCTGACCTCGCCGCCGAAGCGGAAGTTGTGGCTCCCGCGCGTGTAGTTGAGGTTGTCGATGAAGGAGAGCGTGAAGGGCGTGTAGGGCTGGCCGCGCCCGTTCGTCGCCGAGTTGGCGCGCACCAAGCCGCCCGGCGTTGCGGTGCCCGCGCTGCTGCCCTGTCCGGGCAGGCTGAAGTTCGCGGTGTTGCCGCTGACGTTGATGGTGACGGCCGAGAGGTCGAGGCCGTTGACCGTCGGCGCCTGGCCGTTGATGCGGGTCTTCGCCCCGTTGTAGCCGAACTTGAATTCGTTCAGGACGCGCGGCGAGAAGATCGTCTGGAGCGAGGCGACCGCGTTCTGCGGGTTGGCGATGATGCGGACGTTGCGGCCCGTCACGCCTTCGGGCTGGAGGTTCTTGCCGTCGTCGCGGAAGAAGCGGAAGTAGACCGAGTTCTTCCCGCTCGCCTTCCAGTCGAAGCGAGCCGACTCGGCGTTCTCGTTGACGGTCGCGTTGGCCTGGAGCTGCGCCACGTCGAAGATGTTCGTGCCCGTGCCGCGCGAGATGATCGCCGCGTTGGGCGAGATGAAGGCCGGCAGGTAAGCGAGCTGCGTGGCGGCGCAGGTGACCACGGCGCAGATGCGCGCCGGGTCGCCGGGCACGGCCTCGATGGCGTTGAGGCCGGCGCGCAGGCGGTAGCCCTCGTAGGAGCCGAAGAAGAAGAGCTTGTCTTTCACGAGCGGCCCGCCCAGGCTTCCGCCGAACTGGTTGAGCTTGAGCGGCGTCTTGGTGCCGACGACGTTGTCGAAGAAGTTCGAGGCGTCGAGCGCGCTGTTGCGCAGGTACTCGAAGGCCGAGCCGTGGAGCTGGTTCCCGCCCGACTTCGTCACGACGTTAATCTGCCCGCCGGTGCCCGTGCCGAACTCGGCCGGGTAGTTGTTCGAGTCGGCGCGGAACTCCTGCACGTTCTCAAGCGAGGTCTGGAGGCGGAAGGGCGTGGCGATCTCGCCGTTGAGGACGCCCGGCGCGGCGTCGATGATGGCCGAGCCCTCGACGCCGTCGTAGCGGACGATGTTCTGCTCGACCGCGCGGCCGGAGAAGCGGATGTCGCCGAACGTGCCCGCGCCACTGTTAACGGTGCCGGGGGCTTGCAGGTAGAGCTGCGAGAGCTGCCGGCCGTTCAGGGGCAGGCCGACCACCTCGCGCTCGTTGACGGTCGCGCCCATCCGCGCCGAGCTGGTATCTATCGCCGCCTCGGTCGCGCCGGCGACGACCGTCACGTCCTCGGTGAGCCCCGCGGCCGAGAGCGCCACGTCGAGCCTCTGCTCCTGCCCGACGTTGATCTGAACGTTCGTGAAGGTGTTGGCCGCGAAGTTCGGCGCGCTGACAGTCACGGTGTAATTCGAGGCCCTGAGCGCCGGAAGCTGATAAATGCCTTCGGCGTCGGTCGTCGCGGTGCGCCCCTCGCCGGTGCGCTCGTTCTTGGCCGTGACCGTGGCGCCGGAGACTACCGCGCCGTTGGGGTCGCGGACGACGCCCGCGATACGTCCGGTGTCAGTCTGCGCCGACGCGGCCGCGCCCGCGAGCACGAAGAGAGCGCAGGCGAGCACGAAACTGGCGAGACGGGGGAGCCGCCTCGGGCTGAAGAACTTCATCGGGAACCTCCTGTGGAACCTGGGTGTGTGGCGGCCTCGGGCGCCGTTCGTGTGCATGATGGCTTGGGCCGGTAGATGAGACCCGCCGCACCTGAAGGCGTCGGCGGTTTCAGTCTGTGGTTCTGTACAAGCTTGGTGTGGCAAGGACGGAGGTTAGTCCCTGTGAGTTAAATCAGAGTGAAGGGTGTATTAAATGTTCGTTAATTCTGGCCTGTCAGTTGAGCACAGGGCGTGAGTAGAGGTATAGAAAGACGGAGGCCCGGCGGACATGTAAGCCGCCGGGCCTCCGGTCTGGTCGAGACAGGTCTGGTGCGTCTTTAACGCATCAAGGCTGTTTCCGAAATACTCCTGCCGCTCACCTCGAAGCGACCTGGCCGGCGTCCGCGCCGACCCCGGTCAGCGCGGCGTCCCAGTAGAGCCAGTACTGCCTGCGCCTCTTGTCTGACGGGCGCGCCTGCGTGAAGGCGAGGCGGACGTAACGCGTCTTGAAGTCGCCACGCTCGGCACCGGGCACGGGCGTGTAGAAGTACTCGGCTCGCTCGGCCAGCCCGCACTCGCGACGCATGCGGTTGATCGCCGCTTCGCACGCGCCGGAGTCGCCCGGCCTCTGCGCGTCGGCCGAGTCGTTGACGGCGTGCTCGATCTCGTGGAGCGCGCCCCAACCGGCGTTGAAGGCCGCGAGAGCCGCGCGGTCGCCCATCACGTGCGAGAAATCTTTGAAGTCTATCTGGATGACGTAGGCCGGCGGCCTCCCCCCCGAGCCGCCCTTCCAACGGCCTTCGAGCACGCGCGAGAAGACCACGTCGGCGCTGCCGCTCGCGTCCTCGATGATGAGAAGGTTCTCGCCCGCCTCGGCCGCCGCGAGCAGCTCGCGCGCAGACTGTGAGCCGCCCGCAGGCCCCGCAGAACCGAAACGCAGGAAGCCCTCGCCGTCGAAGTGGAGCCCGGCCCAGCCGGTGATGGCACGCAGTTGCGCGGCCAGTTCCGTGCGTCGCGCTTCGGCGAGCGTCGCGCGGCAGACTATCCTGGGCGCCGACGGCTCGGCGTTCGCGGAGACACCCGCGAACGCGCAGACGAGCAGGCAGGCGAGACACGTAAAGACCCGGCCTTTAACCCTGCGGCATGACTCACGCATGGGAACACACCTCTCGACGGGTTGTTGGACGGAAGCTCGGCAGCACGGGGGCGCTGACGGGGCAGGCGCCGTTGAGAGTCATGTTACCAGACTGTTAACAGAATGTGTGTGGAATGTTAATGGCGCGCCCTGTGCGGACGGCGTGAGGTGGGTGTCTCGAAAAACTATTAAAGGCTCGCCGGGAAGGTCACAGGGCTGCGGCCGGCCACTGGGGCGGCGTTGCCGTGAACGCGTGGCAGACGAAAAGCCGGGGTGTTAACACCGGGGTAACAGAAAGGTAAGACCCGAGGTGTACTATCGTGGCTTCCGAACAAATCGCTTTCGTCTGAGGCTTCGGAAGAGGAGTTAAACCCCCCTTTATGTCAATCGCCCACGAGTTGAGCAGTGAGGTCGCGGCCGCCGTGCTCTCGGCGGACGAAGGCGAAGCGCCGGGTGACCCGGGCGAGCGCGCCGAGCTTGTGCTGGAAGTGCATTCGACGCTGCGGCGCTTGAGCACCGAGCGTCGCAGGAAGGGTCGCGCCTTGAAGGGTGGAGACGAAGACCCGCCGCTCGGCGAGAGCGCTGCGTCGGGTCGGAGCTGAGCCGCCGAAATTCTAAGGGGGCTTTAGCCCTCCGCCAGCTCCTTCGGCCGCACGAGCCATTCGAGGCGGCCCGCCCGCGCCTTCCCCCACTTCTCGACCTCAAGCGCCACGCACGCCAGCGCCGCCGTCGGCATGGCCCGCCCCTCCCCGGTTAGGAGCGTCAGCAGCTCTTCCATCCCGGGGTTGTGCCCTACGAGCATCAGAGAGTCCGCCGACTCCGCAGCCTGCGTGACGACTTCGAGCAGGGTGACAGCGTCGGCCTCGTAGATTCGCTCGTCGAAGAGCAGTTCGGCCGTGAGCCCGGCCGACTCTTTGACGAGCGCGGCCGTCTGTCGGGCGCGCGCGGCGGGCGAGCTGATCATCAAGTCAACCCGCAGCTTCTTCTTCCTTATGAACCGGCCGACGAGCGGCACGGACTCGCGCCCGCGGCCGTTCAAGGGGCGGTCGAAGTCCTGTAGGCCGGGCTCTTTCCAACTCGACTTGGCGTGGCGCAGCAGGTAGAGGGTTTTCATGGGCGATAGGGTAACCTATTCCCTGTTACACCCGTGTAACACACTTCTCGTACAATCGCCGCGAACTCGCCCTGAAGGCTGACTGATGAAACTGGCCGCCATCGACATCGGCTCGAACTCCATCAAGCTCGTGGTCGTGGACGCGGCGTCCGCCGACTCGTTCGCCGTCCTCGCCCGCGACAAGGAGACGGTGCGCCTCGGCCACGAGACGCTGCGCGAAGGGTACCTTTCGCCCGGGGCCGTCGAGCGCGCGTCCGAGTGCGTCAAGCGCTTCCGCTCCATCGCCGAGGCGCGCGGGGCAGAGCGCGTGCTGGCGACCGCCACGGCGTCCGTCCGCGCGGCTTCGAACGCCGCGGAGTTCATCGACGAGGTCGAGCGGAGGACGGGCGTCCGCGTCGAGGTGCTCTCGGGGATAGAGGAGGCGCGCCTCATCGGCCTCGCCGCGGCGCGCGGCTGCTGCGAGGCGGGCGCTTCGCTCGTCAACGTAGACATCGGCGGCGGCTCGACCGAGATCTCGCTCGTGAGCGGCGGCGTCCCCGTCGCGCTCCATTCCGTGAAGCTCGGCGCGGTGGGCCTGACCGAACGCTTCATCTCGGGCGACCCGCCGAAGGCCAGGGAGCTGCGCGCGCTGCGCGAAGAGATACGCGGCGCGCTGGAGCGCCCGGCGCGGGAGTTGCGCGACGCGGGCTGGCAGCGCGTGACGGGCACCTCGGGGACGATCATCGCCATCGGCGAGGCGCTGCGTGCACAGAGCGGCAAGCAGAAGTCGCAGGGCGCGCAGCCCGCCGGCGCCAAGATAGCCCTCAGCCGGCTCGAACGCTTCAACGAGCGCATGGCCGGGATGACCCAGGCCGAGAGGCGCGTCGTGCCCGGCATCAGCGCGCAGCGTGCCGAGATCATCGTCGCGGGCGGGCAGATCCTCGAAGCCGTGATGCGCTCGCTCCGCATCAACTACCTGCGCACCTGCGACTGGGCTTTGCGCGAGGGCGTCATCATCGACTTCCTGCGCGAGGTCGAGGCCGAATCGCAGCCGCCTTTGCCCGACGACACAGACCCGCGTCTGCGCGGCGTCCACGCCGTGGGCCGCCGCTTCGGCTACGAGGTCTCGCACGCGCGAAGGGTGGCGCGCTTCGCCGAGACGATCTTCGACGAAGTCGCGCCGTCTTCGGGCCTGACGCGCCACCACCGCACGCTCCTCTCGGCCGCCGCCCTGCTGCACGACGTGGGCTACCACATCGCGCACGAGGGGCACCACAAGCACGCGCTCTACCTCATCAAGAACTCGGAGCTGACCGGCTTCTCCGAGGCGGAGCGCGACGTGATCGCCAACGTCGCGCGCTACCACCGCGGCTCCGCCCCGAAGGAGAAGCACAGCGAGTTCTGGCGGCTCCACCAGTTTGACCGCGAGACGGTGCGGAGCCTCGCCGCCATCCTCCGCGTCGCCGACGCGCTCGACCGCAGCCACGAGGGGCGCGTGCGCGATTTGAGCTGCGCGCGCGAAGGCGGGAAGCTTCGGCTCGCACTCGCGTGCGAAGGCGACTGCGAGCGGGAGGCCGCGGCGGCGGAGGGCAAGGGCGGGCTGTTCGAGGAGGTCTTCGGCTGCGACCTGGTCGTGGGCGTGAACGGCATCAACCCGAACGCCCGTGAGAGAGGCGGCGAGCGCTAAAGATAAAGAGTTGGAACCCACCCCGGTCGCCTCAAACATCCTGACGGATTAACGGTCACTGGCGTAGACGTTCTCCTGTCGCCGCGCGGCGAGGCGCGTGTGCTCCTCGACCATGTTTTGAAAACATCCCTGGCACATGCCCGGCGACTCGGGCGTGCTCGCCCTGCGCATCTCCGCGCCGCACCAGACGCAGAGTACCGGGAACGTCGGCTCATCCCTCATCTCCTCATCATCCATCGCATTCAACCTTCTTGCTGGGCCGACGCGGGTCGGCTCTGAGGGGAGGGCGCGGCTTCGGTCGGCTTCCGCGGCGTGGCGAAGACTTCGTGGAACGTCCGACCCGTGTCGAGCAGCTCCTCCGAGCGCCAGGGGGTCGGCTGCGTCGCCGCGACGACGCGCCCCGACAGGTCAACCAAGGGCCGGCGCGTCGAAGTGTTAACGCCCCGCACACACGCCGGACACGCGGAATTAACTCCGGCGTCGTAAGTTCTATCGAGCCGGCGCCGCGGGCGCCGCTTTGAAGAGTGAACCTCGCCGGCGATAGCCATCCAATGGCAGGTGATGTTATGGCTCAGTCAAACGCGGTACTTCAGTTGGAACTGATCACGGGGGCAAGGGGGAGGCGCGTTGTCGTGAAGGAGACCGACGGCGGCCTCGTGGGCCGCACCTTCTTCGACGGCTCGTCCGACGTGCAAGTGGTCGGGCTCTGCCCCTCGAACCCTTCGCACGTGATGCTTGAGCGACGTTTGGATGGCCGGCGCTGGGCGGCCCCGTCGAGCCTGATGCGTCACATCCTCCACGGGCGCCGCAAGTCTCGGAGGAGTATTCGGACGGAGACGATTAAATGAGGTAAGAGGTCGGGGAGACCTCTTACCTCTCGCACAGCAACAAGGCGGGCGGTTGGAGGGGGACTCCGATGCTAGACGGCGGCGGCTACGGGGCTGTTAAGCGTCGGTTAATTCCGCGTTAAATCTCCGAAGGACGAGCGACAATGCCCAGACCCATTCTCATCGTCGAAGACGACCCGGATTTGGCCGAGGGGCTGCGGTACAACCTGGAACGCGAGCGGTTCGCGACGCGCGTCGCCGCCGACGGCGAGCAGGCGCTCGGCGCCGCGCTCGACCCGCGTGACCCGCCCGCGCTCATCCTCCTCGACCTGATGCTCCCGCAGATGGGCGGGCTGGAACTCTGCCGCCGCCTGCGGCAGAGCCTCGGGCCCTGCGGCGGGCGGATCGAGACGGTGACCGGCGTCGGCTACCGCTTCAGGCCGCACGCACAAGAGAGCGACGTGGAGGCCGCGCCGTCCGTCAGCGGGGCGTTTGCGCTCGACGGTTGAGTCGTACGCGGGCGCCGTTCTTAACTCTCGGACTCAGCCTTCTGACCCTTTTTGCTAGTACCCTTCGAGCCGCCTCCCTTGGGGGCAGCACCTTTAGAGCCTTTCTTGTCTTTCGTCTCCTTCTTATCTTTCTTGCCTTTATCCTTCTCGCCCTTCTCCTTCTGCTTCGTGGGCTTGTCGGTCGCCTTATTGACCACGGCGGTGACGAGCGCGGTCGCCGCGCCCAGCGCGACTTCGGGGCCGTGCCGCTTCACGAGCTTCTTCACCTGCTTCCCGATCTTCTTCTTCGTCTTACGACTGATGATTGCCATGCCGGCGGAACACCTCACAAGAGAGAATCGCAGGCCGCGGCCTCCGGCGCCGCAGAACCCACGCGCTCCGGAAAGAGCGCCCGGAGACGGCCAAGCATTCTAACGGAACCTACGCCTTTTAATAGCACGCCCGGCACTTCAAACGCGCATTCATGTCGAGATTTAACCGGAAAGACAGGCGGCGTTAACGCCGCCTTCACCCGTTATGGTATCGGGGTTGCCCGATCCCCGGTCAGTGAGAGCTGGGCACTTGCCCGAAGCTATGCCGGCCCGAGGCGGTCGGTTCAAAGCGGCGGCGCGGGCGCGCGGAGCGGGTCGGGCGGCAGCGGGACGAACTCCGCGTTGTCCGAGTCCGGCAGCTTCATGCGCCCGGCGCGCCAGTCCGCCTTCGCCTGCGCGATGCGCTCGCGCGAGGACGAGACGAAATTCCACTCGATGAAGCGCCTGCCCACGGGCGCGCCGCCCAGAAGCATCAACACGCTCTCGGCCGTCGCCTCCAACACCGCCTCGGCGCCGCCGTCGAACACGGCCATCTGCGTCGCCGCAATCGCGCGCCCGTCCGCCTCGGCCGCGCCGGAGACGAGATAGGCGGCGCGCTCCGCGTGCTCGCGCGGCAACGCGATGCGCGCGCCGGGCCGCAGCAGGACGTGTGCGTAGAAGAGGGGCGAGTGCGTCTTCACGGCCGAGCGCAGGCCGTACGCCTCGCCCGCCAGAAGCCGCAGCCAGACTCCTTCATCAAAATGCACAGGCAGGTCGTCTCCCTCGTGGTGCGTGAAGGCGGGCGCGGTCTCTTCCTCGCCGTCGGGCAGCGCGACCCACGACTGAATCGCGTGCATCAGCCCGCCCTCGCGGCGCGCACGCTCGAAGCGTTCGGAGTGCGTGATGCCGCTGCCCGCGACCATCCAGTTCATCTCGCCCGGACGGATGGACTGCTCCACGCCGGTCGAGTCGCGGTGCATAATCTCGCCCGCGAACAGGTACGTGACGGTCGAGAGTCCTATGTGCGGGTGCGGCCGCACGTCCGCCTCGCGCGCCAGGCCCTTCGGCAGCTCGACCGGGCCGATGTGGTCGAAGAAGATGAACGGCCCGACCATGCGCCGCTTCGCGGACGGCAGAACGCGCCCGACATCGAAGCTGGTGAGGCGGCTCCGCCTCT
>JAFAVK010000116.1 GCA_019242475.1 Acidobacteriota bacterium | reverse complement strand
GTGGTGGAGCGCCGCGCCACGCTCCCCCTGCGCCGGCTCGACTGGGCGGGCCTCTCCGCCGCCGAGTGCGAGCGCGCCCTCCAAGACCTCCTCGCCGCAGACCGCGCCCAGGGCTTCGACCTCTCCCGCGCGCCACTCATGCGCCTCGCGCTGGCGCAGCTCCCGGGCGGCGCGCACCGCCTCGTCTGGAGCTTCCATCACATCCTGCTCGACGGCTGGTGCCTCTCCCCGCTGCTCGGCGAAGTCATCGTCGCTTACGAGGCGTTGCGCGCAGGGCAAGAGGTGCGACTCAAGAGGCGGCGCCCTTACCGCGACTACGTGGCGTGGCTGCGGCGGCAGGGGGCGGGCGAGGCCGAGCGCTACTGGCGAGCGGCCCTCAAGGGCTTTACCGCACCCACCCCACTCGGCGTCGATAAGCCCGCCGTCTCGGAGAACGAAGGGGGCACGGTTCGTGTGCGGAACGTCTCGGTCGAGGGCGAGGCCGAGACGCCGGAACACGCGGACGCGTCGCAGCCGTCCGAGGGCGGCTACACGAAGTTCGTCGGGCGCGTCCCCGCACACGTGACCGAAGCCCTGCGAAGGTTCGCCAGGCAGGAGCAGTTGACGCTCAACGTGCTCCTGCGTGGGGCGTGGGCGCTGCTGCTCTCGCGCTACAGCGGCGAGCGCGACGTCCTCTTCGGCGCCACCGTCTCGGGGCGGCCGCCCGAGCTCGATGGCGTCGAGGAGATGATCGGCCTCTTCATCAACACCCTCCCCGTCCGCGCAGAGGTGCCGGGCGACGCGCGGCTCCGCCCCTGGCTCAAGGAGCTGCAAAGGCAGCAGGTCGAGGCGCGGCAGTACGAGCACAGCCCTCTGGTGGAGGTGCAGGGGTGGAGCGAAGTCCCGCGCGGGCGGC
This sequence comes from Acidobacteriota bacterium, assembly GCA_019242475.1. Lineage (GTDB taxonomy): Bacteria > Acidobacteriota > Blastocatellia > Pyrinomonadales > Pyrinomonadaceae > QHXN01. The sequence goes on along the minus strand of JAFAVK010000116.1, from coordinate 8,118 downwards.
CGCTCTTCGAGTCCCTCCTCGTCTTCGAGAACTACCCGGTCTCCGAATCGGCGGACGGGGGCGGCAGACCCGCCCTGCGCGTCCGGGGCGTGCAGTCGCACGAGAAGGTCAACTACCCGCTCAGTCTGGTCATCGCGCCCGGCGACGAGCTGCTGCTTCAGTTCTTCTACGACACGGGTCGCTTCGACGCGGCGACCGTCGAGCGGATGAGCGGCCACTACCGGACGCTGCTCGAAGCCATCGCTTCGGGCCGGGAGCTGCGTCTCGCAGAGCTGCCGCTGCTCGGCGCGGCCGAGCGGCAGAGAACGCTCTCCGAGTGGAACGACACGCGCAGAGACGACTTCGGCGGCGAATGCCTGCACGAGCGCGTCGAACTGCACGCCGCGCTGACACCCGAAAAGGAGGCGCTGTTCTTCGAGGGGAAGAGAGTCTCTTACGCGCAGCTCAACGCGCGCTCGAACCGGCTGGCGCGCCACCTCCGCACGCTCGGCGTCGGCCCCGAAACGAGGGTCGGCCTGATGCTTGAGCGTTCGGTCGAGATGGTCGTCTCCGTGCTGGCGGTGCTCAAGGCGGGCGGCGCCTACGTGCCGCTCGACCCTGCGTACCCGCGCGACCGCCTCGCCTTCATGGCCGAGGACGCGGGCCTCTCCGTGCTGCTGACGCAGGAAGGGCTGGTCGGGGCGCTGCCGACGCACGGGGCGCGGGTCGTGTCCGTGGACGCCGAGGCGGCGCAGATCGAAGCGCACGGCGCGGAGAACCTCGCGCCCTCGGCCTCCGCCGAGGACGCCGCCTACGTCATCTACACGTCGGGCTCGACGGGCCGGCCCAAGGGCGCGGTCGTGACCCGCCGCGGGCTGGCGAACCTCGCGTGCGCGCAGGTCGTCTCCTTCGACATACGGCCGGACGCGCGCGTCCTCCAGTTCGCCTCGCTCAGCTTCGACGCCTCCATCTTCGAGATCGCGATGGCGCTGCACACGGGCGCGGCACTCGTCCTCGCAAAGCCCGAGTCCCTGCTGCCGGGCGAGGGCCTGCGCCGCCTGCTCTTTGAGCAGGCGGTGACGAACGTCACGCTGCCGCCCTCCGCGCTGGCGCTGATGCCGGACGCGGAGTTGCCCGCGCTGCGCACCGTCGTCGTGGCGGGCGAGGCGTGTCCCGCGGGACTCGTGGACACCTGGGCGCGCGGCCGTCGCTTCTTCAACGCCTACGGGCCGACGGAGACGACCGTCTGGGCGACGGCCGACGAGTGCTTCCCCGGCGGGCCGAAGCCGCTCATCGGCCGACCCATCTCGAACATGCAGGTCTACCTGCTCGACCGAGACATGAACCCCGTGCCTCCGGGCGTCGCGGGCGAGCTGCACATCGGCGGCGTTGGCCTCGCGCGCGGCTACCTGAACCGTCCGGCGCTCACGGCCGAGCGGTTCGTCCCCGACCCGTTCCCCGCGGAGCCGGGAGCCCGACTCTACCGCACGGGCGACCTAGCCTGTTACACGCCCGAGGGCGAGATCGACTTCCTCGGCCGCATCGACCATCAGGTGAAGGTGCGGGGTTTCCGCGTCGAGCCGGGCGAGATCGAGGCCGCCGCCGAGCGCCACGAGGGCGTGCGCGAGGCCGTGGTCGTGGCGCGCGCGGACGCGCCCGGCGAGCAGCGCCTCGTGGCCTACGTGACGCGCGCCGTCTCCGAGGCGGGCCGCGCGCTGGACGACGCGGGGCTCCGCTCACACCTGCGCTCGCTCCTGCCCGAGCACATGATCCCTTCGGCCTTCGTCGTTCTGGACGAGATGCCTTTGACGCCGAACGGCAAGGTGGACAGGAAGGCCCTGCCCGCGCCGGGGCAGCCGCGCCGCGCCGACGACGAATCCTACCTGCCTCCGCGCAACGAGCTTGAGCGCACCATCGCCTCGGTCTGGCGCGAAGTGCTCGGCGTCGAGCAGGTGGGCGTTGACGACAACTTCTTCGACCTCGGCGGCCACTCGCTGCTGATGATCAAGGCCAACGCCCGACTGCGCGAGCAGCTCAAGCGCGAGCTTTCGATGGTGGACATGTTTCAGTATCCGACGGTCGGCGCGCTCGCGCGACACCTGAGCCCCGGGCCGGCCCAGGCGCCGGCGCTCGCGCAGACCTACGACCGCGCCGGCCGGCAGCGGGCGGCGCTCAACCAGCGGAGACATCTGGCGGGGGGCGGCGAGCGATGAGTGAAGAGTTGCAGCAGGAGACGTTCGAGGCGGTCGCGGTCGTTGGCATGGCGGGGCGTTTCCCCGGCGCGGCCAACGTCGAGGAGTTCTGGCGTAACCTCCGCGCGGGGGTCGAGTCGATCTCCTTCTTCACGGACGAAGAGTTAGGGCGCGCGGGCGTCCCGGCGGAGGTCTACAACCAGCCGAACTACGTCCGCGCGCGGGGCCGGCTCGCCGACGTCGAACAGTTCGACGCGCCCTTCTTCGGCTTCAACCCGCGCGAGGCGGAGATCATGGATCCGCAGCACAGGGTCTTCCTTGAATGCGCGTGGGAGGCGCTGGAGGCCGCCGGCTACGACCCCGAACGCGTCGGCGGCCCCGTCGGCGTCTTCGGCGGCGCGAGCCTGAGCGCCTACCTCTTCAACCTCTACTCGAACCCGGAAGTCCTGCGCGCCGTCGGCGGCTTCCAGGCCATGGTCGGCAACGACAAGGATCACCTCTGCACGCGCGTCTCCTACAAGCTCAACCTGAGCGGCCCGAGCCTGAGCGTGCAGACCGCCTGCTCGACCTCGCTGGTCGCCGTCTCGCTCGCCTGCCAGAGCCTCCTCAACTACCAGTGTGACATGGCGCTCGCCGGCGGCGTCTCCATCGCCCTGCCGCAGGAGGCGGGTTACGCCTACCAGGAAGGCGGCGTCACCTCGCCCGACGGACACTGCCGCGCCTTCGACGAGCGCGCGCTCGGCACCCTGGGCGGCAACGGGGCCGGCGTCGTCCTCCTCAAGCGTCTCTCCGAAGCGGTCGCCGACGGCGATCAGATTCACGCCGTCATCAAGGGCACGGCCGTCAACAACGACGGCTCGGCGAAGGTCGGCTACACGGCCCCGAGCGTGACGGCGCAGGCGGAAGTGATCGCGCTGGCGCAGGCCGTGGCGGGCGTCGCGCCCGAGACCGTCTCCTACGTCGAGGCGCACGGGACGGGCACGCCGCTCGGCGACCCCATCGAGGTGGCCGCGCTGACGCGCGCCTTCCGCCACTCGACCGGCCGGAAGAACTTCTGCGCGCTCGGCTCGGTCAAGACCAACGTCGGCCACCTCGACGCGGCCGCCGGGGTCGCCGGGCTGTTGAAGACCGTGCTCGCGCTCAAGCACCGCGAGCTTCCGCCGAGCCTGCACTTCGAGCGGCCGAACCCGAAGCTCGAAATCGAGGAGAGTCCCTTCTACGTCAACGCCCGTCTCTCGGCGTGGGAGCGGGGCGAGACGCCGCGCCGCGCCGGCGTCAGCTCCTTCGGCATCGGCGGCACCAACGCCCACGTCGTCCTCGAAGAGGCCCCGGAGCCGCCTGCGCCCGACGCCTCAAGACCTTATCAACTCCTCCTGCTTTCGGCGCGCACGCCGTCGGCGCTCGCCGCGGCCTCGGCCAACCTCGCGGCACATCTCAAGGGCCAGCCCGACATCAACCTCGCCGACGCGGCCTACACGCTTCAGGAGGGGCGCAAGGTCTTCGCGCACCGGCGCGCGCTCGTCTGCCGCGACGCGGTCGAGGCCGTCTCGGCGCTCGGGGCGCAGCCGCCGAAGCAGGCCGCACAGGGCGAGGCGGAGGGCGGCGTCGCCTTCATGTTCCCCGGCCAGGGCGCGCAGCACGTCAACATGGCGCGCGAGCTGTACGAGACGGAAGCGACCTTCCGCGAGACGCTCGACGCCTGCGCCCTCGCGCTGGCGCCGCACCTCGGCGAAGACCTGCGCCGCGTCCTCTTCCCCGCCGAGGCCGGGGCGGAGGCGGGCGCGCGCAGGCTGGCCGAGACTCAGCTGACGCAGCCCGCCGTCTTCGCCGTCGAGTACGCGCTGGCGAAGCTCTGGATGAGCTGGGGCGTCGTGCCGACGGCGATGATCGGACATAGCGTGGGCGAGTACGTCGCGGCCTGTCTGGCCGGCGTCCTCTCTCTCGAAGACGCCCTGCGGCTGGTGGCTGTGCGCGGCCGGCTGATGGGCGGGCTGCCGCGCGGCGCGATGACGGCCGTGCCGCTGCCGGCCGAAGAGCTGCGCGAGCTTCTGGGGGAGGAGCTTTCGCTCGCGGCGCACAACGCGCCGTCGCTCTCGGTCGCCTCCGGCCCCGTCGAGGCCGTCGAGCGGCTTGAGCGACAGCTCGCCGCCAGCGGCCTCGAAGCGCGGCGGCTCCACACCTCGCACGCCTTCCACTCGCGGGTGGTCGAGCCCGTGCTCGCGGCGTTTGCCGAAGAGGTCGCGCGCGTCGAGCTGCGTGCGCCTTCGATCCCCTTCGTCTCGAACGTGACGGGTCGTTGGATCGAAGCGTCGGAGGCGACCGACCCGGCCTACTGGGCCAGGCACCTGCGGCAGGCCGTGCTCTTCCTCGAAGGCGTGGAGACGCTTCTGGCCGAGGGGGGGCGCTTCCTGCTCGAAGTCGGCCCCGGCCAGACGTTGACCTCGCTCGTCCGGCGTCACCCTTCCGCGGGCGCGGCGCACACCGTCGCCGCCTCGCTGCCACACCCACAGGCGAACTCTTCGGCCGCCGCGTCCGTGCTGGGCGCACTCGGCAAGCTCTGGGTCGCAGGCGTGAGGATCGACTGGCGCGGCTTCTACGGCGCGGAGCGCCGACGCCGCGTGCAGCTCCCGACCTACCCCTTCGAGCGGAGCCGGTACTGGGTCGAGCGGCGCGAGCTGAGCACCACCTCGCGCGAGGAGGAGGCGCGGCGCAGGCGGCCCGTCTCCGAATGGTTCTACACGCCGACGTGGAAGCGCGACGCGGCCCCGCGGCTCGCCTCCGGCGCGGACGAGGCGCGCGGCCCCTGGCTCGTGCTGGCCGGCGGGCGCGGGCTCGGCGAGAAGGTCTTGAACGCCCTGCGGCGTCGCGGTCGGGAGGCCGTGCTGGCGACCGCCTCCGGCGCGGGCTTCGCGCGCAAGGCCGAAGGCGTTTACGAGATTGACGCGCGGCGACAGAGCGACTACGTGCAGTTGCTCGACGAGCTTTCCGCGCGCGGCCTCATGCCCACACGCATCCTGCACCTCGGGGCGGCGGCCCCGGCCGGCCGGCCGGAGCGGGCCGGCGTCGAAGGCTTCGAGCGGGCGCAGGGGCAGGTCTTCTACAGCCTTCTCCACCTCGCGCAGGCGCTCGGCGGGCGGCGGCTCGAAAGAAGCGTCCGGCTCGGTGTCGTCACCTTCGAGGCGCAGGAGGTCTTCGGCGAGCGCGAGCCGCGGCCCGAGCAGGCGACCGTCCACGGGCTCTGCCGCGTCATTCCGCAGGAGTACCCCGACATCAACTGCCGCTCCATTGACGTGTCGCCGCCCGCGGCCGGCTCGCGGCAGGAAGAAGAGTTGATCGACGCGCTTATCGGAGAGCTTTCGCGCGCCTCGACCGACGCGGCCGTCGCGCTGCGCGGCGGCCGCCGTTGGGTGCAGAGCTTCGAGCCGACGCCGCTCGAAGCCCCGCCCGCGGGCTCGGCCCGGCTGCGCGAGCGCGGTGTCTATCTCATCACGGGCGGCACGGGCGGCGTCGGCCTCGTCTTCGCCGAGTACCTCGCGCGCGCGGCACGCGCGCGGCTCGTCCTGACCGCCCGCACGGAGTTCCCCGCGCGCGGCGAGTGGGAGGCGCGCGCGGAGGCCGACGACGAGTTCGGGCGCAAGATCGCCAAGCTGCGCGAGCTCGAGTCGCTGGGCGCGGAGGTCCTGGTGTGTCGGGCCGACGCCTCCGACCCGGGCGCGATGCGCGCGGCGCTGGCGCGCGCCGAGGCGACGTTCGGCCCCGTCAACGGCGTCGTCCACGCGGCCGGGGTCGTCGGCCCGCAGGCTTTCAGCCTCATCCAGGGCACGGACGAGGCCGCGTGCCGCGCGCAGTTCCGCGCCAAGGCGCACGGCACACTCGTCCTCGAAGAGGTGCTGCGCGGGCGCGACCCCGACTTCTGCATGCTGGTCTCCTCGCTCTCGACCGTCCTCGGCGGCATCGGCTTCGCGGCCTACGCCTCGGCGAACGCCTTCATGGACGCCTTCGCCGCCGCGGCGCGTGGGCGGAGCGCGACCGTCTGGACGAGCGTCGCGTGGGACGGCTGGCGCGTGGGGGCCGCGGGCGAAGCCGCTGCGGACGCCATCACCCCGGCCGAGGGGCTTGAGGCGCTGGCGCGTCTCTTCACGCTCGAAGGCGGAGGGGCGCTGGTCGTCTCGACCACCGACCTAGGGGCGAGGGTCAGGCAGTGGGTCACGCGCGAAGAGTCCGGACGCGGGGCGGAGGCCGACGGCGCGGGCGCTGCGACTTTCCACCCGCGTCCAGAGCTTGAGAACGAGTACGTCGGCCCGCGCGACGAGGTCGAGGAGGAGGTCGCCTCCATCTGGCGCGACCTGCTCGGCCTCGAGGAGGTCGGCATCCACGACAACTTCTTCGAGCTGGGCGGCCACTCGCTGCTGGCGACGCACCTCATCGCGCGGCTGCGCGAAATTTTCCACGTCGAGGTGCCCGTCAGTGCTTTATTCGAGACGCCGACTGTAGTAGACTTAGCGGGCTTTGTCAGGCAGGCCGCAGAGGCCGTGCGGGAAGACGTTGAAAGAACAGCCACTGTGCTCGAACTCATCGAGTTCCTCTCCGAAGACGAGGCCAGGGCGCTTCTCAGCAACCAGTCGTAAGCAAGCCAGTATCATAGCCGCGGCCGTTGAGCTGCTCCTTCGAGCAACTCTTCGTGACGGTAGTCCACCCGGCCGCCGCTGACACTTTCGAAGCCTCACTCAACCGACGCAAACGTTCCCTTCAGCTTTCAAGAGCGCCGAGCCGCCCGGCGGCCCGCCGCTCACGTCCGCCCCCGCGCCTGCGGGGTCACGCAGGTCTGTCAACGCACTTGCCATGAGCGCCGAAACGACATCACAGAAGACGAGCGTCAGCCGCCGCATCGACGGCCTCTCGCCCGAGAAGCGCCTCCTCCTCGACAAGCTCCTGCGGGCGCAGGGCGTTGACGTTGCACGCCTCACCAAGATTCCCCGCCGCGGTGAGGCTGGGCCGCTGCCACTCTCTTTCGCGCAGCAGCGTCTCTGGTTCCTCGACCAGTTGGAGCCGGGGAGCCCTTTCTACAACATCACGGCTGCCCTATTCCTCCACGGCGCGCTCAACGTCGAGGCGCTCGGCCGCAGCATCGAGGAGATCACGCGCCGGCACGAGAGCCTCCGCACCGTCTTCGAGACGAGCGAGGGTAAGCCCTCCCAGGTCATCCTGCCCACCGGCCCGTGTGTCTTCTCCGTCGAAGACCTGAGCCACGTCGCGCCCGAGCTGCGCGAGGCGGAGGCCCGCCGGCTGATCGGCGAAGAGTCCCTGCGCCCCTTCGACCTCGCGCGCGGGCCGCTGCTGCGCGCTACCCTCTACCGCCTCGGCCAGGAGAAGCACGCGCTGCTGCTGGCGGTGCACCACATCGTCTCCGACGCCGTCTCGATGGCGACGCTCGTCCGCGAGGTCGCGGCGCTCTACGAAGCCTTCGCCGCGGGCCGCCCCTCACCGCTCGCCCCGCTGCCGATTCAGTACGGCGATTACGCAGTCTGGCAGAGGGACTGGCTCGCGAAAGGCGAGATCGAAGGGCAACTCGCCTACTGGCGCGAGCAACTGGCGGGAGCCCCGGCGGCGCTCGAACTCCCGACCGACCGACCCCGCCCCGCCGTCCAGACCTTCGACGGCGCCGCGCACCACTTCCGACTCCCGAAGGGGCTGACCGACGCCCTGGTCGCGCTCGGCCGCCGCGAGGGCGCGACGCTCTTCATGACGCTGCTCGCCGCCTTCGACGCCCTGCTCTACCGCTACACCTCCCAGGAGGACTTCTCGGTCGGCACCCCGGTCGCCGGCCGCACCCGCGCCGAGACCGAAGCCCTCATCGGCTTCTTCGTCAACACGCTGGTGCTGCGCTCACGCCTCCACCCGGAGATGAGCTTCCGCGAGCTGCTCGCCGAGGTCAGGCGCACGGCGC
>JAFAVK010000049.1 GCA_019242475.1 Acidobacteriota bacterium | reverse complement strand
GAGCAGACGGGCGCGCTCGACGCGATGCTCGGCAAGATCGCCGACTTCTACGAGCAGGAGGTGGACTCGGCCATCGCCTCCCTGCTGACGCTCATCGAGCCGGTCATGATCGGCTTCCTCGGCGTCACCATCGGCTCCATCGTCATCTCCATGTACCTCCCCCTCTTCACCCTCATCGGCAAGATGGCCAGCCCCGGCGGCCACTGACCTCGGAGGGCTGCGTTTAGGGAATTAAGTCTTAAACTAACAGCGGGGCTTGGGCATCACTGCCCAAGCCCGCTTTCGTCAGGAGAACCGTCTGAGATTCCCGAAACATAAGGGCCGGAGGTGAAGTCATTGGGAGCCGGGTTCGGCTTGTTAGGGGCCGGGTGCCGACATCTCGACCTCCTCGCGGAGGCGGCCCGGGGTGGAGCGTCTGCGAATTTCGATGCGGCTGACGGGGGAGGCCGCGTCGAGGAGGCTGGACACGTTGCCGGAGAAGAACGCTTCCGAGGTCGTGTTCCGGGCGCCCGATTCGTCCGGCCCGCCCGCCGGGTTGCCGCGCGCACGCCTCTCATCTAACTTCGAGAAGACCCCGTCGAAGGTCTCGGCCCGGCGATCCAGGCGGATGACGGTCAGTTCGTCATACTCTTCACGGCCGGCCGCGCGACGCCTCACACCCCGAACACTCCCGGCCAGTGCGGAATCGAGGAAGGCGCCGTCGTTCGAGACGAAAAGGTCACGCCCACGGAGCGCGTAGCAGAGTCTCCGGCCGAGCATGGGCAGCTCCAACTCCCTCCGCCGCCGCTCCCCTTCCCCTGCGTCCGACCATCTTAAAGCCCCCACCGTGCCGGCGGCGGTCAGTGGCCCGGCGGCCAAAGAGGCGACGGACTCTTCGAAAGCCCTCACGTCCAGACGGCCGGGGTCGTCCAGCCTGAGAACCGCCAGCCTCCTGAACTCGACGAAGAGCGGCCCGTCGTTCACGACGGGAGACTGCGCCGCCTCGCCGAGGGACGGGCGCGCCGCGCCGAGAACCTGTTCGAGGCGGGCGGCGGCAGTGTCCGTCTCGTCACCCTCCTGACTCCCTCCGCCCTCTTCAGAGTCGGAAGTGTCGTCTATCGCCTCGTCGTAATCCCCGTCAAGGTAAGAATAATCAGAGCCCCAGGAGTAGTCCGTGGCCCCTCCGGAGGCCGGGTCGAAATCTTCGTGAAGGCGGCCGCCCCCGACGCCCCCGCCGCCCTCCTCGGGCGCGTGATCCTGAAGTGTATTTCCGACGAGCGAAGACGCGGCGGCGCCCCCGTCCGCCAGCACGAAGAGCTTCACGTAGGCGGCTTCCGGCGGGGCGTACCCCGACAACTCCTGAACGTCGCGCGGGGAGAGGGCCGACACGAACTTCCGCCCGCCTTCGAGTAGGAACTCCCTGCGTTCGAGCCAGCTCCCTTCGCGCGCCTCGAAGTCGAAGAGCCCGGCGCGTATCCCTTTCAGCGTCGAGGCGTCCGCCATCGCCCAATAGTGTTTGAAGTAGTAGTCGGCGTTGAGCCTGGTCTGATCCACCCAGACCGCGGCGAGGTGCGGCGCCGCCAGCTCGCGGCTCAGAGTCTTGAACGAAGGGTCGTCGGACAGACGGTCTGCGCGCGCCTTGCCGTTTACGTTGGCGAGGGTGCGCAGCATGAGCCGCTCGTCGGTGGCGAGCACGAAGCGGCCGCGTAAGAAGGCGAAGAGGATTTTCTGCTTCTGCCGCCCGCGGTCGGCCTCCACGTCGCGTGCGTAGTAGGCGGTTCCGTCCGGCAGCTCGGTCTTCTCGAAACTATCCGCGTTCTGGAAGAGGCGCGCGGCCAAGACCTTCTCTTCGCTCACGGGCGCGACGAAGACCAACTCCATCCGCCCTATGTCGTAGACGGCCAGCGCGGCGCTCTTCTCGGTCGCCTCCGAAAGCATCTGCGCGTCGGGCGTGAACCCCAGCGCCTCGCCGAACTCGCCCGCGCGCGCCACGAGCTTGAGGGCGACGTGCCCGTCGGCGAACTGTTTGAAGCTCGTGCTTGCGAGGTAACGCTCCTTCAGGCGGGAACTGTCCCAGAGCCGCAGGAGTTCGGGCAGGTCGGACGCCTGCGCGTAGACGAGCGCCCCGCGTGGGCAGTCGTCGGCCAGCGCGTACGGCCCGGCGGCCCGCCTCCCCTTCGCGTAAGCGAGCAGGGAGGCCAGCGCCAGCATCAAGACCGCGGCCCACAGGGTCAGTCTCCGGCGCCGCACCAGACGCGCTACGAACCGGCCTTGACGAAACGACTCTTCTGCTCGCTCCATACGAACTGCTCCTCGCTGACGACGGCGGGCTTGATCACCTCGCGGTGTCTCGTGCGCCAGTGCCCGCGCGCCTGGTGCCACGCCCCGTCGTCCTCGCGCCAGTAGACGTTCGGGGGCTCGACGCCGGAATACCTCACAACCTCTTCGCGGTACTCCACGTTCAAGCGTGCGGGCGAACCCGCGGACGGCGGCACGAACTCGACGGTTGCCGTCCGCCGCCGCTTCAACTCCGCCCAGTCGTCCCCCTTGTAGTTTTCAAACGGGCTGATTGTCTCCTCCTCGATCTCCGCCACCTGTTCCAGATGGTCGCCGACGAGACTGAGCAGGCGCGCCCTGCGCGTGTAGCGCGTCGCGTCGCCCGTGCTGTCGCGCACGAGGAGCAAGTGCCTGCCCGCCTGGATCGCCTCCGGCGTCTCCAACCAGTCTTCGTACGGGTAGTCCTCAAAACGCAGCCACGAGCTGACCGCGGCGACCGCCTTCCAGCCGCACGCCTGCCGCTTCAGAACGACCGCGACGGGACTCTCCACGCGGACGAAGGTGACGAGTGCCTCCTCTTCGGGCGAACGGTCGAGGTTCACACGCCGGAGCCTCAACCCTTCGGCGCGCTCCGGGAAATCCCTGTCCCGCTCGTAGTCGTAGTAGGCGGTCGTCAGGCCGGGGAGCACGAAGAGGCGGCGGAACATCTCACGCCTGACGCCCACGTCCTCGCTCCGGAGCGCACCGGCCACCTCCTCCGGCGAGGCGAAGGTGTCGCCCCCTGCGCAGCCCTCCGGGGGCGCCTGTTCGTTGACCGCCGCGCGTTTCTCCTCTCTGCTGGCTAAAGGAGCGACCGCGACCTTGCACAGGAGGGCGAGGGCCAAGCCGACCGCAAGGCTCAGCGTGAACACCACAATGCGCCCTTTAAACTTCCTGACGACTTCTTGCACGAGCTGCTTGAAGACTCCGAGCATGAGAGACATCCCTCCTCACCATTTCGCGACCAGCGTGCGGTCAACGACCAGCGGCGGCTTGCCCGCGCCCTGCCTGCGCTTCCTCAACTGTTCGAGCCGTGCGACCCGCCCCCGCGAGGCCGCGCGCGCTCCTTCGTCCGACAGGCGGCCCGTGCGCGCGCGCTCGAACTCCGCCGCCCTGCCGAAGTCCTCTAGCTGCTCCGCGGCGGCCGAGAGCATCCCGAGCAGCTCCGCCTCCGACGCCGCGCGCCGAACGGCCGCACGCTCCTTCAGCGTGCCGTAGCTCGGCGCGGCCGGTGCCCCGCGCGCGGCATCTTCCTGTTCTTCTTCTTCTCTCGTGCCGCCGTCCTCCGTCGAAGACTGCCTGACGAGCTCCGTATCAAGCGCGGCGAGTTTCAAAGCGGCGTCGGGCCGACCCGAAGAGAGTTGCAGGCGGATCAGCTCGCGGAGGGCGCTGTCCCTCTCTGTGCCGAACGCCGCCGAGATGTCCGCGCCCGACTGCGAACGCAGCGCCGACGCAAAGGCGCGCTCGGCGTCCGCCTTGCGCCCGCACTCGGCGTCGAGCACGCCGTCGAAGAATTCGAGCAGAGGGTTCGGGTCGTCCGCCGCCGCGCGTTGCAAAAGCTCCGCCGCCTCGGCGGCGCGACCTTCGGCCCACACCCTTCTCGCGCCGAGCGCGGCGCTCATCTCGCCGTCTTGCTTCGCCGACGCGCCGGAGACACGTTTGAGCGATTCCCACAGGTCGGCTCTGCCGCCCGTCACTTCCGGGGCGACCCAGACGGCCTGCCAGCGCGCGACGCGCGGCGCGCTACGGTCGTTGATGACGCCGGAGAGTTGCGCGGCCGCGTCCTCCCGGTGCCCGGCCGCCGCGAGCAGACGCGCCAGCTCTATGCGGTTCGTGTAGTCGTCGGGCTGCGCGGCGGCGAGGGTCGCGCGGAAGTCGGCGGCCAACTCGTAGCGCCCGAACGAGCCGGCCGTCTCCGCCGCCAGTTCCAGAGCGCGCACGCCTGACACATCGTTCGACTCTTCCGGCAGCTCAACACGCTCCAAGGCGGCCGCACGCTCCTTCACCCCCGGCAGCGCCGCGACCTGCGCCGCGGCCTCGTCCCTCGTGTCGTCGCCGGCGAGGTCAACCAAAAGGCGCAGCAGCTTCTCGCCCCGTCCCACGTCGCCGCCCCTGAACGCGACCCCCGCGAGCGCGACGAAGTAGGGGGCGCGGTACTGCCCGAGCGCGAGAAGCTGCGTGTAAGTCGCCTCCGTCAGTTGCGTGGCCGCTGCCTCCCGGCGCTCGTCCCCGAGCAGCGCGACCGCCTCACTCAAACGCTCGACGCTCGGCGCGGAGATTTTAGAAAGGCCCTTCGGCACGTCGGCCCCGACGAAGACTCTCAGGTCGGCGAGCGCCTTCTCGACCCGGCCGCTCCGCAGCTCAAGCCTCACCTTCGCCAGGCGCAGCCAGGGGGGCCGCGCGTAGCGGCGGACGAGTTCGCCCTCGACGGAGGAGATTATTTTTAACGCCTCGGCGTTACGCCCTTCGTCGAGCAGGTATTCAAGGTATTGCCTCTGCCATTTGCCGCGCTCGCTGTCGGACTCCTGGACGCGGAACGAGTTGGAGTGGTCGAAGGCCGGCTCGGGCTCCGCGTCGTCGAGGGCGTTCCGTGTGAAGTTCGCGAACTCGTAGTCGTATTCGTAACTCGGCGGCCCCGACGAACGCCCGACGAGCAGCGCGTAGAAGTCGCCGAGCCACGCACGGCCGACCAAACCGTCTTCGACAATCAGTTGCGGGAGCCGCGTGTCTTCGGCCTCCGCCCCGCAGAGCTTTCGGAAGAAGGCCGCCCGCGCCTCCTCGTCCCGCCTCGACAAAGGCGCCCCGCCCTCTTCGTCGTCGGCCGTTTTTCCGAACGAGGCCGACAGCGCGGCGAGCAGCGGCTTTAACTCCTCGATTGTTTCATCCGCGCGCGAGCCGTAGCCCATCTCCTTCAGCCGCCGCGCGACGACCGGCGCGAGTCTACCCCGCGCCTCGGCGGCGAGGCCGTGGCCGGCGAGCGTCTTCAGATAAAGGAGGCACGTGTCCGTCCCGGGCCATTCGCCTTCGAGCAGTTTCGCCCAGACGGCGTTCGCCCGCTCGCGCTCGCCGAGCATGAAGTGGGCCGAGCCCATGTCGGCGAGCGTCTGTGCGTCGTCGCGCGACTCTTCGTCCGCGATGGTCAGGTGTTCGAGCGCGGCCCGCGCGTCCCCGCGCGCGAGATACCAGCGTGCAAGCTCTCTCTGCGCGGCCGGGTCGCGCGGCCGCGCCTCGACGACCGCCGGGAGCGCCGCGCCGGCCCTCGCACGGTCTCCGCCGCCGCTCGTGTAAAGCCAGCGCCCGTAATCCGTCTCAAGACGTGACCAGTCGTCGCCCGACAGTCCGCCGGTTCCGCCTTTCGCCTTGAGGAGTTCGCCTATCGGCGCGGGAATGAGCGCGGCCTTGAAGTAGGCTTCGCCCTGCGCGTCGAACTCGCCGAGCGCGAGGCCCACCTGCGCCTGGCGCGCGAGCTTCCACTCCGCGGGGAGCGCAGCGGCCGCGACGGCCGTGTGCGCGAGTTGCCGCTCGCCTTTGGCAATGAGGAAGTTGATGAGTTGGAGGCCGTAGCGCGTCTGCCCCTCCTGCGCGCGCCGCGCAAGCTCCTCCCGCCCCTGCGGGCCTGATTCGTAAAGCACATCGAGGTATCGCCCGACGAGCGGGTCGGCGTTGTCGGCCGGTTCCGACCTGTTGCGGTCGTAGTAGCTCCTGAGCGCCGACAGCTCGCGCGCGCCGTCGCCCGCGAGGCGCGAGTATTCGGCGACGAGGCTCGCGTACTCGAAATCGTCGCGCGCCGCATCCGTCCGGCTCTCCGCTTCGAGCAGTTCGGCGGCCCGCGCGTACTCGCCGCCGCCCGCGTAGAAGGAGGCGAGCGAGCGGAGCCGCGCGTGGAAGGCGGCCGGGTCGGAGGAGGCGCGCGCCGCGTCCTTCTGCGCGACGAGCACGCGTTCTTCGAGCGCGACGAACCCCGCCCGGTGACTTACGTTCTGGAGCAGGGCGAGCGTCCCGTGGGCGTCCTGCGCCCGCAGAGCGTCGTCCGTCTTCTCGCGCAGACTTCGGAGGAGCGATTCGAGTTCGTCACCCGTCGCCACCTCGGCGGCGGTCGCGCCGACCGCGTCGGGCAGCGCGCCGTCGAGCACGTCCAACATGCTTCGAGCCTTGCCCGCGTTCGTGGAATCTTTGCGTTCGGTCTCGGCGACCAACTTTTCGCGGAAGCCCCAGAGCCTCTCGAAGAGGCGGTCGAGCCCCTCGTCTTCGCGCACGGCGCGGACGTAGCCGTTGATCTCGGAGGCGCGCAGCTCGTGGCCGTAAGGGTCTGCGGCCAACGCCTCGAAGGCGGCGCGGTACTGTTCGACCGCCTTCGCGCGGTCGGTGGCGAGCGCACGCCCGGCGTCCGCGAAAAGCTCCCCGGCGCTCTCCCGTCTGGGCGCCTCCGCGCCGGGCAGCTTCCGCCGGACGGCCTGCGCCTCGCGCTTCCGGCCGGCCGCCTCAAGCACCTCGGCCGTGCGCCGCACGTACTGCGCGTCGTCGTTCGACAACTCGGAAGCGCGGCTGAGCGCCCGGAGCGCCGCGTCGTAATCGCGCGCACGGACGTAGACCTCGGCGAGCGCCGCGTGCAGCTCGACCATCTCGGGCTGATTCGCTATCGCCTCGCGGTAGCTGCGCGCCGAAGAAGTGAGGTCGCCCTTCGCCTCGTAGATGCGCGCGAGCACGACCTGCCAGCGGTAGTTCTTGTAAGCCTGCGCGGCCGTCTTCTGGTAGTAGGCCAGCAGCTCGTCGGCGCCGCCGTAGCGCTTCGCGTAGGAGATGGCCGCCTCGACGGCCGTGTCGTCGTCGGGGTCGCGGTTGACGATCTCGACGTGCTGCTCCATCGCGGCGCGGTAGTCGCGCAAGCTGGTGAAGACCGTGATCATCGCGCGGCGCAGGTCGGCCACCTGCGCCCGCATCTCCCTCGGGTCGGCGTCCGTCCCGCGCAAGGCGCCGAGCGTCCGGTCGAAGGCGGCTTTCAGCGCGTCGCCCTCTCCCGTGCGCGCGTAGAGCCGCGCCAGCGCGCGGAAGACGCCGAGGTCGAGCGGGTCTTCCGCGTGCAGACGTTCGAGGACGCCGCGCGCCTCCGCCCCCCTGTTCATCTCCAACAGACGCGCCGCCAGCTTTCGAGAGAACTCGGCCCGGTACTGCCCGCGGCCGCGCGCCGCCCCTTCGCGCAGGACTTGCAAAGACTCTTCGGCGAGCCCCAGCCGCGCGTAGGAGGCGGACGCCTCCTGAAGAACCCCGTAGTTCAAAGGAAATCTGCGCAGCAGCCCGCGCACGACCGACGCCGCGGCCACGCGCTCGCCCTTGCTGCCGTAGCTCGCCGCCAGTTGCAGACTGTGAGAGATGATTTGACGCGGGCCGGTCGAGACTTGAACCAGACGTTTGAGGCAGGCACGCTCTCCCCCAATGTCTTCCGCTTCCGAAAACTTCTCCCGCGCGCGCTCGATGAAATCCACGTCACGGCTGCGCGCGACCTCGGCCGTGAGCACTCTCGAAGCGTCGCCCCAACGGCCTGCCTCCTTCAGGAGCGCGGCGTAGCCGAGCGTCACACCCCACGAGCCGCCCGCGCGCGTGCGCGCGTGGGCGCCGGCTATCAGCGCCGGCACGCCGGGCCGCTTGTAGAGCTTGACGAGTCGTCTGCGCGCGCGCCCGTGCGCGGGCGCGTCCTCGTCGAGAGCCTTGACGTATTCGGCGACGGCCTCCGGCAGACGGTGCTTCGCTTCGAGGATCGCGCCCGCCTCGAAGGCGTAGGTCGTCGGGTCGCCGGTCTCGCGCCTGAGCTGCTGGATGGTTTGCAGCGCGTCGTCGTACTGGAAGTAGTCCCAGAAGACCGTGGCCGCTTCGAGGTAGGCGTCGTCGTCGCCCGGCGCGAGCGAGACGAGCCGCGACCACTCGGCGCGGGCGCGGGCGTAGTCGCCCAGCTCCGCCTGGAGTTCGCCCGCGCGCGTGCGGTAGCCCGCCTCCGAGGGGTACGCGTCGGCCTGCGCGCGGGCGGCGGCGGCCGACTCTTCGAGCAGCCGGCGGTTGCCCTGGCCGAGCGAGCGCGTGAGGGCGACCAGCCGCTCGGCGAACTCGGGCGTCGAGGGGTAGAGCCGGTTCAGCTCGCGGTAGGCGTCCACTGCCTCCTCATATTCGGAGAGGCGCGCCGCGGCGTCCGCGCGGAAGAGCTTGTAGGGCAGAGACGCGACGGCCGGCGGCGAGTCTTTGCCCGCGTCTGCCGCGGCGCGCGTCTTCAACACTTCGCGGACGGCGTCGAGGCGCGCGCGCAGCTCGCCCTTCTCCGCGAGGTGCGCGAGGAACTGCTCGCGTATCGACGGCGAGACGAAGTAGTACTCGGCGAGGAGCCGACGGTACTCGTCCCAACGGGCGTGCGCCGCGTGGAACTTTAGAAGCCCCTGGACGAGGCTGATGTCTTCGGGGAAACGCTCGTGCGCGAGGCTGTAGAGGCCGAGGTAGAGGTTCGACTCGAAGTCTGGGGCCGTCGCGCCCGACTGCGCGCCGACGAACTGCGTGAGATAGCGTTCGGCCTCCTGGTCGTCGAGCTTGCCGACCAGCTCGCGCGAGAACTCCTCGAACTCTTTCTTTCGCTCGCGCCGCAGGAGCCAGCGTGCCAGGCGATCGCGCCAGGTCTCGCCGGGGAAACGCCCGAGCGCTTCCCTGTAGACGCGCGCCTGTTCGTCGAAGAGGTTGGTCTGCCCGAGCCATTGCAACATCTGCTCGTAGAGCCCCTGTTCGTCCGGGTACTTTTTAATCTCGCCCGCGTAGAGTGCCAGCACCTCCTCCGTCCTATTCTCCTTCGAGAGCGACGCGACGTGGCGCGCGAGCACGTCGGCGTAAGTGACCTTAACGGGGCGCACCACTCCCGAGTCACGCCCCTCCGAACCTTCGCCCGCGGTTTCGCTCTCGTCGTCCGTTTCGGAGTACGTCTCTTTCCCTTCTTCCGGGGGGGCCAGGAAGTCCCTGTACGACGGCGCCTCGTAGTAATAACTGTCGGACTCCTTCTCGTCCTCGTCCGCCCTGATGCCGGGGTTCGACTTCGGCGGGTACTCGACGAGCGCGGGCTTGTCGTCCGTCGGCTCAGAGAGCGCGGCGGTCGGCACGAGCGGAGCTTTCCCGTCGCGGCGCTTGCCGAGGTAGTCGAGGACGCGCGTGTAGACGGCGCGCTCCTCTTCGTGCCGGCCGAGGAGGACGTAGCAGTCGGCGAGCTTGAGGGCCACCTCCGGGTATTGCGGTGCGTCTCCGTACCTGCGCTCGAACTCGGCGAGCGCCTCCTCGGCGACGCGCGGCTCCTTCTCTTTGCTGTAAAGCCTGACGAGGTCGAGGTACATCTGCGCCAGCTCGGGCGAGGTCGGGTTCTCCTCCTTGTAGGCGTTGAAGACGCGGTAGGCCGCCGCGCGGTTGAAGAGCTTGACGGCCGCCTCGTCCTCCTCCTTCATCTCGCGCGCGGGGTTCTCGCCGGAGAAGATGAGCGAGAGGACACCGCCCAGCATCCCCGGGTGCGGGTCGGAAGAGGCCACGTCGCGGTAGAACCTCAAGTCGCCGCGCGTGAGCGGCAGCCGCTCGTCACCCGCGTCGGAGAGGAGTTCGAAGAGCTGATACAGAACCTTCGCGCGCTCGGGCGTCCCCTTCCCCAACTGCCCGCGCGCGACGAGGGTGTAGAGGAAGCGCGAGGCCGTGTCGCCGTCGCCCTCTTTGATGAGGAGCCGCGCGGCGGTCGAAAGCTCTTCCGGCTGCCAGGCGATGCGGCGGGCCGCGCGCGCCTCTTCCACGCGCGCGAAGATGCCCGCCGTCTGCTCGTCGTAGGCGTGCCTGCGGAAGTGGAACAGCCGGACGGCGACGTTGAAATCCGAGGGGTCACGGCGGAAGGCTTCGCGGAGTTCGGCGCCGTAGGTGCGGAAGCGATCCTGGTCGCGCAGGAATTGGTAGAACTTCTCGGAGAGGTCTTCGGGCCAGAACGGATCGAAGTTGTTGACGTAGACCGCCTCGGCCTCGCGCGCGCGGCCCGCCGCTTCGAGCAGCGCGACCTCCTTCTCCAAGAAGTAGCGGCGGCGCCTGGGGAAGCGTTCGCGGTAGCGGCGCAGGGCTTCGAGCGCGGCGGCCGGGTTCTTCTTTTCGGCGAGCCTTTGGACGTAGTCGGCCACGACGCGGAAGTCTTCGGGGTGCTCGCCGATGACGCGCTCGAAGAACTCGGGGCGGAGATACGTTTCAAGCTTCTGCGCCTCCGCGAGGCGGACGAGCCTGTCTAGCAAGGGGGCGCGCTCCCCGTCGGGCGCGGCGTGCAGCATCGAGTCTATCGTCGCCGCCTCTTTGGCGAAGAGCGCGCGGCGGTGCTCGAACGCGGCCAACTCGGAGAGCGCTTCGAGACGGCCGCCCGACTCCGCCGCGTACTCCTCGGTCTCGCCCTGGGCCAGCTCGTAGCGCCCGAGCTTCTCGTCGAGCCGCGCGAGCGCGAGGGTGACGCGCGGCTCTTTCGGAAGCCGCCCGCGCAGCTCCGCCAGGCGGTTGCGCGCCTCGGCCGAGGGGTAGGGCACGCGCGCCTGCGCGCCGAAGAACTCCGCGCGCGTGTAGAGCGCCGAGTCGATCTGCCTCTCGACCTCGTCGCCCACGCGCACATCCGCCCCGCCTTCGTCGGCCGACGCAGTCCACCACCTCGCGCCGAAGACGAAACACACGGCCGCCGCCGCGACCGCCGCCGCGAGCAACGTCCGCCTTAAAATTTTCAGCCCGGCTCTTTTCAACTTTCGACCTCAACGGCCGATGACTTCGACCTCGACCTCGGCGCTCGACTGGTTGTGCGCGAAGTCCTCCGCCGAGACCGTCAGGACGTAGCGGCCCGCGGCGAGGCCCGCGGGGACGCGCAGCACGCCGACGCACGCCTTCTCCGCGTCAGACCAGCGCAGCTCCGCGGGCCGTGCGCCGTACATCTTCGCCGTCAGCCGCACCGCGTCGGCGTCCGCGCTCGCCTTCACCTTCAACTCTTCGCCCGCCCGCAAAGGGGCGGCCACGGGCGTCACCTTCAACTTCGGCGCGTGGCTGTCCACGACGAAGCTCTTCTCCTCCTGGTAGCCGTTGCCGGCCCCGTCCGTCATCAGCAGACGGCAGCGGTACGCACCGTCGGGCATCCACGCGGGCGCGAGGAAGCGCCCCTCCCAGACGCCCGCCGCCGCGAGGTATTTGAGCGGCAGCGTCTCGCCGAACGGCAGGACGGCGAAGACCGACTTGATCGAAGGGTCGGTCTTCACGCGGATGACGGGGTCGCCCGGCTGTATGAGCCGCGGGCGGAGCAGGGCGCGCGGCGCCGCGATGAAGGCCGTGTAGGGCGTGACGAACTTGTACTTCTGCGAGAGGCGGATGACCTCGCTGATGTAGTCCTCGCGCTCGCCGTTCAAATCCATCTCGCGCAGCAGCGCGTCCACGCGCGCGCGCGCCCAGACGCGCGGCAGGTGCGCGTGCTTGTCTTCGAACTCCGGCAGGCTCAGGGTGCGCGAGAGCGCGACCGGCTCGGCCCCGTAAGTGCCCGTCACGCTCATCGAGGCTTGCGGCTCGGGCCGCCGGTAGCGACCGACGAAGGAGAAGCTGGAACCATCGGCCCCGTACTCGTCCGTCGCGTAGACCTGGTAGAAGTTCGAGGGGTCGGACGGCGCGAGCTTCACGCCCTCGACGTTCGGGGCGCCGACCTTCTCGAAGAACAGTTCGAGCGTGAGGCCGATGTCCTCGGTCTCGCGGGCCTCGGCGTAGTGGCCGTGCGTCGCACGCGCCAGCTCCTTCATCAGCGTGTTGTCCGCGTCGCCGCCGAGCGCGAAGGCGAAGACGCGCGGCGGCGCGGGCGCGCCCTTCCCTTCCTTCAACGCGGCGAGAATCTTCTTCGCGTCGGAGGTGCCGAGCGTCGGGTTCGCGTCGGTGACGAGCACGAGGTCGCGCTCGCCCCCGGGGAGTTTGTCGGCCAGCGCGAGGCCGGCGGCGAGCGCCTTGCGCAGGTCGGTCGCGCCGCCGAGCGAAGAGCCGCGGACGAAGTCGAGCGCGCGCTCGACCCCTTCGGGCGTCGCCGTCAGCGGTTCGTCGGAGAGCGCCGCCGTGTCGGAGTTGAAGAGGAGCAGGTCGAAGCTGTCGCGGGGCGTGAGCGAGTGCAGGAAATAATCGACCGCCTCGTAGGCGCGCGCCAGCTTGTCGCCGCGCATGGAGAGCGAGGTGTCGAGCATGACGAGGACGTTGCGCGGCTGCGCTTCCGCCCGTGTGTGCTGTTCGGGCTGACGGTGGGCCTGGTTGAAGAGCGCCGTCGCCTGGAAGTATCCGTCCGGGCTCGGCGCGGCCAGCGCGGGGTCTCGCAGGTCGTAGGCCGAGACCTGTTCGGGCGCGCGGTAGGTGATGACGGAGAGCGTGCTCTCGGGCACCTCGATGCGGTAGCTGAAGGCGAAGTCTTCCGAGAGCGGAACGTCGCGCCCCTGGTATTCGCCCTCGAAGTCGTTCGGCCCCGAACGCAGCGCGCGCACGGGGTACGAGGCGGCCGAGAACTCGGGCGTCGAGACGGGGTAGTCGCTGAGGACGCGCACGTGCAGGTTGAGTTCGCCGACGCGCTGCGCCGCGCCCTGCGTGGGCTTGAGCGGGAAGCTGAAGCGCGAGCTGAGGCCGTCCACGGGAAGCGTCTCCGTGTACTCAAGCTCGACGCGCTTCGTCCCGCGGGCGGGGATGGGGAAGACCTTCGCGGTGAAGGCGGTGCTGCCTCCGCGTTCGTCGTCCTGTTCTAAGAGCCCCGGGTCAACCTGCTGCTGTTTGACCGCGGCGTAGACGCCCTCGGCGCGCCGCTTCTCCATCATCACGCCGGGGACGCGCGTGTCGCCGTCCCAGACGGCGAAGTCCGAGACGGACGCGCGCGGCGAGAGGTCGAAGAGGTACTTGCCTTCGAGCACCTGCGGCGAGTGGCTGTCGAAAATCTGTAGCACGCGGACGCGCGCGTGCTGGTTGTCCACGAGCACGTCCACGTTCATCGAAGCGAGCGAGAGGATCGAATCGTCAGGAGAATCTTTGACGGAGGAAGGGACGAGCACGCCCGACTGTGCGCGGCCGCGCGGCAGCGTGAGGAGCAGCGTTGAAAGGAGGGCCGACAGCAGTACGAGCCAACGCACGCCCGGCGCCACAACCTTTCGAGGGCTTCGTGTGCCCATCAAGACACCTCACTCGGCGGAGTCGAAAAAGCTCTTGTCGAAGCGGGCGATGCCGCCCGTCGTGCCGAAGTAGACCTGGCCTTCGCGGCCCGCGACGCTCAGCACCGACGGCTCCGGCAGCTCGTCGCGGACGCGCGTCCAGCGCTGCGAGCGCAGGTCGAAGACGAGCGCGCCGTCGAGCGTCCCGACGTAGAGGCGCTCGTCGTCGCCCCACATCGCGTTCTGGTTGACGAACGCGCGGCCCGTCTCCGTTGCGAAGCCGCGCAGGTCGCCCGAAGGCAGAAGCTCGAAGACGCCGCCGCCGTAGGTGCCGACGAAGAGGCGCCCGCCCGCGCCGCAGACGGCGGTCACCCAGTTGACCTTGAGGGCCGAGTTCGAGTCTTTGAAGACGCGGACGACCCTCCCCGCGGAGACCTCCGCGAGCCCGCCGAGCGTGCCCGCGTAGACTCGGCCCGCGTCCGCCCACACCGAGTAGACGTTGTTGCTCGGCAAGCCCTGCACGGTCGTCAGGGCGCGCACGCGCCCCTGCGCGTCGAACGAAAGCCCGCGCGGGGTGGCGGCCACGAGCTGCCGCGCCGCCGTCTGGTTTGGTGGATGGCGGGGGGCGGCCGCCTCGCCGTCCGCGCCGAGCAGCGCGACGTGTGAGACGGAGGCGGCCGCCGTAGTCTGGTCGGTCGTGCCGACCTTTTCAAAGTGCAGCGACGGATCGAGGCGGAAGATTCCCTGAGAGGTCGCGGCCAGGACGCCGCCCGCGCCGTCGGGCACGAGGGCGTTGACTTCGCGCAGCTCGTCCGTCTCGACGTGCCCGAGCCTCTTGCCGGAGGGCGCGAAGATGTCCACGCCGTTTCGGAAACTGCCCGCCCAGAGGTTGCCGCCCGCGTCGAAGGCGAGCGCCGAGGTGAGGTTGCCGGTGGGCGACTCCGCGGACTCTTCCACTCCGAAGTCTGCGAAGGAGATTTGCCCCGGGCCTTTTCTTGCACCGCCCGCCGGCACGGACTCGGACGCCCTTCTGACGCCGCCGCTGTCGAGCTGCCAGAGGCTTCCGTCCAACGCGACGAGGCGCGCGCCCGAACGTGCCCCCGGAGGCTTAACCCAGTTCACCTCGTCCGCCTTAATTGCCAACGTGCCGGGCGGCGTTGTGAGAACTGCGAACTCGCCGTCGTCCTTGCAGAGCGTGACCCGCCCGTCCGACTCGGCGACGCCCGAGAGCGAAGGGGCCGTCAGCACCGTCCGCCAGGCGCGCCCCTCGCCGCCGGCCTTGAGCAACAGTCCGTCCGCGTCCGCGGCCGAGAGCCCGAAGTCCGTGGCGGCCAGCGCCTCGCCGCCGCTCTCGACGACGCCCACCACGCGCTCGGACGCGAGGCCGTCGGCCGAGGTGAAGTGCGCCCACCTGCCGCCCTCCGAGACCCAGAGCCCGCCGTCGAACGTGCCGACGTACAGGCGCGGCCCGTAACGCTTGATGACGTTGACGGCGTCGAGCCTCGTCCGACCCTCGCCCGCGCGCACCTCTCGGAAGGCTCTCCCGTCGAACTCCAGGAGCCCCCCGGCGAACGTCCCGACCAGCAGTTTCCCCTGGTCAACCGCGAGCGCCGTGATTGACTTCGGGTCGCGGTCGGGCCAGAGGTACTGCTCGAAGCGTTCGCCGTCGAACGCCACAAGCCCTCTGCTCCGCGTGCCGACGTAGAGGCGCCCGCCGTAAGCGGCGAGGCACGTCAGGTCGCTTTCGCCCAGCCCGTCAAGCACTCCGAAGCGGCGCACGACTCGGCCCTGCGGCGTGAGTTCGACCAGCCCGCCGTCGGTCGCAACGAAGTAAGAGTCTCCGAAGCGCTCGACCGCCCTGGCCGCCCGCGTCGCCTGGAAGAGACGGACGCCCTCCCTCCTCAAAGGGTCGAGCCTCTTCTTTTCGAACCGGACGGCGTCGCCGTTTCCGCCGGCAGTCCGCGCCGCGTCGAGCCCGCCGCGCGCTCGACGCACCACGTCGATTCCCCACAGCGCCGTCGCCGCGACGACGAAGACGACCGCGGCCGACAGCAGTCTTCGTGTCGGCTTAAGCCTCCGCCGCAGCGGGGCCTCTACAGGCCCGCCCGGCATCGCGTCTTGTCGGCGCTCGCG
The DNA here is from genome assembly GCA_019242475.1 of Acidobacteriota bacterium. Lineage (GTDB taxonomy): Bacteria > Acidobacteriota > Blastocatellia > Pyrinomonadales > Pyrinomonadaceae > QHXN01. The sequence continues at coordinate 28,032 of JAFAVK010000049.1, read as the reverse complement.
CATGAGTTCGTCCCGGCCGCCGCCTAAGTGTTCTTCCCTTTGTGAAAAGCAACCGGATAATCGCCCGGCCGGGCGTTTGGCGGTACGGGGCGGCTACTGCCGCGTTCACGGGTGGGACTGTTCCCGCGCCTTGTGGTTATCGCGCGGGCGCGGCTGTGGGTAAGAACAGGCGTGACGTGCGCACGGCCGCAAACGGGCGGCCGCTCTTACCGGGCCGAAGTAAGTGAAGGCCGTGTGCAAATCCGCCGCTGAGCGGCGGATTTGCACACGGCCTTCACTGCGGCTGCGCGAGTTCGTCTATTCAGGTTTGGGCGGTGAGGCGGCAGGTGTCAAAGAGAAGGGCTTGCCGTTGACGGTGACGTGCTCGACCTTGAGGTTCTTCACGTCCACGGCGTTGAGCTTCTCGTTCTTGAGCCGCACGTCGATGTTTTCGAGCGTGATGTCGCTGATCTCGGTCTGGCCGGGGTTGCCCTGTAGCTCGCCGAACGACCCGTAGCTGCCCCTGACGTTCGACAGCGTCACGTTGCGCACGACCGACTTCGGCGGCGGCTGCCCCTGCAAGTCGAAGAACTGCCGCCACGGCCGCACCTCCACGAGCGAGCCCGCGGGGCTGTCGAGCGTGATGTCGCGGTAGTGTATGTCTTCGTAGAGCTGCGGCGTGTCGGGGCGCAGCTTCAAGCGCACGAGGGCCGCGGGGCCGACCACCCTGCTCTTCTCCACCACCACGTCGCGGACGACGGTCGCCTCGCTGCCGAGCGTCACCACGCCGTGGCCGCGCTCGAAGGTGCAGCCGGTCACGCGGATGTGCTCGACGGGCGGGCTGTCCTTGTCGTCCCGCGCGAAGGGGCCTTTCGAGCCTTTGATGCAGACGGCGTCGTCGTCCACGCGGTAGGTGCAGCCGCGGATGGTGACGTTCTGGCAACTGTCGATGTCCGTGCCGTCGGTGCTCGGGGCACGGGCGTCCGCGGGCACTTCGAACCGCACGTTCTCCACGACGACGTTCTTGCAGCGGTAGAGGTGCAGGTTCCAGAAGCCCGAGTCCTTGAACGTGACGCCGCTGATGCGCACGTCCTGGGAGTTCTGGATGAGCGCGAGGCGCGGGCGCTCCACGTCGAGGTTCGTGGTCTTCGGGTTCTCCTTCCGCCGCGCCCAGAAGTCCGCCCAGAACGGCGCGCCGTTCCCGTCGAGCGTCCCCGACCCGCCGATGCGCAGGTGGTTGACCCCGTCCGCGTTGACGAGCGCCGGCAGCCACTCCTCGAAATGGCCTTCGACGCGCGTCCGCATCTTCGGGTAGTCCTTCCGGTCGGCCGAGCCCTTGAGGACGGCGCCCTCGTCGAGCTGAAGGTTGACGCCCGGCTTCAAAAAGATCGCGCCGCTCATGAAGACGCCCCGGGGAAAGACCAGCGTGCCGCCTCCCTTCGACGCGAGCTGATTGATCGCGGACTGGATGCGCTCGGTGTTCAGCGTCCTGCCGTCGCCGACCGCGCCGAAGTCCACGACGGACGTGCCTTTCGCGGAGGCGGTCTTCGACTTGACCGCGTGCGTTTCCGCGTTCCATCCCGCGGCGAGCAAGACTGACAGCGAGAGCGATAGGGAGATGAACAGTCTCATGAAGATGGCTTCCCCTTACTTCGGATTGGACGCTGCGGCGGCGAAGCCGGCGGGCTGCGGCGCCGCGAAAAGAGGGATGAGCGCGGCGAGCAGTTTGAAAACCGTCGGTTTGAAACGTGGCATGGGATGAAAGATTACAGAGTCGCGCGCGGCCTGACAACAACGCGCGGGCGCGCGGACGAAAAGAGACGGCCCGGGACGCAGCCTTAACCACGAAGCTGCGTCCCGGGCCGTCTCTTTTCGTCCGCGCAGGTAATCAACGCCCCGCGTTCTGCGCGGGGCGCGGGGCGTAGCTGATGCGGCGCGTCTCGACGAAGCGGCCACCTTGGAGGGCGCCTTCGACGATCTCGTAGCCGAGCAGGGCGAAGACGCGCCCGCGGAGGAAGAGCGGGCGGGCGTTGCCGTACCAGTCAACGCAGGAGGCGCGGCAGTCGTCGTCGGCCGCCGTGTCGGGGTGCGCGTCCAGCTCGCCGACTTCCGACAGGTTGAGCGAGTCGTTGCGCAGGAAGAGGACGGCGGCCGAGTTCTCGAACAGGTGCTCGTAGCCCGGCCGCCCCGCCGTGCTGATGGGCAGGCCGAGCAGGCCGGAGTCGGGGCCTTCCGGCTTGTAGAAGAAGCCGTGGCTCCGCATCTCGCCCTGCGCCGCCTCCTTGCGCGTGTAGCTGCCCGCGACGTGCGGCGCGCCGTCGGTGAGGCGCACGGTCGTGAAGTGCAAGTCCTGCGCGTCGGCGCCCACGACGATGGCGTCCGAGCCCAAAGCCTCTATCCTGTCCACCTCGTGCCGCAACGGAACGGGCACGGCCTCGCCGCCCGCCCAGCGCACCGCGTAGAGGTTCGAAAGTTTGTCGCCGTTGCCCGGCTCGTACCAGCCGTTGCCCGTGCCGTAGAGCAGGTAGTCGCCGACGAACCTGTTCTGGAAGTCTTCGCCGTCGTCCGGCGGCCCGGGGAGCCGCCGGTAGCTCGAAGCGGGCGCGGCGTCGGTGCCATCAGAGAAGCTCCAGAGCGGCACGCGCAGGAGCGCCACGTCGCCCCCCGACGCCCCCGCGGCCCACATGTGGTCGCCGTTCGCGCCGGAGCGCACGAGCACGTTGAGGTTGCCGTCCTCGCTCTCAAGGAACGAGAACTGATCGACGGGGCTGCCCGCGACGCGCAGCGCGCTCGGGCCGGAGCCGTCGAGCGGCATGCGGTAGAGGATGGAGCTTTCCTTCTTCGCGTCGCCGCTGCCCGCCCAGTCGCTCGCCCAGACGTAGACGGCCGCGGGCGACACGTAGAAGACGCTGCCCGGCGGGCCGACCAGCGCCGTCGCTTCGCACGTCATGTCGCCCCGCGCGAGGTCGCACACCGTCACCGTGTGCAGCGCCAGCTCGTCGGCCTCACTCTCCTGCCCCGAGCTGTAGACGCGCGTCGCCGGGACGATGCGGCGGAACTCGCTCTCCTCCGCCCCCTTGTGCCACTTGCGCATCGCGGGGAAAGTCTCGAACGGGTCTTCGGAGTCGGGCGCGAGGTAGAGCGGCGCGTAGAAGATGAGCTTGTTGCCGATGAGGCGGCTCGCGTAGTTGCGCGAGGAGTAGTAGTCGTCCGAGCGCAGCTGGTAGGTGGCGCGGTAGCTCAGCTCGCCCGCGCCGTCGATGCGGAAGAGGCCGACCTCCGTGCCGCCGCGCTCGTAGCTGTAGCCGACGACGGCGACCGTCTCGTCCGAGACGAGCAGCTCGTCGTACCAGGTGCTCTCCGGGTCGATGTCGGGGCCGAACGCGTTGAGGGAGGAGACGGGGCGCAGCGCGCCGCCGCCGATGTCGATGGTGAAGAGGCGACCGCGCCGCAGCACGACGAACTGGTTGCCGTGCAGCTTGACGATGTCGCCCTCGTCCACGCCCGCGTGCTGCACGTTCGTGATCGACTCTGCGGCGCTCTCCGCCGGCGCCGCCGCCGTCTTCGCCGGGGCGCCCGCGCTCGGCGTGGCGACGGGGGCAGCGGGGGCGGCGTCCGCCATCTCCGAGGGCGCGGCCGCCCCCAACACTTGCCTCGTCCGGGTGCGGGCGAGCCTGCGCAGAAACTTCTTCAGCTCCCGCTCCGAGCGGAACGCGCGCAGGCGCTTTCGCGGAGTCTTCTTCACAAACTTCGCGCGCGCCTCGGTCGTGCCGCCGGCCGGCTCCCACGCGCGGCCGTGCGCGCAGGGGGCGACGAAGGCGACGGTGACGAAAAGCAGGACAAGAATTCTCATGGCTCCACCTCACGACATCTTCTGACTGTTCCCGCCGGGTTCTGCCGTTTGGAACGGGGCGGCCGCGAATAACTTGCGCTCCCTTAGACGCGGCGACGCCCGCGCGGTTCCGAATGGCTCCGCGCGGGCGCGAGGGGGTAATGTTTTCGCCCGCGAAGTGGTAGTATGTGCCGCCGCCCCCGCGAGGGTCGGGAGGGGCGGCGACACATTCGACTTTCCACTCAGACAGGTTTTGGATACGAAAGGAGTTAGGATGCGAACAGCGAGAGGGGGACTGGCGGTCTCCCTGGGGGTTCTGGTCTTCGCCGCACTGGCGTGCAACTTCAGCGCCTCGACCGCCAACATCAGCGACCTGAAACTCAGTAAGGACAAGGCCGCCACCCAGACGACGAACAGCTTCGCGGCGACCGAGACGGTCTACGCGGTCGCGACCATTTCCAACGCCCCGGGCGCGGTCAAGGTCAAGGGGCGCCTCTCCATCGAGGACGTGGAGGGCGAGCAGGCCGGCCCCGTCCCCGGGCTGGAGACGACGCTCGACCTGCCCGGCAGCGGCACGGCGACCTACACCTTCTCGCCGCCGTCGTCCGGCTTCCCCAAGGGCAAGTACAAGGTCGAGGTCTTCATGCTCAACGAGAACGGCGAGCAGAAGGATCAGAAGTCGGCCAGCTTCACCGTCAACTGATTTCTCATGAGGAACCCCGCGGCCCGCTTGGCGGGCGGGTGAGTTAGACAGGGCTCCCGGTTCAAATTTGAAATTTCAAATTTGAACCGGGAGCCCTGTCTCTGCGTTGAGAGCTACTTCTTCCGCGGGGGCGCGGTCTCGATGAGAATCTGCTTGATGGCCTCGTCGCGCGAGACCTTGCCGTCGAGGTAGTCCTGCCAGTGAGTTTCGAGCGCCTGCCGGAAGTCGGCAAAGCCGCGCTTATACATGCCGACCATGAAGGGCTCGTACTCCACGCCGCGGCGTGCGAGCGCGCGCCGCGTCAGCTCGCTCGAAGTGTAGAAGAGGATCGCGTGCCAGAGGCTCGCCTCCGGCCGCAGGCCCGTCTCGGCCGAGGCGCGCTTGAGCTCGGAGCCGATGGCGCCCTCGCGCGAGCCCACGATGGCGTGCGAGGGCTCGTGCATCAGCGACTCAAGGGCGCCGAAGCCCTGGTTCCCCTTGACCGTGCTGGCGATGACCGAGTGCGCCGACGCGCCCTCGCCGACCGTGTAGGCGCCGAACTGCCAGCCGAACGAGGTCACGTCCACGAGTATCTTCGTCGGGAAGGGCACGCCGTAAACCTTCGCGTGCGCCTCGGCCAGCTCCTCGCCCGCCGAGGTGAGCAGCGGCACGGCGACCGCGATCCAGAAGCGGTTCGCGCGGTCGTCCTCCTCCCACTGCGCCGCGCGGTAGAGCGGCATCGCGGCTTCGAGCACCTGCTTCGCCGCCGCGGGAATCGACGCGGGCAGTTTGTCCGTGTTCGTCTCCGCGAGCGCGTCGTTGATGCGCACCAGCTCGTCGTTGAGAATCGGGCTGTGCCGGCCGACGTACGCGCGGTAGTCCTCGACGGCCTTCGCCCACTTCGTGAGGCCGTCGGCGGAGAGTCCGGCCGGCGGCTTCACCGGCTCGACCTGCGCCTCGTAGAGCAGACGCTGGTGCAGGTTGACCCACGGGTTGCTCTGCAAGCGGTAGCGGCCGACCGTCACCGACGGCCTGTCCTGCGCCCGCGCCCCGGCCGCCGGCGCGAGGCAAATCAGGAGAGCCGCGAAGGCGAAGGCTGAACAACTTTTGCGGTTCATGAATCCCCTCCCAGAGACCTTCGGAAGAGGAGGCAGCGTATCACCCAACGTCCGGCCGCGGGAAGCGAGCGCGCCGCGGGTCAGGGCTGATCCCTCGCGGCCTTCTCCCACTCCCCCGCCCGGTTGAGGATGTTTATCGCGACGACCTTCCCCACGTCGTCCCTGACGAACCTGATGCGGGCCTCCGGCACAATCTCAAGCCCGAACTCGTCCTTGCCGACCGGGGTCATCTTCAGACGCGGCCCGCCCTGCCTTTGCAAAAACAGGGCGTCGCCTTCGGCGGAGATGGTGCGCTCGCCGTACCTGCCGGGATACCCCCTCAAGTCCTGCACGGCCGACGCCGGCCCCGCCTCTTTCGGCGGCTCCGACCTCTTCAGGCGGACGCTCTTGTTCTTCTGGTCGAAGGTGAGGCTGAACTCGCCGAGCACCTTGGAGCCGACGTTTGCCACGTCCCCGAGCGCGGGGTAGACGACCGTCGGCTCCGTGAACTCGAAGCGGCCGAGGCGTATCGCGTCCTTCAGGCGCACCTGCTTGATCTCGACATCGCTCGTGACCGTTCGCGCGCGGCCGACCACGACGGGCGCGCCGGCCGTCCCGAGCTTCTCGACGAGCGCGGTCGGCAGCACGAACCCGCCGACCGTGTTGCCCGTGTCCAGGTCAGCCTTAACCTTGTTGCCGCCGACGCCTAGCTCCACGACGGGGATGCCGCGCGGGCTCTCGAAGCTCAAGACCTCCGCGCCGTCGGCGCGCGGCAGCTCGCCGCGTTCGAGGCGGACGCGCTTCGCGGGGAAGTCCAGAGTCAGCAGGTAGTCGGCGAAGAGGTTGAAGCCGAGGATGCCGTCGATGTGCGGCAGGGCGGGCGAGGCGTTGTAGTTGCGCGTGACGGCCCGCACCTTCCTGAACTCCGCGCCGCCGAGCGAGAGCGTGTCGAGTTCGACCACGTCGAGGCTCGTGAAGGTTCCGGAGCCGTCGCCCGCCCGCGCCTGCCCAACCGTCTTGAGCTTCAACCTCTCGACGAGCGACGAGTCCACGCGCGCCTGCCCGCCGCCGCCCGTGTCGATGGCGAACAGGAAAGGCCCCTCGCCGTTGACCAACACCTCGACCGCCGGCGTCGGCCCGCGAAAGAGCATCGGCACCTCGACGACGGCGCCCTTGCCCCCGCCGGCCTGCGCCCGCACCCTTTGAGAATGAGCAAAGAAGACCGACAGAGCCAACACCAACAGCGAAGCCCTCACAGCGCGCATGTTCACCCGCCCCCCTCCGTCAAAGCATAAAGCAAAGCCATATAATTCAGACGGCGGCGGAATAAAGTTCCACCTTCATGCACGACCGGGAGAGCCGGCAGACAAGTTGCCGCGAGCGCCCGACTTCTACTGCTCTCCGCGGTACACGTCGGTGCTCACGTACTTGATGCCCGAGTCAACCATGAGCGTGACCACCGTGGCTTCGGGGCCGAGCCGCTCGGCGACGCGGAGGGCGGCGACGACGTTGAGCCCGGAAGAGGTGCCGGCGAAGATGCCCTCTTCGCGCGCCAGGCGGCGGCACATCAGCACGGCCTCCTCGGTCGAGCCCGTCAGGATTTCGTCTACTTCTTCGGGATGCCAGAGCGGCGGGACGAAGCCGATGCCGATGCCTTCGATCTTGTGCGAGCCCGTGGGGCCGCCGGACAGGACGGGCGACTCCGACGGCTCGACGGCGATGACGCGAAGGCCGGGCTTGTGTCGGCGTAAAGCACTCGAAGCGCCGTGGAGCGAATGCGCGGTGCCCACCGATTGCACGAAGGCGTCAACCTTGCCGCCCGTCTGCTCCCAGACCTCTTCGCCGAGCGAGTGATAGCCAGCGGCGGCGTCCACGTTGCCGAGCTGGTCAACCCACCAGTGGCCGGGGCGCGCGCTCAGGCGGCGGGCGGTCTCGATCATCTCTCTAAACAGCTTCTCGTTGAGCTTCCGGTTGTCGCTCGGGATGACGGTGACGTGGGCGCCGAAAGCCTGCATGGTGCGAATCTTCTCTTCGCTGAAGGCGTCGGAGGTGACGATCTCAAGCCGGTAGCCCTTCGCGGCGCAGACGAGCGCCAAAGAGACGCCCGTCGAGCCGCCGGTGTACTCGACGACGGTGCCGCCCGGCGGCAGACGCCCGTCCCTCTCGGCCGCCTCGACCGCGGCCCGCGCCATCCGGTCTTTCATGCTGCCGGTCGGGTTCGCCCACTCCAACTTAACTAAGACGCGCGCCGAGCCTTCCGGCACGACCCTCTGCAAACGCACGAGCGGCGTGTTGCCGATGGATTCAAGAACGTTTTCGGAGACAGTCATAATTTCAAGAGCCTCCTTGCCGGCCGCGCGGGGAGTCAGCCTTCGGTCGTGTCGTGGGCCGGCAGGATGTGGTGCGCTTCGAGGTGGAATTGGGGCACCGTTTTCGGCTCGGCCGAGTGGCAGGTGATGGGGTTGCGGAAGTCGGACATGCGGCGGACGATGTGCGCCTCGTGGACGCGCGCGGCGTCGCGCTCCTCGAAACGGACGCGCCAGGAGTCCTTGCCCTCAGCGTGCGCGGAGAGGAAGTGCAGGTCTTCGACGCCGGACAGCCCCGCCTCTTCGCGCACGAAGGCTTCGGCGGCTTGGACTTGATGCGGGTAGCAGGCGCGGCCGCGGAACTCTTCCGCGAGGACGCGGCCCGCGCGGTAGGCGTCCACGACGCGGCGGGCCGAAGCGGGCGTGGCGTGCGCGTAGAAGAGGCCGTGCGGGAAGCAGACGAGGTTGCCGGCGAAGCGGTCGCCGCCGACGTGCGACGACTGCCAGACGCTTTCGCCCGCGTGCTCGCTCAGGGCGTTGTAGAGGGGCGTGCCGAACTTCGCGCAGCACTTGTCGCGCCGGCCGTGCGTGCAGACGAGGAAGAGCGGGCCTTTGCAGACCTCGCCGCCCTGTGGGACGCGCCCCGACGCGACCTCCGCGAGGTCGTACTTGAGAGCGTCGAAATACTTTTCTAGGCGCAGGCGGACGGTGAAGGGCGCGCGCTCGCGGCAGCGCACGACGAAGAGGCTCATGCGCGCGTCGCGGCGGCCGCGGTCGGTCTTGATGAAGAGGAGGCGCGAGTGGCGTATGCGCGCCAACGAGTCCTGGAAGAACCGCTTCACCTCCGGCGGGAGCGCGCTCTCCTCGAACGCCTTGCGGCCCCAGCCGTGCGGGTATTCGAGCAGGAACCAGACGGCGCCCGTCGAGGCCGTGCCCGCGCTCCGCTCGCCCGCGCGCCGCGAAAGCTCCGAGCAGAAGAAGCGCGATTCGCCGCCGCTGGACTGCGTCACGCGCCCCCTCGCCCTTCAACGTCGAAGGCGACGAGCCCCTTCTGCGCCAGCTCCGAGAGGAAGGCGCGCACGGTCTCCGCCGCGACGCGGCCGCGGGCGGCCTCGCACAGCTCCGCGACCGTGCAGGCCCGGCGTTCGGCGAGCGCGCGCAGGACGGGCAGCGCGCCTTCGGCGAAGCGCCAGTGCTGCCCCATCGAGTCGAACTCGACGACCCCGCCTGTGGCCTCCAACCTGAAAGGGCGCGGCGCGAGCAGTCGGACGACAGTTGAATCTTGCGGCGGCGCGGCGTCGGGCGTCGCGACCCACGGCAGGCTGACGCGCGCGCGTGACTCGGCCCGCGCGTCGAGGTCTTCGTAGAAACTTTCGAGCAGCGAGTCGTCCCACGCGGCGAGCAGCTCTTCCCGCAGGCGCGCGTTGTGCGCGGCGCGCTCGGCCGCCGAAGCGAGGCGCGGGAGGTCGCGCCGGAACGTCTCGCTGGCGCGCACGCGCTCCGAGAACCAGCGCAGGAGGTCGAGCCCCGTGCGGTTGTGCACGCCGACCGTCAGGTGCAGCGTCGGCTCGGCCAAAGGCACCGCGACGTGCCACCAGCCGCGCGGGATGTAGAGCAGGTCGCCGTCTTCGAGCGTCCCCTCCCACAAAGGTTCGTGCTCGGGCTTCCGCGCCTTCTCGATGTCGTTGACGAGAGGGTAGGGGCGCGTCTGGCCGTAGACGCTCCACTGCTTGCGGCCCGTGACCTGTAGGATGAAAACGTCGTGGTCGTCCCAGTGGAGGTCGAAGCCGCGCGAGGTCTGCCAGCCGGCGTAGAGGTTGACCTGCACGCGCTCGCGGAAGAACAGCTCGAGCCCCTGCGCCAGCTCTTCGACCGGCTCGGACAGCTCGTCCACCGCGTCGAGCACGAGCGTCGCGCCCTCGCGCAGTTGGCCCGCGAGGGCCGGGCTTTTAAGTCTGGGAATGGTCGTCTTCTGTCGCCCGCCCGTCTGGTGGCGCAGGTAGGAGGCGACGGGCAGGGGCTTCCCCTCGCGCACGAGCCGCAGGCGCGGGAAGTCGAGCCGGTGGCGGCCGAGCACCTCGCTCAGCCGCCCCCACGGCATCATGTGCGCGAAGCGCCCCGCGCGCCCGCGCACGTGCAAGAAGTTAACGCCCCAGGTGGAGTCGAGGAACTCCCCCGGGGCGTAGGGTTCGAGCATCTGTGCGAGGGCGTCCACGCCGGAGCCCTCGGGCCTTCGATGGGCAGCGCTCATCAGAAGTCCGTCTAGTCGTCGTCGGATGCATCGCCGTCCGAGTCGTCGGTCGCGTCGGCGTCCGAGTTTTCGTCCGAGTCACCCGAGTCGTTCGCGCCGTCAACGACGACGAGGGTCTCCCCGCTGTCGTCGCCGTCGTCCGAGCTACCCGTGTCCGAGCCGTCGCCGTCGCCCGTGTCACCGTCGCTGTCGTCAACGGCGGTGTCGTCGTCGTCCGCGGCCAGTTTGTAAGCAACCACGTCCTGCAACGGGTCTACCGAGAGTATGAGGCCCGAAGAGGTCGCCTCGTGCTCCTCGCCCGCGTCAGGCTGCACGTTGTCTGCCATGACTTCCTCCCTCTCTTTCCGATTTGTGAAAAGTGGTCGGTGCGGCCAAGCTTAGTACGGACGTGAGCACAAGACAAGTCCACGCCGCGTGAGTTCGGCCGTCGAAAACCGGCGCGCCCCCCGCGAGGAGAGGGGCCTCCGGCCTACTTCGCGTCCGCGTCCCCCGTCCCGATGCCGAGCGGGTTCATGCCGTCGGCGTCGAGCCCGGTGTCTGTGCCGTCGGCGTCGGCCACGTCGGTGCCGTCGGCGTCCGAGCCGTCGCTGTCGCCGGAGTCGGTGCCGTCGCTGTCGCCGCCGTCGGTGCCGTCAGCGTCAGAGGCGTCGGAGTCGTCGCCGCCGAGTGTCGAGTCGCTGCCGTCCGAGTCGGACGAGTCGTCGCCCAACAGCCCGCCCTTGTCGCTGCCGTCCGAGTCGCCGCCGGCCAGCTTGTAGTTGTTCGCGCCCTGTAACGGATCGACCGAGAGTAAGAGACCCGAAGACTCTTCGCGCTGCTCGCCCGCGTCGGGCTGCACGTTGTCTGCCATGCCCTACCTCCTCCTGAATTGTAAAAGCGATGTGCGGCCAGCTTAGTACGCGCGGGCGTGTGCGGACAAGCCGCGGCGGAGGAAATCGAACTAAACAGGGTGAAAGGTTAACCGACGGCGTGGTGGGCGGCGGCCTTGCGCGCGGAGATTTCGCCGACGAGGCCGGCGATGCGCTCGACGGTGAAGGGCTTGGGGACGATCCAGTCGGCCTGCGCCTCGGACTGCTCCTCGGGCGTGACGGTGTCGCCCCAGCCGGTGATGACCGCGAGCGCCACCTGCTCGTCGCGCTCGCGGACGGCGCGCGCCACCTCCCAGCCGCTCATCCCGGGCAGGCCGACGTCGGTGAAGACCGCGTCGTACGCCGCCGAGTCGAAGAGGCGCAGCGCCTCCCGCCCCTCGCCGGCGAGCGAGACCTCGCAGCCCTCGCGTTCGAGGATGTCGGCGAGCAGCTCGCGCACGTAGTCCTCGTCGTCCACGACGAGGATGCGCAGGGTGCCGTCGGCGCGCGCGGCCAGCAGCGGCCCCGTGTCGTTGATGCGCTGCGTGTCGGACTCGCCGACGGCGGGGAAGGTCATGCGGAAGGTCGTCCCCCTCCCCACCTCGGACTCGACCTCGACGCTGCCCTCGTGGCGGCGGATGATGCCGTACGAGACCGAGAGCCCGAGCCCCATGCCGGCCTTCCCCTTCGTCGTGAAGAACGGGTCGAAGATGCGCGAGCGCACCTCCTCGGTCATCCCCGTCCCCGTGTCCGCGACCGTCATCACGACCTCTTCGCCCGCGTCCTGCGTCGAGAGCGTGAGCGTCCCGCCGTCGGGCATCGCGTCCACGGCGTTGAAGACCATGTTGACCAGCACCTCGCGCAGCTCGCCCGCGTCGCCCATGATGACGGAGTTCGAGCCGATCTGGCGCACGAGCCTGATGTGGACGTTGGCGGCCTCGGCGTGATCCTTCCAGCGCGGGCGCGTGATCTCGGCCACTTCGAGCATCAGCTGGTCAACGTCGATGCGCACGAAGTCCTGGTCGCGCCGCTGGCGGGCGAAGTCCTGGATGCGCTTGACGGTCTTGGCGCCGTCCTCGGCCGTCTGGATGATGATGCGCAGGCCGCGCCGCACGTCCTTCATGTCCTTGGCGTCGAGCATGAGCTGCGCGCGCGCCAGAATCCCCGTCAGCGTGTTGTTGAAGTTGTGCGCCACGCCCGACGCCAGCTCGCCCAGCGCCGAGAGCTTCTCCATCTGCGCGTAGTGCTCGCGCATGCGCTCGCGCTCGGCCTGCTCGGCCTGCGCCGCCGAGGTCTCGACGCTCTTGAGGTAGGTGCGGTAGGTCAGGTAGACGATGACGATGATCGGCGCGGTGAGCAGGACGTAGGAGAAGCCGAAGCGGACGACGACGCGCGAGATGAGCCCCGCGGCCGACGCCCCCGCGAGGTGCGTGATCGACGACCAGAGGTAGTAGCGGCTCCAAGTCTGCGCCACGCCCTGGCCCCGCTTGAAGGCAGTGTAGACCGCGGCGAGCCAGGAGTTCGCCAGGTACTGCACGACCGCCATGATGCAGATGGCGGAGAGGAACACCCCGAGGTTCCCGCTCCGCGGCAGGGCCTCGGGCGGCCCGAAGATGAGACTCATCACCTTCGCCGTGAGGAAGGTCGAGGTCAACATCTGCGCGCTGTTGAAGACGACCTCCTTCATCCTGATGTTGAAACGGAATGAGGAGTACGCGCTCTCGGCGGCGGCCAGCACCGTCGCCGGCCCGCCGCCGTAGAGCAGCATCGTCAGGAAGATGAAGGTGTCCGAGACGGTGATGTGTCCGCCGCCCGAATGTGGGATTTGAATCTCGACCCGCGCGCTCAGAAAGATCGTCACCGCCGCCAGCAGGAAGAACCACAGGTCGAGTTGCGCGAAGGACATCGTCGCCACGCAGAGCCCGAGTACGACCGCGGCGAGCGCGATGACAGAGCGGACGTAATACTCGAGCCACTGCTTGTTGTCCATCGATTTCAGGCGAAGCGCTCAGAGGGGCAAGGGCCTGCGCGGTGAGACGCCCCGGCGTTGCGTACAAGTTTAGTGGCTGTGCCGGCCGCAGTCAAAGCCGCGTGGCGGCGCGGGCGAAGAAGAACGCCGCGCCGCGTCCCCGGCCTCAACGCATGCACAAACGCCCGAAAGTTTGAGGGGCGGCGGGCGCGTCTGAACCGTCCAGACGCGCCCGCCGCCCCGCTTAACCCGGACAAAGTCGACCGCCGCCGGTCAGTTGGCCGGCGTGATTGTAACCGACGTGATGGTGCCGCTGACGGAACCCTGGTCGATGGTCGTGCCGCTGAGCAGGAGATTATGGCCGGTGATGACGCCGTCTGTGATCGTGATGTCGTCGCCCGTCAGCGTGCCGCCGACGGCCGTCCCGCTGGTGTCGCCGGTCACGCCGGAGAGGTTCGGGGTCGGGCTGTCGCTACCCACGATCACGCCGTTACGCGACGGGCCGGGGGTGTCGCTACCCACGATGACCCCGTCGCTGCCCACGATGACCCCGTCGGTGCACAGGATGTCGCTGCCCACGATGACTCCACTGGTCTGGATGAGGCTGGTCGAGTTCACCACCGTGGCGTCGGCCAGATGCACGCTGCCGGCGATCACCGCCTGCCCCAGGACGGTGCCGTTAACGGTCACGTTGCGGGTGGTAATCCCGCTCAGGATGAGGCCGTCTACGATGTTCACCGAATCGGTGACGACCGTCCCGTCGCCGCCCGGCCCGTCGCAGGTAGTGGCCTGCGCATGGGCACTTGTGAGGAGTCTGTAGCCGCTCAGGTCGCTGACGAGAATGCCGACAGCTAGTGAGAGTGACATAAGCAAGGATGTCACAGGGGAGAAATAAGCTTTCTTCACGTTGTCCTCCGTAAATTGATGCGAGAGTGGAGACTTATCTCCATTAATGCCTGCGTCGAGCCGCGGACAGTGTCCTATCTTCTACTTCTTGTATGCAGCAAATATGCTTAGAGGAAAAAGATAGATAGGTGACCGCGGCCTCAGAACATTAAGATGAAGCTTTAGTCCGTGGCGCAGCTTAACCGAAGCCGGCCGTACTGTCAACCCCTTTATTTTCAAGGAGTTAATAAACCATGTTTAAATATTGCCAATTCTTTGGCATTCTGTCACATTCTCGTGTAAAGTCCTTAATTTTCCGAGGTAATTAATGTCAGACGGCGTTTTACACGCCCCGACATGGCCGAGGACAAAAATCAGGGGCGGTGCGGCTTTATATGCTAGGCTTATGCGCCATGAGGGCGCGTGAAGAGAGGGCGGCCGGGGGCGAGACCGGACTACAGCGCGTCTGGGTCTGGCGACTCATCGCGGGGCGTCTGCTGGTGGCGGGACTCCTTTTCGGCGTCAGCGTGCTCTGGACGAGCGGGCTGGCGCCGGGCGCGAAGGCGACGCGCAGGCTCGACGGCGCGCTGCCCTTCGCCTTCGTGGTGTTGGGGCTGTCGGCCGTTTACGCCCTGGCGCTGCGGTTCACGCGCATCCCGCTGCGGGCGCAGGCCGCGGCGCAGTTCGCGCTCGACGCGCTGCTCGTGACGTGGCTCGTCTGGGTGACGGGCAACCTCTACTCGCCCTACACGGCGCTCTACATCCTGGTCATCTCGGCGGCGAGCATCTTCCTGGGCGCGCGCGGGGCCCTGGTGACGGCCGTCGGGTGCGCCTGCTGTTACACGGCGACGATGCTCGGGCTGACGGCCGGTTGGCTCGGCGGCGTCGGGCGCGGCCTGACGGCGGCGTCCCTCGCGGAGGTCGCGCAGGCCACGGGGCTGAACGTCGTGGCCTTTCTCGTCGTCGGGCTGCTGGCGGCGCGGCTCGCCGTGCGGCAGACGCTCTCCGAGGTGCAGATGCGCGAGGCGACGCACGCGCTCGTCTCTCTGCGCGCGCTGCACGAGCGCATCGTCGAGTCGATCCGCTCCGGGGTGATTACGACCGACCTGGAGCGGCGCGTCTACACCGTCAACCGCGCGGCCGAGGAGATGACGGGCTACGCGGCCGCAGACCTGCGCGGGCAGGACGTGTCGATCCTCTTCGGCGACCTGG
Source organism: Acidobacteriota bacterium (assembly GCA_019242475.1). Classification (GTDB taxonomy): domain Bacteria; phylum Acidobacteriota; class Blastocatellia; order Pyrinomonadales; family Pyrinomonadaceae; genus QHXN01. The sequence goes on along the minus strand of JAFAVK010000049.1, from coordinate 12,971 downwards.
CGGGGCGCATCGAGGAGTCGCTCTGCGCGGCGGCCGAGGGGCACGCCAGCCCGCGCTACGAGGCCGAGTGCCTGACGCCGGAGGGTTTCCTCATCAAGCTCGGCTACAACATCTCGCCGCTCTCCTCCGAGAAGGGGGAGACGACCGGGCTCGTCATCACCTTCCAGGACCTGACCGACATTCGCGCGATGGAGGAGACCTCGCGGCGGCAGGAGCGGCTCTCGGCCGTCGGGCGCGTCGCCGCGGGCATCGCGCACGAGATACGGAACCCTCTGGCGGCGATGCGCGGGTCGATTCAGGTCTTGCGCTCGGAGCTTCCCGCCGACGCGCCGGAGCGCGAGCTGATGGACATCGTCTTGAGCGAGTCCGACCGCCTCAACCGCATCATCACGGACTTCCTGACCTACGCGCGGCCGCGCAAGTTCTCGCTCGCCGAGACAGACCTGCGCGAGCCCCTGCGCGAGACCTTCGCGCTCCTGCGCCACAGCCCCGAGCTGCTCGACGGCCACCGGCTCGAAGAGGACTTGCCCGAGGAGCCCCTGCCGGCGTTGGCCGACGCCGAGGGCGTCAGGCAGGTCTTCTGGAACCTCACGCGCAACGCCCTGAAGGCGATGCCCGACGGCGGGACGCTGCGCGCCGAGATGCGACGCACGGCGCCGGGCAGCGTCCGCATCACCTTCACCGACACGGGCCGCGGCATGACGCCCGCGCAGGTCGAAAGACTCTTCGAGCCCTTCTCCTCTTCGACGACGGGCGGGACGGGGCTCGGCCTCTCCATCGTCTACCAGATAATCCGCGACCACGGTGGTACAATCAACGTCCGCAGCCGCGAGGGGCATGGGACGACCATCACGATAGAACTGCCTGCCAAACAGAGTTGAGTTCTATATTAGAGACTATGGCGAACCTTCTGATCGTTGACGACGAGCCGGGGATGCGGCAGCTCTTGTCGCACGTCTTCGGGCGGGCGGGGCACGCGGTGCGGGCGGCCGAGAACGGCTCGAAGGCGCTCGAACTGTTGAGGCAGGCGCCGGCCGACCTCGTCATCTCGGACGTGAAGATGCCGGACATGAACGGCATCGAGCTGCTGCGCCGCCTGCGCGAGTTCCTGCCCGACGCGGCCGTCGTGATGATGACCGCCTTCGCCACGGTCGAGACCGCCCGCGAGGCTTTCAAGCTCGGCGCCGACGACTTCATCCAGAAGCCGTTCGACGTGGACGAGCTGAAGCTCATCGTCGAGAAGGCGCTCGAACGGTTCCGGCTCTTACAGGAGAACCGCGCCTTCCGCCGCGCGCAGCGCGAGCGCGGCCGCCTCGACCAGATCATCGGCCACTCGCAGAAGATGCAGGCCGTCTACCAGATGATCGAGACCGTGGCGCAGGTGCAGTCCACCGTCCTCATCACCGGCGAGTCGGGCACCGGCAAGGAGATGGTCGCGCGCGCCATCCACAACCTCAGCCCGCGCGTGGACAAGCCCTTCATGCCGATCAACTGCGGCGCCTTCACCGAGACGCTGCTCGAATCCGAACTCTTCGGCTACACGCGCGGCGCCTTCACCGGCGCGACCGCCAACCGCAAGGGGCTCTTCGAGGCGGCCGACAAGGGCACCATTTTCCTCGACGAGGTCGGCGAGATGTCGCCGACCATGCAGGTCAAGCTCCTGCGCGTGCTCCAGGAGCGCAAAGTCCGCCCCGTCGGCGCGCACGAAGAGACGAGCGTGGACACGCGCGTCATCGCCGCGACGAACCGCGACCTCGCGGCGATGGTCAAGCAGGGCGGCTTCCGCGAAGACCTCTTCTACCGCGTCTCGGTCATCCCCATCGAGCTGCCCCCCCTGCGCGAGCGGCGCGAGGACATCCCCGAGCTGGTCGAGCACTTCGTGCAAAAATTCTGCCGGCAGACCGGTCGAGACCTGCGCGTCTCGGAGCGCGCACGGGAGTCGCTCGAAGCCTACGCCTGGCACGGCAACGTCCGCGAGTTGGAGCACACCATCGAGCGCGCCGTCGCGCTGGAACGCACCGACACCATCCAGCCCGAGTCGCTCCCGCAGTCCGTCACCAACTACAACCCGGCGCGGGTCACGCCTTCGGAGTCCGGCCTGCCCGAGGAGGGCTTGAACCTCGTCGCGCACCTCGAACACCTTGAGAAGACCTACCTCCTCGAAGCGCTGCGCCGCACGGGCGGCAACCAGACGCGCGCGGCCGAAATCCTCCACCTCTCCGTGCGCTCCTTGCGCCATCTCCTCGACAAGCACGGCATCCGCAGCATGACCGCACAGCTCCGCTCCGACGCCGCCGGCCGCGGCGCGTCCGAGGGCTGAGCTGGCCCGCGATTTCTGGAACGGCCGGCGACGACTTTCTGAAATTCCTCACAACCCTTTCCCATTTACACGGTCTGTCAATTTACGGCAGCCGGGGGCTGACGAAATTTGTTACCGGCCCGCGCTGCGTCACCGCCGGCGTGGGGGCGTGGGCGCGTGCCGGTTGCAAATTTAGCTGCGAAACCCGGCCAATTTCACGCGAAGTGCGGCGGCGAGCGCCGTGGCACGGGCCTTGTTTTAGGAACCGGCGTCCGAAGTCCCGCGCGACCGGCGCGTAGCCTGAGACGATGGCCGAACGGCGCGAGAACGAGTCTTCACTCAAACAACCCTTTCCCTAAGGAGCACCGCTACAGAGATGCAAAAGAATAAAGGCCAGAAGGGCTTCTCGCTCATCGAGCTGCTGATCGTCGTCGCGATCATCGGCATCATCGCCGCCATCGCCATCCCCAACCTCCTCGCCTCCCGCAGGGCCGCCAACGAGTCGTCCGCCATCGGCACGCTGCGCACCGTCGTCAGCGCGGAAGCCACCTACCAGTCCACCGTCGGCGCCGGCCAGTACGGCTCCTCCAGCGACCTCGGCCCCAGCAACGCCAAGCTCATCGACGCCGTCATCGCCGACAGCACGAAGGAGAAGTCGGGTTACAAGTACACCATCAGCACCGTCGGCACCGACAAGACGATGTTCGACGCCAAGGCCGTCACCGACTCGACCTCGAAGGGCAACCGCAGTTTCCTGACGACCGAGGCGGGCGTCATCTACGGCAGCGCCTCCGGCACGCTGACGGCGCCGGCCGCAGACGCCACCACCCGCGCCGTCACCGGCGGCAACCCCATCCAGTAGCTTCCGTCTTCAAGACGCTAGCCGCTGACCCACACCTCACCCGGCATAATTAACTTTTTCCAAGGAGCACTAACAGAGATGCAAAAGAACAAAGGCCAGAAGGGCTTCTCGCTCATCGAGCTGCTGATCGTCGTCGCGATCATCGGCATCATCGCCGCCATCGCCATCCCCAACCTCCTCGCCTCCCGCAAGGCCGCCAACGAGTCGTCCGCCATCGGCACGCTGCGCACCGTCGTCAGCGCCGAGTCCACCTACCAGTCCACCGTCGGCGCGGGCCAGTATGGCGCCTCCGCCGACCTGAAGACGGCCAAGCTGATCGACGACGTGGTGGGCGACCCCACGAAGGAGAAGTCCGGCTACAAGTTCACCATGAGCACCGTCGGCACCGACAAGACGATGTTCGACGCCACGGCCGTCACCGACTCGACCTCGAAGGGCGGCCGCAGCTTCCTGACGACCGAGGCGGGCGTCATCTACGGCAGCGCCTCCGGCACGCTGACGGTGCCGGCCGCAGACGCCACCACCCGCGCCGTCACCGGCGGCAACCCCATCCAGTAAGGCCGCGGCCCAGCGCAACGACCTGATGACCGGAGGGGCTGCAAGTCGCTTGCAGCCCCTCCGACTTAACCCCGTCCCCACATCCGAGAAGGAGAAGCTAAACTTATGAACCGGGGAAGAACCCAACACGGCTTCTCGCTCATCGAGCTGCTGATCGTCGTCGCGATCATCGGCATCATCGCCGCCATCGCCATCCCCAACCTCCTCGCCTCCCGCAGGGCCGCCAACGAAGCCTCGGCCATCTCCGCCACCCGCAGCCTTTCGAGCGTCGAAGAGACCTACCGCACCACCGCCGGCGCGGGCCAACGGTACGCGTCGCTGGCCGACTTGAAGGCGGGGCGGTTGATAGACGAGGCGCTCGGGTCGGCCGACACCGCGGCCACGGCGAAGAGCGGGTACATCTACAAAATCACCCTGACGGCCGCCGACTCGTACTACTGCGCCGGGGCGGCCCCGACGAGCGACAGCGCCGGCACGCGCAATTTTTCGACCGACATGCCGGGGGTGATCTACGTCCACGCCCTCGACGCGGCGAACCCACCCACCTCGACCGCGGGGGGATCGCCGCTCAACGCCCAATAATCGTCCCGCCGGAAATCCCCCGCGTCGGCGAGACGACCGGGAGTATTTACCAGCGCGCTTACGTTCGACCGGTCTCCACGGCCCGCCCGTCCAGACCGGTCTTCGTGCGCCCGTGAGCCTCAAATGGAAACGTCAACCTCTCTGCTGATAGACTCGACGCGGCCTGCGGGCGCGCGGGCTCACACGGATACAGTGGACAGCGAACTCTCGATGCCTGAAGCGAGCACCGCCGGACAAACGGACTCGAAAGCTCTTGAGGCCCGCAGCGCGGGCGCGCGCCGGTTGGCGGGCGCGGCCGCGCGGGTCGCCGCCATCGCGCGCAACACATTCCGCGAGGCCGTGCGCGACCGCGTGCTCTACAACCTCGTCCTCTTCGTCCTCATCCTGACGGGCGCGGCCGTCTTCCTCGGCGAGCTCTCCGCGGCGCAGGAGCTGAAGATCATCGTGGACATGGGGCTCTCGGCCGCGCTCCTGTTCGGCGTCTTCATCTCGATCTTCGTCGGCGTCGGGCTCGTCTACAAGGAGATCGAGCGGCGCACCATCTACGCCATCTTCTCGAAGCCGGTCGGGCGCGGCGAGTTCCTTTTGGGCAAGTACCTCGGCCTGTGCCTGACGCTCGCGGTCAACGTCGCGGTGATGGGCGCGGGCGTGTCGCTCGCGCTCCTCTACGTGAACCGCGGCTGGCACCCGCTCATCTTGAGCATCTGGCCGGCGGTCGCGCTCATCTACGTCGAGCTGATGATCGTGGTCGCGGTCGCGCTCCTCTTCTCCTCCTTCTCGTCGCCGGCGCTCTCGGCGCTGCTCACCTTCTTCGTCTTCGTCATCGGCCACTTCAGCGCGGAGCTGAAGGGACTGTCAACGTCGGTCGGGTCGGGCGTCGCGCGCCTGCTCTTCGAGGCGCTCTACTACCTGCTGCCGAACCTCTCGAACTACGCGTACATCACCGCCGCCTCGCACGGGCAGACGCCCGGGCGGGCGGACTTCGCGGGCGGCGTGCTTTACGGCCTCGCCTACATCGCCGTGCTGCTCGCGGCATCGACCCTCGTCTTCAAGCGACGCAACTTCAAATGAGTCCGAGCGGCGCGACAGCCGAGAGCTTCACGTCGTCGCGCGCCGCGAGCGCGCGCCGCGAGCGCGCGCGCGACGTTCTGCTGGTACTCGTCGCCGCCGCCGGGCTCGCCGCCTCCTTCGGCCTCGCGCGCTGGCTCGACGCGCGCCGCCCCGCGGACGACCCGTTTGCCTCTTACGAGGAGCTGTACCTGAAGCCGGAGACGGCGCGGCGCATGAGCCTCGCCTTCAACGGGCTGGCCGCCGACTGGTACTGGCTCCGCTCGCTCCAGTACGTTGGGCGCAAGGTAGGCGCCTACGGCGGCGACTTCTCGCTCGACGACATGCGCGCCCTGAACATACGCAACCTCGGCCCGCTGCTCGAACAGACCACGGCGCTCGACCCGCAGTTCATGGCGGCCTACGAGTTCGGCGCGGTCGTCCTCCCCTCCATCGACCGCGACGCGGCCGTCCGCCTCGTCGAGCGCGGCATCCGGGAGAACCCCGAGCAGTGGCGGCTCTACCACCACCTCGGCTACATACACTGGCAGGCCGGCCGCTTCCAAGCGGCGAGCGAGGCGTACGAGGCCGGCGCGCGGCAGCCCGGCGCGCCCGAGTGGATGCACGTCATGGCCGCGCGGATGAGCGAGCAGGGCGGGAGCCGCGCCGTCGCGCGCGAGATGTACCGGCGGATGTACGAGGGCGCCGCGGACGAGCAGGTCAGGACGCTCGCCGTCACGCGGCTGGCGCAGCTCGAATCGCTCGAAGAGCGCGAACGAATCCGGCAGGCCCTCTCCGACTTCCGCGCGCGCGCCGGGCGCTGCCCCGCCGACTGGCGGGAGGTCGCGCCGCTGCTCCGTAACTCAAAGTTGAGGCTGTCGGCCGCGGGCGCGCCGCTCGACCCTTCGGGCGTGCCCTACGTGCTTGACGCGGCGACGTGCGAAGTGAATTTGGGCGAGGGCTCGAAGATTCCCGAGAAGTAGCGTGTGAGGACTCTGAAGCGATGACACCGGCTGTCGAAATCGACAAACTGACGAAGGACTACGAGGTCGGCTTCCTGCGCAAGCGCAAGGTGCGGGCGCTCGACGGGCTCTCGCTCACGGTCGCGCGCGGGGAAATCTTCGGCTTCCTCGGCGCCAACGGCGCGGGCAAGACGACGACCCTGAAGCTCCTCATGCGCCTGATGTATCCCACTTCGGGCGACGCGCGCGTCCTCGGCCGCGACATCGGCGACACCGCGATGCACGCCGACATCGGCTACCTGCCCGAGCACCCTTACTTTTACGACTACCTGACGGCGCGCGAGCTTGTGGAATACTGCGCCGAGCTGTTCGGCTACGGCTCGGCCGAGCGCAGGCGCCGCGCCTCAGACCTGCTCGCGCGCGTGCGCCTGGACGAGAAGTCCTGGGACAAGCAGCTCCGCAAGTTCTCCAAGGGGATGCTCCAGCGCGTCGGGCTCGCGCAGGCGCTCGTCAACGACCCGGCGGTCGTCTTCCTCGACGAGCCGATGTCGGGGCTCGACCCCGTCGGCCGCCGCGAGGTGCGCGACCTCATCGCCTCTTTGCGCACGACGGGCACGACCGTCTTCCTGTGCTCGCACATCCTCTCCGACGTGGAGGTGCTCTGCGACCGCGCGGCCGTGCTGCGCAAAGGCCGGCTCGCCCACATCGGCCGTCTCGAAGAGCTGCGCGGCGCGGGCGGCGCCAGGCCGATGGAGGTCGTCGTCTCCCTGGAAGACTCGACCCGCCTCGAAGCCGCGCTCGCGCCGCTCGACTCCGCACGTCTCACGACGACGCCCGGCGGCGCCCGCGTCGAGGTGCCGACGGAGGCCGAAGTTGACGAGGTGCTCCGCGCCGTCCGCGCCGCCGGCGCACGCCTCGTCGCCGTCCAGCCGGTGGGTAATCCTTTGGAGGAGTTGTTCGTGAGCGAACAGTAGGCAGTAGGCAGATGGCAGTAGGCAGTTAAGACAAGAACGAAGCTCGATATAAAAAGAGGCAGCCGGTCTGATGAGACTCGGCTGCCTTGTGCTATGCGCTCCGTTTGGCTTTGTATTTAACTGCCTACTGCCATCTGCCTACTGCCTACTATTTAAATCTCACGCCCGTCAGTTCGAGCTTCAACTGCGCGGGGCGGTTATCCGGGGGGAAGTTGAGGCTGATGGCCGGCGAGGCGGTCTTGTTCGTCTCGATCTCGCCCTCGTTGACGTAGGTGCGCTCGCGGATGACGTTCCCCTTGAGGTCGAGCCCGGCGGCGTGGAACTCCAGGCCGTTGACCGTGCGCCCCGTGAAGTTGCGCACCGTCGGCTTCATCGTCACGACGTAGTTGCCGAGCGCATTCACGCCGATGGTCGCGTCCTCGTCCGGGTCGAAGTCAACGACGAGCTTGTTGCCGGGCCAGTCTGCCTCGCCGGGGCGGATAGCGTTCGCGAGCTTCTCCTCGCCCGGCTTCTGCGTCGGCCGCGTCGCCAGGTACGCGAGCCCGCCGATGAGTATCACCGCGAGCACGGCCACGCCCGCGTAGATGACGAGGTGAGACTTGTCGCGCTCCACCCGCCTCTCGCCGAAGCTAGCCATCGGCACCGGACTCGGCGCCTCGACCGGCGCGGTCACAATTGGTTTATCCCGTTCGTCCATGTGAATCCCACCTTCAAACGGCACGCAGGCGGCGCGGCGGCTCTTCGGCCTGCGCGCGCGGCGCGACGAGCGAGCCGGTGCCGGTGCGCGGGTGCGCCTCGCGCGGCCAGGTGATGCGGAAGCGGCTGCCCTCGTTCTGCCGGCTCTCGACGTTGATCTCGCCGCCGAGCAGCTCGACGATGCGGCGCGTGATCGCCAGGCCCAACCCGACGCCGTTATACGAACGCGTCAGCCGGTCGTCAACCTGCCGGAAGCCGTCGAAGATGTAGGCCAGCGCGTCGCTCGAAATCCCGATGCCCGTGTCGGTGACTTCAATATACCACCGGTCTGGCCCGGCGGCGCCCGCGCTCACCGCCACGCTCCCGGCCGACGTGAACTTCAAGGCGTTCGAGACGAGGCACGACACGACCTGCGTCAACTTCCTGCGGTCGGTGCTCACCTCGCCGACCTCGTTCGAGACCTCGACCCGCAGGTCTATCTTCTTCTCGCGCGCCTCCGCCTGGAACCCGCGCGCGACCGACTCGATGACCTCGCGCGGCGCGATGCGTTCGAGGTACAGCGCCGAACGCCCGGACTCAAGGCGCGAGTAGTCGAGCATGTCGTTGACCATCTCAAGCAGCGCGCGCCCGTTGCGCTCCATGCGCCCGACGGCGTCGGCCTGGAGCGGCGCGAGCGGCTGGCCCGGGTCGCGCGCGAGCAACTGGCAGAGGCCGATGATGACGTTCAGAGGCGTCCGCAGCTCGTGGCTCATGTTGGCGACGAAGGCCGACTTCAGGCGGTCGTGCTCGCGCAGGCGGTCGTAGGCGGCCGACAGCTCCTCGTGCTTGCGCACGTCGCCCGTGATGTCTCGGAAGACGGCGACGACGCCCTCGGCGCGCCCGCCCTCGCCGCGCAGGGGCGTCGCGCTCACCGAGAGCACGCGCTCCTCGCCGTCGCGCCTCACGATCCTGTACTGCCCGGCCGGGACGTGCTCGCCGCCGTCGAGCGCGCGGCACAGGGGCGTCTCCTCGGGCGCGAGCACGCGCCCCTCCGCGTCGCGCAGAGTCATGTCCACGATCAGCGCCTTGACCCCGCCCGCGAACTCGCCCTCGCCCCTGCCGAGGACGCGCGCGGCCGAAGTGTTCAGACGGTAGCGACCCGCGGAGTCCACAATGACGACGCCCTCGTCCATCTGGTTGATGACGCTCGCCAGCTCCGCCGCGCGCGCCTTCTCGGCGGCGAAGGCCGCGGTCGCCAGGCGCTCGGCGCGCACGCGCTTCGACACCTCCGACAGGATGAGGATTAGATCGCCGCGCCCCTCCGTTTGTTCCGTCACCGGCCAGACGGTCACGTCCCAAAACTTCTGCGCGTCGGAACTTTCGGCCCCGCCATTCCCGACCGCAACGTTCTCATCATTCGCGGGCGCGAGCCTGAGCGCCAGGCCGTAGTTGACGAACGCGCGGCGCGTGCGACGCACGTCCTCGACCACGTCGCTTAGGCCCGAGAGCCCCGCCGCCGCTTCGTAGAGTCCGTGCCCCGTCAACTCCCCCGCCGCGCGCCCCGTCATCTGCGCGAACGCCGCGTTGACCTTCCGCACGTAGAGCTTCGCGTCGAGCACGGCGACGCCTATCGGCAGACTGTCGAGCACCTCGCCGATGAAGGCGCTCTGCCGCTCGACGGCCTCGAACTTCGCCTCAAGGCTCCCGGCCATCGCGTTGAAGCTCTCCGCGAGTGTGCCGACCTCGTCATCGGTCTCGACGCGCGCGCGCTCGCCCAAACGCCCTTCGCCAATCGCCGTGGCCGAATCGACCAGCCTCGTGATGGGGCGCGTGAACCGCCCGACCGCCCACACGGCCAACAGGCACGAGGCCGCGAGCGTGATGACCCAGGCCACGGCCAGCAGAATCAGCGAGCCGCCGCCCGGCGTCCCCTCCGGCGCGGGCACGCCCGCCGCCACGCTCCAACCCGTCGGCTGCGTGCGCGTGACGAACGTGACGCGGTTGACGCCGTCGCTCCAACGCTCCGCCCGCACGTGCGCCGGCAACTCCGTCGGCACGGGAGGCGGCGCCCCCGCCCGCAGAGACACGGCGCGGCCCTGCGCGTCGTAGACGGCGACGGCCGCCTGCGTGCCCAGCCGCGCGCGCCGCGTCAAACGCGTGAACAGCTCGCGCGAGTCGGAGGCCGTGAGCGCCGAAGGGTCTGCGGCCTGGGCGGGGTGCGACTCGATCCAGGATTCGAGGGCGCCGGCCGCGGCGTCCGCCTCGGCGCGCGCGACGGCCGCCGACTGGTCGTTGAGCGAGGCGCGGTAGCTGTAGAGTTGATAGAGCCCGACGATGAGCAGGGGTAGTGAGAGCGCCGCCAGCATGAGGAGGAGCTTGGTTCGGATGTCGAGAGCGCCCTGCCGCCTCTTAAACGTCAAAGTCCTTTTCACCTTCCCGCACGAAGATTCAAGGCTGGCGGCGCCTGCGCGGCGGCGGCCAGACCGACCCGCGTGTCGGGACGACGGGGCGCAGGCTCGACGCGTAGACGAGGATGGCCTCCGTGACCAGCTCGTCGAAGAAAAGCTCGGCGCAGCGGAGCGCCTCGCGCAACACGCGCGCGTCCTCGTCAGCCGGCCCGCGCGCCTCCTGCCAAAGAAACTCGCACAAAGTAGCCCTTAAAAGCATCAACTCGCGTGCCACTTCGTCGAGCAGCACGCCCTGCTGGAAACGCACGCGCGCGTAGCCGCGCAGGCGCCGCGCCCCCTCGCAAATCTCCTCGGCGTCCGCGCGCTCGTCGAGCAGCCAGCCCAGCTCTTCCAGCACGTCCTCGACGTGCTCGACAAGCTCGCGGAAAGTGAGCAGGGTGGCTAAGTCCGTGCGCCGGTCGGCGTAGACCTCGTCGGCCCACGCGCGCGTGAAGGGGTCGAGATGTTGACGGAAGAGAGAAGAGAACCGCCGGGGCATGTATGAAGCGTTCAGCATTCTGCGGCCGGCTTTCAGCTTAAAATCTGCCGCTTTTGAATGTCCGAATTTAGTTTTAAGCGTTCGACTTTCGTGTTCACGAAGCGTCCGCCTGAAGTAGAACTTGAACTTTCCAGACGCCTTCGGCTACTTCGCCGTCAGGCGGTCGAGGAGCTGGACGAGTTGGTCAAAGTCGATGGGCTTGGTGACGTACTCGTTGCAGCCGGCGGCCAGCGCCTCGGCGTGGAAGTCGGCCGAGTCGTGGGCGGAGACGGCGATGATGGGCACGCGGCGCGAGTCCTCCTGCGCGCGTATGCGGCGGGTGGCGGCCAGCCCGTCAAGCTGCGGCAGGCTCAAGTCCATCAGGATAATGTCGGGCCGCTCGCTGGCCGCCCGCTCGACGGCCTGGTTGCCGTTGACGGCCTCGACCACGCGGTAGCCACTCATCTCCAATAAACGCCTCATCATAAAGCGATTATCCTCGAAATCCTCGACTACGAGAACGACGGGGCGCGCGTCCCCTGACTCATCCATGCTGCCTTGTGCCTCCTGACCGCCGTCCACCGTTAGAACACCCATCTCCCTCACCCCACGTACGACTAGCAAACACTCAATTTTTTTGTTAAGATGCGCATCGAAACGCGACACAAAAAACAACAGGACTTGGGTTTAATTAGTACATGACCCAAGTGTACCCGACGCCTTCCGTCCCGCCTGTCTCTTCCCGGCGGAAGGCCGAATTGGCGGCATGAAGCCTTTAAAAACCGAGTTACAAGACGCTGAGACGCTGCGCGACCTCGGGAGTGCGTCCGTGCAGATCGTGCACGACCTCAAAAATCAGTTGAACGGTCTCAAACTCTATGCCACGTTCCTGCGCAAGCGCATGGAGAAGGCCGAGCGGCCGGGCGACGAGCTTGAGACCCTCGGCAAACTGATCTCGGGTCTCGAACGCGCGGCCGCCGACATGAACGTGCTCGTCCGCTTCGGGCGCGCGCTGGAACTGCGGCGGCAGCCGGGGACGGATTTGGCCCGCCTCCTACAGGACTCCGCCGAAGGGGCGCACGTCGAGACCGACGGCGGCCCGTTCGAAGGCGACTTCGACCCTGTACTGCTGGCTGAGGCGTTGAAGAATATCACCGCGGGAGCCTCGGGCGAAAGCGGGGCGGCGCCGGACGGCGGCGTGCGGCGGGTCAGGCTGAGCGGCGACGGCTCGGGTGCCCTGGTCGAGTGGCAGGGCGCCGCGGCGGACGCGGACGGCGAAGACCCTTTCCGGAGTCTGGCCGGCGCGGCGGGCCTGCGGATGGCCTTGGCCGCGAAGATCGTCCGCGCGCACGGCGGCGAGGTCAAGCAGGAGGGCGGGCGCATCCGCGCGCGCCTGCCGCTGAAGTAATGCTGAAGTTTGAACGCTGAATTCTGAACTGAAAACAGCTCTTCCCGACAGTTCAACGTTCAACGTTCCGAATTCATCCTTTCAATTAGGGGGAGACGAAGTGGAACGTAAGGAAGTACGCATCCTGGTGGTGGACGACGAGCCGATGATGGCCGACTCGCTCAAGCAGAACCTGGTCGAGGAGGGCTACACCGTGGACACGGCCAGCAACGGCGCGCAGGCCGTCGAGCTGTTCGACGGGAGCGGGCACCACGTCGTCGTCTGCGACCTCCAACTGCCCGACAAGGACATGAACGGCGTGGACGTGCTCCGCCACGTCAAGGACACGCACCCCACGACCGAGGTCATCGTCATGACCGGCTACGGCACGGTCGAGCGCGCGGTCGAGGCGACGAAGGCCGGCGCGTTCTGGTTCTTAGAGAAGCCCTTCGACTTCGAGGTGCTGCTGCCGCTCGTGGAGAAAGCATTGGAGCGGCGCGACCTTTTAGAGCAGACGACGACGATGCGCCAGCGCCTGGCGACGCGCACCGAATACTTCAACATCATCGGCTCGTCGAAGGAGATGCAGACCATCTACGAGACCATCGAGTCGGTGGCGAAGTCGGACGCCAACGTCCTCATCGTCGGCGAGTCGGGCACGGGCAAGGAGCTGATCGCCAACGCCATCCACTACAACTCG
>JAFAVK010000093.1 GCA_019242475.1 Acidobacteriota bacterium | reverse complement strand
CGATTGCCGGCCCGAAGGCGCTCGAACACATCGTGGACACGGTGCTCTACTTCGAGGGCGAGCGCCACCACAACCACCGCATCGTGCGCGCGACGAAGAACCGCTTCGGCGCGGCCAACGAGCTGGGCGTCTTCGAGATGACGGGCGAGGGGCTGGTGCCGGTCGCCAACCCTTCGGAGATGTTTTTGCAGGAGCGGCCGCAGGGCGTCGCCGGGTCGGTCGTCACCGCCTGCATGGAGGGGACGCGCCCCGTGCTCGTCGAGGTGCAGGCGCTCGTCTCGGGCTCGAAGTACGGGACGGGGCGCCGGATGGCCCAGGGGTTCGACGTGAACCGCATCGCCCTGTTGATTGCGATGCTTGAGAAGCGCGTCGGCTTTCAACTGCTCGGCGACGACGTGTTCGTCAACGTCGCCGGCGGGTTGGAGATCGACGAGCCGGCCGCAGACCTCGGCGTCATCGCCGCCATCTCTTCGAGCTTCAAGAACCTGCCGGTTGACCCGCACGTCGCCGTCTTCGGCGAGGTGGGCCTGACGGGCGAGGTGCGCGGCGCGATGCAGGCGCAGGCGCGCGCGCGCGAGGCGCAGGCGCTCGGCTTCAAGAAGATTGTCCTCCCGGCCTCGAATACCGCCGGGCTCGAACGCCTCCTCGGCGTCCGCGTCGTCGGCGTCCGCTCGGTCGAAGAGGCTTTGGACGAGCTGTTTTAGGGCTTTCGAAAATAACTTTTAAAGACGAGGCGGCAGGGGTATGTCTGTACATTTCATTCACGACCTGGGGCAAGAAGCTTTCATCAAACCTTACGCGCCGGCGGGGGCCGTGTGCGGTTATGAATTCAGGGAGGCGCACGAGGTCGTCGCGCCGGAGACGGACGGGGACGTGTGCCCGGAGTGCCTCTCGTGGTCTCGGCGGAACAGGTATCAGAACCGCCGCTGCGCGGTCGAGATGAGCGCGCCCCCGGAAGGGAGCCCCGCGGGCGCGCCGAGCGATTTGTGAAACAGCGCCATCCAAAGTTTTTGACCTGCGTGTCAGCGGCCTTGGCCGCGGTCTGCCTACTGGGCGGCGTGCGCTCCACGGCCCAGTCAACCGGGGCCGAGATTAAAGTGGGGGTGGCGGTCAACGACCATGACGAGAAGAGGGCCGCCGCTTATACGGGTCTCTTCTCAGAACTACAGAGTGAGGCCGGCGGCGAAACCTCCTTTAGTCTCGCGTTCGGGTCGGAGGAGGAGGTGGAGGACTGGTACGACCGGGGGCTGATAGACGTTGCCGTCCTGACCGCCGGCCCCTCGGAGTGGCTGTCTCAAAGCTGGCTCACGGAAAGCACCTCTGATCTCTACATTGCGAGCCTCGTTCCGGCGCGCGGCAAACAGAAGACCCTCGGCGAGCTGGCCGAGTTCAAGCCCGTCGAGCCACCGCCTGAGTTGGAGGGGATGGCTGGTTCGGAGCTTGACCGTCGCGCGCTCAGGATGGAAGCCATGTACCGCTCCGTCTGCCTCGTCAGGGAGGACTCGCCGCTCGCCGAGGGCAGGGCGCCTGGCGGCGCCCTGCCCTCGCTCGACTCGCTGGCGAGTGAACACAAGCTCACCTTCCTCTTCGAATCCCCCCATTCAATCGCCGGCCACATCCTGCCGCGGTACGTCCTCGAAGGGCGTAAGATTTCGCTCTCCGAAAACAGGGTGGTTTTCACCGGCAGTCAGGAGGAGTCTTTAAAGCAACTGTACCAGGAGGGCGAAGAGGGCAAGTTCAAAGTGGCGTGTGTCAGCGAGGACGCGGAGGCCGACATGAGCCGCCTGCGGAAGTTGCAGTTAACGGCCGGGCGTGGGCGCTACGGTAATATTTTCGGCGGGTGGTCGGAGGACGAGAAGAGGGGCGACCTCGACAGTTACCTGATCCCGCGCGACTTCATGCTCGTGAACCGCTACCTCGATGAAGGCCGGCGGGCGTCTTACAAGGAACGGCTCCAGAACCTCCTCGGCCGTAAGGATGAGATAGCAGGTTTCAAGGCGGTGGTAATGAAGTTTTTCGATCTCGACTACGGCTATTTCCAAGGTTGGTTCGAGAAGGTGCTGGGTAATTATGAGATGCGCGACCGACTGAAGGCCACGACGGTCGCCGACGTGTTGGGGAGCGCCGCCGAGTATCAGAGGACAACCGGCAAGGAGCCGCGGATCGCGCTCGTGCTCTCGGGCGGCGGCGCGAAGTGCGCGTACCAGGCCGGGGCCGTCGTGCAGATCGAGAGGGAACTCGAGGACCTGGAGAGGGTCGGCAATCCGCACGCGAAGATCGAGCTGGTCGTGGGGACTTCGGGCGGGGCCATCAACGCCTTGCTCGCGGCGGCCGAGGTGACGAAGCCGGAGAGAGGCCAGGACGCCGTCAGGAAGGTCTGGGCGGACTTCACCCTCGGCGACTTCTTCCAGCTCTGGCCCGACGTGCTCACCTTCCTCGGGCTCTGCGCGGCGCTCTTGCACCTGAGAGTCTTCGCGCGGCTCGCGCTGCTCTCGGAGCGAGCCGCGCCCGCCTGGTGGCTCTACGCGGGCGTGGCGCTTTCACTCTGCGGCGCGGCGCAGTTGGCGGCCGGGTACGTCCACTGGGGCGGCGTCGAAGCCGGTACGCGCCTGCCCGTCTCCTCTCTGGTCTTAGGGCGAGTCTGGTTCGTCCTCCAACTGATATTCCGGGCCACCTGGGCGTGGCTGGTCGCCCTCTCCGTGGTGGTCTTCGCCGCCGGGCTGCTCCACACGAAGGGCATCCCGAAGCTGAAGGCGTGGGTGGAAGGGAGCTGGACTAAACTAAAGACCCGGGTGCCTTCGGTCGAAATCACTTTCGGGATGGCGTTCGGCGCTTGCGTACTCTTGTACACGTTAGCCTACCTCTCGAACATCGCCGCTTTAGTCATCGGGCTCGCGCTGATAGGGCTTATCGTTTGGGTGACAAGTGAGCTGGAGGAGGTCAACCTGTGGAGGCCCAAGACCATGCTCGCAGGGGCGCTCCTCGTCGTGGCGCTGTTTTCAATCGCCCTCGCCCTCTCGCTGGCGGCGCTGGTGACCTGGCTCAGATTTTTGCGGCCGAAGTATTCGTTCTCCGCCCCCATGCCTTTCCTCAGGCACGCGTTCCTTCTGTCGGCCGCCGCGTTGCTTTACGTGACGTGCTTCGGGGGCAACAACAGCCTCGTGCAGGCCGCGGGCGTGGAGCAGGCCCTGCTCGAACGGATACCTCATCTCTTCGCGGAGTCGGGGGCCGGCAACCTCTCATCCGACGCGAACGCGACGCCGGAAGAGCGACTCGCCCAACTTTCGGAGCAGATCATCGACGGCCACCTCCTCAAGCGTGACCTGATCATCACGGCCTCGCGGCTGCCCGCCCCGCTGCCCTCCCCGTCGCCGCCCGACTACGATTCCTGGCTGTGGGGCGGGAGTGACGCCGCGCCCGCCCCCGGCGGGGACGACCTGCCCGACAACCTCTACTTCTACTACCAGCGGGGCGACAAGAATCCGCCGGCAGACGCCCAGTTCGTCCCGCTCGCGGGCGACAACGCGGGGCGGCTGCTCGACGTTGTCATCGGCTCGGGCTCCATCTACCCCGTCTTCCCGAGACGGCCGTTGACGGGCTTGAGGCTGCCGGGCCGCGGCGCGGGGCACGACCTCTACATCGTTGACGGCGGCTTCGCGCACAACACCCCCATCCAGGCCGCGATCGACTGGGGCGCGACGCACATTATCCTCGTCGAGGCCACGGCCGCGGAGACCCCCGCCGAGGAGAGGGGGTTCCTCGACAGCGCCGCGACGGCCTTCAACTACCTCTTCGACCAGGCGCAGCAGACGGACAAGGCCGCCCGGAAGAAGGTGCCGATCTTCGAGCTACAGCCGGGGGGAGGGCCGGAGAGCATGACCACGTTCGACTTCTCGAAGGCTCCGCTCGAACAGGCGTTCGACGGGGGCGTGAGGGATGTCAAGGGGGGCGGGCTGTCCAAGCTCTTGAGGCTGCCGAATCTGCTTCCGGCGCTTCCCGACCGCCCCGCGCGCCGTTGAATGTGGGGGCGGCCGAGCCGTGTCGTTGGCTCGGCCGCGGCCCCGATTTCGTCAGAGACAGACGCCGGATAAAGTGTTAATATCACGGCGTCATGCGGACGAACACGGTTCTCATACGGCTTGTCTTCATAGGAATCCTCAGCGTTGCGGGGTTTACACTAGACCCGCTGGGCGCGCACTACTCCGCGCCGCGCGACGACGCCTCGGCGCAGACGCAAAGGCCGGCCGACGCCAGGGCGCAGCCGGCCGAGCCGCAACAGTCCGTCGAGCTTTTCGGGATTCCCTCGTCGCTCCTCTCTGCGCTCCTGGGGCTCGTGCTCGCCGTCATCATCATCCTCTTCGAGATGCGCATCCAGCAGGCGTCTCTGAAGACGCTGATCGGCGCCGGCATCGGCTCGATGATGGGCATCGTCGGCGGCGTGCTCATCGGCTTCCTCATCAGCTACCAGGAGTCCGGCCCGGCCCACTATTCGACCAAGGTCTTCCTGACGCTCGCGCTCGCCTTCATCATGGCCTACGTCGGCCTGATGGTCGGCGCGGCGAAGGGCGACTACCTCGACCTCTCGGCGCTCGGCGGCATCTTCAGCGACAAGGCCACGCGCCGCGACGTGAAGATCCTCGACACCTCGGTCATCATCGACGGCCGCATCGCCGACGTGGCCGAGACCGGCTTCCTCTCGGGCACCATCGTCGTCCCGCAGTTCATCCTCCGCGAGCTGCAACAGGTCGCGGACTCGCCCGACTCCTCCAAACGTCAAAGAGGTCGCCGCGGCCTCGACATGCTCAACCGCCTCCAGTCGAACCCCTCGCTCGACATACAGGTCGTGGACACGGACTTCCCGGCGGTCAAAGAGGTTGACCTCAAGCTCCTGGAGCTGTCGAAGAGTCTGGACGGCGTGGTCGTCACCAACGACTTCAACCTCAACAAGGTGGCGCAGCTCCACGGCATCCAGGTCTTGAACATCAACGAGCTGGCGAACTCCCTGAAGCCCGTCGTGCTGCCCGGCGAGGCGATGCGCGTCTTCATCCTGAAGGAGGGCAAGGAGTACAACCAGGGCGTCGCCTACCTCGACGACGGGACGATGGTCGTGGTGGACAACGCGCGCCGCATGATCGGCAAGAACGCCGACATCGCCGTGACGAGCGTCTTGCAGACGACCGCCGGCAAGATGATCTTCGGCCGCCTCTGGGAGGACGCCGAGAACGGCGGGCACCACCGGGACGAGCCGCGCGTCGCGCACACGAACAACCAGCCGC
>JAFAVK010000095.1 GCA_019242475.1 Acidobacteriota bacterium | reverse complement strand
GCGCGCGAGGTTGACGACGTTCGGGACGCGCCCCGTCTCCTTGAAGGTGCGGATGACGCGGACGGTCTCGGCGGCGATGGCCTCCTGCGCCTGGTCGGTCGAGGCGCCGATGTGGTGCGTGCCGTAGAGGTTCGGCTCGCGCGCGATGTCGTCGGTGAACTCCCCCGCCGCGCTCGTCGGCTCGTTGGCGAACACGTCGAGGCCGGCGCGGACGCCCTTCTCGCGCAGCGCGCGGCGCAGCGCCTCCTGGTCAACGACCTCGCCGCGCGCGGTGTTGACGAAGTAGGCGCCGTCCTTCATCGCGTTGAAGAAGTCCGCGCCGACGAGGCCGCGCGTCTCCGGGTTGAGCGCGACGTGGACGCTCACGACGTCGGAGTCGCGCGCCACGTCTAACAAACTCTCGCGCCGCTCGACGCCCAGCCCGGCCGCCGCCTCGTCCGTCAGGCTGCGGCTCCACGCGATGACGTTCATCCCGAAGCCGCGCGCGCGCGTGACGACCTCGCGCCCGATCTGCCCCGTGCCCACCAGCCCGAGCGTCCGGCCCAAAAGCCCGCGCGCCTTCGAGAACTCCTTCTTGTTCCACTTGCCTTCGCGGAGCTGGATGACGTTGTCGGCGACGCGGCGATCCAGGGCGAGGATGAGCGCCATCGCCAGCTCGGCGACGGCCACGGAGTTCTTGCCCGGGCAGTTCGAGACGTAGACGCCGCGGCGCGACGCGGCCGCCACGTCAATCGTGTTGTAGCCCGCGCCCGCGCGCACGATGAGCTTCAGGGCGCCCGCGTCCAGCATCGGCTCGGTCACCTTCGTCCCGCGCACGACGAGGACGTCCGGCGCGTAAGACCGGACGGCCTCGACCAGCGCCTCGTCCTTCACGTCGGGCTGGTACGAGAACTCGCACCCCGCGGCTTCGAGCCCGTCGCGCCCCGACTGTTCGAACTTGTCTGCGATGAGTACGCGCATGGTTGTCTCGGTAGGCAGATGGCAGTTAAAAGCCCTCTGTCAAAACTTTCGGGTTAACCTTCGACTTTCGTCACGCGGAGCGACTGCCACCTGCCTACTGCCTACTCTCCCTTTCTCAAATCGTGTGAATCACAATCGCGTCGCGGAGCTTCGGCTCGAACCAGGTGGACTTGGGCGGCATGACGCCGCCGGCGTCCGAGACGCGCAGGAGGTCTTGGATGGAGGTCGGGTAGAGCGCGAAGGCCACGGCTGCGCTCCCCGAATCGACCAGCCTTTCCAGCTCTTTCGTGCCGCGGATGCCGCCGACGAAGTCGATGCGCTTGTCGGTGCGCGGGTCTGTGACGCCGAGCACGGGGCCGAGCAGGTTGTTCTGCAAGAGGCTCACGTCGAGCGTCGCGGTCGGGTCGTCGGAGAGCGTGAGCGCCGCGTCGTCGCGCAGGTTCAGACCGTACCACTTCCCCCCGAGGTACATGTGCCAGTGCCCGGGCTTGCCCGGCCCCTCGCGCTTCGCGTCCTCGGTGACGTTGAAGTGCTTGCGGACGGCTTCGAGGAACTCCCCCTCGCCCCGCCCGTTCAAATCCTTCACGACGCGGTGGTAGGGGAGAATCTGCATCTGCTCGTCCGGGAAGACGACGGCGAGGAAGCGGTTGTAGTCCTCCTCGCCCGTGTGGTTCGGGTTCTTCCCCCGCAGCTCCGCGCGCGCGCGCGAAGCGCTGGCGGCGCGGTGGTGTCCGTCGGCGATGTAGAGCAGCGGCACCTCGGCAAAGCAGCGCGCGAGCTGTTCGGCCGCCGAGGCGCGCCAGACCGTGTGGCGCACGCCGTCTTCGGCCTCGAAGTCGTAGAGCGGCTCCGCCTTGGTCTCGGCCTCGACGAGCGCGTCGATCCTTCGGTCGGCGCGGTAGGTGAGGAAGACGGGGCCGGTCTGCGCGCGCAGGGTGAGGACGTGGCGCGTGCGGTCGTTCTCCTTGTCGGGGCGCGTGCGCTCGTGCTTGCGGATGCGGTCGTCGTCGTACTCGTCCACGGAGCAGGCGGCGGCGACGCCCGTCTGCGTGTGGTCGCCCATGACCAGACGGTAGACGTAGAGGCTCGGCTCCTCCTCCTCGACGAGCGTGCCTTCCGCTTTGAAGCGTTCGAAGTTCTCGCGCGCCTTCTTGTAGACCTCGTCCGAATAGATGTGCGTCCCTTCGGGCAGGTCGATCTCGGGGCGCGAGACGTGGAGGAAGCTCAGGGGGTTCCCTTCGGCGAGCGCGCGCGCCTCCTCGGTGTTGACCACGTCGTAGGGGACGGCGGCGACCCGCCCGACCTTGTCCCGGGGCGGGCGCAGCGCGCGGAAAGGGTAGATGGCGGCCACTGTGTAACCTCTCCTCTGAATCCGTTTTGATAGGGCGAAGCTTTTGAAGGTTAAGACTATCCGCAACGCGCGCCCCGGCGCAAGTGGCGGCGCGCGCGCGTGGCCGTGCGGGCGGCCCGCGACTGCCTGTAGAATGTCCGACTTGAAGAAGGGGGAGGTTCGATGACGGAGAAGCTTGCGGGCAGACACTGCGTGCCGTGCCACGGCGGCGTGCCGCGTCTGGGTGTTGAAGAGACGGGGCCGCTGCTCGCGCAGCTCGAAGGCTGGCGGGTGGAGGAAGAGCACCACCTGTCGAAGGAGTACGAGTTCTCGAACTTCGCCGCGGCGCTCGACTTCGTCAACCGCGTCGGTGCGGTGGCCGAAGCCGAAGGCCATCACCCCGACATCGAATTCGGCTGGGGCTACGCGCGGCTCAAAATCTACACGCACGCCATCGACGGCCTGAGCGAGAGCGACTTCATCCTCGCCGAGCGCATCGACGACGGCGAGACGAGAGGACGAAGTTAATGCAGACCGAAGACACTCTTCACCCCGAGGGCCTTGAGCCGCGCGGCGCGCTCTGCGTCGAATGCCTGGGCGAGGTTGGCGCGGCCGAACGCGTGCTCGACCGCACGGGCGCGGCGCTCTGCCGCGCGTGCGCCGCCGCCTTCTACAGCACCTGCCCCGGCTGCGGCGGGCTCGTCCCCACGGACGAGGCGCTCGCGCGCAACGACACGGGCGACCTCAACTGCTTCGAGTGCTTCGGCCGCCCCGCCGCGGCCGAAGGGACGGAGGCGCTCACGGACGAGGAGGTCGCCGCGCTCGTCGCCGAGTACGTCGCGCTGCACGAGGAGCTGAAGCGCCTCGACGCGCGCGCGGGCGAGATCAAAGAGCAGTTGAAGCAGGCGGCGACGGCGCGGCCGCGCGTCTCGAACGCGGTCGTGCTGCGGGCGGACTCGGCGAGCGTCCGTTGCAGCTACACGTCGAAAGCTGCCTACGACGCGGAGCGGCTCGCGGCGGCCGAGGCGCTGCTCGGCGCCGAAGGGTTCGCCGCGCTCTTCGAGCGCAAGGTGACCTTCTCGGCCGTCAAGAATCGTCTGGAAGAGTTCCTCGCCTCCGACGAAGAGGCGACGGCCCCCGCCCGCGCGGCCGTCCGCGCCGCCGAGACCCGCACCGAAGTCGCCACGCTCACCGTCGTCGCGCAGCGCAAGAAGAAGAAGTCGTCTTAGTCCTCCTTCACTCGACCGTTTTGCAAGTCGAGTCAAACGCGGAGGCGCGGAGGAAGCGCAGAGGGAGGCGTGATTGAACCCCCGCGACCCTCCGCGCCCCGCCGACAAACTTTCCCACCCCCGGACGTGGGTTTTCCGACCGAAAAGCTAAACTCTCGACACGCCCCGCCCATCTCGCCCGTCCGCACGCCCTTCTATCACGCCCGCACGGGCATCTGTACAACCCGCACGGCCTCCCAATCGACTTTTACGCACGCGCGGTCAACATTTACGGCTGCCCAAACACTTTTCACACTCTCCGGCCAGACTCACCCGGCCGCTCAACGCCCCCGGCCCCTCACAGGGTCGGCGTCGCGCATGGCTTCGAGAATCGCCTGCACGCGCTCGGAAACATCGCGCCACGCGGTATCTTTCCTCGGCCAGAGAGGCACGGGCCTGCCGTCTTTGGGGACAGCCGTGAGTTTTGACAGCCCCGGAATCACCTTCCAGTTCACGTCGCGCACGATGACGGGGACGACGCGCGCCTCTCTCCTCCCGTGCCGTTCGAGCGCGCGCGCCATCTCTTTTTCGTAGCAATAGTTCGAATTGATGAAGTCGGGGCTGACGAGCAAAAGGATGATGTCTGCGCTGTCGAGGTTCTCGTTTATCTTCTCGCCGAAGTCCTCGCCCGCCACGATCCGCCGGTCGTACCAAGTGTCGATGAGCTTCAATCTTTCCAGCGGACTCAGGTGCGTCCTCAACTCGTTGAGCTGCCGCTCGTCCCTGTGCGAGTAACTGACGAACACGCGCGCCGCGCGCCTGCGCTCGATGTCGTGCGACGCGCGCAGACCGCCCGCGCTCGCGCGCTCGCCCTCCGTCTCCACGCCGTTGAGAAGCCGTTGAACGTTCAGAGTAATAATCTCGCCGTCCACGACCTTCTCAAACTCCCCCTTCCCTTTCTCCTCCCACGCGAGCAGTTCGACGTAAGGGATGTGCTCGTCCGGCTGTTCCGGCAGCGGCACAATCTCGACAGGCTTTAAGTTTTTAATGGTGCCATGTATGCGGTCGAAGTTCGCGCGAATAATCGAAAGCAGCCGCCGACGCCCCGCCACAGGCCCCTTGATGTTTATAAACACGCGCCGCTCCTGCGCGTCGGCGCGGACAAGCGCCAGATTCTCTTCAAGCTTAAGTATGACGCCCGTGCGCCAACGCTGCGTCTCGTCGCTCAGGACGTGCGTGCGCATGACGAAGCGCGGCAACAGCCCCTCCGGCAACACCGGGTAGTGATACTGAAAGTTCAAGCAGTCCGCAGGATTAAATTCGCGCGCATCTTCCGGCTCCTGCTTACCGAGCAGTTCCGGTATGAGGTACACGCCCTTCTTACCTTCAAGCTCAAAGCACAACTCGAACTTCTTCATCAAATCGAGCAGGAACTCGTGCATCTCCGCCGGGTATTCCTTCGCGTCGAGCATCGAAAGCAAATCTTTGAGACTAATCTCCCCCTTCTGCCTCTCCAACCGGTTCGCGTTAAGAATCTTATATATGCCGCTCGTCACCCAATGAGGATTCAGGACGTGCGTGTCCCTCAGTCGCGTGTCGTCCTTATAGTTGAGCGCGATGCCGAGGTTGTGCAGGTGAACGGCCAGCGACTCCTGCGCCTCCGGGTCTTTCTCTCCCAACTCCTCGCACTCTTTTCTGTACTCCTCGAAGCTCAGATAGTTCCTCTCCATCCCGGCCAGCCTGTCCTTAATCGAAAACCAACTCGCCGGGAAAACGTCGCGCAGGTGCTCAAGTCTGACCGTCTCCCGTTCGATGACACCGCGCAACTTCGTGGTTCCAGTCGCGTCCTCGCAATCAGTCTTCACGAACTCGCGGATGAACGGGTACTTGCGCAGCAGCGCGTTACGGTTCACATCGAACGGGTGCTCTTTGATCTTGTTGAGGACGACGATAGCGGGCGAGTCGCCGCCGAAGCTTTGGATGAGTTTGAGCCAGTATTCGGCGTCTGCGTCTTCCATACCCTCACGTCCGCTGAGCACGAGCAGATAAAGACTGCGCTCGGTCAGGAAGAATTGGTGCGTCGCGTGCATGATCTCCTGCCCGCCAAAATCCCACACGTTGAGCCGCACCTTGCCATGATTCTCGCCGACCTTAAACCGCCACTCCGTAATTCTGATGCCTTCGGTCTTCTTCACCTCCTCGAACGTGCCGTGAATTAAGCGGTTGACGATTGAAGTCTTGCCCACCGCGCCGCGCCCCACGAGGATAAGCTTTGCCTCGTTGAGCGGACGTTTCTCGCTGCCTCGCGTGCGAAAGTAATAATTGAGAATCGTGGCGGGACTCGCAGGCGTAGCGGACTGTTCTCGCCATGTAGGCCCCAGCACTTCCGCGGGTAAACCGAGAGACTCGTTCCAGTGCAGGTAGAGTCGCTCCAACTCCGTAAGCTTCTTCAATGACTCCGGCAACGACGTTAGGTAATTGTCATCGAGGGACAGCGTCAGAAGCTGCGTGAGTTGGCCGATGGACTCCGGCAGCGTCGTCAGTTGATTGCTACTAAGCGATAGCGCCCGAAGCTGCCAGAGTTGGTTGATGGATTCCGGCAGCGTCGCCAGTCGATTGCGGCTGAGGAATAGCGCCTGAAGCTGCCAGAGCCGAGTGACGAACTCCGGCAGCGTCGTTAGTCGATTGTTGTAGAGCTTCAACGTCACAAGCTGCGAGAGTTGGCCGATGGACTTCGGCAATTCGGTTAAGCCCAGATTAGACAAATCCAAATAAGTTGCGCCGTTTTTGCGCACCTCCTCAATGCGGGCATTGGCATACGACACAGCATCTATCGCCCTTGCTTTCAGGTGATGGGGTTGTCTGCTCACGTCATCCAGTCCTCAAGTGAGAATCGCTCGTCGGTAACGCTTGAGTACGGCAAATGCAGAAGGCCGTGCGGGCGGCGGTTGCCGGGGGCGTGGGGGGGATGTTATATGTCGGGGTCAATTAAGGGAAGATTTTTTGTGGGTTGAGGCCGGCGCGTTCCCGACGCGTGTGACGGCGTGTTCTGGTTGGTAACCTCAAGGCGGAAGGCGGAAAGGCGGAAGGCTGGCATCATGGCGGAAGAAAAAACTCCCATTACGGTGGCGCGGGGCGATGGCATCGGGCCGGAGATTATGGACGCGACGCTGCGCATTCTGGAAGGCGCGGGCGCGCGGTTGGATATTGAAGAGATTGAGATAGGCGAGAAGGTCTATCTCGCGGGGAACCCGGCGGGGGTGGCGCCGGAGGCGTTCGATAGTTTGAGGCGGACGAAGGTGTTTTTGAAAGCCCCGATTACGACGCCGCAGGGCGGGGGTTATAAGAGTCTGAACGTGACCGTTAGGAAGACGTTCGGGCTCTACGCGAACGTAAGGCCGTGCGTGTCGTACCACCCGTTCGTGGAGACGAAGCATCCGGTGATGGACGTGGTCATCGTCCGCGAGAACGAGGAGGACGTGTACGGCGGCATCGAGTACAGGCAGACGAATCAGGTCACGCAGTGCCTCAAACTCATCTCGCGGCCGGGCACCGAGAAGATCGTCCGCTACGCCTTCGAGTACGCGCGGCGCAACAACCGGAAGAAGGTCACGTGCTTCACCAAAGACAACATCATGAAGATCACGGACGGCCTCTTCCACAAAATCTTCGAGGAGATCGCGCCCGAGTACCCGGACGTCGAGAACGAGCACTGGATCGTGGACATCGGCTCGGCCAAGCTCGCCGACGCGCCCGAGAACTTCGACGTGCTCGTGCTGCCAAACCTCTACGGCGACGTGCTCTCGGACGTGGCGGCGCAGATCGCCGGCTCGGTGGGCCTGGCCGGCTCGGCCAACATCGGCGAGCACATCGCGATGTTCGAGGCCATCCACGGCTCTGCCCCTCGGCGCGCGGGTCAGAACCTCGCCAACCCTTCCGGTCTCTTCTTAGGCGCGGTGATGATGCTCGTCCACATCGGGCAGACGGACGTGGCCGAGCTGGCGCACAACGCGTGGCTCCGGACGATGGAGGACGGCGTTCACACGTACGACATTTTTAAAGAGGGCGTGAGCAAGGAGAAGGTCGGGACGCGCGAGTTCGCGGAGGCGGTCGTGGCGCGCATCGGGCAGAAGCCTTCGCAGCTGAAGGCCGTGAGCTATAAGGCGGGCGAGGGCGGCGAGGGCTCCTTCTCCGGCAAGGCAGCGCGCGAGACCGCGGCCCCGAACAAGGAGCTGGCGGGCGTGGACGTGTACCTCGACTGGACGAACGGGTCGGCGAACGACCTCGGGGCAACGGTCGAGAAGCTGTCGGGCGAAGGGCTGAAGCTCTCCTCCATCGCCAACCGCGGCGTGAAGGTCTACCCCGGCGGCGCGACCGAGACGTTCTGCTCCGACCACTGGCGCTGCCGCTTCCTCCCCGACGGCGGCCGCGAAATCGGGAACGGGCAGGTGGCCGCGCTCCTCGCGCGGTTCGCGGAGGCGGGTCTCGACTTCATCAAGACCGAGAACCTCTACGACTTCGACGGCCAGCCCGGCTACTCGCACGCGCAGGAGTAAAAGGCATTAGTCGGTAGACAGTAGAAGACCCCTTGTTGCATCTACTGTCTACTGTCTACTGACTACCGTCTACCGACCAGTCCCCATTCAAGAAAGGACTAACGACGATGTCAGCACCGGCCCCCGCCAGACCCGAGGCGAACGAATACGCCCCGTACTACGAAAGATATGTCTCGCTCGTGCCCGACGCCGACCTGGTCGAGACGTTGGAGCGACAGGGCGCGGAGACGCTGGCGCTGCTGCGCGGGCTCTCGGAGGAGCAGGGCGCGCACAGGTACGAGCCCGGCAAGTGGAGCGTCAAGCAGTTGGTCGGCCACGTTAGCGACGGCGAGCGCATCTTCTCGTACCGCGCGCTCGCCTTCGCGCGCGGCGACAGCCAGGCGCTGCCCGGCATGGAGCAGGACGAGTGGATGGCCGGCGTGGACTTCGACGCGCGCACGCTCTCCAGTCTTATCGACGAGTTCGAGTCGGTGCGCGCCGCGACCGTCCACCTGCTCCGCCACCTCTCACCCGAGGCTTGGGCGCGCCGCGGCACCGCCAGCGGCAACGAGGTGACGGTGCGCGCCCTCGCCTACATCATCGCCGGCCACGAGGCGCACCACGTCCGCGTCCTGCGCGAGCGATACCTGTGACCGCGTGAGTCCTCACGCGAAGGAGGTTTTGAGCGCCATGCCGAAACAGTTGGTCTTCATCAGCGGCCGCGAACACGAGATGCGGCCCTTCAGGGAGGCCGCCGAGCGCGCCATCGCCGCGGCCGGGATGAGGCACGTCTACTTCGAGTCGAAGACGATTCTGCCCGGCGTTGACGTGGCGCGCCAGATCGAGGAGGCGGTCAGGAGCGCGCACGCCTTCGTCGGCCTCTACGGCTACACGCTCAACACGAACCCCAAGCCGGACGGCTCCGACAGACACTACCTCGAACTCGAATTCGACTGGGCCGGCGAGGCCGGCCTGCCCCGCCTCTGCTACGCGCCGCAAGGCCCGCCCGCCCCCGAACACGTCGCCTTTTACGACCCGCCGCGGAAGACTTTCGACCGGGACATGCGCCGCTTCAGGAACGAGTTCCTCAAGTACGGCGTCGGCTGGCTCACAACCCCGCAGGCGCTCCACGACGACCTGTTTGGGCAGTTGAAGAAGCTCAAGCCCAACGTCTTCCTCAGCTACTCTTCGGAGGACGCGGAGTTCGTGAAGTCCCTGTATGAGCAGCTCAGGGGGTCGGGCTACCGCCCGTGGTTCAACGCGGCCGACATCGCGCCCTCCACCGACTGGAAGACTGAGATGATGAAGGGACTGGCCGAAACGTCGGTCATCATCCTCGTCGTCTCGCCCGGGGCCATGGGCTCGAAGTGGGTGCGCAAGGAGTGGGAGGCGTTTATCGAATCGGGGAGACCCGTCCTGCAACTGATCTACAAGAAGACGGAGACGCCGCGGAAGTTGAAGGCCATCCAGGGCATCAAGCTCGAAGGCAACGACCGCTGGTACTACGATCTGCTGAGGGAGATCAAGGTGTGGCTGTGAGGGCGGCGCGGACGGCCGCGGGGGACGCCTGATGAGTGACTCGCGTTCGGGAAACGTCGGCGGGCGGGATGAGGCGGGCGGCGCGCCGCTGGTGGCGGTCGTCATGGGCAGCACGTCCGACTGGGAGACGATGCGCCACGCGGCCAAGGTCTTGAAGCGCTTCGGCGTGCCGCACGAGTGCGCGATCGTCTCGGCGCACCGCACGCCGCTCTGGATGGCCGAGTTCGCCGCAGCGGCCGAAGGGCGCGGGCTCGAAGTCATCATCGCGGGCGCGGGCGGGGCGGCGCACCTGCCCGGCATGGTCGCCGCGCAGACGACCGTGCCCGTGCTCGGCGTCCCCGTGCAGAGTAGAGCTTTGCAGGGCCTCGACTCGCTCCTCTCCATCGTGCAGATGCCGGCGGGCGTCCCCGTCGGCACGCTCGCCATCGGAGAGGCGGGCGCGACGAACGCCGCGCTGCTC
Source organism: Acidobacteriota bacterium (assembly GCA_019242475.1). Taxonomy (GTDB): domain Bacteria; phylum Acidobacteriota; class Blastocatellia; order Pyrinomonadales; family Pyrinomonadaceae; genus QHXN01. The sequence goes on along the minus strand of JAFAVK010000095.1, from coordinate 8,134 downwards.
GCCGTCGCCATCCTCGCCAACACGCGCCCGGAGTTGCGAGAACGCTTGCGCCGCTTCCGCGAGGAGCAGACCGCGAAGGTGCGCGAGGCCGTCCTGCCGTCATGAAAGCCATTCTGCCCGGCTCAACCGTCGGCGTACTCGGCAGCGGCCAGCTCGGCCGCATGTTCGCCATCGCCGCGCGCCGCATGGGCTACCGCGTCCACACCTTCTCGCCCGACTCCGACACGCCCACCGGACAGGTCGCAGACCGCGAGTTCGAACACCCTTACGACGACCTCGACGCGGTGCGCGAGTTCGCGCGCGGGGTCGAGGTCGTGACCTTCGAGTTCGAGAACGTGCCGACCGAGACGGCCGAGGCCGCCGCACAGTTCGCCCCCGTCCGCCCCTCCGGCTCCGTGCTCCACACGACGCAGCACCGCCTGCGCGAGAAGACCTTCCTCTCGTCACACGGCTTCCCCGTCACGCCCTTCCGCCACGTCCGCAGCCTCCCAGACCTGACCGCCGCGCTCGCAGAGACGGGGCTGCCCGCCGTGCTCAAGACCGCCGGCTTCGGCTACGACGGCAAGGGGCAGACGCGCATCGACTCGGAGGAAGAGGCGCCGGCGGCGTTCGAGGCGCTGCGCGGGCGGGAGGGCGTCGTCGAAGCCTTCGTCGATTTCGAGCGCGAGGTCTCGGTCGTCGCGGCCCGCGGGCCGGGCGGCGAGTTCGCGCACTACGGCGTCGTCGAGAACACGCACAGCCGGCACATCCTCGACCTCTCGGTCGCGCCCGCGCGCGTCGCGGAGGCGGTCGAACGCGAGGCCGTCGGGATCGCGCGCGCCGTGCTCGAAGAGCTGGGCGTGGTCGGCGTCACCTGCGTCGAGTTCTTCCTGACGCGTTCCGGCAAACTGCTCGTCAACGAGCTGGCGCCGCGCCCGCACAACTCCGGCCACCACACCTTCGACGCCTGCGTCACCAGCCAGTTCGAGCAGCAGTTGCGCGCCGTCTGCAACCTCCCGCTCGGCTCGACCGAGCTTCTGCGCCCGGCGGCGATGGCGAACCTGCTCGGCGACCTCTGGCAGGAGGGCGAGCCCGACTGGCGCGCGGCCGCCGCCTTCCCCAACGTCAAGCTCCACCTCTACGGCAAGACCGACGCGCGCCCGGGCCGCAAGATGGGACACCTCACCGCGCTCGCCGCGACGCCCGAGGAGGCCGCGCGCTGTGCTCTCGCCGCGCGCCGTGCCCTCACGCGCCGCGCCGGGGGCTGAAGCGCGCCCCGGTGTTATAATTCTTCAAGCCCCCGACGGATCACGGCCGCAACGGAGTAACGATTGATGAAGCGCAGACTATTTCTCGCAACGCTGCTGGCGTGCGCGGCGCTCACGGGCGCGCGCGCGTCGGCGCAGGAGCCGCAGCCGCAGGAGGCGCCGGCCGACCGCATCACGCTCGAAGAGTTCACGCGCCTGCGCGCGGCGGGCAAAATCTTCGTGCTCGACGTGCGCTCCGGGATCGACAGGAAGATCAAGGGCGCGACGTACATCCCGCTCGGCGATCTGGAGGCGCATCTCGCGGACTTGCCGCGCGACCGCGAGATCGTCACCTACTGCTCTTGACCGGCGGAGCACACCAGCGCCCGTGCGGCGCAGATACTCCGCGAAAAAGGATTCAAGGCGCGCGCCCTGCTCGGCGGCTGGAACGCCTGGCTCAACGCCAAAGGCGAGACCGAACCCGTCGCCGCCGCAGACAACCCCGTGCCGACGCCGCCTCAGAACACGAACGCGCAGCCGACGCCCGAGCAGCACGGCGTCGTCCCGCCCAACCCGACCACCGACGACAGCAAGACGACGGCCCTCGTCGAGCCCGGCAAAGTCTCGGGCACCAAAGTCCAACCCGCCACCAGCACGACCGCCGCGCCGCTCAAGAAGAAGACCCGGCACAAGCGCAAACGGGCGCGGACTTAGAGACCCTTCGCCGGGAGTGCGGGCATCCCTGCCCGCCAAAGCGTGCCAGAGCATGCTTAGCCGTGAAGCGCCGACACTCAAGCGTTGAGTGTCGGCGCTTCTTCGCCTTCGCGCTCACGCGCTCATGGCGGGCAGGGATGCCCGCGCTCCCGGCGACGGCCGGCCTTATTCAGATTTGCAAGTCAGTATTATCATCTTTGCAAACGCCCTCAAGTCGGACTTTGCAACGCCCGGCTGAACTCCTGCAACTCGCTGAGGTTGAGGTCTGACACCGCCCAGTAGGCCATGCCCGCCCTGTGCCAGTAGACCAGGTTGTAGCCCTGCCGCGAGGCCACCCTACTCCCGCCGCCCGACTCGGGCGCCTCGGGCCAGGTGAAGAGGTTGATGAAATGCTGCCGCCGCTGGTAGACGAGCGCGGCCACGGGGCGGTCGCCGACGTAGTCGAGCCGGCCGCCGGCTAACGGAAAGCCCTGCGCGGACAAGTCCGTCACCTGGGGCGAGAAGTCCAGCTTGCCGTCGAACCAGGGCTTGACCGTGTGCTGATCCGTGGAGACGACATCCGTCAGGTGGCTCGCCATCAGCGAGCGCACGTGGCCGGAGACCACCTCCTGCGCCAGGAGTTCTTCGCGGGCGGGTCTGGACGGAATGAACAGAAGGCCCAGGGCGACGACCGTGACGACGGCCAAGGCGCCCGCGAAAGCCAGCCGGCGCCAGGGCCACGCGCGGGGCTCGGGCTCGCCTTTCGCGGCCGCCCGCAAGTTCGCGGCGACGCGCTTTTGCAATTTCGTCGGGGCATTGAAGTAGAGCGAGTTCGTCCTGAGCGCAGTCCGCAGCGCGTGTTGGTTCCGGTGCTCGTGCGCGCACGCCGGGCAATCTTGCAGGTGCCCTTCGACCCGCAGGCTGTTAAGCAGATCCAGCTCGCCGTCCACGTACCCGTGCAGTAGATTCTGCGTCTCTCGGCAGCTCACTTCAGACCTCCTCCCGGCGTGCGGTCAGGCTCAGGTGCAAACGCCTGCGGGCGCGCGCCAGGCGCGACATGACCGTCCCGACCGGCACGTCCACGACGTTGGCAATCTCTTTGTAGGACAGGTCTTCCAACTCGCGCAGGATTATCACCTCGCGAAACTCCACGGGTAATTCTTCCAGGGCCTGTTCGAGCACCCGCCTGTCCGCGACCTCCAGCAGTATCGTCTCCGGGTTCGCGCCTTCGGCTCCGTGCAGCTCTTCGTCGAAAGGGGTCGGGGGCTCGTGCGCCCTGTTCCGTTGCAGCCACGTGTAGCAGGTGTTCCGCACAATCGTCAGCAGCCAGGCGCGGCCGTCCCCGCCGTGCAGCCCCCCGAAGAATTTGAAGGCGCGCAGAACGGCCTCCTGCGCCAGGTCTTCGGCGTCCGCGTCGTTGCGCACGAGCCACCGCGCCAGATTGTACGCGGCATCCAGATGCGGCAAGACGACCCGTTCGAAACGGGCGGATTTGTTCTCTTCCTGCAACCGCTCTTCTCCCCTCGCCGAGCGCCCCGTCAAACCTAAGACCGGTCGGACGGCGATTTTATTCCCGGGGCGAAATCAACGCGCCGCCCGGGAATATTGACGCGGGCGCAACAGTCTGGACGTGTGCAGGCGCACGGGATTCGGAATCATAGAGCGCCGTTCGTCACGACCTACGATCTATTAACCGAAAGCGAGGAAGGAAAATCATGGAGACTGGAAGACTGTGGCGGTGGCTGCTCGACACGCCCACCGACGCACCGGCGGCGACCATCTTACTCCGCCTGATGGCCGGGAGCGTGTTCCTGTGGGAAGGCGTCCTTAAATTCGTCTACGCGAACCAGGGGGTGGGACGTTTCACAAAGCTCGGGTTCCCCTTCCCGCAGGCGACCGCCAACTTCGACGGGGCGTTCGAGATCGTCGGGGGGCTGCTCGTCATCACGGGCTTTCTCACGCGGCTCGTCAGCATCCCTTTCGTCGTAGAGATGCTGGTCGCAATGCTCTCGACCAAAATCCCTCTGTACCTGGGAACCTCCCCGCTGCCGCTGCCCCCGTCTCCGCCGCAGGTCGGGTTCTGGGCGGTCTTGCACGAGATACGCTCGGAGTACGCGCAGTTAATGACGACCGGCTTCCTGCTCTTGGCGGGGCCGGGCAGATGGTCTCTCGACGCCCTGCTCTCAAGAAGGAGGGCGGAGGGCGTGCGGGGGGCATGCGGCGCGGTTCCCGCTTAGTGCCTCAGCGGCCGACGACGAGGAGCGTGAAGGTGCCCGGCACGATGCTCGGGCGCGGCCGCGGGCGCTCCGGCGTCGGCGGCGGGGGCGGGCCGAACTCGGCCGTGACGAGGTAGACGCGGTGCGTCTTCGGGTCGAGCGCCATCGTCCGCGCGCCCCTCTGCGTCTTGACGGTCTCGACGACCGTGTACTTGTCGGGCGAGTCCTCGTGCACGACCGTGAGCGTGCCCTCCCCGTTCGAGCTGAAGACGAGCCCGGTCTCGGGGTCGAAGCCGGCGGCGTCCACCCCGCTTCCGATGGGCACGGTCGCCGAGACCTTCCCCGTCTCCGCGTTCACCACCGCCATCAGCTTGTTCGAGCCGACCGAGAAGAGCCGTCGGTGCTTGCGGTCGAACGCGAGGCCGGACGGCTCTTCGGCGGGCGCGATGGGCCAGGTGGCTTCGACGGCGAGGCGGCGCGGGTCGAACTCGACGATGGCGCTCTTGTCTTCGAGGTTGACGAAGACTTTGCCCTGCCCGTCGGTGACGGCGAACTCGGGGCGGCCGCCGAGCGCGAGCGTGCCCGCGACCGCGTCGGTCTTCACGTCAATCGCCGTCGTGTCGCTGCTCCCGCCGTTCATCGTGAAGACGCGCTTCGAGGCGTCGTCATAAATAATCGCGTCCGGGTTCTTGCCGACCGGAATCTGCTTGAGCGTCTTCAGAGTCTTCAAGTCGAAGACCGTGACGGACGAGGCGCGCCCGCAGCTCACGTAGCCCTTGCCCGCCTCCTCCGCGACGGCGACGCCGTGGACGCCCGGCGTGTCGGGGATGTCGCCGACGACCGCGCCCGTGTCGGCGTCAACGACTAAGACGTGCGTCGCGTGCGAGACGTAGACGCGGCGCGCCTTCGCGTCGAGCGTCAAATAATCCCACCCGCCCTCGCCGCCGAGCTTGTACTGGTTGATGACGTGATAGCCGGCCTGTGTCTTCGTCTGCGCGTTGAGCGCCGCGACGTTCAAGCACAGGAAGAGCAGGCAGAGGAAAGCGAAACGCCGTTTGCATGACATTGTGTTGGGCCTCCTGTCGAAAAGTTGAAATTACCCCGCGGGCTCGCGCCGGAGCATGACGTAGACGGTCGGCGTGACGACGAGCGAGAGCAGGAGCGCGACGGCCAGGCCGCCGATGACCGCGATGGCGAGCGGCTGCAAAAGCTCCGCGCCCGCGCCGAGGGCGAGCGCGAGCGGGAGCATCCCGAGGATGGCCGCCAAGCTCGTCATCAGCACGGGGCGGAAGCGCCTGCGCCCCGAACGCAGGAGCGCCTCGCGCAACGCGTCGCCCGCCGCCAGGTGCTCCTCGACGGCGTCGAGCATCAGGATGCCGTTCTTCGCCACGATGCCGACGACCATAATCATCCCCATCAGGGAGACGACGTTCAGCGTCTCGCCCGTCAGGAAGAGCCCGAGCAGCACGCCGCCCAGCGCGAGCACCGCGCCCGCGACTATCGCCACGGGGTGCGCGAACGAGCGGAACTCGATGAGCAGCGTGATGAAGACGAGCACGACCGCGAGGACGAGCGAGAGCGCCAGCTCGCGAAAAGATGCCTGCTGCTCCTGGTAGAGCCCGCCGTACTCGACCGTCATCCCGGGCGGGAACTTCACCGACTTCGCGAGCTGCGCCTTGATCTCCGAGATGGCCGTGCCGAGGTCTTTCCCTTCGAGCCGCGCCGTGACCGGCACGTACTGCCGCAGGGACTCGCGGTTGACCTCGGTCTGCCCCTCGTCGTACGAGACCTCGGCCACCTGGTCGAGCCGGAAGAGCGCGCCCGTCGAGGAGCGCACCTGCAAGGAGCGCAGCGCTTCGAGCGACGTGCGCAGCGCCGCCGGGTAGATGACGCGGACGTTCACCAGACGCCCCTGTTGCAGGATGGAGGACGAGGCATCGCCGGACATGGCCGTCGTGACGGCGGCGGCCACGTCGGCGGGCGTGACGCCGAACTGCGCGGCGCGCGGCGGGTCAACTTTGAAGGTGACGGCCGGGCCGCTCACCACCACGCCGGGGTTCGTGTCCACGACGCCCTCGACCTTCTGGATGGCCGCCTCGACCTCCTCGGCCTTGGCGTCGAGCGCCTTCGTGTCCTCGCTGAAAATCTTAATCTCTATCGGCTCGGGCGAGCTGACGAGGTCGCCGATGAGGTCGGAGAGGATGCCGACGAACTCGACTTGGAGCGCGGGCTCCGACTTCTCGATCTCTGCGCGCAGGTCGCTCTGCACCTCCTCGGTCGAGCGCTTGCGGCCGGACTTGAGCTTGACGAGAAAGTCGCCGGTGTTCGGCTCCGTGATGGAGAGGCCGAGCTGCAAGCCCGTCCGGCGCGAGTAGCTCTCGACCTCGGGCGTCTCCTTCAACATCTGCTCGACGTGGCGCAGCACGCGGTCGGTCTCTTCGAGCGAGGAGCCCGCGGGCGCGATGTAGTCGAGGACGAACGCGCCCTCGTCGAAGGACGGCAGGAACTCGGAGCCCAGGCCCCGGTAGAGCAGGTAAGAGCCGACGAGCACGCCCGCCATGATTAAGAGAATAATCCAGCGGTTGTCGAGCGCGTGGCCGAGCACCCACTCGTAGCGGCGGATGACCGCGCGCAGGAAGCGCCCGCCCTGCTCCTCCTCCTCTTCGTCGCGCGGCCCGCCCGCGACCTCTTCGTCCCGCCTCTTTGCCTTCACGAATCTCTCGGCCAGCACGGGCGTGAAGGAGAGCGCGAGGACGAGCGACGTGAGCAGCGCGACGGCCATCGTCAGCGCGAGCGAGCGGAAGAAGACGCCGGTCACGCCCGTCAAAAGCGTGAGCGGCAGGAAGACGACCACGGGCGTGACGGTCGAGCCGATGATCGGAACTGTTATCTCGCTGACCGCAGATTGCACGGCCTCGCGCCGCGATTGCCCGCGCGCGAGATGCGTGTAGATGTTCTCGACGACGACGATGGCGTCGTCAATCACAAGGCCGATGGCCGCCGCTACGCCGCCCAAAGTCATCAGGTCGAAAGAGAGTCCGACCATCCACATTGCCAGGAACGTGACCAGCACCGTGACCGGAATAACGAGGATGGCGACGACGGTCGTGCCCCAGTTGCGCAGGAAAGCATAGAGAATAATCACGGAGAGCAGGAGGCCGATGAGGATGGCGTCGCGCACGGATTTCATGGACTCGCGCACGAGGAGCGACTGGTCATAGAAGGTTGAGATTTGTACGTCCTTCGGGAGAAGCGGGCGGACGGCTGCTAGTTCCGCCGTCAGCTCGTCAACGACAGTGACGGTGTTGGCGTCCGGCTGGCGGTCTATGTTGAGGAGGACTGCCGGATGACTGTTTGCGGTGACGATGGTGTACTGCGGCTCGAAGCCCTGCCCGACCGTCGCCACGTCTGCGAGCTTGACGGGAGCGTTGTTGACGACGGCGACGACGATCTCATTAAGCTGGTCAGGCGTGACCGCCTGACCGCTGACGAGCGCGAGTTCGAGCTGATGATTCTCTTCGATGAGTCCGGGGCTGGCGATGATGTTTGAGTTCTTAACGGCATCTACAACCTGCTGAATTGAGACGCTGTGCGCCGCTAGCTTCTGCGGGTCAATCGTCGCCTGATACTCGCGCACGCGACCGCCCGCCACGTTGACGGCAGCGACTCCGGGCAGACGCGCGAGGCGCGGGCGGACGATGAGATTCGCGATGTCGCGCAAGCTGGATGGGTCGCGCGTGTCGGAGGTGAGGCTGTAACCGGCGACGGGAAAGACGGCGAAGGTCAGGCGGTCAACGCGCCGAATCTCTGCGGACGGCGGGAGCTGCGCCATGAGCTGTGAGAGCCGCGCCTGCACAAGCTGCAAAGACTGTTTGATGTCCACGCTCCAATCGAAGAAGAGGTTGACTTCGCAGGAGCCGCGCGCGGTGACGGAGCGTATGCGCGTGATGCCGGGGATGCCGTTCATCGCCTCCTCGATGGGGCGCGTGACGGCGACGA
>JAFAVK010000055.1 GCA_019242475.1 Acidobacteriota bacterium | reverse complement strand
CGTCCGCGAGGTTCCCGAGCAGATCGTCCGTCAGCGGCAACAGGTCGTCCCCCGCCACGCCGATGCGCTCCCGGAGTCCGGCGAGGACCTCCCGGCGGCGCCGGTAATCGACGGGGCGGCGGTTGTCGGGATCGACCAGGCTCAGGTCCCACAACTCGCTCCCCTGGTAGAGGTCGGGCACGCCGGGGCTGGTGAGCTTCAGCAGCACCTGGGCCAGGGCGTTGAAATACCCGAAGAACGCCACCCGCCGCTGGAGCGGGAGGAAGTCCTGGAGGAACGCGTCGCCGTCGCCGCCGCGCAGCAGGCGGCCGACGAACTCGCGGACGGCGGCGTCGTACTCCTCGTTGGGGTTGATCCAGCTGGTGTGGACCTTGGCCTCGCGCGTCGCCTTCTGCATGTACTCCGCGATCCGTTCGCGGAACCGCCCCAGCCCCTCGGCGTCGAGCGGCTCGGCCGGCCAGGCGCCGAGCAGCGTCTGGTAGAGCAAGTACTCGTCGTTGCGGTCCGGCGCCGGTTGGTCCTCGACGACGGCCTTCTTCGACGAGTTGAGCCGGCCCCAGCTCGCCAGCGCCGCCTGCCACTCGCGCGGCATCTCCGACAGGGCGTTCAGGCGGGCGCGGACGTCCTCGCCGCGCTTGGTGTCGTGCGTCGAGGTGGCCGAGAGCGTGTGCGGCCAGGTCTCCTGCCGGTCGCGGTTGCGCTCGTGGAAGCGCTCCGCAGAGACGCCGATGAGCGCCGGCTCGCCGCCGACTTCGTTCAGGGAGGCGAGCGGGTAGAAGCGGTAGAAGGCCGTGTCCTCAAGCCCTTTGGCCGTGACGGGGCTCGTCACCTGCTGGAAGCGGAGCGCGAAGTCGCGCCGCTCGGCGCGCTCTTCGGGGCCGGTGCCCTTCGGGTCTTTGAGCAGGAGCAGCGAGGCGATGAAGTCGAAGACCGAAGTGTCCTCGGCCGGGTTGCGCCGCTTGGCCTCGCGCACGGCCGCGTTGACGTTAAGCCGGTCGTCGGGGCTCACGGTCGCCTGCGTCCGGCGGATGTATGTGCGGTAGACGGGGAAGCAGGCGATGACCTCGGTCAGCGCGTGGTGCAGGCTGTTCTGCGTGAAGTCGCGCGTGTAGCGGCTCCGCTCGGCGATGCGCGTGAGGCGGCGCGAGAGGACGAACAGCTCGGAAGACATCGCGGCTTTCAAGATGAGCCGCTTGCACTCGTAGAGCAAATCTGTGAAGCGCACGCGCGCGCCGGTGAAGTCCGCGTACAGCTCGCGCAGCGCCTGGCCGTTCGCGGCGTCCACGAAGAGGCCGTTCAAAAGGTTCACGAACTCGTACCCGGTCGTCCCCTGCACCGGCCACTCGCGCCGGAGCAGCTCGTCGTGCCCGAGAATCTTCTCGACGACGACGTAGAACGGGCGCGCCTCGTTCCTGCGGCCTTCCGCCTCGCGTTGCAGGTCTTTGAGGTACTTGTAGGGGTCGAGCAGGCCGTCCACGTGGTCGATGCGCAGGCCCGTGACGAGCCCCTGCCGGACGAGGCGGAGGATGACTTCGTGGACGGCCGTGAAGACCGGCCGCTCCTCGACGCGGACGGCCGCGAGTTCGTTCACGTCGAAGAAGCGCCGGTAGTTGATCTCGTCGGCGGCCACGCGCCAGAAGCTCAGGCGGTAAGCCTGCCGACTGACAAGCTCCTCCAACGCGTCGAAGCTCTCGGGCCGGCCCTGCTCGCCGTTCAGCCTCGCCAGAGCGTCGTGGACGGCCGCGCGAATCTCGTTGCTCTCCTTGACGAGCGTCGAGAGGCGGCGGCGCACCACGTCCTTCTCCCGGCGGCGCTCGCGCAGGCGCGCCGGGTCGGTCTCGGTGCGCGGCGGCAGGTGTTCGAGCGCGGTGATGATGCTCTCAAGCTCAAGCGCGTTCGGGTCGGACTCGGCGAGCCGCGCGCGCGCGGCTTCGAGCGCGCGCCGCAGCACGAGCGTCGAGGTGCGCGCGGCGACGGGGAGCTGCGTCTCCCAGTAGTTGAGGAAGAAGGCGCCGTCGCGGTACGAGACGCGCAGTTCCTGGCGTTCGAGCACGCGGCCGAACTGGTCGCCGAGGATGGGGAGCAGCACGCGGTTCTTGAGCGTCGGGTTCGGCGGGTTCCAGTCGATGTCGAAGTGGCGCGCGAAGGAGGAGCCGGGGCCGTTCTCCAGAACGTCCTGCCACCAGGCGTTCTGCGACTCGGCGATGGACATGTGGTTCGGCACCACGTCCACGAGGAAGCCCATCCCCTGCTCGCGCAGCGCGCGGAGGAGTTCCGCCAACTGCTCCTCGCCGCCCGACTCGGGGTTGACCTGCGTGTGGTCAACGATGTCGTAGCCGTGCGCGCTCCCGGGCCGCGCCTTCAGGACGGGCGAGGAGTAGTAGTCGGTGACGCCCAGCTCGCGGAAGTAGTCGGCCAGCGCGCGCGCCTCTCCGAACGTGAACTCGCGGTTGAACTGTAGCCTGTAGGTCGAGACGGGGATGCGCGCCTGCACGATGCTCTCTGTTTCCTAACCAGCGTGAAGCCTTTTAAGAAGCGACCCCGCCCGCAGACGCGGGCCCGAGTCTCTTATAAGGGATGCTAGACAAACACCTTGTCGAATGTGTCCCGCAATCATAACGCGTCGCTTCGGCGCGCCGTCAAGCGCGCCCGCCGTCAAGGGTTCGCCGCCGCGGGAGGAGAGCCGCGGCCCGAAGACAGTCCGATCCTTTCCCGTCTTCGGGCCGCGTCCGCGGCGGCGAAGACCACTGACACGACGCCCTTCTAAATTTGCCGACAGGGGAAGCAGAGATTTTAACTTGCCGCCGGGGGGCGGGCAGTTCGGAAACGTACTGTGCCGGTGTAATATGTCCGCGCCGGGACAGACCACGCCCCGCCGTCGCCATACACTGGCGCGCGCCAGGTTAACTCCCGATATCAAACAAGCGAACAGGAGACCAAGCTCATGGCTGAAGGCGATAGCACTAACAACGACGCGGCCGACGCCGGTACGGCGGGCGGCGGTGTGATTTCAGATGGCGGCTCACAGCAGCCGACTTCCGGCGCAGAAGCAACCGGCGCAGACCCGGCGGGCTTCGAGCCCTCCGGCGTCGGCGACCCGGCGGGCGAAGGCGGCGAAGGCGGCGGCGAAGGCTCGGGCTCGCGCCCCGGCGACTGGAATCCGGGCGAGCAGAGCGGCGGCGGCGGAGAGCTTTACTAAGAGGCTTTCTACAAGAGCCCCGGCCGGGGCTCGGGAGACGGGCCGGGGGTGAGCCGAAGTCTGGAACGCAGCGGGTGACGACGCGAGCCCCCGGAACAGGCAGCAACAGATGACAGGAGCCCCGAAAGGGCGAAGGACGTGTAACCGTTTCCTTCGCCTCTCCGGGGCTCCTGAATTTTAAAAGCTCGCCGCGGAACCTAACACGTCTTTGAAGCTTTCCAAGAAAGAAGGGGGCATCTGTGGCGCCCCCTTCCCTTTACTCGGCCCCGGCCGCGGCCTGGATGGCCTCGTAGACGGCGCGCACAGAGCCGCGGTCTAACTCCTTCGCCGCCTCGGAGAGTTGTTCGTAGGGCACCATCAGCTCCTCGCCCGTCTCGCTCTTGCGCGAGGTGACGCCCTGCGCGCGCTTCGACTCCATCCAAGCCTCGTGGACTTTGGCCGAGACGACTTCGATGTCCGGCAGTTGGGGCGCTGTCATCTTTCAGCCCCCCGCGGCCTGCCCGGCCGCCGCGCCGCCGCCGCGCTTCTCCGTCGGCACGTAGTCGCGCGTCCGTTGCCCGAGGTAGATCTGCCGCGGACGGGCGATCTTCTGCTCGGGGTCGTTCAAAAGCTCGACCCACTGCGCGAGCCAGCCCGAGGTGCGCGGGATGGCGAAGAGCACCGGGAACATGTCCACGGGGAACTTCATCGCGCGGTAGATGATCCCCGAGTAGAAGTCCACGTTCGGGTAGAGCCTCCGCTTGACGAAGTACTCGTCTTCGAGCGCGATGCGCTCGAGTTCGAGCGCGAGGTCTAAGAGCGGGTCGCGCCCCGTCACCTCGAAGACCTCGTAGGCGATCTGCTTGATGATGCGCGCGCGCGGGTCGTAGTTCTTGTAGACGCGGTGGCCGAAGCCCATCAGGCGGAACTCGCCGGCCTTCACGCGCTTAACGTACTCGGGCACGTGGTCGATGGAGCCGATCTCGTTGAGCATCCGCAGCACCGCCTCGTTCGCGCCGCCGTGGAGCGGGCCGTAGAGCGCGGCCGCCGCGCCCGCGAGCGCCGAATACGGGTCGGTCTCGGCCGAGCCGATGCTGCGCATCGTGTTGGTCGAGCAGTTCTGCTCGTGGTCGGCGTGCAGGATGAAGAGGACGGAAAGCGCCTTCTCAAGCACCGGGTTCGGCTGGTACTTCAGCTCCGTCGTCTTGAACATCATGTTGAGGAAGTTGCCCTCGTAACTGAGGTCGTTGTCCGGGTAGGAGATGGGCAGGCCGACGCGGTGGCGGTAGGCGAAGGCGGCGATGGTCGGCGCCTTCGCGATGAGCCGGTGAATCTGCTTGCGGCGGCACGCCTCGTCGCGGATGTTCTTCGACTCCGGGTAGAAGGTCGAGAGCGCGGCGACCATCGCCTCGAACATCCCCATCGGGTGGGCGTTGTAGTGGAAGCCGTCGAGGACTTTCCTGATGTTCTCGTTGATGAAGGTGTGGTGCGTGATGTCCCACGTCCACTGCTTCATCTCTTCGGCCGTCGGCAGCTCGCCGTGGAGCAGGAGGTATGCGACTTCTAAATAACTGCTCTGCTCGGCGAGCTGTTCGATGGGGTAGCCGCGGTATTCGAGGACGCCGCGGTCGCCGTCGATGTAGGTGATGGTGCTCTTGCACGAGGCGGTGTTCATGAACGCCGGGTCGTAGGTCATGAGCCCGAAGTCCTCGGCGTCCTCGGTCTTGATCTGGCGCAAGTCCATCGCGCGGATGGTGCCGTCTTTAATCGGCACCTCGTACTGCTTGCCCGTGCGGTTGTCGGTGATGGTCAGGGTCTCTTTGCTGCTGGTGTCGCTCGTCGCGCTCATGGCAAATCCTTCCCCTCCAAAGTGGGTTGTCGTCCGGGTGTCTAAAAGGGTTTCAGGGCTACCATAGTAGTTCGTTTTTCAGATTTGCTCAAAGGCCGTGCGCGGGTCTGCGGGGCGGCGTCCGCCCAACGCCGGACGGACAAAGGCCCGGAGAGTTTGTTCGAGGGCTCGCGGAAGTGTGCCCCGCGCGGCGGTCTGAACAGGAGGGCTTGAGCCCTGTCTATAGAGAAGGCGGCAGACCGTAGAGCCGACAAAATGTGTGTGCAGAGCCGGTTGTGGTGCTGCAAATTTTGCAGCAAAACGTAAATCCAGCAAATACGTCCAACCCTTTTTTTTGGCGGCGGATATTTCTGTTGCGACGGCGCGGCGGCGGGCTTACTCTCTAGCGCCTGGACGCCTCCTCGTCGGCATCTCGCAATCCCCGGCTAACCGGCGTCCGACCGTAGCTCGACCTAAACACACGTATACCGCGCCGCCGACGCCCGCTTTTGGCCGGCGGCGACGACGGCAGTAACCCGGCACGTTTTGAATGTAGGGGCGGGTCAACGTCCCGGCCCGCGTCACTAGAGAATCACGCGGCACACGAGACGTTAAAAGTCTCCCCCGCCCCTACCCCCTCCGCGCCCCGCGCGCCGAGGGCTCCGGCGGACTTACAGCAATGACCACACGCCCTGCACCAAACTCAGCGCGCCCGCCACCACCGCCTCACCCGCGGCCGCCTCCTCGGTGTACCCGGTGTGGATGGTGCCGTTAGTGGTCGGTGATATTTCCCCTTGAGCAGTTGCTGGCGGAGGTTGTGGTTCACCTGTGTGCATATCGCCCGCAATAGTCGAAAGGGAAAGCGCAACAACCAAGACTGATGCTGCGAAGAAATTGCGCATTGTTCTCATGGTTTTCTCCAGAATTGTGGTGAAGCTATGGGTTGTGACGGACAGCGCGGGTGAATCCTTAGCTATACCGTCATAGAAGAGTAGCGACAGCAAATCTTAGCACTGTACGGTGAAGAGATGCGCTCTGGGCTAAATGCCGATCCTTATCCTATCGGCCACACAGAAAGGTGCGCCTCACATGGTTATTGTAAATGAACTGCTTCAGCAGATAGCCGATTCAAGTCTCACGCACGAAGAGAGAGCACGACTTCGATGCCGTCTAGCAAAAGAACTCGAAGATATTGGTAATTATGAAGGAGCACGCCAAGCGATGGGCGAGCTATGGTCTCAAGTTGGGCAGCCGCCAGTATTGGACGGGTTGAGCCCAGAAACAGCAGCAGAAGTATTACTTCGCAGTGGTGTGTTGACGGGATGGATTGGCAGCGTCAAACAAATAGAGGGCGCTCAGGAAGCAGCAAAGAATTTGCTGAGCGTTAGTATCTCTAGATTCGAAGCGCTTCGAGACGGACAGAAGATTGCTGAGGCACAGACCGAACTCGGTTACTGCTACTGGCGTGAGGGAGCATTTGAAGAGGGGCGAGTACTACTTAATCAGGCGATAGAAAAAATCTCTGATGAAGAAAATGATCTTAAAGCTATAGCCCTGCTACGTCTCGCTATGGTTGAGGAAATGACCTTTAGATTGTGTGACGCATTGGCCCTGCTAATTAAAGCCGCACCTCTATTTGGGAAGAGTGGCAATCACACTATTAAGGGAAGATTTCACAACGAGTTCGGTACGGTACTGAAGAATCTCGGAGCAGTTGAATATCGGAGTGATTACATAGACCGTGCGCTCATTGAATATGCCGCAGCCAGCTATCACTTCGAGCAGGGAGGCAACAGGCGCTACCAAGGTTGTGTCGAGAACAACTTGGGTATGTTGTTTTGCACTGCGGGCAAGTATGCACAAGCGCATGAGCACCTTGATCGCGCGCAGGCTCTCTTTACGAGTTTGAAGGACGTATCGAGGCTGGCGGGTGTAGATGAGACGCGGGCGAGGGTGTTTTTGGCGGAGGGGAGGGTGGGGGATGCGGAGAAGTTGGCGCGGGCGGCGGTGGGGGTGTTGGAGCGGGGCGGGGAGCAGTCTCTGTTGGCGGAGGCTTTGACGACGCAGGGGATGGCGCTGGCGCGTGGGGGGCAGTTCGAGCAGGCGGGGGAGGTTCTGCTGCGCGCGGCCGAGGTGGCCGAGGCGGCGGGCGACGTGGAGGGCGCGGGGCAGGCGACTCTGACGCTCGTCGAGGAGTTGGGCGAGCGGCTCGCGCTGCAAGACCTGGGGGCCGCTTTCGAGCGGGCCGACGCGCTGCTCGCCAGATCGCGCCACCCGGGCAACAGGAATCGCCTGTACGCGTGCGCGCGGCTGGTGCTGTCGGTCGTCGGCGTCCTGCCGGAGCCTGACACGTGGGTGGGCTTCTCCTTCCGCGAGTCCGTGAGGCGCTACGAGGGGCGCCTGGTAGAGGGCGCGCTCAGGGACTCGGGCGGGGTCGTCTCGCGCGCGGCGCAGTTGCTGGGGCTGACGCGCCAGAGTCTGGACTCGATGCTCCACCGACGCCACCGGCGCCTGCTCCCGCTGCGCACGCCGTCCGAGCCGCGCCGCAGCAGCCTCATGTTCCGCGAGCCGCACGAGGAGGCGCCGACCCGCGGCGTGCACATACTCCACGCAGAGGACGACGCGCTCGTCGCCTCGGCCGTGCGCGAGGCGCTCAGGGGCGAGGGCTGGCGCGTCTCGACCTACGCGGACGGCCCTTCGGCGCTCGGCGAGATAGAGGGGCCGGAACATTACGACCTCCTCGTCATCGACAAGCAACTGCCCGGGGCGGACGGGCTGGAGCTGGTCGTCCGCGCGCGCGAGCTGCCGCACAGGCAGCACGTCCCCATCATCGTGCTCTCGGCGCACGGCGACACAGAACGCGACGCGAGGCGCGCAGGCGCCAGCGCCTTCCTCCGCAAGCCCGAGGACATGCCCGCGCTCGCGGAGACCATCGCGCGCCTCCTCGCGCGCAAGCCGAAGCAGGGGTGAGTCAGTGACGCGGGTCTGGGGCGGCGCGGCTGGGACGGCGCGGCGGTGAAGGACGGAGGGCGGTCTGTGGAGAGAGACAAGAGGTGAGTTTGACATCCGGGGCGGCGCAGGGAAGCGACCGCCCCGGCGCGCCGGCCGTCTGTCGGGACGGGTTTTACGGCGCGGGGCCGCGGGCAATGGCGGTTGCCCAGCGGCCCGTTCGCTGGCCGCCCGGCGGGGGGGTTTCGGGCACTCCTTTACCCCCCGCCGGGCGGCGGCTACTTTTCGGAGGCGAGCGCCGGCAGGCGCCACGCGGCGCGTAGCCGCGCGTACTCGGCCTCGGTGAGTTGCACGAGCAGCGGGCTCTTCTTCGGGTCGAGCCAGCGGAGGAGTTCCGTCAGGTTCTCTTCCCCCATCGCGGTACAGCCGGCGGTGCCGTGCCCCGGGCCGGCCCAGACGTGCAGGAAGATGCAGGAGCCGCGGCCGACGACCGTCGGGGCAGCGTTGTGCCTGACGACGAGCCCCCAGCGGTAGCCCTCGACCGAACGCATACGCTCCGAGCTGTTCCAGTCCGCGCCGCCGGCCGCGTCCCTCAAGACGATCCGGTTGTAGCTGCGCGAGGCCGTGTCGTCCACGCACTCGACCGCGGGCGTCAGGGGCGTGTAAGGGACGCGCAGCCACGCGGCCTCCTCGCGCGGCGCGAAGCCGAACGCGGGGCCGAGCGCGAAGAGACCCGCGGGCGCCTTGCCGTCGCCCTCCTTCTTCTGCGGCCCCGCCTCGGCGCCCGTCTCGACGAGCCCGGCGCCCCAGCCGAGGCCGTTCCTGCCGACGGCCACCGGCACGTCCCTGCCGACCTGCGCCCAGGCGCCCCCCGTCCCCTTCCGCTCAAACCGACGAAGAACACCGGGCACGTCGTCCCAGCCGCGCGTCGTCACCAAAATTAACTGGCGCGAGCGCGCGAGCGGCGCGGGCGTCTTGCCCGCGGCGGCCGCCTGCGCGCAGGCGACGAGCACGCAGGCGAGTGTGATTCGAATCGTTTGACGAGTGTTCACGGCGCGCCTCAACTCCCTTTTTGCTTCAGGTGCGAATCGAGCCATTCGAGGACGGTCGTGTGCCAGAAGAGGGAGTTGCCGGGCTTGAGAATCCAGTGCCCCTCGTCCGGGAAGATGACGAGCTTCGACTCGACGCCCTGCCGCTGCAAGTACGTGAAGAGCTGGAGCCCCTGATCGACGGGGACGCGGAAGTCCAGCTCGCCGTGCGTGACGAGCGTCGGCGTCTTGAAGTTCTTGGCGAAGCGGTGCGGCGACCACTTCGCGTAAAGCTCGGGCGCGTCCCAGGGCGTCCCTTTGAACTCCCACTCGGGGAACCACAGCTCCTCGGTCGCGCCGTACATGCTCTCCAGGTTGAAGGTGCCGGCGTGCGCGACGAGCGTCTTGAACTTCACGCGCGGGTCGTCGTTGTGCCCGAGAATCCACTCGACCATGTAGCCGCCGTAAGAGGCGCCGGCCGCGGCCACGTTGTTCTTATCGACGAAGGGCATCGCGGCGACCGACGCCACGCCGTTCATGATGTCCTCGTAAGCCCTGCCGCCCCAGTCGCCGGAGATTTCGTTGGTGAACTGCTGACCGTAGCCGGTCGAGCCGCGCGGGTTCGGCAGGAAGACGACGTACCCGTCCGCCGCGTAGACCTGCGGGTTCCAGCGGTAGCCCCAACTGTCGTTCCAGGCGCCCTGCGGCCCGCCGTGGATGAGCACGACGAGCGGGTACTTCCTGTTCGGGTCGAAGTCGGGCGGCTTGACCAGCCAGCCCGAGACCTTCGTCCCGCCCGCGCCCGCCCACGTCAGCTCCTCGGCGGGGCGGAGTGAGAACTGCTTCATGAAAGTGTCGTTGTGGTGCGTCAAAGGCGCGGCCTGGTTGGCCGAGCCGTTCAAAGGCACGACGCCGTCCATGCGCGCCGTGTAAATCTCGGTCGGGCCGTTGGCGGTCGAGCGCGTGAAGACGAGAAAGCGCGAGTCGGCCGAGACCTGCACGTCGCCGTTGAAGCCGCCCAGGAGCTTGCGCGCCGGGCCGCCGGCCAGGGACGCGTTGAAGAGGGGCTGTTCGCCGCGCTCGCCCGAGGAGAAGTAGACGGATTTGCCGTCGGGCGCGAAGGTGAAGTCGTCCACGTACGCGTCGTACTTCGGCAGCAGCTCGCGCGTCTGTCCGGTCTGCCGGTCGTAGAGCATCAGGCGCCAGCGGTCGCTCTCGAACGCGGGCGTGGATTGCGAGCGGTAGGCGATGTAGCGGCCGTCCGGGGAGTAGCGCGGCGTCCTGTCCGCGCCCCTGTTGTCGGCCGTGATGCGCCGCGGCTCGCCGCCCGCGACCGCGACCACGAAGATGTCCGCGTTGGTCGAGGCCGCTTCGAGCCGTTCTGTGTTGCGCGCGTAGGCCAGCTCCTTCGAGTCGGGCGAGAAGGCGTAGTCCAAAGGGTCGCCGAGGGAGAAGGGCGGCGCGTCCCAGTCGCCGGGCGTCAGGTCGCGCGCGGCGCCGCCCTCCGAAGGGGCGACGAAGACGTGCGTGCGCTTGGCGCCCTTCCAGTCCGTCCAGTGGCGCACGAAGAGGCGCGTGGTGACGTGCGGCTTGACGGGGTTCTTCTCGGCCTCCTCGTCGCGCCGCTGGTTGCAGGCGTCGTCGGCGCAGTCGGGATAAACGTCGGACGCGAAGGCGATCCACTTGCCGTCGGGCGACCAGACGGGGTCGCTGGCTCCGGTCGAGATGTTCGTCAACTGTTTCGGGTCGGAGCCGTCGGGGCTCATCGTCCAGACCTGATTGGCCGACGTGTAGGCGAGGCGGCGGCCGTCGGGCGACCAGCGCGGCGAGGACGAAGAGGCCGCGCCCGTCGTCAACTGCCGGGGCTCTCCGCCCGCGGCGGCGACGACGAAGAGCTGCGTGCGGTTGCGGTTGGCGGCCACGTCCGGGACGGTGATCTGGTACGCGACCCAGCGGCCGTCGGGCGAGAGCTGCGGGTCGGCGACGCGCTGAATCTTGAGCAGCTCCTGGACGCCGAAGCGCGCGGCCGGGCTCTGCGCCTGGGCGAAGGCTGCGGCCGAGAGTGCAAGCGCCGCGGCGCACGCGCGTGTGAAGAGACCGTTCATGAGTTCCCTCCTACAAAACAGTTCCGGCATGGAAGAGTGGGCAGGTTCGCGGACGAAATTTAGCACAGCCCTGGCGCGGGCCACTACTCCCGCGGAGTCGAAGGTTACTGCGAACTTGAGTGCCAGTAACACGAGAGCCGACGCAGAGGACGCGGAGGCGCCGAGGAATACATGTTTGAAATTCTAAAAACCGCAGCGACGACTTCGACATCTGCCTCCCCTCCGGCCGACGCGGTACAACAAGCTCATTTTCGGGTTACTATTCCCGGGCGGCTTACTGCTCACCCTCGACGGCCGGGCCGGCCGTGGAGAGCGTTGAAGATTCTCTAATCATCACCCGGTGGCGTGAGGAGATGAGCAATCAGGAGAACACTTGCTCGATCTGAAGATGACGCTGGTCGAATTCTTAGAGCGGAGCGGTTACACGCGCGTGCCCCTGACGAGGAGCGGCATCGGCCACTTCCACACGGACGGGACGCTCGACGGGCGCCCCCTGTCGGTGCTGGTGGACACGGGCGCGGGGGGCAGCGTCTTCAGCCTCGACATCGCGCGGGAGATGGGGCTCGCGCTGACGAAGCTCGAGATGCAGGGCGGCGGGGCGGGCGCCGCGCGGCTGGACGTGTACCGGATCGGGGAGGCGAGTTTCCGCCTGGGCGGGTTGACGCCGAAGGTGGGCGCGCTGCTCGCGATGGACTTGACGCACGTCAACCAGGCGGCGGCGCTCCGCGGCTCCGGCCCCATCGACGCCGTGCTCGGCGCCGACGTGCTCGAAGCGCACTCCGCCGTCATCGACTACGGCAGCAGCTCGCTGTATCTCAAGCTGTGAATCAGTAGGCAGCAGGCAGATGGCAGCAGACAGTTCGGAGCCGTATCGAAGTAGTCATATAAACAAAGGCGGCCGGTCAAAGAGGACTCGGCCGCCTTCGTGTCTTAGCTGCCTACTGCCCTCTGCTTTACTGCGGCAGGCTCGACAGCTCCTCGATGCGCCCGCGGACGGCGCGGGCGAGGAGGCGGGTCTCGGCGGGCGTGTAGTTGGCGGCGCGGAAGAGGGCGGCGAGCTGGCCGTCGGTCAGCGCGGAGAGGCGTTGGCCGATCCAGCGCGCGTGCTCGACCTTGATCTTCTCGACCTCCCCCTTGTTGACGCCTGTGAAGTGGAAGTCCACGTAGCCGTCCTTGACCTTGTCGATGAACTTCGAGTCGGCGTAGTCCTCGGGCTTATTGCGGCTGCGCGTGATGCGCCAGAGCGGGCCGAGGCCGCCCGTCTTGCCGAAGGTCGCGCCGAGGTCGCTGATGGCGTAGCGCAGCTCGCCCGAGCCCTTCGTGTGCAGGATGACGTTGTTCACGTCCTTCAAGTCCCAGTTGTTGATGAGCACCATCAGGACTTTCAAGCCGTCCAGTTCGCGCGTGCCCGAGAAGGGGTTCCGCGCCCAGCTCCACTCGCCGTGCCGCTTGACGTTGTCGGGGCGCGCCTCGAAGCGGACGTTGGTGAGCCACCCCTTGCCGGGGATGTTCACGCGCGGGACGAGGTAGGTGATCTCCGTCTCGTAGCCCGCGGCCCAGATGAGGCGCGAGGCGGCGGTCTCCGGCTGCGCCTCCTCGCCGACCTTCGCCACCCACTCGCGCCCCCGCGCGTCGCGCACGCGGTACTTCTTCGACCAGCCCCCCTTCTCCTCCTTGACGAAGGTCAGGCGGCGCAGGGCCGGGCGCATCGCCGCGCCGCCCGGCCCCGCCGCGAGGTCGAGCCGGGCCACGTCGCGCGCGCGCCAGAGCACGGGCGTGCCCTTCGGCAGCCCCTTCTTCTTCGTCTTGTCCTGCGCGGCCACCGCGGGCACCAACACAAGCAGCAGCGCGATCAACGCCACGAACGTCCGTGTCATCCCTTTAACAGGCATCCCTTCTAACGCGCAGCGCGACCCTGCGCCCGTCCTCCTTCGAATTGATGCGGGAGAAATTGGAGTGATACTACCAAAGGCGAGTAGACAGTAGCCAGTAGGCAGTTCAGAGCCCCGTCAGGGGCGACATGTGACATGCCGCTCCTAACGGAGCCTGGAGGACTAATAATCGACCTGAGCTATAAACATCTCGCCCCTCCGGGGCTCTGAACTGCCTACTGCCGTCTGCCTACTGCCTACTGCTTCAGCCCCGGCTTCACCGCGCGCTCCTTCCGCGCCGCCTGCTCGTCGGGCGGGAGCAGCGACCAGAGCCAGCTCACGGCGCGTTCGAGCTGCTTGCGGTCGCCGGACTGCAAAGCCTCCTGCCCCTGCGCGACCCAGCGCGCGGCCTCCTCCTGGTTGACGAACTGGCGGCCCGGTCGCGCGAGGTAGTGATACCAATCATCCCAGAACCATTCCTGCGCGTGGAGCACCTGCGTGCGCAGCGCGCGCAGGGCCGCGGCCGCCCTCTTCACGCCGCGCACGTCGCCGCGCGCCGACGCCTCCGACAGCTCGCGCCGGAGCGCCGCCAGCCGCTCGCGCTGCGCGTCCGTGCCGTGCTCGCTCACGGTCTCGGCGGCCGAGGCGGCGAGCGTGTTCGCGTCGCTCACGCCCGGGCCGGCGGGCGCGAGGCCCGCGCGCCGCTCAAGCTCGGCGATGCGCGCGCGGGCCTCGCGCAGGCGCTCGACGACGCGCGCCGCGCGATCCTGGTCTTCCGCGTCGCCGGCCGCCTGGTGCGCGCCCAGCTCGATGTCGAAGTCCTCAAGCTCGCGCCGCAGCCGCTCGACCTCCGCGCGCCGCGGGTCTGCGGCGGGCGCGCCCCCGTCGGCGTCGTCCTTTAGCTCAAGCGCGAAGCCGTCGTCGTAGACGACCTCCGGAAAGTCGAAGTCTTCGGCGGACGCGCCCGAGAGCATCAACTGCTCCTCGACGCGTTCGAGCCGCGCGAGGCAGTTCTCGATTTCGAGGTGCGCGCCCTTCAGCAGTTCGAGGTAGTCGGGCTCCTCCTCCTTCGGGATGAAGACGCGGTCGGTGAAGTGCTCGTTCAGATACGGGATGAAGACGTCCACCGTGATGAGGCGCGAGGCGTCGATCTTGATGTGGAGCTGCACCTCGGCGCCTTCGGGGACGGGGCGGCGGACGGCCTCGCTGCGGACGTGGAAGTTGCCGACCCAGTTGTTGGCCTGCGGGTCGTTCAGCGCTTCGCCCTCCCAGAGCTTGACCGCGAGCGAGGTGTCGGGCTCGCTCGGCCGCAGCGTGTGGGCGGCGCGGTAGGTGACGGTGCGCTCGGCGGGGAGCAGCGTCCGGCGCGGGAAGACGGGACTCAACTCCTCACGGCCGTCCGCGTGCGCGACCTCGACCGAGAGGGTGTGCGGCAGCGGCGGCGCGTCGAGCGCGAGCCCGTGCCTGATCTGAAACTCGTCCGGCGAGACTTCGAGCGCGCGCCCCTTCGCATCCCTCACGCTCAGCGTGAAGCGGTTGAGCCTTCCCTCCTGCAACACCAGCGCCGTCTCGAAGAAGCCCTCGCGCGCGGGCACCCAGCCGCTCGTCCAGAGCCCGCCCTCCTCGTCAAGCTTCACTTCGAGCCCGGCGTCACTCCCCTTCCCCGCGAGCTTGTCCGCGACGCGGCTCCGGGGCTCCGCGGTCAGGGGGTCGTAGGCGAGTCGAACCGTCAGCCCCGCATTCTTCGGCTCTTCTTTAACATTCACGGACGACGCCGCGCTGCGCTCGACGGTCGAGGCGTAGACGGCCGCGCCGCGCGCGACGACGGTCATCGGGTCGAGCGTGGAATCGACGGGCGCTCCGAGGTGCGCGGCCAGCGCCTCGCGCACGCGCGGCATCTGCGTCGGCCCGCCGACGAGCAGCACGCGGTCTAAATCGAGCCCGTGCACGCGCGCGCCCGCGAGCGCCCCGTCGGCGAGGCGCAGGCAGCGCGCGAGGAGCGGCTCCGTCTCGCCTTCGAGTCGCGCCCGCGTCAGGGGCAGCTCCGCCTCGATGAGCCGGCCCTCGCGGTCTTCGCCGAGGTCGAGGAGGCTGACGACGGTCTCGTCCGCGGTCGTCAACTCAATCTTCGCGTACTCGGCGAGCAGCGTCAGCTTGCGCAGCAGCCGCGCGAGTTTCGCCGGCTCCTGCTCCGCCCGCGGCAGCGCGAACTGCTGCGCGAGGAAAGGCACGAGCACGTTCTCGACGAGCGCGCGGTCGATATCTTTCCCGCCGAGGTGGTTATCGCCGCGGTGTTCGAGGACGTTGAGGCGCCCGTCGCGCGTCGAGATGACGGCCACGTCGAGCGTGCCCCCGCCGAGGTCGAAGACGAGCCAGCGCTGGTCGCGCACGCCGGGCGCCGCGCCGTAGGCGACGGCCGCCGCGATGGGCTCTTGCAGCAGAGGGTACTCTTCGAGCCCGGCGAGCTGCGCCGCGCGCGCCGTCGCCTCGCACTGCAAGGCGGTGAAGGCCGCGGGCACCGTGACGACGGCCGCGCGCACCTCCTCGCCCGTCCGACGGCGCGCGTCCGCGAGCAGAGACTTCAAGACCTCTGCCGAAATCTCCTCCGGCGACATCACACGGCCCGACGCGGGGAAGGTCTTCGCGTAGCGCTGCCCCATCAAACGCTTGACCTCCTGCGCCACGTTGTCCGGGTCTTCCGCGAGCGCGTTGTACGCGCGCCGGCCCACGAGCAGGCTCCCCGACTTCAGCACGCGGACGACCGAAGGCGTCACGTTCATCTGGTCGTTGTTCTGTATGACCGTCACCTCGCCGCCCGCCGCCCGCGCGATGCACGAGTTGGTGGTGCCGAGGTCGATCCCAAAATCGATGTAGTTGCTCATGAATTTCTTCTGACTACGACCTGCCCGTGGCGGACGACGGCGCCGCGGTAGAGGACGACGGGCGCGACCGTCTCGTCAACCACTTGCGAACCGACGGGTAACAAACGGTCTTCGAAGGCGTCGAGGACTTCGACGGCGAGGCCGGGCTCGTAGGGGCGGCCCGTCACGTCGAGGACTTCGAGGCCGTGTTCGGAGAGGAAGCGGCCGAGGCGGCGCGCGGCGTGGCGCGCCTGCGGCGAGGACTCCTCCGCCGCGCCCGCCCAGCGTTCGAGCCGCCACCACTCGACCGCCAGCTCGGCCAGGGCGGAGAGCGCCACGTCCAGAGTCTTTGGTAGTTCGTCCGTCATCGTCCTCAACATACAAGAATCGGCGCCCGGCGTGAAGACCCTTCATTCCCGCTCGGGCGACGCGCGCTCGGCCGCGGCCGGCGGAACGTTGTCGTTGCGCGTCGCCCGGCGCTTCCGCTTGCCGCGCGGCGTGGGCTCCGTGTATGGGCTCAGGTTGAGCGGCAGAGGGATGTTGTAGTTCAGGTTCAGGTTGAGATTCACGGTCGGCCTGACGTTGATCGTCGGGAGAGAGTTGACGGGCATGTAGTAGGGCGCGCGCGGCCTGTCGCCGGCGCAGGCCCGCAGCCCGACCCCGACCCCGACCATCAGGAGCCAGAAGGCCGCGCTCGTCAGGCACCCGGGCGCGTCGCTCTTTCGCGTGAAGCTGTCGAGCGTCTTCCCGCCCTTCGGGTCGTCCTTAAAAAGTTTCGGCGGCGTGCGCTCCCGCGTCAGCGCACTCATGACCATCCCGCCGAACCCGTTCGGGCTCCTGTCGCCCGCGTCTTCGTTGACGCCGAGCGTGCGCAGCTTCTCAAGGATGGCCGGCAGCTCCTCCGACTCGGGCGGCGCGAAGAGGCGCGCCGTGTAACAGACGAAGAGCGCCTCGTCGGGCCGCTGCGCCTCCTGGAACGAGGCGGCCAGCTTTAAGAGCTTCGCCGCCGCGTGTTCGAAGACGCGCCGCGCGTAGAAGGACTCGACGCCTGCCAGCCGCGCGAAGTCTGCGAGGCGCGGCCGCACCAGCTCGAAACGGCGCCACGCGCCGTTGCAGTAGTTGCGCCGCTCGGCGGCCGGCTTGTGTTCGAAGCCCGCCCCGCCGACCCAGGTGAAGGCCGTGTCCAGCTCTTCGGTGAGCTTGTCCTCGGCCGTGCCGACCGTCTCCTCCTCGTACTCGCGCAGCAGCGTCGCGGACATCCCGGCCCCGCGCAGGATTTCAAAGGCGCGCACGGCCTCGCGCAGCTCGCCGCGCACGACCGAATCGCGCGCCCGCCCGGCCACGTGCGCGTAGACGGCGCGCGGCGCGGCCCGCCGCAGCTCCGCCACCTCGCCGAACGCGACCGGCTGCTCGTAGTCGCCCTTTAAATCTAAAGACACGAGCCGCGACCAGAACTCCTCGCACCCGAACAGGCGCCGCCAAAGTCCGAGCGCGCGCGCCCAGGCCCCCGCCTCGCGCAGCGTCGGGTCGAGCCGCACCACGCCGGCCAGCGCGAGCAGCGCCGCGTCGTGCAGCGCCGCCGCCTCTTCGTCCGCGAGCCGCCAGCCGCCCGCCTTGTCAGAGTCGGAGGGTTGGACGGGGACTCGCTTGAGCAGCTCTTCGACGGCGGCCGTGAGCTCCGCGACCGTCGAGACGGGCGTGGAGGCCGGGGGGAGTTGGAACCAGAAGAGGCGTTCGCGCGCGCGCTGCACGGGCTCGGAGAGGCGGCCGACCGCGTCGCGCACGTCCGACTCCTTGCGCGCGACCTCGCCGAGCCACGCCGCGTCCCCTTCGAACGTCTTCCGCACGCCGACCTTCAGCGCGAGGCGCAGAGACGACGCCGCGTCGAAGACCTCGCCCTGCGCCGCCCCCGCCCCCAGCCCCAGCACGCGGAACGCGTCCCGCGCCGCCGGCTCGAACAGCCCCAGCGGCGGCCTCCACTCGACGCGCTTTTTGAAGAGACGAATCATTTGAAGAGCAGTAGTCAGTAGCGCTCCGCGTCGCGGACGTGTAGATGATGGCCGTATGGTTCGAGCGCCGAAGGTTCTTCTACTGGCTACTGACTACTGCTACTATCTACTCACATTGACTTTGGCTTGCCTTAAAGTGTAGAAGCGTTGGCGGCCGGGCCGCAAAAGCATACTTCAACAGAACGTCAAAAAAGAACCGCCGGGCGGGGGAGGGCCGATGCAGAGTGAAGCGCAGCCTCGTGCGAAGTGGGGCAAGGTACTCGACCAGACGCGCTGCATCGGCTGCCACGCCTGCACGACCGCGTGCAAGTCCGAGAACCTCGTCCCGCTGGGCGTGACGCGCACCTACGTCAAGCACGTGGACGTAGGCACCTGGCCGCAGGCGCGGCGCGCGCACCAGGTGACGCGCTGCAACCAGTGCGCGCACGCGCCGTGCGTCGCGGCGTGCCCGACCTCGGCCATGTTCCAGCGCCCGGACGGCATCGTCGATTTCGACAAGCGCGTCTGCATCGGCTGCAAGGCGTGCATGGCCGCCTGCCCCTACGACGCCATCTTCATCAACCCGGAAGACCACTCGGCCGAGAAGTGCAACTTCTGCGCGCACCGCATCGACTCGGGTCTGGAACCGGCCTGCGTCGTCGTCTGCCCGGTCGAGGCCATCATCGTCGGCGACCTGAACGACCCCGACTCGCGCATCGCACACTACGTCGGGCGTGAGCCCGTGGAGGTGCGCCGGCCGGAGAAGGAGACGCTCCCCAAAGTCTTCTACAAGGGCGCGCACCAGGCGACGCTCGACCCGCTCGCGGCCAGAAGGCCGGACGGCGACCTCTTCATGTGGAGCGAGCAGAAGACGGGCGCCGACACGGTCAACTCCGGCAACCCGACTTTCAACAACAGCTCGGCCGCGGCCATCCTCGCCTACGACGTGCCGCACTCGCTCCCCTGGGACTGGCGCGTCAGCCTCTACACCTGGACGAAGGGCATCGCCGCGGGCGCGTACCTCGTCGCGGCGCTGTTCGTCCTGCTCGGCTTCCTGAACTACCGCAGCTTCGGGGACGTGATAAACGCGTCGCCCTTCATCGGCTTCCCCGCTTCGCCTTTGTGGCTGTGGGTCGCGCCCGTGCTGTCCGGCGCGTTCCTGGCGATAACGGGCGCGCTGCTCATCTGGGACTTGGAGCATCCCGAACGTTTCTACCTGATCTTCACGCGGCCGCAGTGGCGGAGTTGGCTGGTCAAGGGCGCGTTCGTCATCGCGGGCTATTCGCTCGTCCTCGCGCTGCATTTCGTCGCGAGCTGGCTCGGGAGGGAGCGGGAGCAGTTGTGGCTCACCGCGGCGGGGCTGCCGCTCGGCGTCTTGACGGCGGTCTACACGGCCTACCTCTTCGCGCAGGCGAAGGCGCGCGACCTCTGGCAGAACCCTCTGCTGCCGCCGCACCTGCTCGTGCAATCTCTGCTGCTCGGGTCGGCGGCGCTCATGCCTTTCGCCGTGTGGCTTGAGCCGCAGGCGGTCGCGCCGCTCGCGTGGCTGCTCGGCGCGACGAGCCTTATCCACCTGCTCATGGTCTGGGGCGAAGTGACCTTGACGCACCCGACGGCGCACGCCCGCCTCGCCGTGTGGGAGATGACCGGCGGGCGTTTCGCCGCCTTCTTCTGGGCGGGCGTCGTGCTCGTGCTGCTCGCGGTCTGCGCGCCGTGGCTCGGGGTGGCGGCCGTCCCGCCCGCGCTCGTCGGGCTGGCGCTGCACGAGCACGCCTACGTCCAGTCGGGTCAGGCCGTGCCGCTCGCGTGAGTCGGGCGCGGCGGCGACCGGGTCAGCGCCGGTCGCAACTGCAAGGGGGAGTCGAAAACCTTTTCCTCTTGAAAGGAGAGAAGCAATATGACGACCAGGAAAGCGTCGGCGAAGAAGTCCTCAAAGAAGTCCGCCAAGAAAGCAGCGGCGAAGAAGTCAACGAAGAAGGCGGCGGCGAAGAAGCCGTCCGCGAAGAAAGCGGCGAAGAGGTCTGTTAAGAAAGCAGCGGCGAAGAAGTCAACGAAGAAAGCGGCGGCGAAGAAGTCAACGAAGGCGGCGACTCAAACTGCCGCGCCGGAGGCGACGGCGAGGCCGGTCGCGCAGCGCTTCAGCGTGCTGGTTCAGCGCAAAGAGGGGAGCGAGGTCTGCTCAATCACCGTCCCCTTCGACGTGGAGCAGGCGTTCGGCGCGCGTGGCCGCGTCCCCGTGCGCGGCCTGCTCAACGCCGCGCCCTTCCGCAGCTCGGTCTTCCGGATGGGCGGCGACCAGCACTTCATGGTCGTCAACCGGCACCTCCGCGAGGTGGCGGGCGTCCGCGGCGGCGAACTCGTCACCGTCCTCCTCGAACGCGACGACGAGCCCCGCGTCGTCGAACCGCCCGAAGACTTCACACAAGCACTCGACGCCGACGACGAGGCGCGCGCCACCTGGGACAACCTCAGTTACACGCACCAGCGCGAACACGTCGAGCACATCGAAGCGGCCAAGAAGCCCGAGACGCGCCGGCGCCGCATCGCGAAGTCGGTCGAGCTGCTCGCCTCCGGCAAGAGGGAGCCGCGTTGAGAGCCCGCACACCGGCGCCGCGGCGGGCGCGCGCGGCGAGGATGACAGCGCTGCTCTTCATCCTCGCCGTCGCCTGCCCGCAACACGCCGCCCCCGCGAAGAGGACGGCCGCGCACGACGGGGTGAGCCTCACCTTCGACGAAGCGCTCGCGCGCGAGGTCAAGGCCGAGACCGCGCCCGCCGCGCCGCTGGAGGGCGCGGACGAGAAGCCCGACGGCGTCTACCCCGAGCACGTCGCCTTCACCCTCGTCGAGCTCAAAGGCGCGCCCGCCGACTCCTTCAACGAGCCGGTCATCCGCGTCTGCCCGGTCGCCGCATACCTGAAGGCGTTCTCCGTCTCGCCGGCCTACGTCAGGGACGCGCGGCGCACGCTCGAAGAGCTGCGCGGCCTCATCCGCCGCCGCCCCGTAGCGCTCAAGGGCAACGTCCCCGCGCTCCCCTTCGCCGACGGCACCGAGGTCTTCCACGCGCGCGTCAAATACCTCCGCTTCAGCGGTGGCGCCGGCGTCGCCTTCCTCACGCAGGCGCAGCAGGACGACGAGCTGCTCAACAGCCAGCACGTCTCATACTCCTTCCGCGGGCTCACGGACGACGGGCGCTTCTACGTCACCGCCGACCTGCCCGTCGGCTCACAGTCACTCGCCGCGACCCGCGACACGCCGAGCCACGAGGGCTACTCGCTCCTCAACCGCCCCGGCGACCGCCGCGAAGCGCGCCGCTACGCCGCCTACGTCGAGCGCGTCCGGCTCAAGCTCGAACGACTCTCCCCCGAACAGTTCAGCCCCGGCCTGAACCTCTACGACGACCTTTTAAGCTCTCTCGAAATTCGAAAATGACCGGCGGGAAATGGGCGGCCGGCGGCGTGCTAAACTACGGGCACACACGGAGCTTGAGTTGAAAGATGAAAACTATTCAGGTCGAGGTAGAAGACTCGGTGTTGGAGGAGGTCGAGCGGGCGACGGAGGCGCTTGAGATGACGCGCGAGGCTTTCGTCCGCACCGCCCTAGAGAGGGCGCTGCGGCAGCGGGAGATTATCGCTCTCGAACGCAGGCACGCGCGCGGCTACGAAGAGCGCCCGCAGACGGCCGAAGAGGTCGGCGAGTGGGAGGCAGAACAGGTTTGGGGTGAGCCATGAACCAGAGCGACGTCTACTGGCATACCTTCCGCGCGCTCGACAAGCGCCGCCCTGTGCTCATTCTCACGCGCAACTCCGTCATCCCCTTCCTGAACGGCATCACCGTCGCCCCGCTGACGAGCACGATCCGCGGCATCCCCTCGGAAGTCCTCCTCAGCCCGGCCGAAGATGGCGTTCACGCCGACTGCGTCGTTAATGTGGATAACATCCAGACGATCCAGAAGGCGGGTCTCGGCACACACGTTACGCACCTGTCTTTAGAGCGGATGCGCGAAGTACGCGCAGCAATCGAATTTGCGCTCGGATTCGACGCCCTGGCCTGAGTGCGCACCGAGCCGGTTAGCAACAACTAGGGACATGAACCTCAAAGAACTGAACGAGCGCGTGAGCGCGGCGCGCAAGGAGACGGAGGCGCGGGGGGAGACTTTCTACCCGGGGCCGAGCCGCGTGCATCTGGCGGCGTTCCCGCCGAAGGAGCGCTGGGACGATTGGGTGGAGTTGGAGTCGAAGGCGTGGCCGGAGCGCTCGGAGCGGCGCTACATGCTCGTGCCGACGACCTGCTTCAACTGCGAGTCGGCGTGCGGGCTGCTGGCCTACGTCGATAGAGAGACGTTCGGCGTGCGGAAGTTCGAGGGGAACCCGGAGCACCCCGGCTCGCGCGGGCGCAACTGCGCGAAGGGGCCGGCGACGCTCAATCAAGTCACAGACCCCGACCGCATCCTCTACCCGCTCAAGCGCGCGGGCAGGCGCGGCGAGGGCAAGTGGGTGCAGGTCGGTTGGGAAGAAGTTCTCGAAGACCTCGCGGGCCGCATCCGGAAAGCGATTCAGGAGAACCGGCACAACGAGGTGATGTACCACGTCGGGCGGCCGGGCGAGGACGGTTTCACCGAAAGGATACTCGCCGCGTGGGGCGTGGACGGGCACAACTCGCACACGAACATCTGCTCTTCGTCGGCGCGCGCGGGCTACCAGTTCTGGATGGGGCTCGACCGCCCTTCGCCGGATCACGCGAACGCGGACGTGATTCTGCTCATCAGCTCGCACCTCGAAGCGGGCCACTACTTCAACCCGCACGCGCAACGCGTGATGGAGGCGAAGCAGCGCGGCGCGAAGCTCGTCGTCTTCGACACGCGCCTCTCGCACACGGCGACGCACGCCGACGTGTGGGTCTCGCCGTACCCCGGCTCCGAAGCGGCGATCATGCTCGCGGTGGCGAATTACCTCGTGCAAAATAATCTCTACGACCGCGAGTTCGTCCGCCGCTGGTGGAACTGGGAGGAGTACATGGCGGTCGAGCACCCGGAGCTTGAGACGAGCTTCGACGGGTTCGAGGAGATTTTGAAAAGTCTCTACGCCGAGTTCACCTTCGAGCACGCGGCGCGCGAGTCGGGCGTTGACGCGCGCCAGCTCGAAGAGGTCGCGCGGATCGTCTCGACCGCGGGCTCGCGCTTCTCAAGCCACAACTGGCGCTCGGCCGCGTCGGGCAACAGCGGCGGCTGGCAGGTGGCGCGCACGCTCTTTCTCGTCAACGCACTGCTCGGCGCGGTGGCGACCGAGGGCGGCGTCTTCCCGAACGCGTGGAACAAGTTCGTCCCCAAACCCATCTACCTGCCGCCGCACCCGCCGCGCTGGAACGAGCTGACGTGGCCGCGCGAGTACCCGCTCGCGATGAACGAGCTGTCGTTTCTGCTCCCGCACTTTTTGAAGGACGGGCGCGGCAAAGTCGATACGTACTTCACGCGCGTCTACAACCCGGTCTGGACGAACCCCGACGGCTTCTCCTGGATCGAGGTCTTGCAGGATGAGAACTTGATCGGCTGTTACGTCGCGCTGACGCCGACGTGGAACGAGACGGCCTACTTCGCGGACTACGTCCTGCCGATGGGGCACGGCTCCGAGCGCCACGACATACACTCCTACGAGACGCACGACGCGCAGTGGCTCGGCTTCCGCCAGCCCGTCCTGCGCGCCGCGCGCGAGCGTCTTGGAGATGAAATCAAAGACACGCGCGAGGTCAACCCCGGCGAGGTCTGGGAGGAGAACGAGTTCTGGCTTGAGCTGACGTGGCGCATCGACCCCGACGGCTCTTTAGGGATTCGCAAGTTCGCCGAGTCGCAGGAACGGCCGGGCGAGCGCCTGGGCGTTGACGAGTACTACGGCTACATCTTCCAGAACTCAGTCCCCGGCCTGCCGGAGCGCGCGGCGGCCGAAGGGTTAACACCGCTTCAGTTCATGCGTCGCTACGGCGCGTTCGAGATAGGAAGCAAGACGGGCGCGCTCTACGAGCAGGAGGTGGGCGAGGAAGAACTCGAAGACTCGCGCACCGACCGCTTCGGGCGCGTCTACACGCGGACGCCGAAGCCCGCGTCGCCCAACGTCGTGCCGATTCCGGCGCCGGACGCCGACGCCGAGGGGCGACGCTTCGTCGGGGTCAACGTGGACGGGAAAATCCTGCGCGGCTTCCCGACGCCCTCGGGGCGTCTGGAGTTCTACTCGAAGACGCTGGCCGACTGGGGCTGGCACGAGTACGCCGTGCCCGCCTACATCAAGAGCCACATCCACCCGGACAACCTCAACCCCGACCAGACGGTGCTCATCTCGACCTTCCGCCTGCCCGTGCAGATTCACACGCGCTCGGCGAACGCCAAGTGGCTCGACGAGATTGCGCACACCAACCCGCTCTGGATTCACCCGCGCCACGCCGCGCAGCTTGGAGTGAAGACCGGCGACGCCGTGCGCGTCGAGACCGAGACCGGCTACTTCGTCGTCCGCGCCTGGGTCACCGAAGGCATCCGCCCGGACGTGGTCGCGTGCAGCCACCACATGGGGCGCTGGAAGCTCGCGCACGAGGGCGAGGGGCAGCGCCAGTTGATGCAGACCGTCGCGCTCGACCACAAAGGAGCCGAGTGGGAATTGAAACGCGAACGCGCCGCGCACGGCTACACTTCCCCCGACCCCGACACGACGCGCATCTGGTGGGCCGACGTGGGCGTCCACCAGAACCTCACCTTCCCAGTCCACCCCGACCCCGTCTCCGGCATGCACTGCTGGCACCAGGCCGTCCGCGTCCGCAAGGCCGAGCCGTCAGACCGCCCCGGCGACATCCACGTGGACACGGAGAAGTCGCGCGCCGTCTACCGCGCCTGGCTCCAGTTCACGCGCCCGGCGGACGCGCACTCGCCCGATGGCACGCGCCGCCCCTACTGGCTCCTCAGACCTTTAAAGCCCGCGCGCGAGTTCTACAAACTGCCCGAAGTGATGAGTGATGAATGATGAATAAGAAGCGGCCTGCTTTTATTCATCATTCATCACTCATCACTCATCACTCCTGAGATGGAACTCTTCCGCGCACTCGCAGTGTTGGTTGAGCCGCCTGACCGGCCGGGCGTGGCGCGCGTGGCGGAGGCTCTGGGGCTTGGCGAATTGCCGGAGGCGAGCGCGTACACGGACTTGTTCGTGTTTCAGCTCTACCCGTACGCGTCCGTCTACGTCGGCGCGGAGGGGATGCTGGGCGGCGAGGCGCGCGACCGCGTGGCGGGGTTTTTGGCCGCGCTCGGCCGGGACGTGCCGGCGGAGCCGGATCATTTGGCGCTCCTGCTCGGGGCGTACGCGGGGCTCGCGGAGGCCGAAGGCGCGTCGCCCGGAGGGCGGCGCGAGTCTCTGCGGCGCGCGCGGAGGGCGCTGCTGTGGGAGCACCTTTTGAGCTGGCTCCCCGTCTATCTGGATAAGGTCGAGAGGGTCGCGCCGCACTTCTACCGGCGCTGGGCCGAGATGCTGCGGGCGGCGCTCGACGCGGAGGCGGAGACGCTCGGCGCGCCCGAGACGCTGCCGCTGCACCTGCGCGAGGCGCCCGCCGTGGCAGACCCGCGCGAGGCGGCGCCGGAGGAGTTCTTGAAGTCTCTGCTCGCGCCCGCGCGCTCCGGCCTCGTCCTCGTGCGCGACGACCTCGCGCGCGCCGCGCGTGAGATAGGCACGGGCGTCCGCGCCGGGGAGCGCCTCTTCGCGCTGCGCTCGCTCATGGGTCAGGATGCGGCGGGCACGCTCTCCTGGCTCGCGCGCGAGGCCGACGCCTGGCACGCGCTCCATCGACAACGACGCGCCGCGCACGGCGCGGTCGCCGGGTGGTGGGCCGAGCGCGCCGCCTCGACCGCGCGACTCCTCCGCGCGTTGAGCGTGGACGACGCCGCCCAAGACTCTGAAGACGCTGGACGCGGCCGGAGAGAAGGCGCATAGTTAAGCGGCCGCGACGGCCCAGCCGTTCGCCGGCTTCAAATCGAATGGAGGGGAGGGGTGAGAATGATTCGTTTATCGAAAGTGTTCAGGATGGTCTCGCTCGTGCTGGTCGCGTGCCTCCTGGTGGGGGCTCTGGCCGGCCCGGCTTCGGCGCAGAGGCGTCGTCGGCACAACCCGCAGGCGGGCAAGAGGAAGGCCGCCAAGCGCATCGGCATCGGCACTGCCGTAGGCGCGGGCGCGGGTGCTTTGATTAACGGCAAGAAGGGCGCGCTCATCGGCGCGGGCGCGGGGGCCGCGGGCGGCACCGCCTACCACTACCACAAGAAGCGGCAGTACCGGCGCCGCCACCGCGCCCGCTAGGCCCGGCGCGTAGACGAAGCAGGCGCGGCCTCAAAAAAGTTTGAGGCCGCGCCTCTGCGTCTCCGCGAGCAGCCGGAGGAACTCTTCGCGCGGGACGAGGCGCGCGCCGAGCGCCTCCATGTGCGGGGTCATGACCTGTATGTCGAGCCAGCCGAGGCCGCGCGCGCGCAGGTGCTCGGTCAGAAAGAGCAGCGCGAGCTTCGAAGCGTTGGGGCGGAGGTGGAACATGCTCTCGCCGGCGAACGCGCCGCCCGCGTCCACGCCGTAGAGCCCGCCGACCAGCTCGCCGTCCTCCCACGCCTCGACGCTGTGCGCGCGACCCAGCCGGTGGAACTCGCAGTAGCCGCGGATCATCCAGGACTTAATCCAGGTGCCCTTCTCGTGCGCGCGGGAGACCTCGGCGCAGGCGCGGATGACGCGCTCGAAGGCGCGGTCAAACGTGAACGTCAGGCGCGTGCGGCGCCGCTCGCGCGCGAGGCTGCGCGGGACGTGCAGCTCTTCGAAGAAGAGAATCCCGCGCTCCGGCGGGCTGAACCAGAGCAGGGGGTAGCCGTCCACCGGCCAGGGGAAGATGCCGCGCGCGTAGGCTTCTTCGAGCAGCGCCGGCTCGGGGCGGCCGCCGACGGCGACGACCCCGTCGGGCGTCGCCTCGCGCGGGTCTGGGAAACGGCTCTCGGCCATGCGCCCCATGATAAAGACGTGAACCGTGAACCGTAAACCGTGACAAGAGCGTGAACCGTGAACCGTAAACCGTGACAAGATAAAACCCGTTCTTCTCTTGTCACGGTTTACGGTTTACGGTTCACGGTTCACGTCTTAAAATCCCCCCATGCCGGAGCGCGAGTACGGGTTCGAGGAGGAGGTCGCCACACAGAGCCGGGAGCGGCTGAAGAAGCCCCCGCTCTTCCGCGTCCTGCTGCACAATGACGACTTCACGACGATGGAGTTCGTCGTCGAAGTCCTCGTGCAAGTCTTCGGCAAGTCCGAGGCGGACGCCTTCCAAATCATGTGGGCCGTGCACACGCAGGGCGTCGGCGTCGCCGGCGTCTACACCTTCGAGATCGCCGAGATGAAGATCGAGAAGGTCACGCAGATGGCGCGCGAGCGGGAGTTCCCGCTGCTCTGCACCGCCGAGGAAGAACCCCAGGACGACTGACCGCATCTAAACGGGTTTCGGAACTGAAAGCCGCCCGAATGATAACCAAAGAACTGCAAGAAACCCTGAACTTCGCCGCGATGGAGGCGATCAAGCGGCGCCACGAGTACGTGACGCTCGAACACCTCCTCTACGCGCTGCTGCACGAGCGCACCGCGGCCAAGGTCGTCCGCCACTGCGGCGGCGACGCGAACGCCTTGACGAAGGAGCTGGAGACTTTCTTCGAAGAGAAGATGGAGAGCGTCCCCGCCTCCTCCGACACGCTCCCCGAGTACACGGCCGCCTTCCAGCGCGTCGTCGAGTACGCGGTCTTGCAGGCCGAGGGCTCGGGGCAGAAGGAGGTGGACGGCGGGAACGTCTTGGCCGCGCTCTTCCAGTCGCCCAACTCGCACGCCGTCTACATGCTCAGGAAGCAGGGCATCACGCGCCTCGACATCCTCAACTACCTCGCGCACGGCATCTCGAAGGTCGAGGGCGGGCCGGCCGGCGGCGACTTCGCCGAGGAGGCCGAGGGCGAAGACTACGAGTCGGAGCAGGCGGCGCGCGACCCCCTGAAAGCCTTCGCCACCGACCTCGTCGCGCGCGCCGCCGAGGGTAAGATCGACCCGCTCATCGGGCGCGAGGCCGAGGTCGCGCGCACGATTCAAGTCCTCTGCCGCCGCCGCAAGAACAACCCGATCTACGTCGGCGACCCCGGCGTCGGCAAGACCGCCATCGCCGAAGGGCTCGCGCTCAAGATTCAAAAGGGCGAAGTGCCCGACGCGCTCAAAGGCGCCGAGGTCTTCTCGCTCGACATGGGCGCGCTGCTCGCCGGCACGAAGTACCGCGGCGAGTTCGAGCAAAGGTTGAAGGCTGTCATCGGCGCGCTCAAGAAGAAGGAGAACGTCATCCTCTTCATCGACGAGATACACACCATCGTCGGCGCGGGCGCCGTCTCGGGCGGCACGATGGACGCCTCGAACATCATCAAGCCGGTGCTCGCCTCCGGCGAGATGCGCTGCATCGGCTCGACCACCTACCCCGAATACAAGGCCGCCTTCGAACGCGACCGCGCGCTCGCCCGCCGCTTCCAGAAGATCGAGGTCTCGGAGCCGACGCTCGAAGACACCGTCAAGATTCTCGAAGGGTTGAAGAAGCTCTACGAGGAGGCGCACGGCGTCACGTACTCAAGCGCAGCGCTGCGCGCCGCCGCGGAACTCGCGGCCAAGCACATCCACGACCGCTTCCTCCCCGACAAGGCCATCGACGTGGTGGACGAGGTCGGCGCGATGGTCAAGCTGATGCCCGCGGAGGAGAGGCCGGCCGAGATCGGCGTCCACGAAATCGAGGCGGTCGTCGCGCGCATCGCGAAGATTCCGCCGCGCACCATCAAGGGCACCGAGAAAGACCGGCTGCAACACCTGGCGGCGGCACTCAAGGGCGTCATCTACGGCCAAGACCACGCCATCGCGCAGATGGTCAACGCGATCAAGCTCTCGCGCTCGGGGCTCGGTCACCCCGACAAGCCCATCGGCTCGTTCCTCTTCTCCGGCCCGACCGGCGTCGGAAAGACCGAGCTGGCGAAGCAGCTGGCGCTCGCGCTCGGCGTCGAGTTCATCCGCTTCGACATGTCGGAGTACGCCGAGCCGCACACGGTCTCGCGCCTCATCGGCGCGCCGCCCGGCTACGTCGGCTTCGACCAGGGCGGCCTGCTCACCGACGCCGTCAACAAGACGCCCTACGCCGTCGTCGTCCTCGACGAGATCGAGAAGGCGCACCCGAACCTCTTCAACATCCTCTTGCAGGTGATGGATCACGCGACGCTCACCGACAACAACGGCAAGCGCGCGGACTTCCACAACGTCATCCTCATCATGACCACGAACGCCGGCGCGCGCGAGATGTCGGACGCACGGATCGGGTTCCAGAAGGGGCAGGACGGGCTCTCGCAGGGCCAGGGGCGCGGCGCCATCGAGCGCACCTTCAGCCCCGAGTTCCGCAACCGGCTCGACGCCTGGATCGCCTTCGCGCCGCTCACGTTCGAGACCATCGAGCGCGTCGTGGACAAGTTCATCAACGAGGTGCGCGCGCAGCTGGTCGAGAAGAACGTCGAGCTGAAGCTCACCGAACACGCCCGGCGCTGGCTCGCCGAGCACGGCTACGACAAGCAGATGGGCGCGCGCCCGATGGCGCGGCTCATCCAGGAGAAGATCAAGGCGCCGCTCGCCGAAGAGATTCTCTTCGGCCGCCTGCAACACGGCGGCAAGGCCGTCGTCAACATCCCCGACGAAGAACTCCGCATCGAGATCATCGAGCGCCAGGGAGGCGGCCCGGCCTCGCGGGAGGGCTCATCCCTTCCAAACGAAGGAGGGGTGACGAAAGACACGCCGTCCTTCATCGCCCCCCCTTCCATCTTTGACTGAAGCCCTCCCTCACGGCCGGGCCTCCGCCTCTTCACCTGGCCTGCTTAAAAAACGGTATCACCTCCTGCGAGTAGTACGGCTCCTGCGTGCACCAGAAGACGTAGTCCACTTTGAGGTAGTTCGTCGCGAACTCGAGCAGCTCGGGGACGGTGACGCGTTTTCCGGTCTGTGGATTCACGTCCTCGTAGTTCCCGTCCTGCACCGCGATCCCTGTGGGGACGGCTCCCGCCGCCTCCCGGATCAGAGGGTAGGAGTGATTGAGCTGCCCGCGGCGGTGCGGCAGGAGGTCGGGGCCGCCCACGCCGACCTTCAGCTCCTTCGCGGCCTTGTAGACCGCGCGCAGGTAACCCCTGTCATTCGCCGGCAGCCATTCGCCGGGCATGTAGTTGGCGTACTGCATCACGACCGATTGAGGGAACGCGCGCCGCAGCGCCCTCATGTTCGTGATGATGCCGTCGCGGTAGGTCTCGAAAGAGTATCCCTTCGGGAACAGCCGCCCGCTCTCGCCGAACCCTATCGAGGTCTCGGCCAGGTTGACGCCTTGCACGCGGCCGTCGAACTCCCTCCCCAGGGCGTCGAGCAGCTTGTGGAACCGCTCCTGCACCGCCGGGTCCCAGCGGCGCGCCACCCAGCCCGTGCCGACGGCGTGCGCCTCCTCCTTGTCTTCGGCTTTAACGTCAAATTGCTGGTTGGCCCCGCCGTTGTACCGCGGGTCGTCCAGCAGGTAGCGGGGCACGTTTATCCGCTTCGGGCTGAAGGTCACGTCCTGAATCTGGATGAAGAGCCGCTTCCCCTTCGAGGTCAGGAAGGCCAGGTCTTCGCGGACGGGGCTGAAGTCGTACTTGTCCTCCTCCGGCTCAAGCTGACGCCATGAGTACGTGACCTGCGCACCCTCCATCGCCTTCGTCCCGAGGAACGACGCCTCCCTGATCTTCTCCCTGTCCTGGCCGAAGTAGACGTAATGATGTACCGGCTTCGCGCCGGCGCCGACGCAGCAGAGCCAGACGAGCAGGGCACACCAAGCCACGCTCCGCACGTTAATCATGCCGAATCCTCCTCTTCGACGCGGCGGGTCGGGCACGGCTCACTTCTTCGCCTTCGCCTTCCCGAGCCACTCGTGCTTGTGCTCGGCCATGTAGCGCTTCATCGAGTCGGGCAGGTAGTCCTCCTCCACATCCCTGTTCTCCATCCCCTTCGACACGGCCCACCGCGCCAGCCAGGAGTCGCCGTTCGAGCCCGTGTACGTGTCCGGGAGCTGGTAGGCTTCGTCGCGCGTCGCCTCGTCGAGCGTGACGAACGAGTAGCCGCGCCGCTTCAACATCGCCGCGAGGTCTTCGAAGCAGTGCGCGTTGAGGACGCCCGCCGTGAGCATCAAGACCTGCGGTATCTCGCGCCCGACGACCTCGCGCGAGTAATTCTCGTAGAACTCGAACATGCGCTCCATGTACGCGACGTACTCGGCGCGCAGGGAGGCGGCCGCCGCCTCGTCGTCGCGCGTGAGCGCGTCGGCGTACGCGCGGTTGAAGAGCCAGTCCATGCTGTCCACGGTGACGGGGTGGATGCGGTAGCCGCGCTCGCTCAGGAACTTCTCGACCGCCGCCTTCGCCTCGGGCGTCGCGCCCGTGTTCAGGTACGGGTAGCTGAAGTAGCGGACACGGCCTCCGCGCTCCGCGGCCAGCTTCGAGAGCAGACGGTCGCCGCCCACCACGTCGGCCTCGAAATCCTCGACCGAGGTGTCATAAAGCCTCGTGTGGTGCGCGGTCTCGTTGCCCAGCTCGTGGCCCGCGGCGAGCCAGTCGCGCAAGGCCGCGACGCGCGCCTCCTGCTCGGCGCCGCCCTCGCGGTAGAGCGTCGCCTCGTTGACGAAGCCGACCGCGCGCACGTCGTTCGCCTTGAGCGAGCCGAGGAGCCTGCGCATCATGTTCGAGAGGATGCGCGCGTCGTAGACGTGTCCGGGGAAGTTAACGAACGTCACCGCGACCTCGCGCCGCGGCGGGGCGGCGGCAGTCGCGTGGCCGGAAGGCTTTGCCTCGGCGGACGTGAGCGTGCGCTGCGCCGCGAGCGCCCCGAAAAGAAGTGCGAAGACTATGCCTAAGGCCGCGAAGGGGCGGCGCGAATGCGTGCGTGCGTCGTGGTTGACGAGTCTCTGTATGCGCTGCATGAGTGAACCTCCGTTGGCTGCTAAGGCCAGCGCCGCCGGGGGAGCATTTGCACCGCGCAGCTGTTCGAGCGCGGCGAGCGCGCGCGCGTAAGAGAGCGCGTCGCCCGTCGCCTCCACCGCCGCGTCGTCGCAGGCGTGCTCCCTTTCGGCGCGGACGCGCCCCGAGAGCCACCACGCCGCCGGGTGGTAGAAGAGGAGCGTCTCGACCGCCGTCTGGAGCAGGTTCACCGCGTAGTCGTAGCGGCGGACGTGCGCCAGCTCGTGCGCGAGCACGGCCTCCAACTGCTGCGTCGTGAGCCCCAGGAGGGCGCCGGCCGGGATGAGTATGACCGGCCTCAGGTGTCCGACGACCGTCGGCACTTCGACGAGCGCCGAGCGGCACAGACGCACCGCGCGCGTTACGCGCAGTCGCCCCGACACGCGCGCGAGAAGTTCTTCGAAACAAAGGGGCACGGCCGCCGCGCTCTTCTTAAGCCTGAGCACCAGCAGCCACGCGCCGACCATGCGAGACGCGAGCAGAAGCACGCCCGACAGCCAGGCGCAGACGAGCCAGGGCAGCAGCACCGCCAGACGCTCCTCGAACCGGCCCCGCCAGGACGCCGCGGCCGGAACCGCGGACGCCGCCGGGCCGTCCGGAGCGTGCGCCGCGGACTCCTTGCCGTCCCGCGGCGCACGCCCGGACGCGCGCCCGGTGTCCGCCCACGCCCCCTCCGGCAGGGCGGACTCGCGCGCGAGCATGCCGCTCGGCGCGCGCGGCGAAAAGCTCGCCGTCAGCACCGGCAGCAGGAGCAGCAGGAGCAACGCCGCCACCCCGCCCGCGTAGCGAAGTGCGGCCGCGCGCCGCGGCACGAGCGCCGCGAAGCACGCGTACAGGGCGGCCACCAGCGCCCCCTGCCACAAAGAGTGGACGAGCGCCCACCCGACGACGTCGAGCAGAGGCTTGAGCATCAGCGTCGTGTCAATCACGGGCGCCCCTTCCCTTCCAGTTCGTCGAGCATCCGCCTGATCTCCGATAGCTCCTCGGCCGAGGCGCGCTCGGTCGAGAGCGCCTGCATGACGAGCTTCTTCGCCGACCCGTCGAACGCCTTCCGCAAAAGGTCGCCGACGAGCCGCCGCTGCGTCTCGTCCTCCGGCGCGGCCGGCTCGTACCGGTGCGCGCGCTCGCTCTCGTCCCTCACGACCAAGCCCTTCTCCGCCATGATCTGCATCAGCTTGAGGACGGTCGTGTAACCCGTCGTTTTGCTCTCGCCGAATGTTTCGAAGACTTCCCGCACGGTGCTGGGGCCGCGCCGCCAGAGCACCTTGAGGATTTCCAGCTCCGCGTCCGTCGGGCGCGGAAGTTCCGTTTCAGGCATTGCGCAATACCTCACCGCAGACTCAAGTCGTCGGGCAGACTACTACGAAGAGATTCGTACTGTCAACGAAAATCTTCGTAGATGACATCTACGAAGGGCAGGCGGGAGCGGTAAATGAGGAAATGATTAGAATTGAGGGTGAGGAATTTCGCGGCCGAAGCGGCGGGACGGCGTCCGCCTTGCCGCCGAGCCTGTCATTCGGGCGGCGGCTGCTCCTTCGCCTTCTCGATCAGCTTTTTGAGCCAGGGGTGCGGCTCGCGCGCGGCGTGCTCGAAGGCGATGCGGCGCCCTTCCGGGCCGCCGTCGATGAAGAGGGCGGAGACGGCGTCGAAGCGCAGGAGCTGCGCCTCCTCGCGGAGCATCTGCCGCATCTGTTCGAAGCTCGCGGCCTTCCAGCGATGGACGGCGATGTAGGCGGCGAGGCCGCGGCGGCGCAGGTCTTTGTCCCGTAGCAATTCCTTAAGCGTCGGGTCGAAAGAGGCGTCGGCCTTCGCCTGGAGTATCTCGGTCGCCTTCCAGCGCACGCCGCCGTCGTCGTGCGCCATGAGTTTGACGAGGGTCTGCGTGTAGGCTGGCCCCCAAGCCTTCTCCATCTCCTCCAGCGCGGCCAAGACCACGTAAGGGTCGGGGTCTTCGACGACGGAGGTCAGGGGCGCTCCGCCCTTGAGCAGCTCGCGCAGGTGTGCGTCGGCCAGGCGGCCGGCAAGCTGGGGGATGCGCGACTCGACGTACTCGGTCTCGTAGGCGTCCGGGTCGAGCAGGTACGCGCGCAGGTAGTATTCGAGCGCGCGCCGGTCGTCGGGCTTGGCCTTGAAGAAGAAGCGGCCGACCCACGCCTGCACCTCGGACGAGTCGGGCGCCAGCTCGGCCGCCTTGAGGTAGAGGCGCTCGGCCTCCTTCAGGTTCCCCTCGTGGAGGTAGATGCCGGCGAGGTAGAAGGGGAAGGAGCCGTCCGAGGGGAACTTGGCCGCCGCCTCCGTGAGCAGCGCCTTCGCCTTGTCCGGCTCCTTCTCGCTTAAGTCCGCGATGCGTGCGCGGTAGCTGTCGGCCGTGCCGGGGTGCGCGCTCGCCCACTCGCGCACGACGCGCGCGGCCTCCGCCTCCTTGCCCTCGCGCTCGTAGACCTGCGCGAGCGCACGCACGTTCTGGAAGTCGTCCGGCTCGCGCGCGATGAGTTTGTCGAGGTACGTCCTCGCCTGCGCGTACTCTTCGCGTGAGATGTAGATGTCGGCGAGGCCGAAGAGCAGTTCGGGCGAGTCGGGTGCTTGCGCGAGCTGCGCGAGCAGTCTCTTCTCGGCCTCCGCGCTGTTGTCGAAGGGCTTCTCGCCGAGGAAGTAGGTCTTGAACGCCTTGTCGAACACCTCCTTCTCGAAGCGGCCGCGGCGCGCGGCCTCAAGGAGGTTGAAGGCCATCAGCGGCCGGCCCGCGTCGCGGAAGTATCGTGCGAGCGCCATGTGCGCCTCGGGCTCGAAGAAGCGCACGGCGTACTCTTCGCGGAGCTGTTCGAGCGACTTGGGCTGTGCGGCGGCGGGCGGCGGCGCCTGCGCGGCGCACTGAAGCGCGGCCGCCAGCGACCAGCAGAGCAGCGCGAGGGGTCGGAAGGCGGCGCGAGGGTCGGAAGGCATAACGTCACTCCTTAAAACTTAAAGGCCCGCGGCCGGCTCACCAGCGGTGGTAGGCGGGGTGGCCGGGGCGGACGGCGACGAAGGTGCCGCGGCAGGTGGCGCAGGTCTTCCCCCCGGCTTTGAGTTCGGCCTCGACGGCGGCGCGCTCGTCGGTCGATTCGACGACGCGGGCGGTCAGTTGAATCAGGTCGTCGGTCGGGGTGGGGCGCAGCAGCTTGATCGAATAGTCGGCGGTGACGGTGCAGGGCGGGCGCTCGGCCCCGGCGCGCCGCATGAGGTGGTAGCTGGCCGTCCAGTTCGAGTGGCAGTCGAGCAGCGTGCCGATGATGCCGCCGCTGAGCACGCCGGGGAACGCCTCGTACTGCGGCTCGGGGCGCCACTCGCAGACGACCTCTTCGCCCGCGGGGAAGCTGCGCACGTGCAGCCCCTTCTCGTTCGCCGGCCCGCACCCGAAGCACGCGTTATTCGGCGCGTAGAGTTCTTGAAGACTTTTCATCTGTCTACGGTTCCACGACGGGGTCGTCGGGCGTGGCGGGTTCGCCGCCGCGGTCGGCGGCGTGCACCTGGGACTTCTGATCCAGGTAGAAGGAGCGGCGGCCGGTCTTGCCGTAGGACTTGGGCGTGGCCGAGACTTCCAGCTCGTCGCCGGCGAGCTTCACTTCGAGTTTGTACTCCATGTTCTCGAAGAAGGTCTTCTCCAGCATCCCCTCCGCGACCAGCTCGTCGAGCGTGCCGAAGCGCCCCTTCTTCTTGCCGTCCTTGTACTCCTGCTCCGCGTGCATGACGCGCTGGAGCGCGTAGACCGCCATCGCCTCGTTCGTGATGACGGCCGAGTCCTTGACCGCGACCGCGGCCGTGAGCGCGTAGGTGCGCACGAGCGAGACGGGGAAGCGCGCCTCGTGCATCACGACATCGCCCTCGTTGGTCGCCTCGTAGGAGGCGGGCGCCGTCTCGGCCGTCTCCAGTTGCGCGAGCAGGGCGCGCACCGCCGGGTCGGTGCTCCCGCCCGAGCGCCGCTTCGTCTCCTCGGACACGTCCCTGAGGAGCGAGTCGGAGAGGTAGAGGTGGAGGAGCTTCTGCTTGGCCTGCCAGGCGACGGCGTCGCGGTAGGCGTTCGTCGCGGCGAGCGTCTGCCGCGCGTCGAACGAGTCCACGCAGTGGCGCACGGCCTTCAGCTCGCCGGCGACGAGGAAGTTGTTGATGAACGTGTAGGAGAGCCCTTCGCCCGCGCCGAGCGTTTGGATTTCGAAGCCCTTGCGCTTCTCCGAGCGCGGCGGGGTGCCGGGCGGGGAGATGCCGAAGGCGACGAGGACGCGCGGCAGAATCTCGCGCACGCGGTCGGGGTTGTGGAGCGCGGCGAGGTAGAGGAAGCCGGGCTCGGCCTCGCGCTCCTCCTTCTTCTCCTCGGGCGGGCGCGTGCGCCCGAAGCCGAAGTCGCCCGTGGTGAGCGGCAGGCTGACGGCCACCTCGTTGCCGAGCGCGGGCAGCAGGTCGTCCTTGAACTTGAAGCCGAAGAGCTTCTCGACCGCGGCGACGGTCTCGTCCACGGTCGGCTGGTGCTCGGCCTTCGCGTCGCCTTCGTCGCCGCCGCCGAAGGAGGCGGCCAGCGCCGCCGGGTTGACGGCGGCCGCGCCGAGCGTCTGCGTGTAGACCTGCGTCCAGTCGAGCGAGCCGGCGACGAACAGCTCGGCGTCGGCCGGCGCGACCGCGGCCGTCTCGCCCGTGACGGGCGGCCCCGAGACGATGTTCGGCAGGAAGGGGATGAGGGCCACGGTGCCGTCGGGCGTGTTCTCGACGGCGAGGCGGACGGCCAGCGAGCCGGCGTCGAGCCTTGCGCCGAGCGCGACCGCGCCCGGGATGCGCGGCACGCCGCTCCAGAGGCCGCGGAGCACGCCCTCCATGCCCCGCACGGCCACCTCCTC
The DNA here is from genome assembly GCA_019242475.1 of Acidobacteriota bacterium. GTDB lineage: Bacteria > Acidobacteriota > Blastocatellia > Pyrinomonadales > Pyrinomonadaceae > QHXN01. Next base: position 191,511 of record JAFAVK010000055.1, on the reverse strand, counting down.
CTCCGACGGCGGCGGAGCCTTCTCCCTCTCGGCCGCCTCGTCGGCCGTGACAACCGTCCGCTCCTCCACGTCGATGGCCGCGCGCTCCTCCGCGCTCATCTCGGGGGCGGTCGCCGTCTCCTCGGGCGGCGCCTCGGGGTTGACCGGCGCCGTCTCGGTCGTGGCCGGCACGGCGCCGACGATGGTGGGCGGAGGCGGCTCGGTGGTGGCGACGGTCGTCACCTCCTGCGTCTGCTGGCGCTCGGACGCCCTCTGCACCTGTAAGGCCCAGCCCTGCTGCGCGACGTTCGTGTCCACGTAGACGAAGAGCGAGTCGGAGGCGAAGCGCGAGCGCACGGACTGGAAGCGCGGGCTGTCGGCGAGCCGCGGCCTGTCCTCGTCGCCGCGCAGCCGCTTGAGTGTGAAGGCCGTGTCGGACGCGAGCAGCCAGCGCCCGACGCGCTTCAGAGCGAAGTCGGGGGCCGGGGGCTTCGCCGCGGCGCCGCGCGCGTCGGGCTTCGGGACGACGACGGGCTCGGGCATGGCGGCGCCGATGGCCTTCTTGACCTGCGGCACGCGCTCGCCGAGCATCCGGCGCAGCTTCGGCTCGAAGGCGGCCGCGGCCTCCGAAGATTCCAGCTCGACGGCCAACAGCGCCTGCGGCACCTCCGCGCGCGCGGGCAGGAAGCAGACGACCACGCGCGACTCGCCGAGCGCCTCCGCATTGTCCGAGACGAAGGCGTAGAGGTCTGTGACGGGCTTCGCCTCGTCGCCGCCGAGCAGGCGGAGTGCGGCGACGGCCGACTTCACCTCCTCCGCGCGCGCGAGCATGCCGACCCTGCGTAGCTCCACGTAGGCCGTGTAGCTGTCTTCGGCCAGCATCTCCTCGACCGAGAGGTCGGGCTCGGCGCGGCGCGGCTGCGACTGCTGTGCGCGAGACGGCGGCGGCGCCGCGGGCGCGGGGCTCGGGCGCGCGGGCGCCTGCGTCTCCGTGCGCGGCGCGTTCGTCGCGCGGCGGCGCTGCGCGAAACCTTCGGCCGCGAAGCTCAGCAGGAACAGTGCAACGCAGGCGTGCGTCGTGAGGCGTCGGAGAAGTTTAGGGGACTTCATTTCCTTCTTAAACGGAGCGGGCCAACGGCGGTGCCGGGGAGTCAACGGGCGAGATTGTAACTCACGCGCGGCCGGTTGTAACGGGTGGGGCGGCCGGCGCGTTGGATTAAGTCCAGCGCGGCGGCCCGCCTCTCTTCGCCCGCGCGTTTGACTTCAAAGCGGGGCGCGGCGTAACGTTCGGCAGCACACACTTCTCTTCCTAAAGCGAGGCCACACGGACGATGAACAGACGTTTCTTAGCCGCCTTCGCGCTCGCCGCCCTTGCCACGTGCGCGGGCGCGTGCACGACCACCGCGCCGTCCAACAACAACGCGGCCGCGACCACCCCGACGCCCGCCGCCGCCACGGCCGCGGCGCTCCCGCCGGAACTCAAGCCCGCGCTCGACTCGATCAACTCGGACGACCTCCTGCGCCACATCAAAGAGCTTTCGTCCGACGCCTACGAGGGGCGCGGCCCCGGCACGAAGGGCGAGGAACTGTCGGTCAAGTACATCACCGAGCAGTTCCAGAAGCTCGGCCTCAAGCCCGGCAACCCCGACGGCACGTTCGTGCAGAAGGTGCCGCTCGCGGGCTTCCGCGCCGAGCCCGAGGCCAGTTTCAAGGCCGGCGGCAAGGAGTTGAAGCTTGAGAACCTCAAGGATTACGTCGCCGTCTCGCGTCGCTACGAGCCGCAGGTGAACGTCGATAACTCGGACGTGGTCTTCGTCGGCTACGGCGTCGAGGCGCCCGAGTACGGCTGGGACGACTACAAGGGCGTGGACGTGAAGGGCAAGACCGTCGTCATGCTCGTCAACGACCCGGCCGTCCCCTCGCCTTCGAACCCGAACGAGCTTGACCCGAACGTCTTCAAGGGCAAGGCGATGACCTACTACGGCCGCTGGACGTACAAGTACGAGGAGGCTTCGCGCAAGGGCGCGGCCGCCTGCGTCATCGTCCACGAGGAAGGCCCCGCCGGTTATCCTTTTGAAGTTGTCTCCGGCAGTTGGGGGCGCGAGAACTTCGACATCGTCTCGCCCGACAAGAACGCGGGGCGCGTCGGCGTCGAGTCGTGGATCACTCTGGACAAGGCGAAGGAGCTGTTCGCCGCCGCGGGCCAGGACTTCGACGCCCTGCACAAGGCCGCGACGACGAAGGATTTCAAGCCCGTCGCCTTGAACGCGAAGGCGACCTTCCACATCAAGAACACGCTGCGCACCATCGACTCGCAGAACGTCCTGGCGAAGCTCGAAGGCTCAGACCCGACCCTGAAGAACGAGTACGTCATCTACTCCGCGCACTGGGATCACCTGGGCAAGGACGACAAGGCGCAGGGCGACGGCATCTACAACGGCGCGATTGACAACGCCTCGGGCGTCGCCACGGTGCTGGAGATCGCCGAGGGCTTCACGAAGCTTGCAACGCCGCCGAAGCGCTCCGTCATCTTCATCGCCGTCACGGGCGAGGAGAAGGGCTTGCTCGGCGCGAAGTACTACGCCGAGCACCCGCTCTACCCGCTCAACAAGACGCTCGCCAACATCAACATCGACGGCATCAACCAGTGGGGGCACACCTCCGACATCACGCTCATCGGGCTCGGCAACTCGACGCTCGACGACGTGGCGCGCGAGGTGGCACAGGCGCAGGGCGGCCGCACCATCTCGCCCGACCCCGAGCCCGAGAAGGGGAGCTTCTACCGCTCCGACCACTTCGAGTTCGCCAAGCAGGGCGTGCCGGCGCTCGACCCGGAGTCGGGCACGAGCTACGTCGGCAAAGACCCGAGCTTCGCCAAGCAGAAGCGCGACGACTACACCGCGCACGACTACCACAAGCCCTCCGACGAGGTGAAGCCCGACTGGGACTTGTCCGGCGCCGTCGAGGACGCGCAGCTCCTCCTCGCCGTCGGCTACCGCGTGTTGCAGGGCGACAAGTACCCCGAGTGGAAGCCCGGCACCGAGTTCAAGGCCAAGCGCGACGAGTCGCTCAAGTCCGGCGCGTGAGCAGATGGCAGTAGGCAGTTGAGACAATAGTTCTTCAACTGCCTACTGCCATCTGCCTACTGCCTACTTTTCCAATTGTCTTTAGAGCGATGAGACTGAGAGCGTTGATTGCAAGCGGCCTCTTGTGCCTCCTGCCGTGTCTCGCCGGTGAGGCGTTCGCGCAGCAGCCGCAGCAGACGCCGGAGCCGAAGCAGGAGCCGCCGGCGGCGAAGAAGAACGCGCGGCCGGCGGGCGAGACGGAGGCGCCCGAGCCTTTCGACAAGATGACGCCGCAGCAGATGGCGGGGCGCTGCGTGACGCTTGAGACGGAGGCGGGCGACATCGTCATCGAGGTTCTGTCGGAGGCGGCGCCCGAGTCGGCGCGCAACTTCCTCAACCTCGTCTCCATCGGCGCGTTCGACACGACGACCTTCAGCCGCGTCGTGAAGGACTTCGTCGTGCAGGGCGGGAACGTGGCGACGCGCGAGACGCTGACGCCGGAACTCATCCGCCGCGCCTCGCGCAAGGTGCCCGACGAGCCGAACCCGGTCAAGCACCTCCGCGGCGTCGTCTCGCTCGCGCGGCCGACGGAGGCGAACGCCGCCACCACGCACTTCTTCATCCTGCTGAACGACGCCCCGCACCTCGACGGCACCTTCGCCGCCTTCGGCCGCGTGCGCACGGGGATGGAGGTCGTGGACAAGATCGCCGCCGGAGAACTCGACGGCGAGAAGCCGAAGAACCCCGTCCGCATCCGCCGCGCCCGCGTCGCGCTCTGCCAGCCGCCTCCCGACCAGCCTCAAAAATAATCGGGGCGCCTGCGCCGCAAGCGCCCCCCGGCAGGGCGGGGAGAGACAGAGGCGAGCCCCACCGTAGCTCGAACCTCACGCGAGAGTCATCAAGTCGCGCGCCCGTCGCCCGCCATCGTCCCGAAGCTCATCAACTCCACCTCACTTCAAACGCTCGACCGTCGTTGTGCCCAACAGAGGGTTGTAGGTGACGCGCAGGACGGATGTGACCAGCCCGTTTGCGGACGTTGAAGTCGAGCCCGTGCCCGCCGAATTTGAACCGCCCGAAGTTGACGTGCCCGAAGTCGTCGCCCCGCCCGCGCTCGAACCCCGCGGCAGTTGGCCGACGATTTGAAACTCGACCGTGAACGGCTCGTTCGAAGGGTTGTTGAAGCGCAGACGCCGCGCGGCCGTCGTCTCGTTCGGCGCGAGCGTGGCGTCGCCGCCGACCGCGCCGCCGTAGTCGAACGAGGCGCCCGCGCCCGCCTGCCCGTTGTCCGCGTTGGCGACCGTCACGCCGTTCGACGCGGACGTGAGTTTGGAGACGCGCGCCGCGAGCGGTGTGTAGACCGTCTGCGCCGAAGCGTTCCTCAACAAAAGGTCGTACGAGACCGAGCCCGCGAGCACGGAGGTGTTGCGCGCGTCGAGCGTGACGAGCGAAGTCACGTCGCGCTCCACCTTGTCCGACACCGTGAACGCGACCGACACGGGGACGGAAGCCGCGCGGCCGCCGATGCGCTGGCGCACGTAGGCCGTGTGCGGGCCCGGCGCGAGATCGCCCGCCGAGAGTTGCAACTGCCAGCGGCTCGAAGTCGGGTCGGAAGAGAAGGCGGCGGCGCGCGGGCTCGCGAACCCGGGGTCGTCGAAGGAGACCTCGACCACGCCGTCCGACAGAGGCCCGCCGTCGCCCGCCGTGTACGTGGCCGCGCCCGAGGCGTCGAGCAGCGCGGGCAGAGAGGTCGGGTCGCCCAGGAGGCTCGTCGTCTTCGGCGCCGGCGCGGGCGCGTTCGGCAGGTCTGCGCCGATTGGAAGCAAGGGCGCGCGCTCCGACAGGGCGTAGCCCGTCACCGTGTGGAACGGAGCGCCGTTGACAGGGCTGCCCACCAGAACCTTCGGCACGGTGATGCTGATCGTGTTCCCCTGCACCTGCCCCTTCAACGACTGCGACTTCGAGAGGTCGGGGTTGTATGTGATGAACTTCTTCGAGGTGGCCGAGCGGATCATGCCGAGCGTGCCGGTGTAGAAGCTCGTCTGGGCGCCGTTCATCTCGGCCGCGAGCCAGTAGATCGTGTCGGCGTAGTCCCACTGCGTCAGGTAGAGGAGCCCCGTCCCTTGCGAAGCGCTCGCCGCCGACGTGATTGCCGACGAAGAGAGGTCTGCCACCTGCATCTCGACGACGAGCGAGTCGCCCTGCTCGCGCAAAGCGACCGAGCGGAGGTCTGCGCCGGGCAGGCCCGCGCCCGCCGACTGGTAGAACGCGTCGTTCGCCTCGTCGCGGTCAAAGTTCTTCGGCGGCAGGGTGTGTGTGCCTTCGAGCGTCAGCAGATCGCCGTTCACCAGAGTGCCCGGCGAAGGCGCCGACAGCGTGACGGCGCCCGGCTCCGTGCCCAGACGGCCGACCGAGGCGAGCAGGCTCGGCCCCGTCGCCTGCTTCGCAAGCATGACGTAAGGCCCCTCGGACTGGTTCGTGTTGTCGTTGTAGACGATGACGGCCGCGCCCTTCGAGTCCATGTCTATCGAAGGGTATTCGAGGAAGCTGCGGTCGCGCCCCTCCGCGTCGCAGAGCGTGCCTTCGAGACAGATCTCGCCGCGGTGGATGACGTTCTGACTCACCTGCACGGTCTGGAACGCCGGGGACGGGTCGAGCGCGTTCAACGTCTGCGCCATGTGAATCGTCCACTCGTTGGCGAGCGAGTTCGGGTTGCCCGGCATCGAGCCGCGGTACCATGCGACGGCCGCGCGGCCCGGGTCGCCTGCGACGACCCACGGCATGATGATCGAGCCCGTCATCGTCGGCGGGCTCACGCGTTTCGGCTGTGACCAGGTGTCGCCGCGGTCGGTCGAGGTGACCATGTAGATGGCGGACGCCGACTGCGACCAGACGGCGTAGAGGTTCCCCGCGCGGTCAACGGAGATGACGGGGAAGACGTTGTTGACCGAGCCCGAAGTCGAATTGTAGATGAGCTTGTCTTCGACTATCGGCTCCGACCCGTCGTCGAGGTCTGTGACGCGGAACATGCGGATGCTGCTGCCCGAATAGTAAATCTGGTAGAGGAGGATCGCGTCGCGCTCGACCCCGTTCACCTTCACGCGCCGCTTCGTCTTGTCGGCCTTGAGCGGCCCCGACTGACTGACCGAGCCGAGTTGCCGCCCCTTGTCCCACGTCAGCCCGCCGTCGCGCGTGCGGAACATGTAGAAGCCGCCGCCCTCGAAGTTGCGCCAGGTGACGAACCCGCGGCCGTCGCCGAAGCCCGCGACCCACTGGCGGTCGTCCACGGCCGCGCCGTCGGTCTCGTCGCTCACGCAGGTCACGTAGTTGGTGCGCTCGGGCGCGAAGGTCTGCCCGCCGTCCTCCGAGACGGCCGCGGTGACGCAGGCCGCGGAGAGGTCAACGTAGTAGACGCGCCCCTTCGCGTCGAAGTCCACGTCGGTGTCGCCGCCGCCGGGGCCGTTGACGGCGTCGCGCGTGACGGGCGTCCCCATCGAACGATAGCTGCGCCCGCCGTCGTCCGAGCGCCAGAGCAGGCTCAAGGTCGTGCTCACGCCGAAGGGCGAGGTGGCGAAGATGCGATCCCGCGGGTCAACCTTGACGATGGGCTCGCCGCTCGTCGCGGAGAAGTCGGCCATCGTGTTGTTGTGGAAAGTAATCGCGTCCGGCGCGGGCGTCGGCGTCGCCTGCGGCTCGGGTGATGCGCCCGCCGCCCCGCCCGCAAAGCCCGCGAGCGAGGCGACGAACGCCAGCGTCAACGTCAAGCAGAGTCTTCTCGACATGACTCCTCCTACTTCAGCGCGCCCACGAGTTTGACGCTCACGCTCTTCGTCAGCGGGTTGGCCGCAACCCTCAGCAGAGAGGTCGGGGCCGGGCCGGACTGCGACGTGCCGCCGGACGTGCCGCCCGACGTACCTCCCGCCGGAGCGCCGCCGCCCGCGCCCGAGGCGCGCTGGTAGGCCGTCACCCGTATGTCGTAGGTGAAGAGTTCCCCGCGCGGGTCTGTGAAGCGGAGCGTGCGCGCCGCGGTCGTCTCGGCGCCGCTGAACGTCTGGTCTGAGCCGAGGCTCGTCGAGTAGTCGAAGAGTGCGGGCGACTGGGCCGTGCCCGCGCCGCCGTCGTCCGCGTTCGACACGCGCACCGCGCCCGAGCCCGAGCTGACGCCGACGACCCGCAGCTCGACGCGCGGCAGGTAGGTGTTCGCCGTCGCGTTCGTCAAATTCAGATCGAGCTGGAAGACCCCGTTGGCGAACGTCACGTTCGACATCGCCGTCTGCACGGCGTTCGTGATGTCCACGAGCGTGCGCCGGTCAACGAGCACCGTCTGCGCCGCGCTCGCGGGCGTGACGTAGAAGCCAATCTGCCCGTCGTGCAATCCCCGCACGCGGAAGCGCAGCTCGCCGTCGGGCTGGTCAGTGAGCGCGACGCTCGATGTGCCCGCGGCGGGCTGTGCGACCACCTCCCACGTCTGGCCGCCGTCGGCCGAGCGTTCGACCTCGAAGCTGCGCTCGCCCCCCGCGGGCTGCCACGCGAGCGTGAAGGCGCCGTCGAAGTCCACCTGTCGATTCTGTGCGTCCGTGAACTCGCCGCTTATGGTCTGAAGCGAAGGCGGCGCCGCGCCCTTCGTCAGCTTCGTCGTGATGGTGAACTGCGTCGCGGCGTTGGTGAAGCCGACGACGCGGTGCGTGTAGGTGCCGGCGCGGTTAACGCGGACGTTCACGTACTCCGGCCCGCCGGCCGCGCCCGAGCTGGCGATGACGTTGCCGTCCGGATCGAGCAGCTCGTAGTCAACGTCCGGGTTGTCGTTCGTCGGCAGCAGGAACCACTCGGTCGTCGCTTCGATCTGGTAGGTCGAGGCGTCAACTTCGAAGGGCACGTCAACGTAGGTCACGCCGCCGGCGAGCTGGCTGCCGTAGTCGCCCACGGGCACCGTGCCGGTCTGCGTCAAAGTGTCCACGGTCGGGTTGGCGGGGAGCGAAGTGCCCGGGCGGAAGTAGAAGGGCATGCGCAGAGACTGGTCGCCGTCCGAGCGGGTCGCGGTGACGAACCACTGGAGCTGCAAGCGCTCGAAGAGTACCTGCGAGCCGTTGGTCTTGGCCGCCATCACGTCGCGCAAAATGTCGCCGTCGAGCGTGGCGTCCACCTGGAAGGTCGCCTCGCCGTGCCCCGGCACCGTCACGCTCGGCCGCGAGAGCGAGACGCCGATGCCCGCGAGTTGCAGGTCGCGGTTGTTGAGGACGCCGAGGAAGTAAGTCCCGCCCTCCCCCGACACGTCGCGGATGGTGACGTTGACGGTCGCCGTGTGCGCCACGCGGCTGTTGACGACGGGCACCTCGCCGAACGAGTGGCTGCCGAGGATGCCGGGCTCCTCGATGCCGTCGCCCTTCACGCCCATCAAAGCCTTGGCGTTGACGGCCTCGTAGACGTTAATCAGCCCGCCGCCCTCGGCGATGATCGAGTCGGCGGCGGTGGGGCCGTCTGGCTTCGGCGTCCCGTCCGCCGAGCGCAGGTTGGTCGCAGTGTTGATGAGGGCCGTGCGCACCATGTCGGGCGTCCAGTCGAGGTGCGCCTGGCGGACGAGCACGGCCGCGCCCGCCGTGTGCGGCGAGGCCATCGAGGTGCCGTCCACGTGCGCGTAGTTCGGCGTCCCTTCCAGCGCGCCGAGGGCGCCGAGCAGGCTGCCCGGCGGCACGGCCGCGAGCACGGCGACGCCCGGCGCCGACACGTCCGGCTTCACCTGCCCGAAGCCGCGCACGGGGCCGCGCGAGCTGAAGCCCGCCATGTCCGGGCTGAACGCGCCCGGCGTCGCGAGCACCTTCACCTGCTGCGGCGAGACCGCGCCCGCCGCGTCCGTGCCGATGAGAGACTTCAAGTATTCGCCGTTCGCCTTCGAGATGCCGAGCACGGGGATGGTCGTGTGATAGGCCGTAACGCCTTCGATTTCGCCGTCCGCGTTGTTGAAGATGATGGCGCCGATGGCGCCCGCGGCCGCGGCCTGCAACGCCTTGTTGGCGAAGAGGCCCGTGCCCGCGGCGCCGCCGTCAACGGTCGAGCCGCGTGCGATGAGCGCAATCTTGCCCGCGACTGAAGACGGGAACTGGTCGGGCGTGTCGCCCACGCCGCAGTAGACGTAGTTGTTCCGGAGCCCCGCGGGGACGGCCGCGCTCCCGTGGAGTTGCTCGGCGTGGATGTCTTGCAGCCCGCCGTCAACGTCCACCTTGAACGCCGACGCGGCGTTGCCGGGGTGGGAGGTCGCGCCGACCGAGATGACGTGGCGGCCGGCGGCGGGGCTGCCCGTCGTCCCGTCGCCGGGGCCTTCGTTACCCGAGGCGGCGACGACCGACGCGCCCGCGAGCGCCGCGTTGCTGCACGCGACCGCGGTCGGGTCGTCCGGCCCGCCCGCGCCCCCGAGGCTCAAGTTGATGACGTGCGCGACCGGCTTCGGCTGGCCCGTCAGGGTAAAGGGCGACATCGCGTCTTCGAGCGCCATGATCGTGTTCGAAGTCTCGCAGCCGCCGATGGGCTGCACCTGGCTGACCGTGGACTTCACGTCGCTGCACACCTTGTAAGACATCAGCTTCGCCTGCGGCGCGACGCCGTGCAGCCTGATGTCGTCGGCCGTGTTCGGCAGACCGTCCGGGCCGGGGTGCTGCGCGAGATAACCGGCGGCCGTCGAGGCGACGTGCGTCCCGTGGCCGAAGCCGTCCTCGGCGGCCACGTCGGCGAGCGGCAGGTAGTAGACGACCTTCTTGTTCGTCGGGACGGAGGCGGAGACGGGCGCGACCGCGAGGCGCGGCGGGGTCGGGTCGCCGCCGAACATCGGGTGCGTCCAGTCAATCCCCGTGTCGATGACCGCGAGGTACATGCCCTGCCCCTCGTAGCCCTCGCGCAGGTCGTCGAACTGCGTCAGCTCCTCGACCGCGCCGTAGACCCTCGGCGCCTCGATGTACTTCACGCTGTGGTCGAGCTGCGGGTAGAGCAGCGTGTCGGCGCGCACGCCCTTCACCTCCGGCATCGCTTTGAGCGCGGGCACGGCCGCCCCGGGCACCTTGAGCGCGAGGCCGTCGTAGACGAGCGTGTAGCGCAAGGGCACGTCGGCCGCGAGGCTCCCGTCGTAGTTCTTCACGCCGCGCGAGGCGACTGCGGCCGTGACGCCGCGCGACGCGAGCGCGGCGAGGAACTTGTCCTGCTGCGCCGCGAGCTGCGCGCGGTAAGCTTGCAGCTCGTCGGTCGAGACGGCGCGGCCTGCCTTGCGCGCGCGCGCCGAGTAGACAGCCGCGGGCTCGCCCTTCAGCTCAACGATGACCGTGACCGGGCTGCCCGCGCCGGCCGAGGCCGTGCGGAAGGAAGGGCCGGCGAAGGCGGCCAGCACGAAGGCAAGGGCGAGCAGTGCGGCAATGATTCGGCCGCGCGTGATGACGAAAGCGCTTCTCTGAAAGGCGGGCATGAGTCTTGATTCTCCTCATTACTCTGGCGGAAGCCCGACCGTGAGGGAGGGCGTGTAGCTTCCGCCGTAGCGTGATGCGTAAGTTGAGACGCCCTCCCTCACGGTCGGGCTTCCGCCTACTCGCCGAACATCGTGACGATGAGCCTGACCATCGCGGGGACGAACTCGACGCGCTTGACGGCGCGCGCGGGCTCGAAGCGCGGGCCGGGGACGGCGACGAACTGACCCGGGCCGACCTGTCTAATCTCGGCCGGGTAGGCTTGCAGCAGGCCGCGGTCTAACGCGAGCTGCACGTAGCCGCGCAGCGCCGAAGGGATGTCTGCGTTGTCGCTGAGCGGCTTGCCGCCCGTCGTCACGGTCGTGCCCGCGAGCGCCTTCGCCTCCTTGTCGAGCCGGAGCGCGCGCACCAGCGCGGTCGCCTCCTCAAGCCGGTTGACCTGCGCCGGCCCGCCGAAGGTCGTCCCCGACACGCCCAACACGCCCTCCCTGCGGAGCGACTCGGCGAAGAGCGCCTCGGGCGTCCCCGCCGCCACGTCTGTGAAGCTCGGCCTGTTCGGGATGTACTGCGGCACACGCGCCCCCAACATCAGCGCGCGCGCAAGCTCACTTCTGGTAAGCACGTCGTCGGGGCGGAAGAGCCCGCCGTCGGCCGCCATCACGCGGTCGTAGACGAGTCGCAGCGCGCCCAGCCGCGTCGCGGAATCGAGCGTGGAAACGTCGGCGGCCTCCGAAGGGTTGTAGAGGTAGTGGCGCGTCAAAACGTTGTAGGGCTGGTCGGTGGCTTGGCCGAAGCCGACGAGGCCCGCGGAGACTTCGACGGTGTATTCGCCGGGCTCGGGGAATTCGAGCTTCACGCCCTCGCGCGCGCCGAAGAGGCCGCCGAGGTTGATGGCGTCCGAACTCGCAACCGTCTGCCCGTCCTTCTTCACCGTCAGGCTCAGGTCGTTGAGGACGATGCGCGTGTTATCGACGACGACCTCGTCCTCGCCGGCCGCGGCGCCCCAGTCCAGCTCGACGAAGGTGAAGCGCGCGTTGGCCGGGACGTTGATCGTGAAAGTGTTCGTGGAGTTCGGCGCGACGCTGCCCTGCTGGAGCGGCGCGTCCTGGCGCGCGAGCGCGAGCCCCTTGCCCGTGAAGCCGAAGTTGCCGTAGGGCTTCGAAGGGTTCAGCGCGAGGTCAACGGCCGCGTGGACGTTCGCCAATCCCGCGCCCGCCTCGAACTCGTCGTAGGTGGCGAGCGGCGTGGCCGTGCGCACGAGCACGTCGCGCACCTCGTCGGGCGTGAGATTTTTGTTCGCTTCGAGGATGTCGGCGACGACGCCCGAGAGGTGCGGCGCGGCCATCGACGTGCCGGAAATCTGCGTGTAGTTCGGCAGGTAGTTGGCAGGGATTTCCGTGTCGTCCGTCAGGCCGTTCTCGGCGATGTTGGTCTTCGAGCGCGCGGCGATGATGGCGGCCGTGTTGCCCGCGCCGCCGCCCGTGCCCGGCGTCAGAATCGTCGGGTGGACGTTCTCGTCCATGAAGACGCCGCGCGAGGAGAAGCCGGCGAGGCGGCCGTCCTTGGTCGAAGCGCCCGCGGTGATGACCCACGGCCAGGGCGTCCAGCGGTTTTGCGTGTTCGGCGCCGGGCCGTCGTTGCCGTTGGCAAAGACGACGACGATGTTGTTGTCGTGCAGCGCCTTCGACGCGACGTTCACGGGATGGTCGGGGTCGTAGTCGGCGGCCGAGTTCCCCCACGAGTTGTTGACGACGCGGATGTTGTAGGTCGTCTGGTTCGTCAGAATGTAGTCGAAGGCCGCGACCTGGCCGAGCACGAAGAGGCCGCCGCCCGAGCCGATGCCGAGGATGGAGGCGCCGGGCGCGACGCCCGCGTAGAGCCCGCCCGAGGCCAGCCCCGTGCCGGCCGCGATGGAGGCGACGTGCGTCCCGTGCCCGCCGTTCGTGTCGGAGTTCGGCTGGTTCTCAAGGTAGGAGGGCGGGATGATGCCCTCGAAGACGTTGCCGAGCGTGTTGCTCCTCACGACAAGGCCGTCCTTGTCGTTCATGTTCATGATGACGTTCTGGATGGTCTTGCCGGCGGCCGGGTTCGTGACGTTGTAGGTCAAGTCCTGGTGCGTCCCGTCCACGCCCGAGTCGTTGATGGCGATGGTGATGCCGCGCCCGGAGACGGGGAGGCCGCCGTTGGCGCGCGTGATGTCGATGTCGTTGCGCAGGCGGTCGGTGCCGATGAGCGGGTTGCTCTGGTGGTCGTAGAGCTGCACGGGCGCGTTGAGGTATACGGAGCGCAGCGAGTCCCAACCGGCCATCTGCCGAATCTGCGCGGGCGTCGCGTTGACGGCGACGACCGGCAGGCGGTTCATGCGGTAGCCGCCGCGGATGCCGAGCCCGAGCACCTGCGCCACCTGCGCCTCGCCGACGCGCTCGCCCTTGAAAGTCAGGATGACGCCGAAGAGGTCGGTCGGCTTCGCGGTCAAAAGCTTCGACTTCAACTGCGGGTCGAGCTTCGGCGCCGCCTGCGCGCTCAACGTGAACAGGACGCCGAGCGCGACCGCGATGATGACGTTGAGAAACTTCCGCCGCTTCATACCCACATCTCCCTTTCGCGACGGGGAGACAAGGTGAAGGGGGAGACGGGGAGACGTATGATTACGATTGCTTCTTTCTCCCCGTCTCCCCGTCACTCAGTCTCCCGTCCTGCTTTTCAATTCTTTACCGTTGGCGGCTCGGGCGAGGCCCCGTTCCCCCGAAAGGGCCTCACCCGAACTGCGCCGAACCGCGAGGCTGACACGGCACGGCTTGCCCTCCGCGCCGGCGCCCCGCGGCAAGCCGCGTCTATTGCACGACGAAGTCGGAGCCCGTGGCCGTGTCGGAGCTTAAGAGCAGCCCGCCCGTGGCCGACGTGCCGATCAGTATCTGCGCGTTGGCGGAAGTCCCCGTCGAGGTCGTGCCGACGACGTTCCCGCCCGCGATGGCGTTGACCTTGTCCACCGCGACGCGGAAGACGATCTGGTTGCCGGAGACCTCCGCCGAGTCGGGCGCGCCGTCGCCGACCTGGTTGTTCGTCCCGTTCGGCAGCTGCTCGTAATGCCCGTACTCGTAGGCGAGGTCGCCCGTCTCCGAGACCTGCGCCGCGACGTAGACCGTCACGCCGTTGAAGACCGAGCTGATCGTCCAGGCGTTGTTCTGCGTCCGCGCCGAGGCGTCCCCGAGCGTCAGCGTGTAGACGATCTGGTTATGCTGCGCGTCGTAGGCGAAATCCACCGAGCGTATGTCCTGCGCGGCCGTGCCGAACTCGTCGTCCGAAGGGTCTTGAATCTCGGGCGCGCCGCCGCCGGGTATCAGGTTGAAGGGGTGCGCGACGGCGGTCAGGCCCATCGCCGCGCGCACGGCGTTGTGTGCGTCCACGTAGCCCGCGCCGACAACGCGCTCCTCGAAGGGCATCGGGTTCGCCGTCTGGCGCAGGATCGTCACCACGTCGTCCGGCGTGAGCAGCGGGTTCGCCTCGATCATCAAAGCGACCACGCCCGTGATGTGCGGGCACGAGAAGGAAGTCCCCTGCGAGGTCGTGTAGTACGGAAGATAAGCCGGCGGGATGGTCGTCAAATCGTTCCCGACGACCGGCACCGTCCCCAGAGTGTTCGTCAGGCCCGCGCCGCGCAGCCGCGCGCTCTTGATGTCCACGCCGGCCGCGGTGATGTCGGGGCGCAGGTTGGGCGCGAGCGTCGGGTCGGCGGGCATGCCGGCCACGTCCGAGCCGGTGCCGTTGTCCACGCCGCGCGAGCTGAAGGAGGCGGGGCTCCCGAGCCCCTGCTTCTCGCCCGCGGCGACCGAGATTGTCCAGGGCATCGTCGAATAAGGGTTGATTGAAGTCGGCGTGTCGCCTGAGTTGCCGGCGGCGAAGACGACCGTGATGTTGCGGTCGTGCGCGGCGCGCGTCGCGACGTTGATGGGGTTGTTCGGGTCGAGCCCGTCGGCGCTCAAGGTGTCGCCCCACGAATTGTTGATGACCCTGATGTTGTAGGTGTACTGGTTGGCGAGCAGGTAGTCGTAGGCGCCGATGATGGCGACGCCGGGCAGACCCAGCTCGTTGCCGGAGTTGACGCCGACGAGGTGCGCGCCCTTCGCGACGCCGCCGTAGAAGCCGCCCGACTGCTCGCCGGTGCCGGCGGCGACGGCCGCGCCGAAGGTGCCGTGGCCGGACTCGATGTCCGACATCTGCTGGTTCTCGACGTAGACCGGCGGGAGGAAGCCGGTGCCCGCGACGAGGTCGGCGATGGAGACGCCGACGCCGACGGCGAGCCCGCCGTCGCCCACGGTCGTCTCGGAGAGCGGCTGGATGACGTTCTGGACGGTCTTCTTGCCGTAGGTCAAATCCTTGTGCGTCCCGTCGATGCCGGTGTCGATGTAGCCGATGCCGACGCCCTTGCCCGTGATGGGCAGGCCCGGGTTGCTCTTGTTGTTCTTCGTGACCTGCGTGTCGGCCTGCATCTGCGGGACGCCGATGAACGGGCGGCTGACGTTGGTGAAGGTCTTCATCAAGTGGTTCGCGTAGACCGAGGCGACGCCTGGCTGGCGGCTGACGGCCGCGAGTTGGACGGCGCTCATGTCGGCGATGACCATCGGCAACTCGCGCGTGGCGAAGCCCTTGTTGATGCCGGCGAGCTGGAGGCGCGAGAACTCGGACGCGCCGGGCTTCTGCCTGTAGGTGATGATGACGGGCACGGTCGCGCCGGCCGCGTGCGTGGCGAAGAAGCGCGTGAGCTGCGAGTCAATCTTGACGTTCGCCGCCGCCGACGCCCCGCCCGCGCCCGTCCGGTCGGGCAGAGTCGCGAAGCCGAGGGCGAGCACTAACGCCAACAGTAATGAAGCTCTCAACGTCGTCGTCATGGTCTTTTCCTCTTATGAAATCAGGTCAGAAGAACTTCGTCGGGTTGCGGCCCGGGGGTCGCCCGTCTCTGCCAAGCGGGCGACCCCCGGGCCGCTCCACTCGCCGCGCCTCCCGTCCCGACTTCGGTCGGCGCGGCGAGATGCGTCAGGTCAGTTGCCCGCCACAAAGTGCTGGCGGAAGTTGTCGAGCGCGTAGGCCGTGAAGGCGCGCGTGGTCGCGTCGTTGGCCTTGACGCGGGCCTTCATGGTCGGCTGGAAGTCGAACGGCCCCTGTTCAAGGCTGTAGAAGGCTTGCAGCAGCCCCTTGTCCAGGGCGAGCTGCACGTAGCCGCGCAGCGCCGAGGGAATCTCCGCGTTGTCGGCGAGCGCAATCGCCTGCCCGTTGTAGTTCGCCGTGACGACCGAGCCGGCCTTCGCCTTCGCCTCGGCGTCGAAGCCGAGGGCGCGGACGAGCGCGACCGCCGTCTCAAGGCGCGTGACGTTCGCCGTCGGGTTGAAGGCCGAGCCGCTGGCCGCGACCATGCCGGCCGGCCCGAAGTCCCAGTCGCGCAGCGTCGAGCCGTTGGCCGTCACCGCCTCGGCGATGGGCGCGAGGTCGGGCGTCACGTCCCCGTACTTCTGCGTCGCCGAGGGCGATTGCCGGAGCGGCGTGTTCAGGTAGAGGAGCCGCGCGAAGTCGTCGCGCGTCACGGGCGCGTCGGGGCGGAACGTGCCGTCGGCGAAGGTGTCCATCTGGCGGTTCTTCAGCACGGTCTCGATCTGCGCCTGCGCGGGGTGGCCCTGGATGTCGCCGATGGGCGCGAGCGTGAACTGCTGCTGCGTGATCTTGATGTCAACGGGGCCGGGAGCCGCCGCGCCCGAGGTGGGCAGGGAGACCTGCGGGGCCGCCGCGAGGCCGCGCACGCCGCGGACTTCGACGTGCCACTGGCCCGCAACCGGGTTCTTGACGACGACCTCGCGGCTCGGCGCGTCGAGGACGGGCAGCGCGATGCCGGAGGAGTAGGACGTGCCGTTCGGGTCAAACACGAGCAGGCCGATGGTGTTGCCCTCGCCGTCCTCCAGCGCCGTGTCGAAGGTGGCGAACACGTCGAGCACGCTCATGCCGGGTTCGACGTTGAAGCTGTGCGCGTTCGTCGAGTCCGCGCCGGGCAGCGCCGCCGGGCTGTAGTCGATGTGCACCTGCTCGGGCGCGGGGCCGCCGACCGTGTACTTCGCGTTGAAGTTGTAAGAGAAGTTGTTGTTCGCGCCGTACCTCTTCGAGGGGTTGAAGACCTTGTCCACGGCGGCGTAGGCGTTGACGTAGCCGGCGCCGACCTCCCATTCCTCACGGCCGGGCATGCGCGACGCGGTGTCAATCAGAATCTGCTTGATCTCGTCGGGCGTGAGCGTCGGGTCGGCGTCGAGCATCAGCGCGACCACGCCCGCGATGTACGGCGTCGCCATCGAGGTGCCGGAAATCTGCGTGTAGTAGGGCAGGTAGCTCGGCGAAAGCTCCGCGTCGTCCGTCAGGCCGTTGGCGAAGACGTTCGACTTCGAGCGGGTCGAGACGTAGGCGGCGGAGAACTTCGAGGCGTTCGACGCGAACTCGCGGCCCGTGCCGGGCGCGGTGATGGTCGGCGCGTCGTAGTCGTTGAGGGGGTCGTTGTCGGCGAGCCGCTCCTCCTTCGGGATGCCGCGCGAGGAGAAGCTGGCGAGCCCGCCCTCCTTCGTGCCCGCCGCGACCGAGATGACCCACGGCGCCTTGCCGTAAGGGTTGTGCGTGTCGCGGCCGGGGCCGGAGTTGCCGGCGGCGAAGACGACGATGATGTTGTTGTCGTGCGCGACCTTCGAGGCGATGGTGACGGGGTCGTTGGGGTCGAAGGCGCCCGTGCCGCCGTACGAGTTCGAGATGACGCGGATGCCGTAGAGCGCCTGGTTCGACAGAGACCACTCGAAGCCGCCCAGCGCGTTCAGGACGAAGAGCACCGCGCCCGAGCCCGTGCCGATGATCTTCGCGCCCGGCGCGACGCCCGCGTAGAGCCCGCCCGACTGCTGCCCCGTCCCGCCGACGATGCCCGCGCAGTGCGTGCCGTGGCCGACGTTGAGGTCGGTGTTCGGCTGGTTCTCCAAAGCCTGGAGCGTCGTGAAGCCGGAGAGCGTGTCGGTGCCGGTGGCGATGAAGACGTTCTGGACGACGTTCTTGCCCAACTGGAGGTCGGGGTGCGTGGCGTCGATGCCGGAGTCGTTGATGACGACCGAGAAGTCGCCCTTGCCCGAGACGGGCAGGCCGCCGTTCTGCGTCGTGAAGCCGCGGTCGGTGCGCAGGCGCTCGACGCCCGTCAGCGTCCGCGCCTCCTTGTCGAAGTAGTGGAGCTGGTCGTTGAACCAGACGGAGCGCACCGAAGGATTCGAGGCCAGGGCGCGCACCTGCCCGGCCGTGGCGACGCAGGCGACCATGCCGAGCCGGTTGAGCGTGATGCCCTTCAAGATGCCGACGCCGCGCAGCGCGTCGAGGTTGACGGGCTGGAGGCCCTTCGTCGTGTTGAAGCTGACGATGACGGTGCCGACCTTCGCGTCGGAGGCGAGGCCGTTGAGCTTCGCCTTGAGCGACGGCCCGAGCGTGGCGGCCGAGACGTTGGCGGCGGCGACGATGACGAGCAGGGCGAGGACTGAGAACGCGGCAGAGATTTTTCTGTGCATCGCTTTCAAATTTTCTCCTTGGAGTCGGGTCTCGAAGTTTGGGAATCGGTTCGGCTGACTCGACCTTGTCGTCGTCAGCATGGAGAAGATAGTCAAGACCGATTGAGCGAAACTTGAGCGCGGAGAAAATTTTTCGGCTCGGGGAAGGAATTTTCAGGCGGCTTAATTTTCAACAACTTAAGGCCGCTTGAGGAAAACTTGAGCCGCTTGAGGGCGCGGGCTTAAGTTGATTCAAGACGGAAACAAAGTCGGGCAGGCGGAGGCGGAAGGTTGGGCCTTTTTACTCGAACGTTGGGCCTTTTTGCCCGAACGACGAGGCTTTTTTCTCGAACGTTGAGCCTTTGAGGGGGAAAAACGGGCTTCGGAGGTTCAAACTTCTGCCTCCGAGCGAGGATACGAGGCTGTAGCAGTCAGAACCGCCCGCGGTAGCGGGTGGGCCTTTGTGATTCGGCGCATCTGTTTAGCAAAGGGCCACCCGCTACCGCGGGCGGTTCTGACCTGTTTCGTCATTTCGAGGGCGCGGGGCTGCTCACGATTGGCCTTTTACTTTAGACCTCCCGAGAGCAGTGGGAAGAAGCGGCCGCCCATCGGCTCGCCCTTCGGGATGGCGGGGACGCCTGCGAGCGGGGGCGCATCGGAGTTGGAGCGGACGCCGTCGCGGAAGACGTTGACGACCGTCGCGCGGCGCGGGCTGTCGGTCGAGTTGGCGTAGGAGCCGTGAATCATGCGCGGGTGGTGGAAGGAAGCCTCGCCCGCCTTCAATTCAATCGCCACAGGTTTGAAGAGGCTCCGCTGCCCGTCCGTCAGCACAGACCGTATCGCGTCCATGTCGCCCGCAAGTCCCGTCCGCGGCAGGTCGGGCCAGCGGTGGCTGCCCGGGACGTATTGGACGCAGCCGTTCTCGCGCGTCGAGTCATCGAGCCCCGCCCAGCAGGTGAGGTGCGCGAGCGGCGTCGTGCGCGTCCAGTAGGAGTAGTCCTGGTGCCAGGCGACGACCCCGCCGTGGCGCGCGGGCTTGCAGAATAACTGGTCGTGCCAGAAGCGCACCGCGCCGCCGAGGAGCTGCGCCGCGGGGACGGTGAAGCGCGGGTTCCACAGGAGGTCGTGAAAGCCCTCCGCGATCCGCCACGCCCCGAGCGCGTGGAAGAGGACGCGCGCCGGGTCGGCAGACTCGTTCGAGTGGAACTCGTACCAGAGTCCGCGCGCGGGGTGCTCGGGGTTCATCAGCCCCGACAGCTCCGCGCGCAGCCGCCCGACCTGCGCGTCGTCGAACACCCTCACGCCGGAAAGGTATCCGTGCTCCTCGTAGAAGGCGACCTGTTCGTCCGTCAACCTGAACCGCTCCCACTCCGCGGACGCGACGGGCGCGGGGAAGAGTTCGGTAATCGGCGAGTGGTACTTTGAAAGGTCTTCGTGCATCTGCTAAGTTCCGCTGGCGGGGCGGCAATTTTACACGACGAAGGCAAGGGGGTTGAAGACGTGGCGGAACATGACGCGGGGCCGGACATCTCCGAGGGGATGCACTCGCTGCTCGACAGCAGCAGGTCAACGTCCGAGGCTTTCACCATCATCGCGAACGAGCTGATCGAGGTGAAGGCGATGCTGATGGCGCTCATCGACCTCCAGAAGTCGGCGCTCTACGCCTCGGGCGTCAACGAGGGCGAGTTGGAGACGCACGTCCGGAACCTCATCGACGGCTACCGGCGGCGCTACCTCAGAGGGCTTGAGGGCCAGGTGCGCGAGGCGGCCGAGGAGCAGTAAGGGGGAGCTTGACGAGAGAGGGCCGCCCCGTCTTCAAGACGCTCGCGCGCGCCGCGCGGCTCCGCTGCCCCGCGTGCGGCCGTGCCTCCGTCTTCCAGTCGCCCTTCCGCGTCCGCCCGTTCTGCCCCGCGTGCGGCACGGTCTTCCAGCGCGAGGCGGGCTTCTTCGTCGGCGCCATCATGCTCAACGTGGTCACGACCGAGGCGGCGGTGTTGGCCGCGGCGGGGCTCTGCCTGCTGCTCCTCCCAGGCCGCGCCGCGACGCTGCTCTCGCTCCTCTTCGCCGTCGCGCTCCTCTTCCCCGTCGCCTTCTACCACCACTCGTGGAGCCTCTGGCTGGCCGGCGACCACCTCGTCGAAGGTCTTCCGCGAAGACGCCTGGACGACTAAATTTTAACTGGCATCCCTCCGCGCCGAAGTCTCATCTCTGAAGCCGAACGGCACGACGAATATTTCCCTCGCAGGTGACGAGCCATCGGACTCTGTCTCCCCGGATGATGGAACCGGCCCAACCCCTCGGAGGACGTATGCCTACAGCAACCCGCGAAGCCGCGCGCCCGGCTTTGAGCATCTCCCTTTGCCTTTGCCTCTTCCTTCTCGCCCTCTGCGCCCTGCCCGCGCGCGCGCAGCAGGAGGGCGCCTCGACCGCGGCCGCGGCGCGCACGCGCTACCTGTCCGAGATGGGGCTCATCCCCGCCTCCAACTCGGTCGCCGTCGAGGAGTTCGTCAACTACCACCGCCACCAGATCGGCCGCCCCAAGGCGGGCGAGGCCGTACTCATGGACGTGCGCTGGGGCAACGACCGCGTCAACGCGGCAGACCCCGAGGCCGTTTTGCAAATCGGCTTCAGCACCGCGCTCGTCTCCGACCGACAGCAACTGCCGCCCGTCAACCTCGCGCTCGTCATCGACAAGAGCGGCTCGATGGCCGACGCGAACAAGCTCACGCGGGTCAAGGAGGCGCTGCTCACGCTCGTCAACCAGCTCCGCGAGACCGACACGCTCTCCGTCGTCGTCTTCGACTCGGAGGCCGAAGTGCTCAGGCCCGCGCGCCCTCTGGGCGACCGCGAGGAGGTGCGCCGCCTCATCAGCCAGATCGAGCCCGGCAGCTCGACCAACATGCACGCCGGCCTCATGCTCGGATACCAGGAGGCGCTCAGGCACTTCAACCGCGAGGGGGCGAACCGCGTCGTGCTCCTCACCGACGGCATCGCCAACCAGGGCGTGACCGACCCGGAAAGAATCGCGCGCGACTCGCTCTCCTTCAACGACCGCGGCGTAGACCTCTCGACCATCGGCGTCGGACTCGACCTCAACAAAGACCTCCTGCGCCAGCTCGCCAAGAGCGGCCGCGGCCTCTTCCACTTCGTCGCCGACGCGCAGGACATCGACAAGGTCTTCCTCAAAGAAGTGCAGAGCCTCGTCGCGCCCGTCGCCACCGAGCCGAACCTCACCGTCACGCCCGGCCCCGGGGTGGAGGTGGCGCAGGTCTACGGCTACGACCCGCAGCCCCTGTCCGGCGGCCTGACATTCAAGCTCGACAACATGAACCAGGGGCTGACGCAGGTCGTCCTGATCCGGTTCCGCGTCCGGCCGCAGGCGCTGGACGCGGCCGCGCCGCCGACCGTCAGGGTCAAGTTCGGTTACACGGAGGTCGGGACGAAGCGGCGCGTCGTGAAGGACGAGGCGGCGACGCTCTCAGCCGGCGGCGGCGACCTGCTGCGCGACCCCGAGGTCGGCAAGAACTTCACCATCGCCCAGCTCGCCCAGGCCATCCACGACATGGCCCAAGCCGTCGAGGCCAAGCGCTACAAAGACGCCGAGGGCATCCTCAACGCCGCCGTCGCCAAAACCTACCAGCGCTACCCGCACCTCGAAGACGAGGACATCTCCCGCACCCTCCTCATCGCGCAGAAGTATCAGGAGCTGGTCAGGAAGTACAACCAGGAGCAGCAGCAGAGCAAGAAATAAAGGCAAAAGGCAAAAGACAAAAGGCAAAAATGAAAGACGGAGCCACACCACACGGGCCGCCGTCTTCACTTTTGCCTTTTGCCTTTTGCCTCTTGCCTTCTCTACGGCCGGGCTTCCGCCTTGGCGCGGCCGGCGCGGCGCTCTTCGAGGATTTCCCAGGCTTCGCGCGTGCGCGTGTAGATGCCGTCGGCGTCGAGGCCGTACTTGGCGAGCAGGAGCTTGGGGTCGCCGTGCGTGACGATGCGGTCGGGGACGCCCATGCGGACGAGGCGGACGGCGTCCAAAAGCCCGTTCTCTTCCAAAAGCTCCGCGACGGCCGAGCCGAAGCCGCCCGCGAGGTACGCCTCCTCGACGGTGACGACGAGCCGCTTCGTGCGCGCGAGCGCGAGGAGGAGTCCCGCGTCCAGGGGCTTGACGAAGCGCGCGTTGACGACGGTCGTCTCGATCCCCTCCTTAGCCAGGTGCTCGGCGGCCGCGGCCGCCGGGCGCACCATCGAGCCGTAGGCGACAATCGCCACCTCGCCGCCGTCGCGCAGAATCTCCGCCTTGCCGACTTCGAGCAGGCGCGGCTCGCGCTTGATGTCCACGCCGGCGCCGTTGCCGCGCGGGTAGCGCATCGCGGCCGGCCCCTCGTGCTCCAGCATCGTGTAGAGCATGTCGCGCATCTCGCCCTCGTCCTTCGGCGCCATCAGGATCATGTTCGGCACGCCGCGCAGGTAGGCGATGTCTAAGAGGCCGTGGTGCGTCGGCCCGTCGCCGCCGACGATGCCGGCGCGATCCATGCAGAACTTGACGTTGAGGTTCTGCAAACAGACGTCGTGGACGATCTGGTCGAAGGCGCGTTGCAGGAAGGTCGAGTAGATGGCGCAGACGGGCTTCAACCCCTCGGTGGAGAGGCCGGCGGCGAAGGTGACGCAGTGCTGCTCGGCGATGCCGACGTCGTAGGCGCGCTCGGGGAACTGTTCGAGGACTTTGTCGATCCCCGTCCCGTCGGGCATCGCGGCCGTGAGCGCGACGACCCTCTTATCCTTCGCCATCAGCTCGCACATCGTCTGCCCGAAGACGGCCGTGTAGGCCGGCGCCGACGGGCCGGAGGATTTGACGGCCGCGCCGGTCTTCAAATCGAACGGCCCCGTCGCGTGCCACGCGTAGTAGTTCTTCTCGCGCGCCGGGTAGCCCTTCCCCTTCTGCGTGAGCGCGTGGACGATGACGGGCGAGCCCTCGACCTGCTTCGCCTCTTCGAGCGCGCGCACCAGGGCGCGCGGGTTGTGGCCGTCCACGTAGCCGATGTACTTGAAGCCCAGCTCGTTGACGAGCGCGCCGGGCAGAACGGCCGCGGCGATGGCGTCCTTGACGGTCTTCGCCGCGTTGTAGAGCCGCTCGCCGAACGAAGGGATGTCGTGCAGAAGGTCGCCCACCTCGTCCTTCATGCGGTGGTAGCCCTGCGCCTCGCGGATGCGGTTGAGGTAGCCGGTCAGCGCGCCGACCGCGGGCGCAATCGACATCTCGTTGTCGTTGAGGATGACGATGAGGCGTGTCTTCAAGTGTCCCGACTGGTTGACCGCCTCCATCGCCATGCCGCCCGCGAGCGACGAGTCGCCGATGACGGCGACGACGTGGTGGTCTTCGCCGCGCTGGTCGCGCGCCACCGCCATCCCCAGCGCGGCCGAGAGCGAGGTCGAGGCGTGGCCCGCCCCGAAGGTGTCGTACTCCGACTCGTCGCGGCGCAGGAAGCCGGAGATGCCGCCGTACTGCTTGACGGTCGGCAGAAGCTCGCGCCGGCCCGTGAGAATCTTGTGCGCGTACGCCTGGTGCCCCACGTCCCAGACGAGGCGGTCGCGCGGCGTGTCGAAGGCGTAATGCAGGGCGACGGCCAGCTCGACCGCGCCGAGGGAAGCGCCCGTGTGGCCGCCCACGCGCGACATCGTCTCAAGGATGTACTGGCGCACTTCGTCGGCGACCGGCTGCAACTGTTCGGGGCGCAGACGGCGCAAGTCCGCGGGCGAGTCGATCTGATTCAGGAGTTTCATCGCGCGCGTATTTTACTCTGAAAGACCGTAAACCGTGAACCGTAAACCGTGACAAGATAAGAACTGGCTTTTTCTTGTCACGGTTTACGGTTCACGGTTTACGAGTCACAACGCTATTGCACTTCTAACACTAACTTCCCGAACTGCGCGCGGTCTTGCATCAGCTCGTGGGCGCGGCGGGCTTCGGCGAGGGGGAGGGTGCGGTCGATGACGGGGCGAATCTGCCCGCGCTCGACGAACTTCAAGGCGTCGAGCAGCTCGGCCTTCGAGCCCATGAACGACCCGAGCAGGTTGAGGTGCCGGTAGAAGACCTGGCGCAAGTCCGTGCGCGCGTCGTAACCGCTCGTCGCGCCGCACGTCACGAGCCGCCCGTCCTTCTTCAAAGACGAGACCGAGCCCGGCCAGGTCTCCGCGCCCGTGTGCTCGAAGACCACGTCCACGCCCTGCCGGCCCGTCAGCCGTTTGACCTCCTTCGGCCAGTCCGCGCGCGTGTAGTCCACGACCTCGTCCGCGCCCAGCTCGCGCGCACGCTCGCGCTTCTCCTCCGACCCGGCGGTGGCGATGACGCGCGCGCCGCGGAGCTTCGCGACCTGGACGGCGATTGACCCGACGCCGCTCCCGGCCGCGTGGACGAGCACGTCCTCGCCCGGCTCGACGCGCGCCCGCGTGACGAGCATGTGCCAGGCCGTGACGAGCACGAGCGGGAGCGCCGCGGCCTCCGCCCAGCTCAAACCTTGAGGCTTCGGGACGACGTTCACGCCGGGCGCGGCGACCAGCTCGGCGTAGCCGCCGTCGCGCCGGTAGCCGATGATGTCGTAGTGCGGGCACATGTTGTCCGCGCCGCCCAGGCAGTCGCGGCAGTGGCCGCAGCTCACCCCCGGCTGAAGCAAGACCTCGTCGCCCGGCTTCACCCAACCGACCAGCTCGCCGGCCTCGCGCACGACGCCCGCCACGTCGTTGCCGAGGATGTGCGGCAGAGGGATTTCAATGCCGCGCAAGCCCCCGCGCGCCCACACGTCCAGATGATTTAGCGCGCAGGCGCGCACCTCGACCAGCACCTCGTCGGCGCGAATCCGCGGCTCCGGGCGCTCTTCGTAAAGGAGGACTTCCGGCCCCCCGTGCTCGTGGAAGACGACTGCTTTCATTTTGAATCGGTAGGCAGGAGGCAGATGGCAGTAGGCAGTTCGCTCCGCGTTACGCGTGTTGAGAGATTAAATCAAAGTTTCGACAGCAGTGTCTTCAACTGCCTACTGCCATCTGCCTCCTGCCTACTGCCTACTCTCCGGCCCCGTCGGTCTGCTGGCGCGCGTGGTAGGAGGAGCGCGTCAGGGGGCTCGACTCGACGTGCTTGAAGCCGAGTTCGAGGCCGACCTCGCGCCAGCGGGCGAACTCCTCGGGCGTGACGTAGCGCTCGACGGGGAGGCGGCGCGCGTGCGGCTGGAGGTACTGCCCGATGGTCATGATGTCGCACGAGACCGAGCGCAAATCTTTCATCAGCTCGACCACCTCTTCGAACGTCTCGCCGAGGCCGACCATGATGCCGCTCTTCGTCAGCATCCCGCGCCGCTCGCGGTCGCGCCGCGCCGCCGCGCGTTCGAGCAGCGTCAGGGTCTGCCGGTAGTTGGCGTCCGGACGCACGCGCTTGTAGAGGCGCGCGATGGTCTCGGTGTTGTGGTTGAGCACGTCCGGGTAGGCGTCGAGCACGGCGTTCAGAGCCTCCTCGTCGCCGTTGAAGTCGGGGATTAAGACCTCGACGCGGCAGCCGGGGTTGAGCCGGCGCACCTGGCGGACGGTCTCGGCCCAGTGCGCGGCGCCGCCGTCCCGCAGGTCGTCGCGGTTGACCGAGGTGATGACGGCGTGCGCGAGGTCGAGGGTCTTCACCGCCTCGGCGACGTGGCGCGGCTCCTCGGGGTCGAGCGGCGTGGCCTGCCCCTTCGAGACGGCGCAGAAGCCGCAGTGGCGCGTGCAGATGTCGCCGCCGATCATGAAGGTCGCCGTCCTGTCCGTCCAGCACTCGAAGATGTTCGGGCAGCGCGCCTCCTGGCAGACCGTGTGGAGGTTCAGATTCTCGATCAGCTTCAGGACGTAGTTCTGGTTCGAAGGGTCGCCGAGGCGTATCTTCAGCCACTCGGGCTTCGGCCCGCGCGGCGGACGTGTCGTCGGGGGGTTGTTAAGGACGCGCAGCTCGCGGCTCAAACTCTTTCTCCTTGTTCGACTGTTCGACTATGCAATTTGAATATTCGGCTATGCAACCGGGCCGATTTTAACACCCGCCCCGGGCTTTGTCCTGCGGGGCGCCTCTCCCCGGCGGCCGAAAAATTTGTTGCGCGCCGCGCGCGCCGGATAGTAGATTTGAAGGAGGGGCGCGCCGCGCGCCGCCACTCACGAGCACGGCGGGCGGACGCGCTTCCCGCCTGCTCCCCAAGTCCACACGACCCGAACTCACACCACCGAAGGAGCCTTACCAAAATGATTAGCGTGAAGTGTCCGGCCTGCGGGCTGGTCGATTGGAACGTCGGCGACTGCAAGCGCTGCGGGACTTCGCTCGTGGGGCTCGGCGCGGAGGGCGGCGACGGCGGCTATTTCGGCCAGACGTCCGACGGGGCCGCGGACGGGCGCTCGGTGCGCGCCGCGCGCCTCGTCGTGGCGGCCTGCGCCGCCTTCGCGCTCGCGCTGACGGCGCTCGGCCTGCTCTACCTCGCGCACCGGCCCGCGAAGCCGCAGTGGTTCTGGAGCATCTACCGCGACGCGCCGACGGCCGCCGAGGTCTTCGAGCAGAACGTCGCGGCGAGCGGCGGCCGCGCGCGCCTCTCCAAGGTTCACTCCCTCCGCGCCGCGGGCAGCATCTTTTACAAGGGCGGCGAGGTGGGGCGCGCGACGGCCCCGCTGGGCGGCAGCGTGACCTTCGTCATGCACGTCAAGGAGCCGGACAAGATCGAGTGGGAGATCGGGCTCGGCGACTCCGAGCAGCGCATGCAGGAGTTCACGGTGCGCGACCTGCTGGCGCCCGCGCCGCCGTCCGTCCACACGACCGCGCGGCGCGGCTACGACGGCACACGCGGCTGGGAGTACGTCGAGCGCACGATCCTGACGGCCGGCTCGACCGTCCCCATCAAGCAGAACTCCTCGCGCGAGCTGGAGGGCGCCGACCTCGCCCAGATGAAACACTTCTCGCAGACGACGGCCACGGGGCTCGTCGCGCTCGCCGGGGAGTTCACCTCGCTCAAGCTCGTCGGGCGGGAGGCCGCGCACGTCCCGAGCGCCGCCGAGGGCGAGTTCGCGCACGCCTTCGATAAGGACTACGACGCCTACGTCGTGACCGGCGTCAACCGCCGCGGTCAGGACGAGACGCTCTACTTCGACACGGAGACGGGGCTGCTCGTGCGCGCGGACTACGAGCCCGAGGCGGGGGAAGGCGGCGGGAAACTGGAGTGCTACCCGCAGGACTACAAGGCGGTTGACGGCGTCAAGTTCCCGCACACGCTCCTCTACGTGCACGGCGACGAGACCATCAGGCTGACGTTCACGGAGTTCGCGCCGAACGACCCGACGCCCGACTCGACGTTCGAGATGCCGGAGTAGGCGGCGGGAGTTTAAGCCAGCGTCGGGTGGATGAGGCGCGCGAGCGTTTCCGGGTCTACGTTGCCGCCCGAGATGACGACGCCGACGCTCCCCACGTCCGCCGGAAGCTTGCGGAAGAGCGCGGCGGCCGCGGCGACCGCGCCCGTCGGCTCGACCAGAATCTTGAGGCGGAAGAGCAGGAAGCGCATCGCCTCGACGATCTCGTCCTCGGAGACGGTGAGCACGTCCTCGGCGTTGCGTTGCAGCACGGGGAACGTGAGCGCGCCGGGCGTCTGCGTGCGCATGCCGTCGGCGATGGTGGGCGGCGGCGGAATTTTTATCCGCTCGCCTTTCACGAAAGACTGTCGCGTGTCGTCGGAGAGTTCCGACTCTACGGGGAAGCAGCGCACTTTGGGGTTGAGGGCCTTCGCCACGGTGGACGCGCCGGCGAAGAGGCCGCCGCCGCCGCAGGGCGTGAGCAGGGCTTCGAGGTCGGGCACGTCTTCGAACAGCTCAAGCGCGCAGGTGCCCTGCCCCGCCGCGATGTGGTAGTCGTCGTAAGGCGGGACGACCACCGAGCCTTCCCTCTCCGAAATCCTCTGCGCGACCTCCTCGCGGTCTTCGCGCTGGCGGTCGTAGGTGACGACCTCGGCGCCGTAGCCCCTGGTCGCTTCGAGCTTGGCGCGCGGCGCGTCGGTCGGCATCGCGATAACGGCGCGCACCCCCGCGTCGCGCGAGGCGAGCGCCACGGCCTGCGCGTGGTTCCCCGAAGAGAAGGCGACGACGCCGCGCGCGCGCTCCTCGTTCGAGAGGGCTTGAATCCTGTTCGTCGCGCCGCGCATCTTGAAGGAGCCGGCGCGCTGGAAGTTCTCGCACTTGAAGAAGACGCGGCGGCCGGCGGCCTCGTCGAACGTGCGCGAGGTCGTGACGGGCGTGCGGTGCACGAACGGCCGCACGCGCGCGGCGGCCTGTCGGATGAAGTCGAGTGTCAGCATGCGGAGCTTGTCAACGTTCTTTCTTCTTCGGGCGTGGACTCGAACACCTCGGCGAAGCGGGCGACGACGCGGTCTTCCACTTCGCTCAAAGGAACCTCGCGGCCGAGCAGTTCTCTCATCGAAGTCACCGGCTCGCCCTCGCAGGCGACGATGAGGTTGAAGTAGGAGAGGTCTGTGTTGACGTTCAGGGCGAAGCCGTGCGTCGTGACCCAGCGCGCGATGTGGACGCCGATGGCGGCGACCTTGCCGCGCGCGGTGTGGACGCCCGTCAGCCCCTCGATGCGGAACGCTTCAATGTCATAATCCGACATCGCGCGGATCAAGACCTCTTCCAGGTCGCGGACGTACTTGTGCACGTCCTCGCGGTCGGGGCTCAGATTTATGATTGGATAGCCGACCAGTTGGCCGAGGCCGTGGTAGGTCATCTTGCCGCCGCGGTTCGTCTCGAAGACTTCGACGCCGCGCGCGGCGAGCGCTTCGGGCGTGGCGAGGATCAAGGAGGGCGTGGCGCGGCGGCCGACCGTGAGGACGTGCGGGTGCTCGACGAGGAGCAGCGTGTCGGGCTCGCGGCGGTCGCGCACCGACGCTTCGGTCTCCTTCTGGACGCGGTACGCCTCGCCGTACTCCGTGCGGCCCAGGCGGCGAACTCTCAGTCGTCTCGCGTGCATCGCAGTGCGCAGAACTGTTACTCTTCCCCTTCGGCCACATTGTAGCAGAGGCCAAATCCGAAAACTTCTGGAGGAAGGAAACGTGAAACCGCTCATCGCCAAAGCGGCCGTGTGCCTGCTCATCACTTGTTCGGCCGCCGCGCCCGCGCCCGCGCAGACGCGTACGCGCCGCACCGCCCCGGCCTCTTCGCAGAAGAGGAAGCCGGCGGCGGCCGGCTCGCACCTCGACCAGACGCGCTTCAACACGCAGCGGCTCGAACTCGCGGGGCTCTCGAAAGACCTGACGCGCTTCCTCTACCTCTACGGGAGGCTCTCGAAGGACTTGGAGCTGACGGGCGCGCAGTCGGGCGCGGCCGACGCGGCGAACCAGACGAAGGCCGGGCTCATCCGCAGCATCGGCGACATGCGCGACCGCCTCGACCAGTTGGAGGGGCACTTCCGCTTCGAGGAGGGGCTGCGGACGCCGTACCAGACGCTGCAAGGCGTCTCGGCCAGCGCCGAACAGGCCGCGCAGGCGGCCGGCGCCAACCGCTTCGACCAGGCCGGCCGCATCCTCCTCGACGTCGCGAATAAGTTGACGGACGTGCTGCTCGAAATGCAGTAGTCGAGAAGGCAAGAGGCAAAAGGCAAGAAGCAAAAATGAAGACGGCGGCCCGCACGGCGCGGCTTTCGTCTTCCACTTTTGCCTCTTGCCTCTTGCCTTTTGCCTTCCCTATCCCTTCTTAAAGTACCCCTGCCGTGCGCGGATGCGCGTGTCGGGGCGCGGTGGGGTCGTGACCTTGATGCGGAGGAACTTGCCGGCCGTCGCCTGGTTGTTCGAGAGGTACTGGAGCAGGTACTGCGCGCGCAGCTCGGCGGCGATCTGGCGGAAGATGGCGTCGAGGTCTTCGTTGCGCGCGGGGACGTAGGCGGTGCCGCCGGTGGCGTCGGCGACCGTCTGCATGCCGGTCTGTGCGCGCATGCTGATCTCGTTGAGGCGGACGGAAGGGCCGCCCGGGTTGATCGAGTAGAAGACCGAGTCGGCGCCCTGCACGGCGCGCTGCACGCCCTGGATGGCGCGCGCGTGGCGCGACTGGAGGTCGCGGCGCGCGGCGGCGCGCTCGCCGACGGGGAGCGTCGCGTCCTGCGCCTCGGCCTTCTTCAGCGCCTCGTACTCGGCGACGGTCTGCTCGCGGACGGCCGTCGAGAAGTTGTCGTCGCCGTCGGTGACGGCGAGGATGACGCGGCGGTGGTTGCCCGGCGCGTTGTCGGCGAGGTACTTCGCGGCGAAGGTCACGGTGTCGTAGAAGGCCGTCGGCACGGCTTTCGCCGCGGGCGGTATTTTGAGGATTGCCGCGGCCGTCGCCTCGGCCGGCGCGAGCGGCTGGGCGAGCGCGGGCTTGTCGGCGATGGTGACGACGGCCGCGCGGTCTACGGGCTTCATCACCAGGCGCAGGAAGCGCGCCGCCGCCTCCTGCTGGCGCGTGAAGAAGTCTTTGGCCGTCACGCTCGAAGAGATGTCGAAGAGGATGACGATGTCGAGCGGCACCTCCTCGGCGGTGCCGACGCTCTGAAGCTCCTGCGCGCGCCCCTCCTCCTCAAGCAGAAAATCCTCCCTCTTCAAACCCTGCACGGCGTTGCCCCCCGCGTCGGTGACGGCGACGGGCACGACCACGAGGTTCGAAGTGACCTTCACCACGTCCGACTCGTCGAGCGTGTCCTCGACGGGCTTGGGCGTCGGCGTCGGTTTGGGCTTTGGGGTCGGCGTGGGCGGCGGGGGCGGGGGCGTGTCGTCGGGCGTGACGGGCACGTTGATGATGGCCGGCGTCGGGGTCGGCGTCGCGCGCTGCGGGAGGCGCGGGACGACGACGGGCGTCGGCCGCGGCCTCGCGTTCGTGTTCGTCTGGCGGCTCTGCGCGCCCGCCGCCGCGATGAACGTGAGCGCGACCGCACCGAGCGTCAACCCCAGCAGAAACCTTCTCGCCGCGTCGGGTAAGCGAATCACTGTGTGACCCCTCCATAAAAAAAGTAGACAGTAGACAGTAGTCAGTAGTCAGTAGAACTCTCTTCCTACTGTCTACTGACTACTGTCTACTGTCTACTTCGTCCTTCCGGACTAGTTGCCGCCGCCGGGGTTGTCCGAGCTGGGCTTGGTCATGGTCGGCGCGCCCTGGATGAGGCCGCGGTTGACGAGCACCTTGACCTCGACGCGGCGGTTCTGCTCGCGCCCCTCGCGCGTCGCGTTGTCGGCGACGGGCTGCGCCTCGCCGTAGCCGTACGGCGTGACGATGCGGCGCAGCGGGATGTTGTGGTTCTCGACGAGGTAGCGGATGACCGTGTCGGCGCGGCGCTGGCTCAGGCGGCGGTTGGCCTCCGTCGAGCCGTCCGAGCTGGCGAAGCCCGAGACCTCAAGCACGTAGCCCTTCGCCTGCAAAGCCTGCTGCGCGATCTGGTCGAGCTTCGACTTGCTGTCGGGCGAGAGGACGGCGCTCCCCACCCGGAACTGGATGCTCGTGTTGTTCTGCACCTGGTAGTCGTCGAGCGCCGAGATGCGCTCGTTCGTGGCGTTCACGCCGGCGACGGCCGCGTCCGCCGTCTCCTGCGCGGCCTTGGCGCCGCCGCGCGCGGCGTTCGAAACGGCCGCCAACTCGTCCAACTGCCCCGAGAGGCGCTGCGCGTTCTGCTCGACCTGCCCGATCCGGCCCTCGGCCGCGCCGACGCGGTTCTCGACCGGCGTCACGTTGGCCTCGACCGTGCGGGCCGTGCGGAGGTCGCCCTCCTTGAAGCGAATCTTGCTGGCGACGAGGTTCGTGCCGTCGCCGGTGCCTTCGACTTCGAGGTTGAGGCCGCGCAGGATCGCGGTCACGCCGTAGTTGGTGCCGCCGCGCAGGAAGCCGCCGTCGGTCTTGACGCTCGTGGCGTTCGTCAGCGTGACGGTCGTCTGCACGCCGTTGGCGTCCTGCACGACGAAGCTGTCGGGCTGGCGGCTGGTGACGACGCCCTTGATCTTCATCTTCTGGCCCGAGGCCACCGTGCGCGTGTTGCCGTTACCGGCGCCGGCGCCGCCACCCTGCGCGAGCGCCGCGGGGGCCGCCGCCAGCGCCAGCGCGAAAGTAAGTGCGATCAACCTGACCCTCTTCGAAACGTTGCTCATCTTTATCACTCTCCGTTCGTGCGAAAGTCCGTCGGGAAACTTCGCGCGCCCCGCGGCCGCCGCCTCAGTCCGTCGGCGAACGACCGCGCCCACTCTGACCGGTCGGGTCAGCGCCCAAACTCTTGGGCGGCCGGAGCGCCTGGGTTCAGTCCCTCCGAGTCTGTCTGCCTTGCGAGGTTGTTCTCCGAATCATTCCCGAATGAGCCGAATTCTGAGCGAACCGCGGAAAGCAAGTCAAGCGGTTTGACTAAGCGATGGGGGAAATTGGTTGCGCCCGCGCGATTTATTATCCAATCGCTACGACTCCGCAACAATTTCAAAGGCTTCAAGTGCGCCCGCGAACGCAACCCGCGCGCAACACTCGCGGCCGCGCCGCCGGCCCGTATCGTGACATGCAGACACGATAGGTGCCGCGGGAACCGTTTCATTACATGGGCTGAAGGGGGGCGGGCGCGGCCGTTTAAGTTTAACTCACCTGCTCAGAACCTTAAGCCCGATGAGGCATGAATGATGCCCGGCGGCACGGCCTTTGCGAAAGATAAGAATGGTCTGACTTCAACCGCAACGGAGATGTAATGAACGTGAACGCTCGTCATAACAGCATCAAGCTCTGGCCTCACCTGACGTTGGTCTTTATCGTCTGCGCCGTGTTCGGCGGGGTCGCGGCCGCGCTCTGGATGAGGCACGAGCCGAAGGCCGAGGCGTTCTCCGCGCCGCGCGCCGCGCGCGTCGAGCGCGTGGACGGCGAGGTCGGCTTGAGCCGCGACCTGGGCGCCAACGCGAACGACGAGTCCAACTGGGTCGAGCTGACGCCGAACACGCCGCTCACCACGGGCGACCGGCTCTACGCGCGCGACGACTCGCGCGCCTCGCTCGCCTTCACGGGGCGCAACTTCGCCACCATCGCCCCAGACTCCGCGCTCGACGTAGTCTCACTCTCCGACCGGCGCACGCAGCTCGCACTGCGCGAGGGCTCGGCCATCTTCGACGTGGGCCAGCTCGCGCCCGACGAGTTGTTCGAAGTCGCCACGCCCTACGGCGCCGTTGACTTCCAACAGCCCGGTCTCTATCAGGTCGGCTACAACGACGACGGCTCGGCGTCCGTCTCGGTGCTGAGCGGGCTCGCACAGGTCGCCGGACTCGCGGGCAGCGGGCAGATCAGCAAGGGCGAGATGTTGACGCTGCTCGGCCAGACGGCCGCGCAGGTCGCGCTCTCGCGCCTGAGCCCGGACTACGCGGGCGGGCTGTTGAATAACTACTACGACTATCGCTACCCCGACTCTTACGACGGCCGCTACGCGGACTACAACGCGTACCTGAACGACCCGGACTACTACGACCCTTATAACCGTTACGCGAGCTACCGCTACGTGCCGGCGACGGTGCCGGGCGCGTACGACCTCGACGCTTACGGCGACTGGCAGAACCTGAACGGCTACGGCTACGCGTGGAGCCCGCGCGT
The DNA here is from genome assembly GCA_019242475.1 of Acidobacteriota bacterium. GTDB lineage: Bacteria > Acidobacteriota > Blastocatellia > Pyrinomonadales > Pyrinomonadaceae > QHXN01. The sequence goes on along the minus strand of JAFAVK010000055.1, from coordinate 157,878 downwards.
CGAGCAGGGCTGGGCGCCGTACCGCGACGGCTACTGGATGATGGATGACCCGTACGGGCTGACGTGGGTCTCGAACGAGCCGTGGGGCTACGCGCCCTACCACTACGGCCGCTGGGTGAACGCGGCCGACCGCTGGTACTGGGTGCCCGACGCGGCGAACACGCAGCCCGCGTACGCGCCGGCGCTCGTGGCCTTCCTGCCGGTGACGGGCGCGAACCAGGTCGGCTGGGTGCCGCTCGCGCCCGGCGACCCGTACGCGCCGGCCGTCTACGACGCGAACTGGCAGCCGCACTACGTCGGCGGCGACTACCGCGCCCCCGAGCGCGTCGTCAACATGAGCGTGCCGGGCGCGCTGACGGTCGTCTCGGTCGAAGACTTCGGCCGCCCCGTCGAACGCGGCCGTCTCGCGCGCTACGACCCGCGCGCCTTCGAAGGCGCGCGGCCGTTGATTGATCCGCTCTCGAACGCGATGCTGCGGCAGGCTTCGCTCGCGCACGCCGCCGAGCGCCGCGGCTTCGCCCTGCCGCCGGGCCTCGCAAAGAAGCTCGACTCGACGCAGGTCTACGCGAGCGCGCCGCCGCCGAAGTTCCGTGAAGACCTCGCGCGCCGTTTCCGCGTCGAGCCCGTTCCCGACAAGCAGAAGCACGAGAAGCTGAAGTTCGAAGACAGGCGACAGGAGTCCGCACAGGCGCCGCCGCCCGTGCGCGGCTTCGAAGAAGTCCGCGGGCGCCCGCGCGGGAACAAGGGCGAAGAGAAGGCGCAGGAGCGTGCTGCACGCGCGCGTGACTTCGGCTCGCGGCCTTCGAGCCCCGAGAGTCCACAGGCCGCGCGGGTCGCCGCACGCGCTGAAGAGCACGCGCGCGGCGACCGCGAGGCGCAGGCGGCCCACGAACAACAGCGCGCGGCAGCGCAGCAGCAGCGCTTCGAGGCGAGGCGTCAGTCCGAAGCGAACGCTCAGGCACAACGCCAGGCCGCGCAGCAGCAGCACGCGCAGCAGATGGAAATGATGCGCGCCCGCCAGGCGCAGCAACAGCAGCGGCACATGGAGCGCCCGCAGCCGCAGCCGCGCCCGGCCATGCAGGCGCCGCCGGGACAGGAGCGTCATCAACAACAGGCCCCCGCGGCCGGCCCGCCGTCCGGCGGCGGAGGCGGCAGAGGCCAGGGCCACGGCGAAGGTCACGGCGGCGGCCCCGGCGGAGGCGGCGGTCACGGCGGCGGCAAGGGCAAAGGTAAACCCTAAGCGAACGTCGTCAGCGCACAGACGCGGAGGCTTTCACGATTTGAAATTTCAAATTTGAAATTTCAAATCATGAAAGCCTCCGCGTCTCGGTATTTAATCCACGGCCTTCTCACTACCGCGTCAACACAACGCGCCGAATCCACTTCATCACTCCGGCCGTCCCTTTCATCACAAAATTTTTTCGCGCTTCGACAACTCGCATCAAAGTGTCTAAGCCTGACGTAGTGTGTATAGGTGCGCCGGCCCCCGAGTCTTCGCCCATCGGCGGGCGGCCACGAAGAGGTACACATGCCGAGCCTGTCAGTACCAACGAGTCAGAGGGGAGAGTCCCGCCCCGCCGCGCGGCGCGGGTCGGCCGCGGCGCTGCGTCTGCTGACGACGCCGCAGGACGAGCCGCGGGCCGCCACGCTGCCCGTGCTGGCGACGCCCGGCGACCTGCGCGAGGCGGTGCAATACTTAAAGAGAAAGCCGACCGGCGTCTCCGTGGTCGAGGCGTTGGCCGACGCCCGGCGGCGCGTCTTCGAGCCGCGCAAGGTCGCGGCCTACGAAGCCTGGGGCATGGTCGCGCGCCGCGGCGAGCGGCTGCTCCTGACGCAGCGCGGGCGGGAGTTCGCGCGCACGCTCGAACCGGAGACGCGCGCCTACCGCGTGCTGCTCGACTCGAACTCGCTCTACCGCGCGGCGCTCGCCTGGATTCACCGCCAGGGCCTCGACCTCGTCACCTACGCCGACGTGGCCGCCTTCTTAAAAGAGGATTTCGGCCCGCTCCTCGCGGCGGGCGGCGCGAAGGGCGCGGAGGAGGGCGTCGTCTGCTTCTTCCACCTCTGCCAGGCCGCCGAGCTGGGCACGCTGACGATAGGCAAGCGCGGCCAACCCGCGCGCATGCGCGTCGAGCGCGACTGTCTCGGCGAGTACGTCGAGGGGCGGGACGTGACCCGCGGCGCGACCCGCGGCCGTGAAGAGGAGGGCGAGCCGTCGTCCGAGGACGAAGAGTTCGGGGCGCCCCCGTCGGAGGCGTGCCTTTTCATCTCCTACGGCGGACAGCCCGCCCACGTCGTCGCGCAGCTCCGGACGGTCTTCGAGCTGGCCGGCATCAAGAGCCACGCCTGCGAGCGCGCCCCGCGCGAAGGCCCGGCGGTGCTCGTCGCGGACGAGGCCGCCGAGGTGATGCGGCGCTGCGACGCCGCGCTCGTGCTGCTCTCCGAAGAAGACTGCCGGCCGGACGGGACGGGCGCGCCCGCCGTCTCGCAGCGCGCGCTCGTCGAGATCGGCGCCGCCTCCGTGCTCTACGAGCGGCGCGTCCTGCTGCTGCTCGACGCGCCGGCCGAGCTGCCCGCGGGGCTGGCCTCGCTGCCGCACGTCGCGCTCGGCGAGGGGGGTCTGACGTGGGAGGTCGGCATCGAGCTGCTCAAGGCCGTCAGGGGATTTGCCAACCGCGCGGGTCGTGAGTGAAGCTGTCGCCGTGTCGAGGCCGAACCTGTCGAACTTCATCACGCGGGCCGTGGCGCTCGTCGCGTGCTGCGTCGTCTGCGGCGTCGCGCCGGGCAGCCCCGTGCAAGCCGCCCCGCAGGCGCCGGCCGCCGCGCCCGCCCCGCCCACGACGGCCGGTCGCACGTCCACACCGGCGGAGGAACTCCCGCGCGGCCGCGTCGTCGAGCGGGTCGCCACGCTCAAAGACCCCTCGCAGACCTACGCACTCTACCTGCCTTCGGACTACACGCCCGGGCGCCGCCGGCCGGTGCTCTACTGCTTCGACCCGATAGCGCGCGGGGCCGTGCCCGTGAAGTTGTTCGCCGAGGCGGCCGAGCGTTTCGGCTGGGTCGTCGCCGGGTCGAACAACTCGCGCAACGGCCCGCTCAAGCCTTCGCTCGACGCGGCCGGGGCGATGATCGAGGACGTGCAGACGCGCCTCTCCGTGGACGGCGCGCGGACGTACACGACCGGCTTCTCGGGCGGCGCGCGGCAGGCCATCCTGCTCGACTTCCTCTGCAAACACTGCCTCGCGGGCGTCATCGCCGCCAGCGCCGGCTACCCGATCAACTTCAAACCCGAGGCGCCCGTCACCTTCGCGCTCTTCGGCACTGCGGGCACCGACGACTTCAACTTTCCCGAGGTGAAGACGCTCGACGCAGAGTTCTCAAGGCTCGGCGCCGCGCACCGCTTCGAGAATTTCGAAGGCGGGCACGCGTGGCCGCCGCCCGAACTCGCCGCGGCGGCCGTCGAGTGGATGGAGCTTCAGGCGTTGAAGTCGGGGCTGCGTCAGAAGGACGAAGCCTTCACGGCCGGCGTGTGGGGGCGGCGGCTCGAAGAGGCACGTCGGCTCGAAGGGGAGTCGAAGTCGTACGCGGCCTACAGGGCCTACGAGTCTCTGGCCGCGGACTTCCGCGGCCTGCGCGACACGGCGGAGGCGGACGGCCGTCTCGCCGCGCTCGGCGCGTCGAAGGAGGTGAAGGCCGCGCTCAGGGACGAGGCCGAGCAGTCGAGTCGTCAGCGGCAGCTCGTCGGGGAACTCCTCGACCTGGCGGAGAAGCGCCGCGGCGATTACGAGGGGCGGGAGCAGGCGGCCGCGGACTTCCGCGCGAAGGTCGAAGGCTTGCGCGTGAAGTCGAAGGCGGAGGCCGACACGGGCGAGCGGCGCGTGGCGCGTCGGACACTCAACCAGGTGTCGGCGCACTTCTACGAGACGGCCGCCGGCCTGCGCCAGCAACACGCGCGCCCGGCGGAGGTCGTCGCGGCGTTAGAGATCGCTTCCGAGGTCGCCTCACGAAGCCCGCAGCTCTTCTACGAGCTGGCCGTCGCGCACGCCGCCAACTCGGACAAGAAGAGGTCGCTCGCCGCGCTCCGCAAGGCGTTCGAGCTGGGCTTCAAAGACACCGCCGCGCTGGAGAAGGAGCCCGCCCTCGAACCGCTGCGCGGCGACGCGGAGTACAAGCGTCTCGTCGAAGGTCTCAAGTAAGAATTAACGGCAGAGGCTCCGCGGATTTGCAATTTCAAATTTGAAATTGCAAATCCGCGGAGCCTCTGCCGTTAATTCCTTTTCGCGGGCTTGAGCCCCCCGAGGATGTCGCGAACCTGTTTGGCGTCGGGGGCGTCGGGGGCGAGGCGGAGGTACTCTTCGAGCGCGGCGGCGGCGCGCCTGTCGTCGCCGCGCTCGACGTAGAGCGCGCCGAGGTAGCGGTGCGCGAGGGCCGCCGCGGGGCCGCCTAGTTTGACGGCTTGCAGCAGCTCGGCCTCCGCCTCCGCGCCGCGGCCCAGGCGGATGAGCGCGTGGCCGTGTTGGAGGCGCGCGGCGGCGCTCTTCGCGTCGAGCGCGACGGCGCGCGCGAGCTGCGCTTCGGCCTCGGCGTACTTCCTCTGTCGGATGAGGAGGGTGCCGTAGTTGATGCGGAGCACGGGCTGTTCGGGGGCGAGCTTGACGGCGGAGTTGAACGAGTCGGCCGCCTCATTCAACTGGCCGAGCCCCATGTACTGCGCGCCCAGCTCGTTGAGGGCGAGCGGGAACTGCGGGTGAATCTCCACCGCGGCTTTCAACTCCTTGACCGCCCTCTTGTGGTCGCCGGCCGCGGAGGCTTGGAGCGCCTTCTCGTAACGCGTGCGCGCCTCTTCGGGGACGGCCTCGGCGCCGACGACGCCCGGCCGCGCCGGGTCGGCCGCGGCGCGCTTCTCCACGAGGCGAATCTGGACGGTGTAGGTCTGCCCCGACATCGCCGCCTCGCGCGAGGCGGCGATGATCTCCACCCGCTCGGTCGCCGTCTCGAACTCGCCCCCGCCCTCGACCGTCACTGTGTAGCTGCCGGACCACAGGCGGCGGAAGGTGAAGTTGCCGCTGTCGTCGGCGAGCGTCGAGCTGTCGCCGACGCGGATGCCGGACAGGCGCACGCGCAGGCGGCGGTCGAGCTTCCGCCCCGAGGGCAGGTAGAGCCGCCCCTGTATCGTGTGCCGGCCGCCCGTCCCGGGGTCGCCGGTCTCGATGCCGCCCTCGTCACCCTGCGCCCTTGCCGCGACGGCGCACAGGCCGAACGCGAGCAGCGCCGCGAGCGACGCGCGGATAAAAGTGTTGCTGCCCATCTCTCCCTCCCCGCCGGCCTCCTTCCGGCTCACGGCTAATAAAAAGTAGGGGAGCCACCCGCGCGGGGCTCCCCTTGCCAGTGACTTTCGGTCGCACGAAAGTCAGAAGACGAACTTGGCCGCGAGCTGCACGTTGCGCCGTTCGAGGTTGCCGGAGGGGAAGACCCCGCGGCGCGCCGAGATGAAGTTGAACGTGCTGGCGTCGAGCTGGTTGGGGTCGTAGAAGAGGTTCGCGTGGTTGAAGACGTTGAAGGTCTCCAGCCTCAGTTGCAGGCTGTACTTCTCCGTGAACCTGATCTTCTTGTAGAGCCCGGCGTCCACGTTCCAGTAGCCCGGGCCGCGGAAGGCGTTGCGCCGCGTCATGTCGGCCGGGAACGGCCCCACGTCCGAGAAGTGGGCGACGGGGTTGTTGTAGTCCACGCGGGCCGGCAGGTCGAGGTAGACGAAGCTGTTCGGCGTCGTCGCGTCGGCCGCCGGCGGGTTGCCCGAGCCCGAGAAGCTGACGGGGCCGGAGGGCAGGTAGCGCGGGCAGATGAAGCTCGCGTTGTTGCAGTCGTAGACGGAGAAGGGCAGCCCCGTCCGCGCGTTGAAGATGCCGGTCAGCGTCCAGCCGCCGAGCAGGTGCTTCTTGAGCGCGCTGGTCGAGTTGTTGAAGTAGGGCACCTCGTAGGCGAAGCTCCCGACGAAGCGGTGGCGGATGTCGAAGTCCGCGTAGCCGTAATCAATCGACGGGTTGAAGGGGTCGAGGATGCCGAGGTTGCCGTTCTGCGCGTTGGCGTCGGAGAAGGTCGAACTGAGGTTGTCCTTGACGACGCCGTAGGTGTAGCGCGCGGTGAGCTGGAGCCCGGTGCTGCGGAAGTTGTTGCTCGCGAGCCCGAAGACGAGCGAGTTCGAGTTCGAGTAGCCGTTGTTGCCGCGCGAGTTGATGTTGGTGAACTGGCCGTTGAGGCGCGACGAGGTGCCGCCCGAGGGCGTCGTCGCGTTGCTCCCCAGGTAGACGGGGCCGGAGCCCAGCAGGTTGATGTTCTCGATGGAGTAGAGCGAGCGGCCGGCCGAGCCCGAGTATTCGATTGAGGCGACCGTGCCGCGGCCCAACTCGTGCTCGAAGGCCGCGCTCCAGAAGTGTGCGTAGGCGTTGCGGATGTCCTCGCGGACGTGGCGCAGGCTGGTGCCCGGCAGGCGGATGGTGGTGCCGCTCCCGGCGAGCGGCCCGGCGTTGTTCGCCGAGAGGGCGATGGAGGGCACCTCGGCGCCGGCCGTGATGGAGACCACCGCGTAGCCCGGCGGGTTCTGGATGACGTTGAAGGTGACGTTGCCGAAGTTGCGCTCGTAGGACATGCCGTAGCCGCCGCGCAAGGAGGTGCGGCCGTCGCCCGTCACGTCCCACGCGAAGCCGACGCGCGGCGCGAAGTTGTTCTTGTCGGGCTTCCAGAAGGCGCCGACGGGGCTGTCCTCGACCTTGAAGACGTGGCCGTTGCGGATGCGCTCCTGCAAGGTGCTGCCCGAGCCGAAGTAGAAGTTCGAGTCCAGCTCCGGGTGGTTGCTGTGCTGGACGCCGTAGTACTCGTAGCGCAGGCCGAGGTTCAGAGTCAGGGACGGCCGCACGCGCCACGAGTCGTTGAAGTAGGTCGCCCACTCGTGGTAGCGGAAGCTGCGGCTGAAGCTCGGGGGCGAAAGCGGCGTGGTCACGAACTCGCCGGGGACGTGGCCCTGCGGGTCAACCGCGCCCTGGAACCTGAGCAACTGCCCGGCCAAAAGGTTGGCGAGGCCGGCGTTGTTCGTCGCGCCGAGGTCGAGCACGGAGTTCTCGAAGGCGCCGAACGAGTTGTTGATCTGGATGTAGATGTACTGGCCGCCGAAGCGGAGCTGGTGGTTCCCCTTCTGGAGGTTGAAGTCCTGGTAGCCCTGCGTGTTGTTGACGGGGCCGCCGGCCGGGATGGCGAGGCCCTGGCTGTAGGGCAGGTAGCCGGGCAGGGCGACGAGCGTGCCGCCGAAGGAGGCGCGGCCGAGGGTCAGGTAGAGCGTCGGGCCGGGGGCCTGCTCGCCGAGCGGCTGGTCGTTGATGACGCGGTTGAAGGCCAGCTTGGTCGCCGAGACGAAGTTCGGCGAGAAGGTGCGGGTCAGCGAGATGAGCGCGTTCTGGTTGAAGCGGTGCTGGCCGGTGTTGAAGCCCTGGTAGGGGCTGTTGGCGACGACGCCCGAGAGCAAGTCCTGGCTCTCAAGCGCGTAGCGGCCGTAGACCTGCGTCTTGTCGTTCACGTTCCAGTCGAGGCGCGTCACGGTCTGGTAGGCGTTCTGCGGGTTGCCGCCGCCGAGATCGACGGGGACGTTGTAGGCCACCTCCTGGAAGATGGGCGTCGCGGCCGGGAGCCCCGCGAAGCCCACGTCGCCCGCGGTGAGCCGGCGGCCGAGGGGGGTGGCGGCGAGCTGGTAGCTGCCGAAGAACGCGCGCGTCCGCGGGTCAGACGCCGCGATCAACTCCGAGGTCGGGACGAGCGCGGTGAGCGGGCCGGTGCTGCGGACGCGAATCCACTCGGTCGAGTTGAAGAAGAAGGCTTTGTCCTTGACGACGGGGCCGCCGAGCGAGTAGCCGAACTGGTTGCGCGTGAAGACGCCGCGGCGCAGGCCGCGCGCGTTGTTGTCGAACCCGTTCGAGGCGAGCTTCGAGATGCGGTTGAACTCGTAGGCGCTCCCCGAGAACGCGTTCGAGCCGGAGCGGGTCGCGACGTTGACGATGCCGCCGGTGGCGCGCCCGTACTCGGCCGAGAAGTTCGAGGTGACGACCCGGAACTCCTGCACCGAGTCGAGCGGGATGTTGTTGCCGACCGCGGCGCGGTAGGCGTCGTTGTTGTCGGCGCCGTCGAGCAGGATGTTGGTCGAGGCCGCGCGCTGGCCGTTGAGGGAGACGCCCGCGCCGCGGTAGGTGGCGCTGCCGGCCGCGTCGTTCTGCGAGGTCGAGGGGTCGTCGGTCGCCGCGTTGCCCGAGAGCTTGACGAGGTCGTAGGGGTTGCGCGTGACGGTCGGCAGCTCGCGAATCTGCTCGCCCGTGACGACGTTGGAAAGCTCCTGCGTCTGCGTGTTGACCTCGACGCCCGAGCCCGCGACCACGTTCACGGTCTCGCCCGAGATGGCGGTCACCGAGAGCGCCGTCTCGACCGACGCCCGGGCGCCGACCGTGACCTGCACACGCTGCGTGGACTTGGCGAAGTTCTGCGCCTCGACGGTCACGTCGTAGAGGCCGGGCAGGAGGTTCGTCACCGTGTAGACGCCCTCCTCGTCGGCCGTGGCGCTGCGCACGGCGCCGGTCTCGACCGACTTGACGGTGACGGCCGCGCCGGGCACGACCGCGCCGTTCGGGTCGCTGACGCGGCCCGTGATCTGCCCGGTCTCGAGCTGCGCGAAGGCCGTCGCCGAGAAGGCGAAGAGCAGCGCGGCCAGAACCACGACTTTGAATTTTATTCTTGCCATATCGACTCCTTACGCGTTGTGTTCGACCCCGGCGGGCGCGGCCGTGAGCCGCCGTGTCGTCAATCATCCTGGGCACGCCGGCGCCGCGAGGTCAGGCCCAAGCTTCCCGGCGCCGACTCGTCTGGGGAGAGCGCGGCCGCGCGACCGTCTGGGCAACGGTCATGCCGCCTCGCCGCCTCGCCGCGTAAGTTGTGAACGGTCGTGAGGTTAAGAAACTAACGGTTCGGGCGCGCCCGCCCGAACTTGGCTTTTATGGATGCCACTTTCTTATTCAATAACATTTATTGAATGGGCGGAGGAGGGTAGGCAGATGGCAGTAGGCAGTTGAAAGGCAAGAGGTCTTTCCTGATGCGCGCGTCCTTAAGAACATACGTCCGTCCAAAAGAGTCGGAGGCGGCGAGATTCGTCACTCGCCGCCTCCGAATGTTCCCGGGCTATTCGTTTGTCTTAACTGCCTACTGCCATCTGCCTTCTGCCTACTGACTCAGACGGTGAACTGGCCGGCCTCGACAAGACAGTTCCAACTTAGAAATCATCCGGGAATATCTCATCTGAGCCGGCGCGGCTAGAGTCCGCGTCTTCTCCTTTAATTACGCGGACTCCACCTACTCCAACTCACACGTTCCAAGGCGTTCAATGCTGGGGGCAACATCCCCCCTCTCACCCTGACAAAAATATGACGGCGAGAGCTTTTTTGTAAGTTTCCAAGACACTTCCTTGCACGTTTATAGGTTTTCCCATGACGACAGATTTGCCGCCCTTTATCGCCTTGTTAGGCCACTTCGGAAGTACTCGATCAGCCCGGCGGCCGGCAAGATTTATAAACGTGCAAGTTCAAGAAATTCAGCGGGTGTATAAATGAGCAAGATTCGTGTACCTCAGAGCGCCGGAGAGGCGTACAGAAGAGCCGGCGGGCGTAGGCGCTACCACGCACGACGCAGACGTGAAGCAGAAGGGCGTCGCGCGCGCGTGGCAGAATTGGTCATTCGCTGGGGTTGGGTGCAGGGAACGCAGGCACGCATAGCCCGAGAGCTAGGCGTTAGCGAGGCTACTATCAGCCGAGACATGCGGAAGATTTATGCAGGCCCCGAGAGAAATAAGTTGCTGCTTCAACGCATCATAGCCAAGGCGTTAAAGAAGGCGATGAGGAAAACCATTCACACGGCGACTTAAAACTTTCTTCATTTCGACTTGGCAAGGTAAAAAATCAGCAAAGAGGTTTGGTCGCTGGTATGGCCGAAAAGCAGGACTTTATAACCCCCAAATCATCAGCATGGCGAAAAAGCCCACGGGCGGGAGTTCCAGAAGATGCTGCTGGCGATGAGAGACCTACGGCGGTATACCGCGCCGGTGACGATCAACAACCCGCAGCAGGTTAACATCGCCGACAACGGCGGCCAGCAGGTTAACGTGGCTAAGGATTAGAAATGAGTGAGGAGGCTAGTCAACACTACTTCACGGCCTTTATCTCCCTACGGACTACAAGACACCCACCGTGACTAAGCCGGCGAAGTCTGCCCTCACCCTCATTCGCCTTTCGTTACATCTATAAGCGCTCGCCGCGTACAGCGACACCGTGGCCGAGTGAGAATTTCAATTCCTTAGTGGCCTTTCATTACCTCTACCCGCACGGGCGAGCCCGTCGAGCAGGGGAGTTTCTTCTGAGTTTCAACTCCTTATCGGCCTTTCGTTACCTCTACCCACCTTCGCCACCACCAACGGCGCGAGGACGCTCGACAAGAGTTTCAATTCCTTAGCGGTCTTTCGTTACCTCTACTCTGAGAATGAGCGCTACGAGATTCGCGAGAAGTACAAGTTTCAATTCCTTAGCGGCCTTTCATTACCTCTACCAAGCACTGAAATCTCTTCAACCCTCGCGCCCTAACAGAGTTTCAATTCCTTAGCGGCCTTTCGTTACCTCTACACTACAGCGACTGCACGAAGGCGTGCTGGTACAAGAAGTTTCAATTCCTTAGCGGCCTTTCATTACCTCTACCCATCGGCCGCGAGAACTGGAAGGAGACGTGTGAGCCGTTTCAATTCCTTATCGGCCTTTCATTACCTCTACCGATGCAGACCGACTTCCAGTTGAGCGCGGAAGACAAGGACAGAGTTTCAATTCCTTATCGGCCTTTTATTACCTCTACTACCACCTACCACCGCTTCGTCTTCAACATCGGACAGGACATCCTGTTTCAATTCCTTATCGGCCTTTCATTACCTCTACGTCAACTGCCCGGTGAACCGCAACGCCAACAAGAAGTTTCAATTCCTTATCGGCCTTTCATTACCTCTACCAAGAAGAACCACGGCCCCGCGTTCGTCACGCCCGTGAGAGTTTCAATTCCTTAGCGGCCTTTCGTTACCTCTACACGCCGAGTACACCTACCTGCTCGACCTGCCCTTCGCCACGTTTCAATTCCTTAGCGGCCTTTCGTTACCTCTACACCTACATAGTAGTCAGGGTGGTCACGATTCACCGGAGAAAGTTTCAATTCCTTATCGGCCTTTCGTTACCTCTACCCGACCGCCGCGCGCAACTCGAACGCGGCGGCCGCCAAAGTTTCAATTCCTTAGCGGCCTTTCTTTACCTCTACTCTCCGGCGATAAGTCCATCGTGGACGCCATCCACAACGAGAGTTTCAATTCCTTAGCGGCCTTTCGTTACCTCTACCTTCGACCCGGCCTTTACGGCCCAGCAGCGCAGAGTTTCAATTCCTTAGCGGCCTTTCGTTACCTCTACTCAAACACGACAACGCCAGGCAGTCCGACATGATCCCGGTAGGTTTCAATTCCTTAGCGGCCTTTCGTTACCTCTACCTGGGAAGGACTGAGCCGGTGGCAGTACACCGAAGAAGAGTTTCAATTCCTTAGCGGCCTTTCGTTACCTCTACCTTCAGGGCTGTCTCTTTAGGGAAAAGGTTCATGGCAAGAGTTTCAATTCCTTAGCGGCCTTTCGCTACCTCTACTCAACACATCCCACTTCAGCCCCACGTCCGGCTTTAGTGTTTCAATTCCTTAGCGGCCTTTCGTTACCTCTACCGTCCAATGCGGAGAACATGAGGAAATCGCATTCTGGAAGTTTCAATTCCTTAGCGGCCTTTCGTTACCTCTACTCGCCCATCGCTACGGCGCGGTGGCCTGCTTCGACCCGGTTTCAATTCCTTAGCGGCCTTTCGTTACCTCTACCGCCAGCGCGTCCTTCAGGCAGATGTGACAGCATTGGCAGAGTTTCAATTCCTTAGCGGCCTTTCGTTACCTCTACTTGTCCGCGACTTCCTAATGTCACGCGTGCGGAACTAGAGTTTCAATTCCTTAGCGGCCTTTCGTTACCTCTACGCCCTCCGCAAGGGGAAGCACCAGACCACGGCAACCAACAAGAGTTTCAATTCCTTAGCGGCCTTTCGTTACCTCTACGGGGCGTAAAGCCCGGCCAAGGACGCTACATGCCCGGTTTCAATTCCTTAGCGGCCTTTCGTTACCTCTACCCCGACGGTGACGCCGACAACTACCTCGTCCTGTGGGTTTCAATTCCTTAGCGGCCTTTCGTTACCTCTACAGCGCCTTGCGTAATGCGCTGTTGGCGCTGAGCTTGCGGGCAGTCTAGCACGGATGATTGTCGAGTTAGCCAAATATCGTCCTTCAGGTCGTAAATTCCCCCTTCCGTGCGGCTTCAATCCCGCCCCGCCGAACAATTACGACCGTTGCACGGATGATTTTTTTAACTCGCAGTCCGTAACTTCCACCGCACAAGACGTTGCGGTTTTGGAGGCCGAATTTCTCGATACCCTGAAATCATCCGTGCGGCGCGGCGCTCATGACGTTAAAGCCGGCTTAGACGATGAAGCATGACGAAGTATCGCGCGGCTCGACCCGCCCGACGCCGATTGAGGCTTGAAGGCACCTGTCACACACCCTGTAGAGCCGTATCTGACCATTCTCGGCGTCCGCCAGCGCTCCCTTCAGTCGCTCCGCCAGCTCCTCAAGCTCCTTCTCGTCGCCCGCCTCACACTCGAAGACAGACTCCTGAACGCGCCGACCATAGCCCGCCAGTAAGCCTGCGACGCGCGTGCGGACAGCGTCGGCCGCGATGTCATAGACGACCACGTACGTCACGTTTCTGTCGCCCCTTCCTGCGCACCGCGCTCGCCGCGTGTGCGTAGCGGACAGTAGCGCATGGCACGCCCCTCGACGAACTCTCTTAAGTGTTGCGCCTGCCGCTCCATGAACGCGCGGTAAGTGACGGCAGTCCCGCCCGGTGGCGTGAACTCGCTCGACAGGCGCTTTTCAAATGCGGCGATAAACTTCTTTCGCGGCTCCTGCTTCAGGAGGCACGGGTAACGTCCGTCTTCGGAGGCGTAAAAGTCCGCCGGCTTTATCTCGCGCCGGTTGACCATCGCCCAAGCCTGTGCGTCCACGACGTGTCGGAACTCCTCCTGCATGTCGCACGCGAGCGCGTTGTAGTTCCCACGCTCCATGTGAAAGAGTCCGATGCGCGGGTTCAGCCCCGTGATGACGAGCGCCGTCGAGAGGTGTTGGTAGAGAAGCGTGTACCCGAACGAGAGCAGCGCGTTGAAAGGGTCGGGCGGGGGCTGTGTGCGTCTGCCTGCGAATCCCCACTCTTCCGGCAACGTCTCACGCACCGACGCGAAGTAGACGGCGGCCCCGCGCCCTTCGAGCCCGCCCAAAGCCTCGACGGTGGTCTTGTTCTCACACCCGCGCTCCAACTCGCGCAGTTCTTCCGCAACCTCCGACGCCCTCGACAGCTTAAAGCGGACGGCGAGCGCGGCGTAATTATGCAGCTTCGCCGCAACCACCTCGCGCGCGAATCGCACGCGCGAAGCCTCGTCGGCGACCATCCGCGCCTGCTCCATCCACACGCGCCAGTCCGCGGCCGCCGCTCCGAAGGCGCCGCGCAACTCCCCCGAGCGGCGGCAGAAATAGACGGGCGTGCCGCACTCACTCAGCGCGAGCAACACCGGGAGCGTGACTCGCACTCGCCCGTAACAGACGACGTGCGACAGCTCTCTCAGGGGAATCGTCAGCGGCTCCTGCTCCGGCGCGCCGACGATCAGCGTGTCTCCCTCCCGGCGTACGGTCGTGTCAAAGCTAGTAACGTACAGCGGGCGCGCGGCGGGCTGGATGGCGATCTTGCCTCCGACCTTCGGGACAAGCGGCACGACCTGGACGCGTGAGGCGGGGGCTGTGGCCCCCGTCGTCTGTCTCTGCACCCGCCCTTGCACGATGGCTCGCACACGCTCGAAAGGTACTTGTGCGAGCCACGATGTGGCAGGGACGGCGTCGGGGGCAACGTCCGGGAGGGCATCCGCTTCCTGCGCTTGCCCGCTCTCCATCACCAGCGAGCGGCAAAAGAGGTAGCCCAGGTACGTGAAGCCTTCATCGAAGGAGCGAACGGAGGTCTTCGCTTCGCTGAGCGTCAGGCCCATCTCGCGCAGCTTTCGGCGTGCGTCCTCGCGCGCTCGCTGCGCCGCCTCAATGTTCCTGCACAAGACCACGAAGTCGTCGCCGTATCGAACCAGCCGGTAGTCACGCCCTAACAGCTCCTCGTCGAGTTCGTCGAGGTAGAGGTTGGCGAGCAGAGGGGCGAGGGGGATACCCTGCGGCAGCCCCCGGTTACGCCGGATGACTCTGCGCTCGAAGACCACGGGGGCCTTCACCCACTCCTTTATCAACCCCATGAGCGGCTCGAATGGATACAACGCTTCCAGCTTGGCGAATAGTCGCTCCCACTCTACGGCGTCGAAGAAAGATTCGATGTCGGCGTCGAGGACGTAGCGATAGCCTTCGTCGTACGCGCGCTCGATGGCGCGTGCCGCGCCCGCGCGTGAGAAGCCTTTGCGGTAAGCGAAAGAGCAATCCTCAAGAAGCGTCTCGACGGAAGGCGTCAACAACTCGCACGCGGCGCGTTGTGCCATCCGGTCGCGCACCGTCGGGACGGCGAGCGGCCGCAGGCGCGCGTCGTCCTTACGCGCCACGAAGCCGAGCAAAGGCGCGGGCCGGTACGACCCCGCTTCGATCTCCGCGCTCACCTGCGACACGAGCAAATCCTCCACCCCGGAAACGTCCGAAGGCGCCTGGCCGTCCACGCCCGGGGCGACGGAGTGCCTGATGACGTGAGTGAGAGACGATTGCAGGAGGGCAGGGTCAGACAGTCTTTCGAGAAGCGTGCGCGCAGGTGGAAAGGCGTCCGCGCAGGATGGGACGCACTCTTCGATGACGTAACGCCCGAGGCCGTAGTGCGTCTTCTCGCCCGCGAAGACATACTGCCCGAGAATGAGTGGGGCGAGCCAACTCTCGGGCACGCCGCGGAGCGTCACCCTGCCGACCACGCCGCCGAGCGTGTAGCCCTTCGGCTGTCGCTCGTGCTTACCCGGCGCTCCTTCGAGCGGGATGTCGAGCCACAAGAGACCGCGCAACTCGACCGCAGGCGCGGCCGCGCGCGCGAGTAGTTGTTCTAACTCTGCGCGTTCCCGCGGCTCCGGGTAACGTTCGTGCGCAAGCAGGAAGAGGCGGTAGGCCAGCCTCTGCATAAAGTGGAGTGGTGGGAAGCAATCGCCGTTGAGGAATCCGGCGCCCTTGGCCTTCAGCTCGTGCGGGCGCGCCAGCCGGAACGGTGAGAGGAGGCGCAGGGTCAGCGAGTCGGCGCCCTTCAGTCGCGCGGTCTCTTCCTTAAGATTCGGCTGTGGAAGCTGCTCGGCCGCGATCACCTCGAAGTTGCCCGCGAGCCGCGGCGCGGGCGCGCCGCGGTCGAGCGGCCGCGAGCCGATCCGCGAGAGCGACGCGGCGAAGCGCCCTGCGTCGAACCCTTCCCGCGCCCCCCCGGCCAACGTCAGCCCGAAGTGGTAAGCGTCGCCCGGCTCGAAGCGGACGTGGCCGGACTCGCACGCGAAGGGGGCCGCGCCCGCGTGCAGCTCGTGCGTCTCCAGCGCGCGGCAGAGGAGCCCCATCAGCGCCCCGCCGTGGTTGAAGTGGAACCGCGCCGGCCGCGTCAGCCGCAGCCGCACCAGATACCTCTCGAACCCGCACTCCAACATGACCCGCCCCGCCGGAACCTCAAAGGGTCGCCCGCTTCTGAGCCCCAAAACACTCGGGCGGGCACGCAGCCCGCCCCGCCAACGCCGGTCTCAACCCCTAACCGGCCTTTCGCCACTTCAACGCAGAGTGGAGAACCAGCTCGCCAACATCAACCTGAAGTTACAATTCCTTATCGGCCTTTCATTACTTCAACCGGCCAGATTTACGAGGGCATGGGTCAGCTCCACCGCGAAGGTTTCAATTCCTTATCGGCCTTTCATTACTTCAACTCAGTTTCAGGCCGGTTCCCACAGGCGATTCTAAACCATGGTTTCAATTCCTTATCGGCCTTTCATTACTTCAACACATCGAGCAGAAGAAGCGCGAGGGCTTCACGCACGAGAGTTTCAATTCCTTATCGGCCTTTCATTACTTCAACACAGCAGACCAAGACCGCGGCCAAGCCGAAGACGTGGAAAGAGTTTCAATTCCTTATCGGCCTTTCATTACTTCAACTTCTGGGTACCAAGTGCACAACCTCAAGGAGAGAGATTTGAGAGTTTCAATTCCTTATCGGCCTTTCATTACTTCAACCGACCGGACGCCCAAGTCCGCAAAGCAGAACCTCCAGAAGTTTCAATTCCTTATCGGCCTTTCATTACTTCAACACAAGGGTGAGGGTGTCCTGCACGACGATCAGTCAGAGTTTCAATTCCTTATCGGCCTTTCATTACTTCAACCCGAGTCGCAGCGGGACGTGGACTACACCAACGACAAGAAAGTTTCAATTCCTTATCGGCCTTTCATTACTTCAACGATGATTCGGGCGGGCTACACCTGCGGCAAGGCGAACAAGTTTCAATTCCTTATCGGCCTTTCATTACTTCAACAGAACGCGGCCACGCTCGACCTTCTGAACGTCAACGTCACCGAGTTTCAATTCCTTATCGGCCTTTCATTACTTCAACCATGACCACAAGCAGCGACACTGACTGCAACTACAGGGGCAGGGAAGTTTCAATTCCTTATCGGCCTTTCATTACTTCAACCTTCGTCTCGGACGGCTTCCACCGCATCTTCGAGGTCAGAGTTTCAATTCCTTAACGGCCTTTCATTACTTCAACCGGGCACCACGGGCGTGGACAGAACAGTCCAACTCGAAGAAGTTTCAATTCCTTAACGGCCTTTCATTACTTCAACTGACCTACCTCGAAGCAGAGCGCTACCGCAACGAGAAGAGTTTCAATTCCTTAACGGCCTTTCATTACTTCAACAGACACCCCCGGAGGCCGACACCGATGCACACCCAACCCGCAGAGTTTCAATTCCTTATCGGCCTTTCATTACTTCAACCGGCGAGGACGTGCCCGTGGTGATGGCTCAGCCCAAAACCTTGTTTCAATTCCTTATCGGCCTTTCATTACTTCAACGTTTCTGCGCACTCTGGCCCTCGCGAAATCGCACGGAAGTTTCAATTCCTTATCGGCCTTTCATTACTTCAACCATCTGGTTCTACCCGCAGTCTGACATCCCGCAGGACGAAGTTTCAATTCCTTATCGGCCTTTCATTACTTCAACCATGACGATCATGAGCGCTTTGCTCGTTGTGTCCGCTAAGAAGTTTCAATTCCTTATCGGCCTTTCATTACTTCAACGTCACCAAGGAGACGGTGCTGAACTCGCAGTACGAGAGTAAGTTTCAATTCCTTATCGGCCTTTCATTACTTCAACTAGCATGACCGAAGTTGTAATTCAGGCCACCCACCAGAAGTTTCAATTCCTTATCGGCCTTTCATTACTTCAACGCGGAACGAGCAGGTCAGCGACGACGACCCCATGATCGAGTTTCAATTCCTTATCGGCCTTTCATTACTTCAACTCACCGGCGACCCGCACTGGACTACCGCCTATGTCTACCAGAGTTTCAATTCCTTATCGGCCTTTCATTACTTCAACCTTCAACAACGTCATCCTCGTCCACCCCAGCAAACTCGCCGACAGTTTCAATTCCTTATCGGCCTTTCATTACTTCAACGAAGCCGAGACTGGCTCTGGCAAGAGCACGCAAGTGCCAAGAGTTTCAATTCCTTATCGGCCTTTCATTACTTCAACTTCCAAGGACTGGGATCGGCGGTACGGTTTGTTGGATGGAGAAAGTTTCAATTCCTTATCGGCCTTTCATTACTTCAACGTCGCCGAGAAGTTCGCAGGCGAAGGCAAGCGCCGCCAGAGTTTCAATTCCTTATCGGCCTTTCATTACTTCAACAAGGGCAACAACGTCACGATCAACCAGCAACAGCAACAGCAGGTTTCAATTCCTTATCGGACTTTCATTACTTCAACTCGAGTACGAAAGGGGGATAACGAACTTCATCTTCATGGAGAGGTTTCAATTCCTTATCGGCCTTTCATTACTTCAACTTGGGTATTCAAGCGCTTAGGGGCTGCCGCTCTGTCGTCGAGAGTTTCAATTCCTTATCGGCCTTTCATTACTTCAACATCCAGGAGACCGGCCTCAGCGCGTCGAAAAACGACGAACGTTTCAATTCCTTATCGGCCTTTCATTACTTCAACCGCGCCTATCCTAAGTGTGCATCTTAGCATGTTTTGTTGGTGCGTCCGCCCGGATGACGAAAAATTCTCCGCCCCAGGCCCAAGCCGCATGAATCTGCGCATCAGTTCCATAACCCATAAGCTCTGGGTACTTCACTTAGCCGGGCTGCACGGATGTTTTTTTTTAACCGGGCCACATCAAGTGTTGTCACGGCTCGCCTTAACTTTACGTTTGCGTAATTTAACCGCCCGCCTAAATCACCCGTGCGGCGGTGGTAAGACTGACGCTTAACGTCATCGCGGGTCGGCCTTTCGTACACGCCTGTCAATCCGACTCACCGGCCCTCCTGAGACGCGCGGCGGCAAGCTTGCCGCAGGCATTCAATCGGGGAGTTGTATCGCCTCAGGCGGGAGGCGCAGGGCGTAGCGCGCCGGCTGTCGCCTCTTGTCGCGGTTCACGTTCGCGATCATGAACCGTTCGGGGAAGCCCGCCCGCGTCAGCGACTTGTTAGCGCGGTTCACGGCCTGCTCCACCGAACTCTTCAGGTTGTCGAAGTCGTCCTCGGCTTTGCGTTGGCTCTTCACCTTTCCGCGCTCTTCTATCTCCTTCACCCAGACGGGCAGGAAGCCAAAGTGCGTGCCCTCGACCAGGGCGCCGTAGGCATTCCCCGTCAGCAACTGGTAAGTGCGCTTTAAGTCTTCAGCCGTGATCTCCTTCACCCTCAGCCCCGCGCCGCCCGCCCCCCGCTTACAGCGCTCGGCGAGCAGCGCGTAGATGAGGCCGCTCGCCGGCTTCAGCCTGCACGTGCGCCCCGAGATGACGAGCGGGACTTGCGAGTAGGGCCGCTCGGCGTGAAGAATCTCCACCGAGACGGCGCCGGACAGGAAACGAAGGCGCTGTTGTCTCTCTTTAACTATTTGCAGGTAACTGCTCTGCCGCGCCGCACCCGATGCGCCGATTTCGCTCAGCCTCACGAAGGGGATGGCGGCGAGGTCTATGCGCACGTCCGCGGTGGAGATTTCTTTGACGACCTTCCCGTCACGATCCCTCACGGGTAGCATGCGGGGCTCGCGGTAAGGATGGAAGAACTCTCCGCAGCGCTCGGCCTCCTCCGGCTCGACCAGCACGTGCCACAGGCTGTCTTCTTCCCGGCCGTAGAGCATCATCGCTATGGTTAGATAGATGCTCATGGTCTTGCGCCCGCCCGCCGCGGATGCGTGCAGCCGCGTGCCCTCCTCGCCGGCCCACCGGTGGATGAGGGAGCAAATCTGGTCGGCGGCCAGCGCGTTCTCGCGCGAATCTCTTATGTCGGCAAGCTCCGCGCCGCGTTCGTCCCTGAGGACTTCGATGGTCGAGCCGTCGAACTTCACGCGCTCCGGGTCGAGGCCGCACTCGACGCAGCATTCCGAGAAACGGCTTCGCGGGGAGGAGAGCAGCGCGCCCACAACCGCGTCGCGCCCTTCGGAGGTCGTGATGACCCTCACCTCGTCTATCCTCACGCCCTTCTCGCGGGCCAGCGCCCAGAAGGTCTCCGTGATGACGGCCGGGCTCCCGCCGGCGACCGCGACCAGGATCGTCCGCGTCGGCGGCTGAGGCTGCCTGGCTTCAGGCCGTGGCATGAGTCACCCCGTTCAATGCGCCGCTATCAAGACCCTGCCGCCCGGCCTGCCGTCGTCGTAGTAGACGCGGCGGAAGCGGTGCACTGCGGAGTGAAAGACAAGGAGGTACGCCCAGATCGCCATCGCACCGGTCAGCGTCACCTCTTCGACGCCCTCCGAAACCATGCGCTCGACGGCCCTCCGCGCGTTGCGCCCGACAGTCTGCACCGCCTCGCCGACGGGAGTCATCAGCACGAGCCGCCCCGCGACCTCACTAATCTCGCAGCCCGCGTAAAGCTCCGCGTTGCTCAAATCTAAATTGAGGACGTGGCCGTTCTCGCTCATGCCTGCGTGAACTCTCGCCGGGAAGCTACGCCCGTGCCGCCTCGGCACCAGGCGCCTTAACGTTGTACTCGATTGGTTCTAGTGGGACGAGCCCGCCACCTTCGCGGTTCGCTGGAACGTATTGCAGCCTGCGCGCAGGACTCAAGCAGCCGAAGATCATCCCGACCGTCATCATCTTCGTGCCCCCCGTGAAGTCGGCCGTCACGTCCTCCTCCGCCATCCCGTCGAGCCGAGACGCGTAGATGCCCTCCACGACCGCCTGCGCCTTCTGCACGTCGAACTCGTCGTCCAGATGAACGATATCGAACTTGATGCCAAGCCCGTCATACTTCTCCCTGATCTCGTAGGCCACACTCTCTGAAGCTGTGGTGGCGATGAGCCACACGCGCTCAAGCATTTCGCTATGGTATTCAATGGCCTTCTCCACGGGCTCATGATTTGAGACTAATGCGATGAGACCTTTGCTTGGCGGCGGCTTGGGCTTCGCGGCCACCCTTTCGGGCGCGGGCGCTTCCGGCTTCAACGTGAGACTTAAAGCGCCGACGCGGCGGGCCACGAGCCAAAGCAGAATCATCAGGGCGGCGGAGAGCGCGAGGATTCGCCAAAGGCCGGAGGGAGCGTCGCCCAAGCCTTTCTTCAAAAGGTCATGCAGGGAGTTGCCGGCCAGGGTGAGCACCAGCGCCCCCGGAATAAAGACGTAGGGGAATCGCGGGTTGAAAACTGGTTGTAGCGTATTCGACTTCCGGCGCCGAGACATCAGAGCCTTCCCTTCAAACGTACGCGAGCAACTCCTTGTACCAATCCTTGTCGCGCGAAGCCTTCTCGCGTCCCGCGCGCCTGACCCTGTCGATTATCTCCGCCGCCACGCGGCGCTTGTGCTCCTCCCCGGCCTCAAGCCGTCGCCACTGCTCGACGTAGACGCCGATGCGTCCGGGGACATCTCTATCCAGGAGGGCGCGGACGTGTGCGATCAACTCGTCGGCCCTGCGCCCACCTTCGTCAGCCGTTGGCGTGGACTCGTGGCCGTCCGCCGCGCCGGGCGTTTCGAGCCTGCCGTAACCACTTGAAGTCTTAGCGCCGACGCCCTCGTGCCGCAACGCCTTGCAAAGAATCTCGAAGGCGCGGTCGCGCCACCCCTCACAGCCTGCGGGCGCGGCCACGGCGATTAGATACTCGCCCGTGGCCGAGATAAAAGGCACAGGGTTCGGGTCGTCCCAGTCGGCGGGCGGGTGTATGTCGCCGCGCCCCGGCTTCTCCTGGTAATACTCCTGATGGTGGACGGTCATCACGTCGGGCCAGAGGGCTCGTGCCGCGCCGGAGCCATCTTTCACTCCCGAACCGGGCACGTACAAAGCGTCGAAGAACGTGACGTAGCCCGCGTCCTCCGTGTCGCCGAAAATCACCCGGTAAAAATTAGAACCCTTCCCCCACTCCTCCCCACAGTGATGACGCGCGAAGGAGGCGGCCAAGCCTTTCAAAGCACTACCTGGGATATACGGCACTCCGTAAGTACGGTGCAGCGCGACCGAGGCTTCCAGTACACCTTCCGCACCGAGGCCCACTATCATCCGCCCGGAGACTTTCGCCACCACGCACCGCACGTCGCGCTCTCTGAGACTTCGCTCCCACAACCCGAAAAAGTCCCTGTAGTTCTCGGGCTCAGGAATGCTCGCGACCTCCGTAACGAGGGCGCGGCGGGCCACCTTGTTCTCGCGGGACTGGTCAACCATGAGCTTATCCAGCCACAATCCGGCGTTAGGATACTCTGTTCCGCTCAGGCTGAGTTCTCTGAGTTGTTCTCGCCTCGTAACCATCTCTTACCCCCGCCATCACCTTGCGCCTTCGTCGTCCTCTCCTGCCTCGACGTTCAGGACTGACTGCGCGAAGCGCTTGTACCACAGCAAAGCGGCGAGTGACTGCTGCGTGAGCCGCATGTACGCGCCGAGGCCCTCTGTGCGGCTTTTCTCCAGGAGTCGCTCCCTGGCGGACATTCCGTCACCGTCCGTAAAGCCGAGCGCTTGTGCCAGGTGGGTTAAAAGTTTCTTCTCGGGTGCGTCGTCGGACTTAGTCCGCGCCTCGACGAACTGAAGCGCCTGCGCCAACCCCGCCGTGCGAATCAGGACGGGCAGCTTGTGCGCCATCGACCCGTACTTCTTCTGGTAAGGGCCGTCCCCGCGACTCACCACGTCGGCCTTGATCTGCTCGAAGCTGGTCACCGCGAACTTCTGATCGGTTGTCAGCATTTAAGCCACTCCCCTCTGCCGGCTTTACGCTTCCCTTACCCGGCCAGCACTACCCGACACAACCCGCGACCCACCGTGGCCTTGCCACCGAACTGCAACGGGCGCTTGAGTTCGCCCGCTATGTGCTCGAAGATTTCGTCATCGGTGAGCCTGGTCTGTTTGTTTGGGAAGGCCAGTGTCAGGCCAAAGAGCACCGTCTCCGTCGGCAGTGATTCCTCATACCAAAGGCCGCCCTTTACGACCGTCTTCGAGTCGTCGCCGATCTTTACGCGGGCCGCAATCTCTGTCGT
This sequence comes from Acidobacteriota bacterium, assembly GCA_019242475.1. Classification (GTDB taxonomy): domain Bacteria; phylum Acidobacteriota; class Blastocatellia; order Pyrinomonadales; family Pyrinomonadaceae; genus QHXN01. Next base: position 135,037 of record JAFAVK010000055.1, on the reverse strand, counting down.
CGTGTTGAGCAGGAAAGACAACATATCGTCGTGCACGACGCAGAAGCGACCCATGAGCATCTCACGCCACTGCTCGTCACCGACGAACATTCGCTCGCCGAGCCAGCGCGCCCAGTCAGAGGCGCCCCCCGCCTGCCCCGTGTCGGGAGTAAGGTCGAGGTCTTCCAGGTAGACCTTACCGTCATCTCTGTAAGAGAGCTTGGACGCTTCGGTCACGACGCACTGCTCGACGGCCGAAGGCTCCGGGACAGAGTCGGGAGGCGCCGTGACCTCCGCCCCGCCAGCGTCTCGGGCCAGCCTCCGCAGGACGTACGGCGACGTGACCCACGCGAACGTCCCGGCCATGCTGCGCACGGGCAGAAGAGCCAGTGTCTGATCTGTGAACTGCACGGCCCCCGCGTGTTCGTCCGCGCGGTTAGTTTCCGGCCCGAAGATGCGCACGCGCAGCGTGTCGCGGTTCCTCTCCGCATCCTCATCCGGCTCAAACTGATCGCGCAGAGTGCCTTTAATCGAAGAGCCGGGCAGGTAGGGCAGCCCGGTCGCCTTCTCCCTCGCGATGGGCAGGTCTATCACGCCTACGCCCTGTCCGGTGCCGGCGTGCAGCGGCGAAAGCGCATGCACGAAAAGTAGTCTTGCTTTCATCACCTCTGCGACCTCCTTACCGTGAGGTATTGAAGAAACGCCTGCAACACATCCGTTCTGCCGCCGAGCGGCTCCAACCTGTGTGTCAACTCAGCAGCTTCATCTTCGGACAGTTGCGAGTCAACAGGTTCCCGCGCGGTCACCCTGTCCTTCACCCAGCTCAACATCAGGCCGCCGGGCGGCGTCCGCGGGGCTTCGAGAATCAGCGCCACACCGACCGCTCCGTCGGCGCAACGTAGCGGCCGCAAAATCAGCCGACTGGCCAGCCGCTCGAAATCCTTGTCAGCTTCTTTGACTCTCAGCCCTTTCAAGGTAGCCTCAAGATCACCGAGGCGCGGCATGTGGAAGATGATTGGGAGGCCGAACTCGGCTCGCGGAAACTTCTCCACGTCCAGAGGTTCTTTCTCCCTGCGTAGAAGCTTCTTGATCATCCTCGGCTCCGGCCAGTAACTGTGGCCGCGCGGTGGGTATTCACCTGCTTCCTTTTCGCTACGGCATTGCCGGAAGTCTCTCAACTTCTCTATCAGCTCAGACCACACCAGCAACTCCGGATGCTTATCAATGCCGCCCGGCGCGAGAGGCGTAAGGCAAACGGCCATGTCATGCGGGGGCCGGGGCGCGCTTTCGCGCGCGCCCGCCTGGGCCAACTCAAGCGGGCCGAAGACAGACATGTCAGTTTTTAAATGAGGGATGCCTTCGGGGGCGTCGCCGCGTAGCACATGCCCTCCCAGCTTTCTGCTGATCGTCTCCCCCAAGTTCCTGCTTTGGGTCGGCGGCACTTTTTCCCCATCTATACTTCGCAGCACCAGCGCTCCGAATCCGCGTCGCGTTCTCGCGCCCACACCGCCGAAGGTCTCCCACGCCCACAAGGCCGCCTCCACCTCTTTCTTCACATCCACCTTCCGCCCCTCGGCGGAACCGGCCCGCGGGATGATGAGATGACCTGGGAAGCTGAGTCGCAGAGAGAAGCAAACCCCTGTGAGAATGTCTCCGGACTTCCAGCCCGCCTGCTCGCGCTCTTCCTTCTTGGGCTGTAGAGGGAAAGCCGCGTAAGTATGTACTTGGTGAGAGTTTTTTAAGGCGGGCCTGCCAGTGCGCGGGTTTCTCTCCATCCAGTAGGCGGGCTCTTTCTTTACCGCAGCCTTGTCGTCCAGCTTCAGTTCGAGCACAACGGCGGAAGGCTGTTCGGTGCTTCCCCAGATCGAGTCCTCCTCCCTTTTCATTTCAGCGACCGTTGAGAACTGCGTCGCGCGACAGGCACGCCACCAGAAGCGGAGGTGGCCGCGTATGCCGGGAACGCGGACGGTCGTCAGCGGGTCGGCGTGCGCGGGTTCGACGCCGCCGCCGTAAAGAGGAGTGATTAGCTCGTACTCGCGGACTTGCCGAACTAACTCGACCTTCTCTCCGGCAGAATTCCGCCTGCTCCCCAGGTTTGGGGTCACTGTCGGCGGCGCCGTTATTTCGCGGCCTTGCTTGTCCTTAGGCGGGCGTCTCATCGCGTCTCACTCCATCCTCAAATTCCCACCATCCCAGGTGCCGAGCACGGCCAGGCCGAAACCGTCCGCGCGATCAATCACCTCGTCGCTCACGCAGCTCATCCAGGTCTCTTCAACCCAGCGGCCGATGTCTCCCTCACCCTTGAGTTTGAGGAAGATGACAGCGCCGGCCGGGACGAGTCGTCGCGTGGGCTTGGGTTCACCACTCTTACCGCGCGCAAAGTCCCATCCCGAAACGACCTTCATTCGGCCCGACGCCAGCGCCTTCAACTCCGGGCGCACGCCCCCTAGCTCCTCCGTCAGCCATTGCGGAATCACACCTTGCCCGAAACATGCGGGCGTGAGTAAGAGAAGACGACAGTGCCTGTCTTGTGCAATCTGTCGGCGTAGCTCTGCCGGGCACGTAGGCAAGGAGGCCGCACTCTTGCGCCACATAACCAGGCGGCGCTCGCCGCCGAAGGGCGCGAGTCCTTCTTCAATATTCTGCCCGCGCCCGTTCTCATCCACCTCGACTACAAGCGCGAGCCTTTTGCCGCCTCCGAGGCCGCCTCCTCGCGCCGTCAATTCGGCGCGGTGAAACTCCAAGCCGCTGGTCTGGAACAGGGCGCTATCTTCCGCCGTCTGCGTGCCGCGTTGGATTCGTACGTGCGTCCGGGTCTCTTTCAACGGCCCGTCGTGTCCGAGTTCGCGTAAACTTACAGGCTTTTCCGCTTCCGGAGACAGTAACCAATCTCTCAATACTGACCAATGCCAATAACGCGGTGCCCCTTCGTGCGGCTTTCCCTTACTTGGCGAAGCCGAGCCGAGAGGCATCAAGTTCTGTCCCACGTCGCTGATGTTAGTCAGACCAGGGTTTGGATCGAGCGGATAGAGACGTATGAGTTGGGCGCGGTCTTCGTCATCCGCGTCTCCTATGCCGGGCGTCGGTGCGTGGTCGGGTTTGAGTAACAACGCATCAGCGGGTGAGGTGAAAAGCAAGCCTTTGATTTCGCCGTCTTCGCCAAGCTCTGCTAACAGAGGGCCGCGCACGCTAATTTGTTTTACCGAGTCGATCAGCACTTTATCGAATATGCCGTCAACCAACCCCGCGCGCGTGCGCGCCCCGCCCGTCGTGGTCGAAGGGAAGGGGAAGTCGAGCGACGTTGCGCGGGTTCCGGCGATGTTGCCGAACGGCCGTGCGTCGCGCACGATCAGAGGGTCACGCGGCTCTATGATCCAAACGGCCATCTCAGCCCTCCGCCTTTTCTCCCAGGTCGTCGGCAACGAACTTATTCAGTTCCTTCGCCTTCATTTCCGCCAATGCCATTGCTTCGGCGAAGACGCGCGCCACTATCAGCTCGTCAGCCAACTGCCCGACTGTAATCCTGGGGTTACTCGCAGGAGACGTGCCTTTATCGTCGGCTGATATGTATTGAGTCAGCTCCGCCAACACTGATTCGGCGATCTCACTCTCGCCGTGCCTGCCGCGCTTACGACTCAGGACGCGTATCGCCTCCGCCCGCACCGCCGGCCCGAGGGTTTTGTATTCTTTCGCATGCTCTTCGGAGTTCACCTTTAGGATCAGGTCAAGGTTACGCAGTTCGTAAGCCGCGCCGTCCGGCACCGCGTCTTCAAGATGCAACTGAACGAGCCGAAGTAAGCGGCGGTCGATTGCTCCCCAGCTTCCCTTCACGGTCATGTCTTCGCCGCCGCGCTTGCTGACCGTGACGGCGAGCGCGTTTTTGCCCTTGACCCTCTTAGCCTCCCTCTCACCGGAGCGTGCGAGGGCAAGGGCGTCGGACAAAGCATCCATATGGTGTGCGACAACCAAACCGACGGAGAGAGTTGGCGGCTGGCCTTCGGTCTTCCCGTTAAAATCTTTCAACTCGTCCCGGAACCGCTCGGACAACGCGCGCGCGCATTGTAAAGCCCTATGCAGAGGTACGAACGCCAACACGTCGTCGCCGCCCGCGTATACGAGCGAGCCATCGTGCTCGGCGATTACTATCTCGCTTGCGGCTTTCGCGAAGGCCGTGAGATGTTCCGAGAGGTTGCGATGATCTTCCCTGGTCTTCAGCGTGCTGATGGCCGCCCCCATGTAGTCGCCGTCGGCAAGCAGGAGCGCATAGTAAGGTAGGGGTTGAACGCCGTCCACCGCGGCTAGCAGGAAGTCAGACAGGGCCGTGCGTGCGGCTTCAAGGTCGGCCTTCGCCTTTTGAGATTCCGGCTTCTCGTCCAGGTAATCTACCAGCCGCTCGGCGAATAGTAAGTGACCATCGTAGCCGACCCTTTCCCTCCCCACTACGCGCGAGAAGACCGGGTGCACCACGTACGGGGCGGAGGACGGCACCCCGCCGAGTTCTCGGTCTTTGAGGTTCAGCGCAGCCCGCAATCGTGCGATGTATGTATTGATGGCCTCGCTGACTTTTGGCGAATCCCTCTTCTTCAGGCGCTCCAGTAAAGGCAGCGCCGCGACGTGTGAGGTGCTGAAGAACTTCTCTTCGTTGTCGCGGTTGCCGAGCCTCTTAAGCAGGCCGACGCCGCACAGCCGCTCCCCCGGACGCACGCCGAACACGCGCCGCAACTTCCCCGGCGATAGATGCCTCGACGCCCCCTCCTTATAAGCGTCGTCGTCGATAACCGATTCGCGCTGCCCGTCGAGAGAAGACTTGGGCGCGTTACTCCCCCACCCTCCCTCTTCAGTCAGCGGCTGCACCTGCCTGAAGTCGCGCGTAACCTTGCTGGCGGTCAGCAACGACTCGACACGCTCGCGCGCCTCGCCGTACTTCTCTTCATTTGAGGAGTCGGGGCAAGGATAGGCGGCCCAGAAAAACTCTACGAGGTCATCGACCTGTGCTCGCGCGGCGCTGGCGTAAAGGTATGAGTCGATGCCCTCCTTGATTGCCTCGCGCGCGTGTCTTTCAGCAATCCCGGCGTAAACCTGTTCGGCGAGTACACGCAGGCGCCCGTGTACGGCCTCCTTCGCCTTCTGTGCTGAGGCCGCCGGGTCTTTAACCACGGCGACGCTCTTGTTGGCGACGGCGAATGGACTGCCTGCCTTTAAATCTTCGGGGTCGGCTGTGGCCGGAAAGATAAGCGAGGCTAACCCATCGTCACTGGCAATACTCTCTGCCGCAGCCTTCGACAGCTCGCTCAGTAGCCAGGAACCGAACCAGAGGTCACGGCTCCGCCGCGCGGTGGCGATGAACTCTTGCACCGGGCCGAGGCTGATAGCGAGAAGGTAGTCCATTAAGCTCCCCCGGAAATTCGAGACCGCGCTCTTCCGAGCGCATACGTCGCACTGACGTACCTTGAGATTATTTATCGCGAGGCAAAAGGACTACACCGGCAAGCTTGCCAAGGTGGTTGGCATCACCGGTATCTTATTAAACGCTTCAAAGCAGGTGCCAAATGAAGTCTAGCTTAGAGCCGAATCAGACAGGAACACTGTGGAAACCTTCGACGTGTCTGAGAAATCTACCCCGTGACGGAAATGAGGCGCGCACTTTAACATATCTTTCGACCGCTTAAAACCTAATTTTAAGGGCAATCATATTATGGGCTGCCCTATTTCTTAGGTTCTTTGATGATGCTAGGCAGCCGCTTCTTCGCGGAAGTCCTCTTACCAGCCAGCCCCTTGTGTCCATACTGCAACAGGTATCCTAGAGTTTGGTGAGTCAGCCCCAGCATCCCCGCGGCCCGCGTCACGATGCCTTCCGCCTCTGCCAAAGCCTGCTCTGTTAATAAGGCTAGGAGTGCTTCGGCTTGGCTGGCCGCCTATTCTTTGGGCATTTTGATGATGCTTTTTAATCTTTTCTGCACGGGCGTCCTCTTGCGCTGAAGTCCTTTGTGCCGCGTCCGTAGCATAGAGGTTAGCGTCTGGTGACGGATGCCTAGCAGTCTGGCCGCGTGCGTCACGCTCCCCCCGGCCTCGTCTAAAGCCCGACCGATGAGCTTAGCTTCCAACTCCTGAACCGCGCTAAACAGCGTAAAGTTTTTCTCCCCGAACCGAACGCCCGTGAGCCTCCGCATGACTAGCAGGGCGCACGCCCGCAGGCGTGCTAACTCTTCAGCGTTCTGAGTGCCTTTAAGCAGCCTGTCCGCGCGGCGGTAAAGGTCGTAGATTTCTTCATCCGTTGTCGAGCGCCGCGCCCCGTGTTCTTCTATCAGCGTCAACGCCGCCCGGCCCGCGTTGGAGAGCGCGCCCGCCTCTTCGGCCACGGCCACGGCGCGGCGCAGGATGTGAAGCGAGCTTTCATAGCCCCCGACCCGCGCCCACACCACGCCCTGCACCGTGAGCGCGTCCGCTAGCAGCGCAGACTCCCCGCCCTGTTCCAGCGTCTTGATCGCGCCCGCGATAAACCGCGCCGCCTCCCGGTAATGCTTCTCCGCGACGAGTACGCGGGCGCGCGTCTCGTCCACCTGCGCCAAGCTGCCCTCATCCCTCAGCCGCACGTAAACCGACTGAGCACGATCAAGATGTTCATGCGCGTCCGCGTACCGGCCGAGCTTGTAGAGCAGAAAGGCGAGATTGTTTTCGATGCGCGCGGCGTACCGTTCGTGCCGCGCCTGTTCGTAATAGAAGACCGCGGCGGTGTATTCGATGATCGCCCGGTCGTAGTAATCGCCGTGCCCTTCCATCGCCCCCAGGCGCCGCAGAGTCACGGCATGGAGGTTGTGAAAGCTGCCCCGCAGGACGTGATTCTCACTCCCGCTCAGTATCCGTTCCGACTCTTTCAGGATGCCGAGCGCGTTATGGAGTCTGCCCGCCGCGCACTCGACAGTAACCCACCTTAAGAGGACTATCGCCCGCCGCTCGGCGTCCGCGTCGGTCAGTTCATCCGAGGCGCGGGTTAGTAGTATGCGCGCTTCATCGTAAGCGCCTTCACGCCAGTAACACAGTGCTAAATCACTGCGCGCGAAGGCGGCCTTAGCTGTCTCACTTACCCTTTCAAAGAGTGCCGCGCTCTCACTGAGGAAATCTTTAGCCGCATCCTGCGCGCCCTGTGCCGGTTGACTCGCACCCATCCAGCCCGACAGCGCTCCCGCCTGGTGCAAGACTTCGGCGGTCGTCCTTTCGTCCAGCCCGTCCACATTCGGCCGCTGGCCTATGCCCCGCCATAACTCGCCCAAAGCCTCGCCGGCAGCCTCGTACTGGCCTCTGTGGATGAAGTCAGCCGCTACTCGGCAGCGCAGTAAGGCGCGCTCCGTCTCGGTCAGCGAGGGGTTATCTAGTTCCTTCAAACGTTCATCTGCTAAATTCATGTGAGGTAAGCCTTTCTTTGTGCCTCCCATTTTTTGGCGGCACGAAAAGACCGCCACACCCCTTGACGAGTGTGACGGCCAGTCCTGTCAGTAACTCCATAAGCCAACGAGGCAAAGAACAATGCTGAAAGCGATTAGAGTTTCCGCGATGCTACTCGCGTTAGTCGGCCCTACCTATGCGGGCGAGATGTTGACTCCCCCCGCGCCACAGCCAATGACGACAAGCACCGCGCAAGAGCCGACGGGCGGCGAGATGCACACGCCCGGCGTGTCGGAGAGCCTGACGCAGATCGCGCTGGACGTGCTCGCGGTTCTGCCTTCGCTTCTCTAAACCCGTGTCAATTCGGCGGAGCAAGCTGCCGTCTGGCGGCTAGGTATCTGTGTGTCCTGTGGGCGGCGGAATGCGGAGGTGACGCCCACACGCGGGAGAGTAACCCCATGCGGCTTAGAATGCAATAGTTTTAGCAGCGGAGAATTTCCCGCGCTTCAAATGTTGCACTCCGTCCTAAGTCCTTTATTCCTCACGGGAGCTTTTGAGGTAGGGATTCACTCAGGCGCTATTGAACAGGCTGATGGCAGTTGACTACCGAGTTTAGCACGCTTGCCGCCACGCAATTCACAGTATTATCTTATGTGTGGTTAGCTTCAACGCTGTGCCCGAGTCCAGAGCCTTAAAACTCACGTTAGGCGAATATACATTTCATTTGTAAACATGGAATCCGAGAGACGAACCCGCAGAAGCAGGATTGACCCGCGCCTGAAAGATTCGGGCTGGCAAGTAGCTCCCTTTCGCCAATCTAAGCCATTAAGCTGGTATCAGGACGCCGCAATAGAAGAATTTCCGACAAGCCACGGGCCGGCGGACTATGGGCTGTGTGTTGACGGACAAATTGCGGGGATCGTAGAAGCGAAGAAGTTGGGGCTCGGGCCGCAGAACGTACTGACACAGGCAGAGAGGTACGCCCGCGGAGTCATAAACAGTCAATTCAACTTCGACGGTTTACGGGTGCCGTTCCTCTATTCGACGAACGGTGAGATCATCTGGTTTCACGATGTCCGGCATCCTCATAACCGCTCACGAAAAGTCTCTCACTTTCACACGCCGAACGCGCTGAGGGAGTTTCTCGGTCGCGACTTTGATGCGGCGTGCCAGTGGCTTGCGGCAAACTCTAATAACCATCCGCGCCTTCGCGATTACCAGATTGAGGCCAACGCTGAAATAGAAAAAGCTATTGCCAAGCGGAAACGTAACATGCTTGTGGCAATGGCGACCGGCACCGGGAAGACCTTTATGATCGTCAACCAAGTGTACCGGCTGATGAAGTCCGGCGTGGCGCGGCGTATCCTGTTTCTTGTTGACCGCCGCGCCCTCGCCGCTCAAGCCGTGAGGACGTTCGCTTCATTCGAGCCGGAACCGGGGTTGAAGTTTGATCGCATTTATGAAGTTTACAGCCAAAAGTTCCAACGTGATGATCTCCTCGACGATGCGCCGTTTGACCCTAAGACGATTCCCGAATCTTATTTAACCGATCCGCAGCCGCAGCACTCATTCGTCTACGTGTGCACCATCCAGCGAATGACTACTTATCTCTTCGGGAAGGAGGCCGCCCTTTCACAATCTGAAGAGGAGGAGGAGGACGCGAATCAGTTAGACATCCCGATTCATGCGTTTGATCTTGTCATCGCCGACGAGTGCCATCGTGGCTACACGTCGTCCGAACTCTCCGTCTGGCGGAATGCGCTCGACCATTTCGACGCCATTAAGATCGGCCTCACGGCCACGCCGGCGAGCCACACGACGACATACTTCAACGAGGTGGTCTACCGCTATGAATACGAGCGGGCGGTACGCGAAGGGCATCTGGTTGACTATGACCCTGTAAAGCTCAAATCAAACGTGCGCCTTAACGGAGTGTTCGTTAAAGAGGGTGAGGAGGTCGGCCTTGTTAATACTGAGAGCGGGGCCGAAAAGCGCGATTATCTGGAAGACGAGAGAGATTTTAAGGCCGATGAGGTAGAGGAAAAGGTCACGTCGCCTGACTCGAATAAGAGAATTGTTCAGGAGTTGCAGAAGTACGCCGACGAGCACGAACAGAAGTACGGCAGATTTCCTAAGACTCTAATCTTCGCAGACAACGATCAACCGCATATCTCCCACGCTGACCAGATCGTCAACATCTGTCGCGACGTGTTTGAGCGCGGCGACTCCTTTGTCCAAAAAATTACCGGCCGGGTTGACCGCCCGCTGCAACGCATCCGCGAATTTCGCAACCGCCCGAACCCCGGCATCGCCGTGACGGTTGATTTGCTCTCGACCGGCGTAGATATTCCTGACTTGGAATTCATCGTCCTGCTCAGGGTCGTTAAATCCCGCATCCTGTTCGAGCAAATGCTTGGGCGCGGAACACGTAAGGGCGAAAGATTCTCCGACAAGTCACACTTCGTTGTCTTCGACTGTTTCGACGGCACGCTCCTCAAATACTTCAACTCGGCCACGTCAATCACGGCAGAACCGCCGCGTAAGACTTCGCGCACGGTGGGCGAAATCATTGATGACATCTGGAAGAACAACGACCGGGACTACAACATTGGCTGCCTCGTCAAGAGGCTGCGGCGCGTCGAAAAGGAGATGTCCGGAGATGCCCGCACCCTCTTTGAAGCCTATATCCCTGACGGTGATGTCGGCGCATTCGCGGAAGGTCTTACCCAGGCGTTGCGCAAAAACTTCACTGGGACGATGAAGCTCCTGCGCGACCCTGGACTCCAGAGACTCCTGACGGAGTATCCGCGCCCGCCAAAGGTCTTCCTTGTGGCCTACGACTCTCAGGATGAGGTAAGCTCCGAACGCCTCTTCCGCGACAGCACTGGCAAAGAGTACAAGCCGGAAGATTACATTCAGGCTTTTACGCGCTTCGTCCGCGAGAATCCGGCGCATATCGAAGCGATTAACATTCTCCGCGACCGGCCGAAGGACTGGGGCACGAAAGCGCTAAGCGAATTACAGAAGAAGCTGGCGACAGCCGGTGAGCGATTCACCGTCGAGAATCTACGTCGCGCGCACGAGATTCATCATCACAAGGCTCTCGTCGATATCATCTCGATGGTCAAACACGCCATTGAAGAGGATCAGCCGCTTCTCACCGCGGAGGAGCGTGTGAGCCGTGCCATTGATAAGATCACTGCTGGCGAGACGTTCACGCCTGAGCAGCAGCAATGGCTCGAACGCATCCGCACGGCCCTCGTCGAGACTCTTTCCATCGAGAAGGACGATTTTGATGAGTTGCCTGTGCTTTCGCGCGCCGGGGGCTGGGGCCGCGCGAACCGTGCTTTCAACAACCGGCTTCCTAAACTTCTATCACGCATTAACGAGGCTATTGCTGCATGAGCGACGTTGTCGGGAAACTCTGGGGCTTCTGTCACACCCTACGCCACGACGGCATTGACTACGGCGACTACATCGAACAGATCACATACCTGCTCTTCCTGAAGATGGCCGACGAGCGCGGCGTCGAGATACCGAAGGGTTGGGACTGGCGCACGCTCAGCCGCAAATCTGGCACGGAGCTGACAGAGTATTATGCTGACCTGCTCCGCCGCCTTGGCAAAGAGCCCAACCTACTCGGGGACATCTACGCGGGCGCGCAGTCGCGTTTCAACAATCCCGTCAACCTGAAGAAGTTGATCGGCGTGATTGACGAGACGGAGTGGACAGCGCTCGACGTGGACGTAAAGGCGAACGCCTACGAGGGGCTTTTAGAGCGGGCAGCCAGCGAAGGCAAGAAGGGCGCGGGGCAATACTTCACGCCGCGCGTGCTGATTCAGTCTATTGCGCGTTGCCTCAAGCCCGACCCGCGCCAGCACCGAGACTTCAAAATCTACGACCCGTCGTGTGGCACGGGTGGCTTCCTCGTCGGGGCCTACGAGTGGCTGGTGGATGTGACGGGCGGGGCGCTCGACCGCGAGACGGCGAAGCGCGTGCGGCGCAGCACATATTACGGGCAGGAGCTTGTGGCTCGCCCGCGCCGACTCGCGTTGATGAACCTTTACCTGCACGGCATCGAACCTATCATCGCGCTCGGCGACACGATATACGAGACGCCGACGAGCGAACGCTTCGACGTGGTGCTCGCCAATCCACCTTTCGGCACGCGCGGGGCAAATCAGGCTCCCGACCGCGAGGACTTCACCATCGCCACCTCGAACAAGCAACTCAACTTCCTCCAGCATATTCTCACCGTTATGAAGCCCGGCGCGCGTGCCGGCGTCGTGCTGCCGGACAACTGCCTGTTCGAGGGCAAGGCTGGCGAGGTCTTCGAGATACTGATGCAGGACTGCACGCTGCACACTGTCCTGCGCCTGCCCCGCGGCACCTTCACGCCGTACAGCCAAGGCGTGAAGGCCAACGTTATCTTCTTCCAAAAGGGCTACCCGACCGAGCACGTCTGGATTTTCGACGCGCGCTCAAACGTGCCCGGCATCACGAAGAAGGATCGCCCGCTCACCCCCGCACACTTCACCGAGTTCGAGAAGGCTTATGGTACCGAGCCGAACGGCAGAAGCAAGCGCACCGACACGGGCGAGGCCGGCCGCTTTCGCCGCTTCCACATCGACGAAATCAAGGCGCGTGATTACAAGCTCGACATTACATGGCTTAAGGATGAATCGCTGGAAGACCCAGACGAGTTGCCTGAGCCGCAAGACTTAGCCGCTGAAGCGATTACGGAGCTTGAGGCAGTAGTTGATGATTTGAGAGAGATTGTTACTTTGATTGAGAAAGAGGAAATGGTCACTGCATGAGTGAATTACCAGAGGGCTGGATTAACATACCTCTCAAAGATGTACTGAAAAGTTTCCAGTCCGGGTTTGCTTCGGGTGAGAAAGATGTACAGGGCGGATTAAAGCATCTACGCATGAATAATATAGGCGTAGATGGCAAATTAAACTTGAATTTGATCCGTTCTGTCCCGGCTTCGCTTGCAAGCGAACGCCATTACTTAAACAAAGGTGACATCCTTTTTTGCACGACGAATAGCGCAAAGCTCGTCGGCAAGTGCGCCTTGTTTAACTTAGACGGACAGTTCGCCTTTAGTAACCACCTGACCAAACTAACAACGAATGACGCAATTCATCCCCAGCTTCTTCTTCATTATCTTTGGCTGTTGTGGAAGCAAGGAGAATTTGATGATAAATGTAAGCACTGGGTTAATCAGTCAACCCTGCCGAAAGAGAAACTGCTTGAAACAGAAGTCTTACTTCCACCGCTCAACGAACAATGCCGCATTGTGGCGAAGTTAGAAAAGCTACTGAGCCGTGTGGACACCGCGCAAGCTCGATTATCAACAATCCCATCCATCCTCAAACGGTTTAGACAATCGGTACTCACCGCAGCATGTTCAGGACGACTAACAGTTGATTGGCGCAAGCGTGATGAAGTTAGTGCTGAGCTACCATCCGGGTGGTCTTCCAGCAGCCTGCGGCTACTTGTACGCACTCTCGATCAGGGTTGGAGTCCAAGATGTGAGCTTGAGCCGTCCCCTTCACCAAAAATATGGGGAGTCATAAAAACAACGGCAGTTCAACAATTAGAATTTTTGGAAGGTGAGAACAAAAGGCTTCCGGAGCATCTGAAGCCGCGCCCCGATTTGGAACTAAGAGGCGGCGACCTTCTTATCACCCGAGCAGGGCCGCGCGCCCGTGCAGGTGTATGTTGTCTAGTGCTCTCGGTACGTCCACGGCTCATGATCTGTGACAAGGTTTACCGCTTCCGGGTAGACGAACGCACCATAATGCCCCAATTTTTGGTTCTTGCGCTTAACACGCCAGCTATGACTGAACACATTGATACCCTTAAAACCGGCATATCCGACAGCGGCGTGAATTTAACGCAGGAGAAGTTCCTTGACCTGAGTATCGCGCTTCCTCCTGTTACGGAACAGCAAGAGATTGTTCGCCGGGTCGAAGCCCTCTTCAGAACGGCCGACGCGCTCGAAGCGCGTTACCTTAAGGCCAAAGAGCACGTTGACAAACTCGCCCAGTCCATCCTGAATAAAGCTTTCAAAGGCGAACTCATGCCGACTGAGGCGGAACTCGCCCGCCATGAGGGGCGCGACTATGAGCCCGCGTCTGCTCTGCTTGAGCGCATCCGGCAGGAACGTTCACAGCCGCAAACCACCGCCAAACCAACGCGCAAGCTAACGCCCAAGCCTATACGACGAACGGGGAAGAAAAAAGACAATTCGACCGGAAGTCTGTTTTAGTTCCCTATTGCTCTCCACCTTCTAAACAGGGGGCTCCTCGCGGCGCTTGAGTGTGAAAGAGAACCAGGAAAAGAGGATAGACAAAAATCAGGAAGAGCGATTCTCTAAGTTGAGACGCGCTCTTAAAATCCTACAAGGAGCTGTTGAAGACTGTCGGCTTAGAGACTTCTCCGAATTCAAAGAGGAAGAATTCTTAAAGAGCCACTGGCAGGTGCTCAAGCAAGAACATCCCGGTGATATTAGCCTGATTATTTTGGCATCCGGATCGTTCGGAACGCTGCAATGGGAGTTTTTCCTACTACAGGGAGTAGCATACATTGTTGAGCAATTGGAAAAACTGCTACGCCAGCCTAATGCGGATAAGGTTTTTGCTCTCTCGGAAGAAGATAATATTGAGGAGGCCGTAAATCTCCATGCTCGCGCTTTGACGAGCAATTACATTCATCACCTTCCGGTAGCTATGTATCAGACCCTTACCCAGGCCCTCGACGACACCATCCGCGGATACTTAAAGAACGTTGTCGAGCCTGTCCTCAAGGAACACTGGAAATCCTTGGGCATTCCGGATGACTTCACATTACTGCCTGAAAGTGAGCTTCAAAAGTATGACAAACAGATGGAGGACTTGCGCAAGATTTTCGTCGGAGATAAACGTCCCAAACTTACCGAAGAGCAATTAAGCCAGTTGACCGAGCAGTATCAAGTTCTCCGTCGCGAATACGGGGAAGCGCGCCGTTTTCATAATCAAACGAGAGACGATTTCTTCAGAAGAAATATTACTCTTAGCAATAAAGACAGGGCGTGGAGGAAGGCGTGGTCGAGTATGTCGCTAGAGCTTTTTCCCTCTCTTCGTCCTGAATGCTTGGAGCCGCTACCTGAGTTGAATTATCAGCCCTATGAGCTTGCCAGACGCCATCTGGCGCGCCTGTACAGGTATAGTGAAGAGTACATGGTCAAGCTTTTAAAAGGGATTGGGAGAAAAAAGAGCAGTAAGCGTAAGAAATCAAGCAAAGCCACTAAATTTATTAAACAATAGACTTCCCGTCACGCGGGCTAAAAAGTTGGACATTTTGAGGTCAAAATGTCCCTGTACAGTCTTAACCTGCTGCGGCTAACTTCAGGCCACTGCTGAGAACGGCAGTGGCTTTTTGAATCTTTAGGCCGCATATCCACCGGCTGAATAATTCAAATTCTCCTGTGCCGTGCGAAAGCACGGGAGGAGTAAAGAGAAGCGCCCGAGAAGCTGAGTGGATACAGCTTCTCGGGCGCTTTTCGTCATTGGAGAAGGGGTGCAACATAGGCCCCAGTTCCGACGCAATGAGCTACACCGAATCTCAAAGGGCTCCCGCTGATATCATCAACGGCGTCTTAAGTCGGCTCATTTGCAGAGAGCTTTCCCTACGCCCGGAACATAGAGCCGCCCTCCTCGCCCGTGGGCTGAGTACCGTCGAAATCGAGCGCAAGCACTATGTAAGCGCGCCTACAAACAGAGGTGAGTACCGCCGTGTGGCAGATTCCCTTTCACTCCTCCTCGAAGCCTCCGGCGGTGGCATACCAGGTTTCTACCGCAACCATGGGTGTTGGGAGATGGTTTGGCGTCCCCCTGGCTACTTTCTTGCAGTCCGAGACGAGCACGGCTTTGTCCAAGCACTCCTGCAAAGAGTTGATAGGCCGCTGGACGGCGGCAAATACATCTGGCTCTCGTCGGCAGAGCGCGACGGCGGGGCATCCTCTGGTGCGCCGCCTCACTTCGCCGGCAAAACTCTCCTGCAAAGCGCGCAAGAGGCGACGATCACCGAGGGCGCTCTCAAGGCCGAAGTCGCTTCTTACCTCTCTGACGCTCCGGTCATAGGCGTGGCTGGCACTCACTCGATCCGCGGCCTCGCCCCCCGTTTAAAGACGAATTTCCCGAAGCTACGCCACGTCTTCGTCGCTTACGACCGTGACATGTACGAGAAGCCGCAGGTGCTCGGAGCCCTATACAAACTCGTCGCGCAGTTCCAAGCCTGTGGCTTC
Organism: Acidobacteriota bacterium; assembly: GCA_019242475.1. Lineage (GTDB taxonomy): Bacteria > Acidobacteriota > Blastocatellia > Pyrinomonadales > Pyrinomonadaceae > QHXN01. Next base: position 119,382 of record JAFAVK010000055.1, on the reverse strand, counting down.
CGCGTGCGGGTACGCACCTGGCCGGGGCCGGAAAAGGGTTATGACGACTACCTGCTAGCTCATTTAGGTGGCGGGAGGACTCAGGTAGCATGAGAGGGGCAATCGTTCACGACATAACGCCAGCGCAATTCAAGCGTATGGCGGAAAGGGTGGAGACTGACACTCAGCCCACCAATTTAATCTTGGAAGACATGGCCGACGGTATCCTCGCGCTCGACTTCGCGCTCACTTTCGCAGGCTTCTCTTATAAGGCGCGACATCTCACGCTCTCAGTTGTTGGCCTGCTCGGCGGCAGCGGCAAGCCGCTTAGGGCTTTCGACGCTGAACTGGCGTCGCATCTTAAATGCTCCGACCGCACGATCCGCCGATGGCGAGCCGCACACAACAAAGAGGCGCGGAGACTTAGGTTCTCACTGCTGGAAATTACTGAGGGGGAATACTACGCCGACCGCCAACGCTACCAAAAGACCTCCTATCGCTTTACCGCTTCGGCCTACGTTGAAGCAGTGGTCAACCAGGCGCGCTCGTCCGAGCTTTATGTGAGAGATCGTCGCGCGGCCATCGAGGATGCTGCGGGGGAACACTACTCCGAAATACCAAACGCCCCACCTCGGCAACGCAGGCGAAAGCCAAGGCGCGCGCCTTCTGAAAAAATCGAGCAGGCATTCATCAACGCCGCCAGAAACGTGAAGAAGGGTAAGCAAGCGCTTCTAGAGTTGGCCGACGACTCGCGAGAAGTTTTCCTTGAAAGCGGGCAGGGCGCGGAACTGCGCGACACACTCTCCGAGTTACAAACGGAGATCACCGAAGTTCTGGAAATCTTCCCGGAAACGTGTGAGCGCGAAGAACTTAAGGAGGGGGTAGGACATTTTGTCCTACCCCCCGCCGGTGACAATCGCCCTTTGCCGTCGGCCGCAGCTCAAGACTCGTGGGAGCGTACCTTTGCCGGGTTTACCGAGCCAGCCGTTCAGAGCCGAGAGTTGCGTTTGCGCCAACCATCACCCGCCTCATCCGATGAAAGTCTGCACGATGATTTTTGTGACATTGAAGATTCCGAGGCCGAGGCTATCCGCGCCGAAGCATGCGGAGAGTAGTTGTAACCGCGCTGGCTAAGTAGTCCTTAAGGGAAGTGTGTAGGAGCGAGCAAGAGGTGAGTACGAGGCGGGTCGATGTTGAGGAGCTATCCAGCAAAACCGCGCAGGGCGGTTCGCTGGAACTCGTCGCCGAATACGAACCTGACGAAGTGAATGAAGCCCGAATACTTCTAATGATCCTCGGCGTGCCGCCCGCCGAGGTAGAGCGCATCCTCGAAGAAATGTTGCTCGTGTCAGTCAACGAGATGTGACGACTTACATGAGATGCGGTTCAAATAATAATCTGATTATCAGTAGGTGAAAGGATGTATAATGGGGCTACAAAGAAGATGCCCCCGCGATGCTACGAACATCCGGGAGCGTGGCCGAGTCGAAACGGTTAAGCCAACGACCCAGCGTGTCCGAAGATATCACGGCCCACTGCTATCCTACAAAAGTCTGCCGCAAGCGCAGCGCCGAATATCCTCATACGCCAGAGTCATTCATCTAGCGCTTAGCCAAAGCATATAGCCTTGGGAAGGAGCGTTACTACCGATGACGAAACCATACCTGCCTTACGCGCGCGTCTCCAGCGATGAGCAGAAGGAGGCGGAGACAATCAAGACTCAGATTGCTGAAGTTGAGCGTCACGCAAGCATCTCTTCCCTTCCCCTCGCCTCGGAATGGGTCATGGACGACGGAGTGTCTGGCGTTATTCCCTTCCATGAAAGGCCGGGTGGGGCACGCGCATTAGAGCTTCTGCGCACCGGGCAGTATGCAGGGCTCGCCTGCCTCAACCATAAACGGATCGGGCGCGACGCTTTCGTAATTCATCTGGCGGTCAGGCAGATTGAGCAAGAATTAGGGCTGGATATCCAGGCTGTTCGCGAGCCAGTCCCTTCTCAGCTCACGCCAGGTGCGCGTGCTCTGATGCGCGCGATGTACGCGGGCGTAGCCCAGTATGACCGCGAGGAGCTGCTGGCAGCAATGCGCGCCGGGAAGGTGCGCGCGGCCAAAGAGGGGCGTTGGTCGGGCGGTAAAATTTCCTACGGCATGCGGCTCGAAGCCGTCCGGGCGGCCGGGCGTGTTAAGCCGGTGAAGAGGCTGGTGCCCGACGAAGAAACGGCTCCCACCATCCGCGAAATCTTCACCCTTTACGCAGGGGGCGCGTCGCAGGAGAAGATCGCCGCCGACCTGAACGCGCGAGGTGTCCCTCACCCGACCGGCGACCTGTGGAAGCAGAGCACGCTCAGCTACATCCTCCGCAACCCTGCTTATAAGGGTGAGGGTATGTGGCGCAGACGTTTCGAGACGAAGAATGGTAAGGGGACAAAGAGTAAGTACAACTCGCCGCCGGAGCGGGTCATCCGTTATGAGGATTATCAAGTACCTGCGATTGTCTCCAAAGAGGTGTGGGAGCGCTGCGAGCAGTTGCGGGAGGAGAACATGCGGCTCGCATCTCGTAACGCCCGCCGCTTCTACCTGCTGCGTGGCCTTGTCCGATGCGGATTATGCGACCGAAGTATGACGGGCGTCAGCTATGGTCATAAGAGCAACGGGAATAGGTACACCTACTACCGCTGCACCTCCCGCGCAGACGCCCGCGTTGAGAATTGTGCTTTGCGCGACGTGCGAGCTGATGATTTAGAGCGCCTTGTATGGTCTGGGGTGGAGGAGTTCGCGACCGCACCCGGCAGGGTGCTCTCGAAGCTTCAGGCGGCTATGAGCGCGAGAGCAGCCGGCTCTAAGACCGCGCCCGACACCGATAAGCTGCGCGCGGCCAAAGAGCGGGAGCGGGAGCGCGTAATCACATGGGCGCGTCAGGGGAGGATCACGGAGGAGGAGTTAGACGCCCAGCTTATGCAACTGCGGGCGGAGTTGGCTGCGCTCGAAGGGGACAGGGCGCGGGCTGAATCAGAACGGGCGCGGGCGAACTCGGTGCGTGAACAACTGAGAGACGCTGAGAAGTTCCTCGATGAATTGTCACGGCGCGTGCATGACTTGAAGCCCGAGGAGATGGCGGCGATTGTCCGGCGGGCCGTGCCGCGCGTGGTCGTTAAACCACGCGCGGACGGTCGCAAGGTTGTGGCCGCGACCTACAGGTTCTCACGGCCGATTATATTAGGAACTGCCCCGCTTCGAGAATCTCCTTGACGTAGGAGAGGAAGCGCTCGGCGTCCGCCCCGTCGATGATGCGGTGGTCGAAGGAGAGCGCGAAGTAGGCCATGTGGCGGACGGCGATCACGTCTTCGCCGTCCTCGGTCGTGACGACCTTGGCGCGCTTCTCGATGGTGCCGACGCCGAGGATGGCGACCTGCGGCTGGTTGATGATCGGCGTGCCGAAGAGCCCGCCGAAGACGCCCGGGTTGGTGATGGTGAAGGTGCCGCCGGCCACCTCGTCGGGCTTGAGCTGCTTGGCGCGCGCGCGGTCGGCGAGGTCGTTGGCGGCCTTGGCGAGGCCGGCGATGGAGAGGTCGTCGGCGCGCTTGATGACGGGGACGATGAGCCCCCAGTCGAGCGCGACGGCCATCCCGAGGTTGATGTCGCGCTTGTAGATGATCTGGTCGCCCGCGACCTGCGAGTTGAAGACGGGGAACCGTCGGATGGCCTGCGTGACGGCCTGGAAGATGAAGGGCATGTACGAAAGCTTCGTCCCGACGCGCTGCTGGAACTCGGCCTTCTTCGCCTCCCGCAAACGATGCACGCGCGTCATGTCGATCTCGTAGACGGTCGCGACGTGCGCGGAGGTGCGCTGCGACATCGTCATGTGCTCGGCGATCTTCTTGCGCATGACGGACATCGGTTCGACGCGGTCGCCCTCGCCGGGCTGCGCGGCCGGGGGCGGGGGCGGCTGCGGCGCCTGCTGCGGCGCGCGCGCCTCGGCCTGCGGCTGCACGGCCGCCTGCTCCGGCGAGAGGGCCGCGCCCGACTCGATGTAGCTGAGGATGTCGTTCTTCGTCACGCGCCCGGAGGCGCCCGTGCCTTCGAGCCGCGAGATGTCGATGTTGTGCTCGGCGGCGATCTTGCGCACGAGCGGGCTCGAACGCGTGCGGCGGAGTTCCTCGGCCGTGCGCGCCCCGTGCGTGCCGTCGGCGGGCGGCGCGCCCGAGGTCGCCTGCGGCTGGCCCGAGACCTCTGTGACCGTGTTGCCGCCCGAGGGCTGCGGCGCGGCGGCGCGCTGCTGCGGGGCGGGGGGCGTGGGCGTCTGCGGCGCGGCCGGAGTGGGGGCGGGCGGCGGCGGGGGCGGCGCCGAGACGGCGGCCTGGCTCGCGGGCGCGGCCGAGGCCGCGGCGGCATCCTGCTTCGGGGCCTCTTCCGACGGCGCCGAGGCCGGCGCGGGCGCGTCGGACGCTTCGCCGGCCTCGCCGATGTAGGCGACGACCTTGTTGACCTCGACCGTGTCGCCCTCCTTGAAGAGGACTTGCGTGAGCGTCCCGGCCGCCGGGCTCGGAATCTCGGCGTCAACCTTGTCGGTCGAAATCTCGAAGAGCGGCTCGTCGCGCTCGACCGTTTCGCCGACCTTCTTCAGCCAGCGCGTAATCGTCCCCTCCGCGATGGACTCGCCCATCTGCGGCATCACCACTTCCGTTGCCATAAACGCTCCAGACTATTTTAGATTTTTGATTTGCGATTTTTGATTTAATAACACGCCGGCAAATCGCAAATCAAAAACCCAAAATCAAAAATACTTCATCATTCCGCCGTCGTCGGGTCGATCATGCGCTTGATCTCGGAGACGCGGTTGGCGGGGAAGCCGCCGCGCTGCGCGTGTTCGCGGACGGCCGCCTCGTCCGGGGCGATGTAGACGCAGTAGACCTTGTCGCCCGTGACGTAGCTCTCGACCCACTGAATCTGCGGCCCCATCTCCTTCAACACGCCGCACGACTTCTGCGAGATGGCCTGCAACTCCTCCGGCTTCAGGTCGCCCGCGCCGGGGATTTCGCGCTCGATAAGAAACTTCGGCATGAATCGCTCCTTTGTAAGCTGTTAGCTCTTGGCTGTTGGCTTTTAGCTTTTGGTCTGGCTAAGAGCCAACAGTCTCTTCAGTACGCGGCCAGCTTGCGCGCCGCCTCCAACACGTCTTTGACCTGCGGCAGGTGATACTCTTCGAGCGGCGGCGAGTAGGGCACGGGCGTGTCGGTCGCCGCCACGCGCACGACCGGCGCGTCGAGCCACTCGAACGCCTCGCCACAGATGGTCGCGGCGATCTCGCCGCCGATGCCGCCCGTGCGCGAAGCCTCGTGCAATATCAAGACCTTGCTCGTCTTCTTCGCCGTCCCGAGGATCGCCTCCCTGTCCATCGGCGCCAGCGTCCGCAGGTCTAAGACTTCGACGTCCAAGCCTTCCTTCTCCAACTCCTCGGCGGCGTCGAGCGCCGTCAAGACCTGCGCGCCGAAGGTGATGACGGAGAGGTCGCGCCCCTCGCGCCGCACGCGCGCGCGGCCGATCTCGACCGTGTAGTCCTCTTCGGGAAGCTCCTCGCGCAGGCGCGGCAGGCGGTAGAGCTTCTTGTGCTCGAAGAAGAGGACGGGGTCGGGGTCGCGGATGGCCGCCTTAATCAACCCCTTCGCGTCGTAGGCCGTCGAGGGCTCGACCATCTTGAGCCCCGCCGTGTTGAGGAAGAACGACTCGGCGTTCAGGCTGTGGAACGGCCCCGAGTGGACGCCCGCGCCGCAGGGGCCGCGGAAGACGGTCGCCAGCCCCGCGCCCCAGCGGTAACGGCACTTGGCGGCGTAGTTCGTCAGCATGTCGAAGGCGGGCGAGATGAAGTCGATGAACTGGAACTCGGCGACCGGGCGCATCCCCATCAGCGCCGCGCCGCACGCCGCGCCGACAATCGCCGCCTCCGAGATGGGCGTGTCGATGACGCGACTCTCGCCGAACTCGTCGAGCAGCCCGTCCGTCACCTTGAACGCGCCGCCGTACGCGCCCACGTCCTCGCCGATGAGGAAGACCGACGGGTCGCGCTCCATCTCCTCCCACAAGCCCTGCCGGATGGCCTCGACGAACGTCACCACCCCGCCGCGCTCCGGCCGGTTCGACCTGTGCTCTTTCTTCGTTGCCGTTGACATATTTGCGTTCAAGCCCACGCCGTGGCTTTGACGTGCTTGCGGGCGATGTTTGGGCTCTCCGGGTTGACAATTAGACGCTGCTGCTTTGGGTCAACAATCACGTCCAAATCTTCCATTGGTATCGCGCCGAGCAACGGTTCGACGGCGCCATGGAACATAATCGCGTCCACGGTGGCGCGGCGATTTCCGAACCGAATCTCTATGGGGCCGACGATCTTTACCTTGACTTCGCTCTCGTCGGCCAAGGTGCCGACCGTTTCACCCAGCACCGGGAGGTCAAGCTGCTGCTTAATCTGTTCATTGACAACGAGCATGTACGAGCCGCTGTCTACCAACGCCGTGACGTGCATCCGCTTAATTTCGTCTTCCGGCAGGAAGCCGCGCCGATTCAGCGCGAGGTCGTCCGCGCTGATGAGTTCGATGTCCGCGTAGGTGAGTCCCATCTTCTTCTCTCCATAGTCATATGGTTTGAGAGTAGAAGACGCTTGGCGGCGCGCCTTGTGTTTGGGTAACAGCATCTTTAGTTCTCCAACACCTTCGGCCGGAACGCCGGGGGGACGTTTGTGTTGTCGAAGACGTTGTAGGCGGCCTTCTCGGGGTCGGGCATGGGCGAGCTTTCGGCCCAGGCCGTGTCCTCTTCGATCTCGCGGCGCACGTCGGCGACGATCTCGTCGAGCTTCTCCTGCGTGGCGACGCCCTTTGAAATCAGATGGCGTTGGAAGCGGTCGAGCGGGTCGCGCTTCTCCCAGTGTTCCAGCTCGCCCGCGGGGATGTAGCGCTGGTCGTCGTGCTCGGCGTGACCCTTGCGGCGGTAGGTCTTGGCCTCGATCAAGACCGCGCCGCCCCCGCCGCGCGCGAACTCGGCGGCGCGCCTCATCACCTCGTAGCACGCGACCACGTCGTTCCCGTCCACGACGTAGCCGGGGATGCCGTAGCCGGCGGCCTTGTCGGCGAGGTTGGCGACGGCCGTCTGCTTCGAAGTGGGCGTCGAGTAGGCGTACCAGTTGTGCTCGGCGACGATGATGAAAGGGAGGCGCTGCACGGCGGCGAAGTTGAGCCCCTCGTGGAAGGCGCCGGTGCTCATCCCGCCGTCGCCGATGTAGGCGACCGCGACCGTGTCGAGCTTCCGCATCCGCGCGCCGAGCACGATGCCGGTCATCACGGGGATCATGTCGCCGAGGTGCGAGATGGGGCCGATGAAGCCTTTCGACACGTCGCCGAAGTGGATGTTGAGGTCGCGCCCCTCGGACGGCCCCCACGCCTTCGCCATGTACTGCGCGAAGATGTCGCGCGGCCGGATGCCTTTGACCAGCACCGCGCCGAGGTCTCGAATCAGGGGCGCGATGAAGTCCTGCGGCGCAAGCGCGTAGGCCGTCCCGACCGCGGTCGCCTCCTGGCCCAGCGAGCGGAAGACGCCGCCGACGACCTTCGTCTGCCGGTAGAGGTTGACCAAACGCTCCTCGACGAGCCGCGTCAGTTGCAGCCAGCGGTACAGCTCAAGCAACTGCTCACGGTTGAGCGTCGTCTCGCCCGCGCAGACGACTTCGCCCTGCTCGTTCAAAGGGTCTGCGACTGACAGTGCCTCCGCGCGCGGGGGCGGGAGGAAGACGAAGGGCTCGGCCGCGTCGGTGCCGCCGTTCGAGCCCGCCTCCTTCGCCCTGCCCTTCGCGCCCTTGCCGCCGCGTGAGGCGGTCTTAGTCGTGGGGGTGTTTTTCATAAAGCGGGTTAGAAATGGATCGTCAACCCGTGGATGCCCTCGGCGGCCTCCATGACGGCCTCGGAGACGGTCGGGTGCGCGTGGATGACCTGGCCCAGCTCTTCGGCCGTCGATTCGAGGTGGAGCGCGACGATGGCCTCGTGGATGATCTCGGTCGCGTGCGGGCCGACGATGTGGACGCCCAAAAGCTCGTCGTACTTCGTCTCGCTGACGACCTTGACGAACCCCTCCTCCTCGCCGAGTATCCTGGCCTTGCCCGACGCGCTGAAGGGGAACTTGGCCGTCTTCACGTCGTAGCCCAGCTCCTTCGCCTTCGCCTCCGTGAGGCCGACGGACGCGACCTCCGGGTCGCAGTAGGTGCAGGAGGGGACGTGGCGCAGGTTGATGGGGTGCGGCTTCTGTCCCGCGATCTGCTCGACGGCGAGGATGCCCTCCTTCGACGCGAGGTGCGCGAGCCACGGCGTCGGGATCACGTCGCCGATGGCGTAGACGTTCGGCTCGCCCGTGCGGCAGAACTCGTCCACCTGAATCGTCCCGCGCTCGACCTTAATCTTCGTGCCTTCGAGCCCGAGCCCTTCGAGGTAAGGCATGCGGCCGACGGCGACCAAAAGCATCTCCGCTTCGAGCGACACGTCGCCGCCCTTCGCGTCCTTGCCCGTCACGCGCACGCCGCCTTCGGTCTTCTCGACCTTCTCCAGCTTCGTCCCCGGCAGGCACTTCAGGCCGCGCTTGCGGAACGACTGCTCCAGCGTCTTGGAGACCTCCTCGTCTTCGAGCGGCATGATGCGGGGCAGGAGCTCGACGAGCGTCGTCTCGGCGCCGAAGCGCGAGTAGACCGAGGCGAACTCGGTGCCGACCGCGCCGGAGCCCATGACGATGAGCGACTTCGGAACCTTTTCGAGTTCGAGGATGTGGTCGGAGTTGACGACGCGCTCGCCGTCGGTCTCGAAGCCGGGGATGGGGCGGACGACCGAGCCGGTGGCGATGACGATGTTCTTCGTGTTGATGGTCTGCGCCTTGCCGTCCTCGCCCGTCACCGTGACCTTGCCGGGGAGCGCGAGCTTGCCCGTGCCCTTGAAGACCGTGATCTGGTTCTTCTTCATCAGGAACTCGATGCCCTTCGAGTTCTTCGTCACGACCTTCGCCTTGCGCTTCTGCACGTCCTCGAAGGCGAGGCGCACCTCCGAGACCTGCACGCCGAAGTCCGCGAGGTCTTTATTCGCCTTCTCGTAATAGTGCGCCGACATCAAAAGCTGCTTGGTCGGGATGCAGCCGCGCAGCGTGCAAGTCCCGCCGAGGCGCTTGTCCTTCTCGACGAGCGCCACCTTCAGCCCCAGCTGCGCCCCGCGTATCGCGGCCACGTACCCGCCCGGCCCCGACCCGATCACCGTCACGTCGAACTGTTCCGTAGACAAATTGGTTCTCCTCGAACAGACCGTGAACCGTGAACCGTAAACCGTGACAAGATAAAACCCGGCTTTGTCTCGTCACGGTTTACGGTTCACGGTTTACGCTGGAAGTTTTGCAAACGGCATTATAGACGCCCGCGCCCGTTTACTCCAAAGGGGCCGTCCGCGTCAGCGGAAGAGCGCGTCGTAGTCGTTGATGAGGCGTTCGAGCCGGGCCTTCAGCTCGGCGTCGCGCGCCGCGGCGTCCGCGTACTTGAGCTGGAGGCGGTGGACGCGGTCGGTGTTGTCCACCTCGGCTTCGAGCAGACTCTTCTTCGCCGCCGGGTCATGCTTGAGCGCCGCGAGGCGCCCGGCCAGCTCGTTCTTGCGCGCGTCGAGCAGGGCCTGCGCCTCGGCGACGCCCGCCTTCGTGTCCACGGCCTTCTCGACCTTCGACAGCATCTCTTCCGTGAAGTCGTTGAGCGACTTGACGAGCGCGTCCGCGTTGTCGGGGGCGCTACCCACGCCGACGCCGCCCGCGCCGCCGCCGATGCCGCCGGAGTTCGAGCCCGTGTATGACCAGTGGCAGCCCGCGAGCGCGAGCACGCACGCGAGCGCCGTCAGGGTCGGCGCCAACCTTCTACGCATGAAGACACTCCACAGGGAACCGGGGAAGCGCTATGATGTAGCAAACCGCCGAAACGAAAGTCAAACCCATAGGAGGCCGCGCCGCACGAGATGAAGCACACCGAAGGATTCCTGAAGCTGGTGGACGACGCCAGGTCGCGCGTCCGCGAGGTCAACGTCGAGCAGACGCTGGAACGCACGGGGCAGGGCGCGCGGCTCATCGACGTGCGCGAGGACAACGAGTGGCAGCGCGGCCACGCCGCCGGCGCCGAGCACTTGGGGCGCGGCATCATCGAGCGCGACATCGAGACCGCCGTCCCCGACCGAGGGGCGGAACTCATCCTCTACTGCGGCGGCGGCTACCGCTCGGCCCTGGCCGCTGACAACCTCCAGCGCATGGGCTACACCAACGTCTACTCTTTGGCCGGCGGCTGGAAGGCTTGGAATGATGCGGGCGCGCCCGTCGAGAGCGAGCCTTAAGAGGAGGCACCCATGAAGCAGGAGACACGCGCGCGCCGCCGCGCCCCTTACGCACTGCTGCCGCTCGCGGCGCTCGCGCTGCTCCTCGCCGCGCCGCGGGCGCGCGCGCAGTTGGACTCGCAGGAGGCATATCGCACGCTGATGCAGCAGCGCATGGAGATGACGATGCGCGCGGTCGCCGAGGCGCAGCGCCGCCGTTTCGAGGAGGGCAAGTCCGACACGAAATTCCCCTCCGACGCCAACAAGGCGGGGGCCGGGCCGGGCGTCGTGCGCGCCGTCTCGCCCGAGGAGCGCAACGCGCTCGCGCACAACGAGCGCGGGCTCGAACACTTTGCAAAGGGCAGGGTCGAGCAGGCCGTCAAGGAGTACGGCGAGGCCATCCGCGCCTTCCCCGCGCTCGCCGCCGCGCACAACAACCTCGGGAGCGCGCACTTCGCCGCCGCGCGCTTCGAGGAGGCCGCCGCCGCCTTCCGACGCGCCGCCGAGCTTGATCCCAAATACGGGCAGGCATACTTCAACCTCGCGCTCGCGCAGCTCAAGCTCGGGCGCGAGCGCGAGGCCGACGCGGCGCTCCAGGCGGCCGTGCGCGCCTACTACACCGCGGGCGACGAGCACTTCAAGGCCGGAAGGTATAAGGAGGCGGAAGAGTCCTACCGCGGGATGCTCCAGATTGATGCCGGCTACGTGCCGGCACTCCTCCGCCTCGGCCTCGTCTGCAACACCGCGCGCCGCTTCGAGGAGGCGGCCGGGCACCTCCGCCTCGCCGCCACGCGCGAGCCCGCCAACCCCTACGCACACGAAGGGCTCGCCGAATCGCTCTACGGCCTGAACAGATACGAAGAGGCCGCGTCCGCCGCCGAACGTGCCCTCCAACTCTCCCCCGACTTCCCCGCCGCACACTACTTCGACGGCCTCGCCCGCGCCTCCCTGGGACAACGCGACGCCGCGCTCGCACACCTCGCCAGGCTCAAAGAACTGAAGGCCGACAACTACGCCCAACTTCTCTCCGACTTCATCGACCGGAAGGCGCCGGCCAGGCCGTAGCGGCGCCGAGGGTGGAACATGTTCAAGAAGCTATTCGGCCGCTTGAAGAGCGAGCCAGTGCCGTCGGCGTCGGAACTGAGGGCGGCCGACCCCGAACGCTGGGAGGCGGAACTCGTCCAGAGGATCGCCGAGATGTCCGGCAAAGACCCGCTCATCGGCGCGAAGGTCGGCGGCAAGGAGGTGGCGGAACGCATGATGGCGGCGATGAAGACCGAGCGCGGCATTCACGTCGAGTCGATCCTCGGCGCTCTCGGCTCCCTCGCCGGCTACGCCTGCCAGGCGAGCGTCCGCGCCCGTGCGCGTGCGCAAGGGCTCGACGAGAGGGCTCTCTTCGTATGCGCCGAATGTACCGACGGCAAGGTCTACTTCTTCGGTGACGACCTCAACAGGCCGCTCGCGGAGGATCAGCACTCCGTGTGGAGCATCGCCGCCGGCGGGGCGCAGGTGACCGGGTGCCGGGACATTCCCGACCCGGACGACGTATTCGCGCACGCCGCCGCGACCGTGGGCTCGCCGGAGTTCGGCCTCCCGCGCCTGCCCCCGGAGCACCCGTTGCACGACACGCCGCGCAACTACGTCGAAGCCTTCTGGCCCGAGGTCTTCCGCCTCGCCTCGAAGTTCTGCCCCGCCCCGGAGCACTGGCCCGTCCTGCTCGGCCTCGCCATCCAGGAGATCATGCTCCAGGCGAAGGGAGCCATCGACCCCTGCCTCGCCCTCAAAGTGGTCATGGAGTGCGCCATCCCCATGTCCAAAATCGACCGCGGCCCGCTCGCCGGTTAAAGCCCCTCCGCCCCCTACTTTTCCGCGGCAGTCCGCCGCGCCTCTGCTATATTCGCCGCAGACTCTTAAAGGAGCACGCTACCCGTGGCACCTCAGTCCGCCCGACCCGTCGAACTCTTCGTCTCCTACTCGCACAGGGACGACGAGCTGCGCGCACAGCTTGAGACGAGCTTGGTCATGCTCAGACGCAAGGGCGTCGTGCGGCAGTGGAGCGACCGGCGCATCATCCCCGGCCAGGAGTGGGACAGGCAGATAGACAAGCACCTTGAATCGGCCGACGTTATCCTTCTCCTCATCAGTCCCGACTTCGTCGCCTCCGATTACTGCTACGACATCGAGGTCGAGTGCGCCATGCGGAGGCACGAGGCGGGCGAGGCGCGCGTCATCCCCGTCATCCTGCGCTTCACCGACGACTGGCAGAGCGCCCCCTTCGGCAAACTGCAAGCGCTGCCCAAAGACGCACGGCCGGTCAAAGACTGGGACGACCGCGACAAGGCGTTCGCCGACGTGGCCGCGGGCATCCGCCGGGCCGTCGAAGAACTGCTCTCCGCCCGCGAAGAGCCGGTCGAACCTCACGACGAGCCGGAGAGAGCGCCGACGCCGTCTTTCATCCCGCGCCCGCCCGTCATCGGCTTCGTCGCGCGGCGCGACGCGCAGGGGCGCGACATCGTCGGGCGTCTGCGGGAAGAACTCGCGCCGGGGCGCGAGCAGCTTGTGACGCTCTCGGGGCCGGGCGGCATCGGCAAGACGACGCTCGCCGCCGAGGCCGCGCGCGCCTTGCAGGAGGCGTACGGGGGCCGCGTCACCTGGAGCAGCGCCGACGGCCGCGCGGACTTCTCTCTCCCCTCTCTGCTGGACGACATCGCCACCCAACTCGGGCGCGCAGACTTGCGCACGCTCGCGCCCGCGGAGAAGCAAGAGCAGGTGCGCGCGCTCGTCGCAGGCGCGCTGGTCGTGCTCGACAACTACGAGACGGTCACGGAGGCCGAGCGGAAGGGCATCGAGGCGTGGTTCAAGCGGACTCAGTGCTCCGCACTCTTCACCTCCCGCATCAGGGTGCCTGAGACGGTCTTCGTCCCCGTCTCCGCGATGTCGCGCGAAGAGGCCGCGGAGTTTTCGGAGAGGCTGGCCGGGCAGACGCAAGGCCCGGAGCTTTTCACGCCCGAGGTGCGCGAGCGCATCTACCAGATCGCGGAGGCCAACCCGTTCGTCATGCAGTGGGTCGTCGGGCAGATAGATTTGGCGCAGGAGCCGGGCGCGGTGTTTGAAGAGTTGCAGCACGGCGAGGGCGACGCCGCCGAACGCATCTTCGACCGCTCTTTCGAGCTGCCGCTGCTGGGCGAGGACGGCCGCGCCGCGCTGCTCGCCCTCTCGCTCTTCGCGCCGAGCGCCACGCCGGAAGCGCTCGCGGCGGTGGCGGGGTTCGACGACGCGGGGCGCGTGCGCGAGGCGGTCAGCAACCTCCGCCGGCTGTGGCTGGTCAAGGGCGTGGACGGCAACCGCCGCCTCGCCGTCGAAGGCTTGACGCGCACGCTGGCTGCCGCCCGCCTGTCGAAAGACCCGCGCGCCGACGAGTTCCGCCGCCGCTTCGTCGCCTACTTCCTCCGCTACGCCGTAGAGCGCAAAGAATCGTCGGCCGAAAACTTCGACGTGCTGGAAGGGGAGAAGGATAACCTGCTGGGCGCGTCCGAGGTGGCATTCACTTCCGGATACCGGGAGCGCGTCATGCTAATGGCGTACACTCTGGCGAGGGCCAACGTAGGAATGCTGTGCGTGCGCGGCTACTGGGGTGAAGCAGTAAAGCTCGGTGAGCAGGCGCTTCAGGCAGCACATTCTTTACAGGATGAAGCTGAGATTGCACGTCTCTCGCACAATTTAGCCGCAATGTATAAGAGCCGCGGAGAGCTTGCTGAAGCGCGCCGCCTCTTTGACGAGAGCCATGAGATCATTAAGAGGCTCGGCGACCAGGGCAACATCGCCATCTCCCTACATCAGTTGGGCGGGCTCGCGCAGGATCGAGGTGAACTTGAAGAGGCGCGCCGCCTCTACGACGAGAGTCTTGAAATCAGAAAGAAGCTCGGCGACCAGGATGGCGTCGCCGGCAGCCTGCACCTGTTAGGCGGGCTCGCGCAGGTTCGAGGTGAACTTGAAGAGGCACGCCGCCTCTACGACGAGAGTCTTGAAATCAAAAAGAAGCTCGGCGACCAAGTCAGCATCGCCAGCACCCTGCACCAGTTGGGTAGTCTCGCGGAGGAGCAAGGCGAATTCGAAGAAGCGCGCCGCCTCTACGAAGAGAGCCTTGAGATCGATAAGAGGATTGGCAACCAAGACGGCGTCGCCATCTCCCTACAGGGGTTAGCAGTCCTCGCGCAGAAACAAGGCGAACTCGAAGAGGCTGCGCGCCTCTATGGCGAGAGTCTTGAGATTGCGAAGAGGCTCGGCGACCAAAGCAGCGTCGCCGTCTCCCTGAACAATCTAGCGATTCTTGCGGAGGATGAAGGTGATAAGGAGGGCGCGGCGCGGTTGTTTCGTGAGTCGCTGAGTATCTTTGAGAGGCTCGGCTCGCCGAATGCGGAGATTGCGCGGGAGAGTTTGGCGAGAGTGGAGGGTGAGAGTTCGTGAGGGAGGTCGGGGGTTGTCGGGTTAGGGGGTTGGTTTTCCGCTGGCCGGGAGGGGCTTTTTGAGGCGTGGGGAGGGTATTTCCGGCGGGCGGGATGCTATTACGCCGCGGTGTAACGCCATTACACCGCGGCGTAATGGCGTTGCGGGGCGGCGTAATCGTATTACGTCGCGGTGTAATGGCGTTGCGAGGCGACGTAATCGCGTTACGTCCCGCCGTAATGCCATTACGTCGCGGTGTAATGGCATTACGTCGCAGTGTAATGGCGTTACACCGGCGCGTAATGGCATTACGTCGGCGTGTAATGGCGTTGCGGGGCGGTGTAATGGCGTTACGTCGTGATGTAATGGCGTTGCGGCGGGGTGTTTTGGCGTGGCGGGCGGTGGGGAAGGCTTTGCGCGGGGGGCGAATTTTGTTGTTGCAAGGGGTTGGGAGTGGGCGTAAGATGCGGTCGCCTCGCAACCTCTTTTCAGTTTTTCTCACAAAAGGAGCAACAACATGGCAAATGAGACGAAGCGTTTGAGACCCGCGCAGATCGCGGAGGACGAGAGCGGGTTCGCGTCTTTGCAGGCGATGGCGCTGTACGAGCCTGCGAATCAGGCGTACTCGCTACAGGCGGTCAATACGGCGCACGGGTTGATGCTGAGCGCGCGGACGGAGGAGGCGCAGCAGCAGGCGGCGCTGGACACGGCGCGCGACAACGCCGTGGCGAAGGAGTGGGCGTTTCATAACCTGATGCTGCGCGTGAAGGATCAGGTGATAGCACAGTTCGGGCCGGACTCGAACGAGGTGCAGGCGCTGAACCTGAAGAAGACTTCGGAGCGGAAGGCGCCGCAGCGCAGGAAGAAGACGGGAGGCGGGACGGGTAGTTAGTGCGCGGCGGCACGTCAACGCGAGGCACAGGCGAAGGGGGCGCTGAACCGGCGCCCCCTTCGTGTGCTTATTGTGGGCACGCCTCAGATGCTCGCCTCATAACCCGCCGGAAAGTATAATCGCGGCATGAAGATTAAGGTCATAGTTCACGAGGCGGAAGAGGGCGGCTACTGGGCGGAAGTGCCGGCAATACCCGGCTGCGCCACGCAGGGCGAGACCTTCGAGGAACTGCTCAAAAACTTATACGAGGCCGTCGAGGGCTGCCTGTCTGTTGACGTATTACCGACGCAAGTTACCGAAGACGGCCGCGTGCTGGAGATTGCGGTGTGAGGTCGGTCTCCGGCAAACAGTTCGTTAAAGTTCTTGAGCGTCACGGCTGGTCTTTGTTGCGCGTGCAGGGCAGTCACCACATTTACGGCAGGGCCGGAAGCGACGTCCGGCTGTCCGTCCCCGTCCACGGCAATCAGGCTTTGAAGACCGGGCTGCTCCGTCACCTGCTGAAGATGGCCGGCCTGACTGAAGCCGACCTTTAACTCTAATAACGGCGCCGGCGCGGCGGCACGTCAACGCGAGGCACAGGCGAAGGGGGCGCGGAACCGGCCCCCCTTCGTGTGCTTAGCGGCGGTAAATTTTCGCTGGGGGGCTCGCCCCCCGCGTGCTATCCTTTGCGCGGCCACACACACCGTCCGAGCCGCGCTCCCGGGGCCGCCGGGGCGCCCTCAGAGCACGCGGCTGCCCGCGCGGAGGAACGCGATGTCTTCACAGCCTCCCAACGTCTTCGTCTCGTATTCGCACAAAGATGAGGAGCACAAGGAGCGGCTCCTGGTTCACCTGCGAGGGCTCGTCCGGCAGGGCGTCATCTCGACCTGGCACGACGGCCTGCTCGTGCCGGGCAGCCACTGGGACGAGAAGATCGTCAGGAACCTCGACGCCTCGCGCATCATCCTGCTGCTCATCAGCCCAGACTTCATCGGCTCCGAGTACGTCGAGACGGTCGAACTCAAGCGCGCCGCCGAGCGGCACGCGCGCGGCGAGGCCGTCGTCATCCCCGTGCTGGTCAAGAGCACCCTCTGGACAGAGGTGAAGTTCGGCGAGGGCACGCTCGGGGCGCTGCACGCGCTTCCCCACAAACTCAAGTTCATCACGGCCTGGAGGGACAAGGACACCGCTTACGCGGAAGTCGCCGCCGGCGTCGCGAGCACGGCGGCCGACCTCCCCGACGACGCGCCGCCCGAGGACGGGAAGCCTGCGGCGGAGCCCGAGGCCGACCCGCCCGAAGCGTGGCGCGTGCGCATCCCGGATGAGCCCTCCTCGGGGGTCGTCCCGCGCCAGGATCAGGAAGCGCGCGACATCGTCAGCCACCTCGTCGAGAGGCTGGCGCCGGGCCGCAAAGGTTACGTCCTGCTCTCGGGGGCGGGCGGCGTCGGGAAGACCACGCTCGCGGCCGAGGCCGCGCGCCAGCTGGAGAAGCTCTACGCCGAGCGCGTCGTGTGGAGCAACGCGGCGGGACGCGAGCAGTACATGCTCTCCTCGCTGCTCGAAGACGTCGTCCTCAAGCTCGGCGGCCCCGAGGAGTGCGCGCGCCCCGGCTACGCGCGGAAGGAGGCGGAGGCCGAAAAGGCCGTGGCCGAGCTGCTCAAACGCGGGCCGTCCCTCGTCGTCATCGACGGCTACGAGGCGGCCGAGCCCGCCGAGCGGCGCCAGATCGAACGCTGGTTCCAGGAGCAGGCCCCGTGCCCCGCCCTGTTCGTCTCGCAGGCGCGGATCACGCGGCTCGACGTGCACAACGTCTTCGTCCTCCCGATGCGCCCCGCCGAGGAGGCCGAGCTGCTCAAGCGGCTGCTGCGCGAGGTGAAGCACAAGCACATCTTCACCGACGAGGTGTGCGAGTGCGTCTACGACGCGGCGGACGGCAACCCGCTCGCCATGCGTCTGATCGTGCCGCAGATCGACCTCGCGACGGGGACGGAGGGGGTCTTCGAGGAGTTGATGCGCGGCGAGGGCGAGGCGGCCGACCGCGCCTTCAACCGCGCCTTCGAACGCCACCTCGAAGCCGACGACCGCGCCGTGCTGCTCGCCCTCTCGCTCTTCACGCCGAACGCCGCCCACAGGCCGCTGGCGCGCGTCGCCGGCTTCATCCCGCCCCCGAAGCCGGGCGAAGAGCCGGACGACCGGCGCCCGCACGACCCCGCGACCCGGCGCGGCATGAACCGGCTCTACAAGGCGGTGGCGAACCTCAACCTGTTCTCGCTCCTCAAGGTCGAAAGCCGGAAGCCCGAGGTCGCGGGGCGGGAGCCGTGCGCGGGGCAGCTCCCGCAGGACGAGGAGCAGGGCTGCCGCCTCGCCCTCGAAACCCTGACGCGCAGACTGGCGCGCGCCACCCTCCCCAAGCAGCCGCGCGCGGGCGGCTTCAAGTCCCGTTTCGTCGAGCATTTCAGGTGGCACGCCAACAAGTTCGACTGGGCCGGGTGCAAAGACCCGGGCGCCGTCCAGGCCGAGCGGAGCAACGTCGTCGCGGCGATGAAGCTCTCGGCCGAGCGGAAGGATTGGGACACGGTGCTGGAGCTGTTCGCCGTGACGCTGAACTACGTCAATACCCTCGTCGTCTGGAAGCGGTCGGTCGTCGCGGCCGAGCGCGAGGCCGAGAGCAGTCTCCTCCGGAAGGGCTGGCGCGCGCCGCTGCTCATCGAGATCAACCACCGGCACGAGCACCGGGAGGAGGCGCGCAAGCACTACAAAAGCATTCCGGCGAATCTCCGCATGGAGGGCGTCGCCTCGCACGCCGACCTCATCAGCTTCGAGCCGCCCCCGCCCGAGGAGCTGCTGCGCGAGGAGAAGGGGAAGCTGGTCGTGCTCTCGGTGGTCTCGTTCGAGCTGGGCGTCTGCGCGTACTACCGCGCAAAGTACCGGCGTGACGAGGGCGCCCTCAAGGCGGCGAAGCGGCTCGGCGAGCAGGCGCGCGGCTACTTCGAGGCGGCGAAGAGACTCAAGCAGGCGTTCCGCGATGAATGCGGCCGCGCCATCGCCTGCAACAACCTCGGGGTGACGCTGGCCGTCGAGGGGCTGGCGGGCGCAGGCGTCGAGGACTGGCGGGCGCGGGCGTTGGCCGAGTTGCAGGAGGCGAAGAAGACCTTCGAGGAGCAGCGGATAAAGCACGGGAAGTTCGAGAAGTTTGAAAAGGCGGCGGAGCACAACCTCGAATGGCTCGAGAGCCTTCGGGACTAGGAGACGGCTTCGGAGCTTAAGGGGCCGCGGCGCAGGTCGAAGCCGGAAGCGCAGGGTTCAGTGAAAGGGACGCCGGATTGGCGCCCCTTTCGTGTGCCTCGGGCGGGCGGCGGGTGTAAAATCGGGGCGTCAAGCTCTCTTACTTTATCGAAGGATGAACCCTCTTATGACGAAGGAAGCGGCGGAGCAGAGGGCGGCGAAGACGCGGGTCGAGTCGGACTCGATGGGCGAGATCGAGGTGCGTGCGGACAGGTACTGGGGGGCACAGACGGAGCGCTCGCTGCACCACTTCAACATCGGGTTCGACGTGATGCCGCGGGAGATGGTGAGGGCGCTGGGCGTGCTCAAGAAGGCCGCGGCGCTGGTGAACGAAGAGTTGGGGAAGCTGCCCTCGGAGAAGGCGCGCCTGATTGAGCGGGCGGCCGACGAGGTGATCGAAGGGAAGCTGGACGAGCACTTCCCCCTGCGCGTGTGGCAGACGGGTTCGGGGACGCAGACGAACATGAACGCGAACGAGGTCATCTCGAACCGCGCCATCGAAATCGCAGGGGGCGTGCTGGGCTCGAAGAAGCCCGTCCACCCGAACGACGACGTGAACATGTCGCAGTCCTCGAACGACACCTTCCCCACGGCCATGCACATCGCCGCGGCCGAGCAGATGCAGAAGCTCATCCCAGAGGTGCAGCGCCTGCGCGACGCGATTGATGCGAAGGCGCGGGAGTTCGCCGACGTGGTCAAGATCGGCCGCACGCACTTGCAGGACGCGACGCCCCTGACCGTGGGGCAGGAGTTCGGCGGCTGGGCCTCTCTGTTGGAGAGGGACGTGGAGCGTTTGGAGACGGTGCTGCCGGGGCTCTACGACCTTGCCATCGGCGGGACGGCCGTGGGGACGGGCTTGAACTCGCACCCGGAGTTCGCCGAGCGTGCCGCGGCGAAGATCGCGGAGCTGACGGGGCTGCCGTTCAAGCCGCACCCGAACAAGTTCGCGGCGCTCTCGGCGCACGACGAGCTGGTCTTTGCGAGCGGCGCCTTGAAGACGCTGGCCTGCTCGCTGATGAAGATTGCGAACGACGTGCGCTGGCTGGGGTCTGGGCCGCGGGCGGGGATCGGCGAGCTGGTGCTCCCCGAGAACGAGCCGGGCTCTTCCATCATGCCGGGGAAGGTGAATCCGACGCAGTCGGAGGCTCTGACGATGGTCGCCGTGCAGGTCTTGGGGAACGACGCGGCCATCGGGTTCGCGGGCTCGCAGGGCAACTTCGAGCTGAACGTCTTCAACCCCGTGATGATTCACAACCTGCTCCACTCCATCCGGCTTTTGAAGGACGCGTGCCGCGGCTTCGTGGACTTCTGCATCGAAGGGCTGGGGCTGAACCGCGCGCGCATCGAAGAGAACCTGCGCCAGTCGCTCATGCTGGTGACGGCCTTGAACCCGCACATCGGCTACGACAACGCCGCCAGGATCGCCAAGCACGCGCACAAGAAGGGCATCAACCTGCGCGAGTCGGCGGTGGAGCTGGGGCTGCTCACCGCCGAGCAGTTCGACGAGTACGTCAAGCCGGAGGAGATGACCCACCCGTAAAGGCCGTGAACCGTAAACCGTGACAGGAAGGGCCGGCCTCCTCTTGTCACGGTTTACGTCTTTCTTAAGAACTCGCGGGACGCCGTTCGCATCTAATTTCCGGCGGTAGACACCCCGCGGGAGCGCTTGCGGGTCGCGGGTTGAAGGCTTATATTTCGCGTTTCGCGCCGGCGGCGCCTGAAGTCGCCTGTGCTGTTCAGGGGAGACCCGGAGGGTTCAAGGAAGATGACCACCGCGTTTGAGACTCTGGAAGTGACGAAGGCGCCGGCGCTCGAAGACTACTTCGGGCTGTCGGAGGCGGAGTTGTCCGAGCGCATCGAGGCGGCGCGGCGCAAGCTCGGGAGCCGCCTCGTCATCCTCGGCCACCACTACCAGCGCGACGACGTGGTCTGCCACGCCGACTACACCGGCGACTCCTTCAAACTCGCCAAGCTCGCGGCCGAGCGCCCCGAGGCCGACTACGTCGTCTTCTGCGGCGTCCACTTCATGGCCGAGTCGGCCGACATCCTCAAGCCCGGCGACCAGAAGGTGATTCTGCCCGACCTCGGCGCCGGCTGCTCGATGGCCGACATGGCGACGGCCGAGCAGGTCGAGGACGCGTGGGAGCAGTTGAGTTCGGTCGGGATTCTTGAAGAGTTCAAGGTCGCGCCCGTCACCTACATGAACTCCTCGGCGGCCATCAAGGCTTTCTGCGGCGAGCACAATGGTGTGGTCTGCACCTCCTCGAACGCCGTCCCGCTCTTCGACAAGTATCTGAAGGAGGACGACAAGCTCTTCTTCTTCCCAGACCAGCACCTCGGCCGCAACACCGGCGTCAAGTTCGGCATCCCCCTGGACGAGATGGCGCTCTGGGACCCGAACAAGGAGCTCGGCGGCAACACCGAGGAGCAGTTGCGCAAGGCGCGGCTCATCCTCTGGAAGGGCCACTGCTCCGTGCACGGCCGCTTCCGCCCGTGGCACGTGGACACGGTGCGCAAGGAGGTGCCGGGCATCAAGGTGCTCGTCCACCCCGAGTGCGAGCGCGAGGTCGTCGAGAAGTCCGACCTCAACGGCTCGACCGAGTTCATCATCAAGGTCATCGAGGAGGCGCCCGCCGGCTCGGCCTGGGCCGTCGGCACCGAGGTCAACCTCGTCCAGCGTCTGGCGAAGCAGCACCCGGACAAAGAGATTCGCCTGCTCGCGCCCGACCTCTGCATGTGCGCCACGATGTACCGCATCGCGCCGCAGAACCTCGCCTGGGTGCTCGACTCGCTCGTCGCCGGGCGCGTCGTCAACCAGATCACCGTCCCCGAGGAGACCGCGGCTTGGGCGCGCGTCGCCCTCGACCGGATGCTTGCGATTAAATGATGAATGATGAGTGATGAATGATGAATATGGCGACACGTCCGTATTCAATCACTCATCATTCATTATTCATCATTCATCATTTCCCTTATGGCTGACCCGAACGACCGCGTGCCCGAGAACGTCCCGGGCACTTATTACGTGGACACGAACTGCATCGACTGCGACGTGTGCCGCGACACCTCACCCGACAACTTCACGCGCGCCGACCGCGGCGGCTACTCCTTCGTCTTCAAACAGCCCCAAACGGACGCCGAGCGCGCCCTCTGCGAAGAGGCGCTCCTCGCCTGCCCCGTCGAGGCCATCGGCGACGACGGGTGAAAAGCCAATGATGAGTGATGAATTAAAAACCACTTGCCTTTCATTCATCATTCATCACCTCCGCTAAACTCTTATCTTGATCCACCCGTCTTCAATCACGACCTCGTAGGTCTCGACGGGCTCGGAGGGGCGGTTGAGGCAGGCGCCGGAGCGCACGTCGAAGCGCCAGCCGTGCCAGTCGCATTCGACCGTGTGCCCCGTGAGCCGGCCGTCGGCGAGCGGGGCGCCCTTGTGCGGGCAGAAGTTCTCGACGGCGTGGAAGCGGCCGTCGATGTGGTAGAGCGCCAGCTCCTTGCCGCCGTGCAATTCGACCGTCGCGCCGCGCCCCTCGGGCACGTCCTCGACGCGCCCGACCGTGACGAGCTTGCCCTCGCGCGCTGGCGTTTTGGGGTTCCCGAATCTTCTTCCCGGCGGCTGCATAACTTTCCCGCATCGTAACAAAACGCCCGCGCGCCCACCAACCGAGTGCCGGCGGTTCTGTTATCCTCTCCCGGACTGAAATTCTTAAACGGAGAAAGGAGTACAGCAGTCATGCGTAAGAGTCTGTCGGCCGTGCGCGCGGCGTCCGTCGCGCTCGCGCTTCTGTTCGCGGCGCAGGTGCCGGGGGCGGCGCAGGAGACGAAGGAGCTGACGGTCGTCGGGAGGCTCACGCCGACGGTCGAGGCGGGCGGCTGGCTCGTCGTCGCCGACTACGGCAAGTACCTCCTGACGAACGCCAACGAGTTCCGGCGCCAGCCCTGGTTCCGCGAGGGCGCCGCGGTCGAAGCGACCGGGCGCGTGCGCGACGACGTGATGTCGCTCCACATGGAGGGCGTCCCGTTCCAGGCGCGCACGATGCGCGCGCGCGGCGGCTCGCGTCGCGACGCGTCGCAGAACAACACCCCGCAGAGCGCGGGCGGGCAGGCCGCCGTCGCGGGCTCCGGGTCGCGCGCCTTCGTGCGCGTCGCCGTCACGGGCGAGTCGTCCGTGCAGGCGCAGCCCGACACGGCCGTCCTCACCCTGGCCGTCATCACGCAGAACGCGAGCCCGTCCGAGGCGCAGGCGGAGAACGCTTCGAAGACGGAGGCGCTGGTGCGCGCCGTCCGCGCGGCCGCGGGCGCGGGCGCCGAGGTCAGGACGAGCGGCTACAGCCTCCAGCCGCAGTACGCGTACAAGGAGGGCGTGCCGCCCTTCATCACCGGCTACGTGGCGCGCAACGCGGTGACTTTGACGACGGGCGAGCTGAGCCGCGTCGGCTCCGTCATCGACGCCGCCTCGCGCGCGGGCGGCAACAACGTGGACGGCCTCTCCTTCACGCTGCGCGACGACGCGCAGGCGCGCCAGCGCGCGCTCTCCGAGGCCACGCGCGAGGCGCTCTCGAAGGCGCGCGCCGTCGCCGCGACGCTCGGCGGCAGCGTCGTCCGCGTCGTCGAGGTGCAGGAGGCCGGCGCCACACGCCCGCCCGCCCCCGTCTACACGGCCGAGTTCGGCCGCGCGGCCGGCACGGCGCAGGCGCCCACGCCCGTCGAACCCGGCTCCCTCGAAATCCGCGCCCAGGTGCAGTTGGTCGCCGAGGTCGAGACGAGACAGTGAAAGAAACGATGAGTGATGAATGATGAATGATGAATTAAAGAGAGTTCTTCATTCATCATTCACCACTCATCATTCATCATTACTCCTACTGGCAATCTCGAACGAAGCGAGTATAATCGGCCTCAAGTTCCCCTCGACGCAGATTCGACGTGACGCCGGTTCGCGCAGACGTGTGCCGTCCGGGGCGTTCGTCGCCGTCGGGGATTCAACGGGGGAGGCTTCGATGTCGAGACACCGTGGAGACTGGGACGATGACTTCTACGAGGGCGAGCCGCGCCCACGTCGCGGCGGGCCGGGCTTCGGACGACCGGGCGGCGACCGCTACGAGCATGACGAAGAGCGCGGGCCGCGCGGCGGGCGCCCCTGGGGGGCGCGCGGCGACTACGACGAAAGGCCCTACGGCCGCGGCGATTTCTACCGCGACGAATACTACGGCGGCCCGCGCGACTCCGGACGCGACGCGCGCGAGTACGGGCGCACGCCCCCGCCACCCCCGCCGCCTCCGCGCGAAGAGTACGAGCGCGGGCGCCGCCGCGGCGGGGCCACGCGCTCGCACCTGCGCTGCCGCGACATCATGACGAGGGACGTGACGGTCGCCGCGCGCACGACCACGCTCGAAGAGGTCGCACGCATGATGCGCGACGAGGACACGGGCGTCATCCCCGTCGTCGAGCCGGGCGAGACCCCTTCCGACTCCGTCACCGAAGTCCAGCGCGTCCCCGCGCGCACGCAGGCCAACGGCCGCCTCCTCGGACTCATCACCGACCGCGACATCGTCATCCGCGCCCTCGCCGAAGGGCAGGAGGCGCGCGCCGTGCCGGCCGAGAGCGTGATGACGACCGACCTCCACACCGTCCGCCCCAACGACCGCGTCATCGAGGCCATCCGCAAGATGGGCGACAAGCAGGTGCGCCGCCTCCCCGTCGTGGATCGCGAGGGGAACCTGCGCGGCATCATCTCGATGGCCGACATCGCGCTCGAAACCGAGGCCGACCGCGAACTCGGCGAAGCCCTCGAAGAGATTTCGAGCGGCTCTTCTTTCTGGAACAGAATCTTCGCGTGAACCGTGAACCGTAAACCGTGACAGGTGAAAGCGTCTCCTGACTTGTCACGGTTCGCGGTTCGCGGTTCACCTCTTGTCACGGTTTACGGTTCACGGTTCACGTTCTTATGGCACGATCAATCGAGCGTTACCTGCGGATGATGCCGAAGGCGAGCGGCCTGCGGTGTTCGGAGAACTTCTGGTACCCGGCGGCCGACGTGTACCGGACGGGCGAGGGGTGGGTCGTCAAGGTCGAGCTGGCGGGCGTGGCGCCCGACGAGCTGTCGGTCGAAATCTCGGGCGACACCCTGCGCGTCGCCGGCACGCGCCGCGACGAGGCGATGACCGAGACGGTCTCGTACCACCAGCTCGAAATCACCTACAGCCGCTTCGAGAAGACCATCCGCTTCCCCTGCCCCGTCGAGGGCGCGCGCGTCGAGCGGCGCTACCGCGATGGCCTCCTCATCCTGTACATCCGCAGCCCCGCCGAGTGCGACTGAAAAGTTAGACGCGCGTACTCTCCCTTTCACACTTCGAGAGGACAAACACCCCTTATGGCTGACAAGACCCCGAGAGGCGAACAGGAGCAGACGACGCCGGCCGCGACCAACCCCGGCGCGCCGGAGACCACGCCGCAGCAGGCTTTGAACGAGTCGAAGGAGGCGGGCACGGGCGGCGCCTTCGTCGCCCCCGGCGGCGCGGCGGCCGAAGGCAAAGCTTCCGAGGTTTTCGAGATCGCGGTGCTCCCTTTGCAACAGACGACGATGTTCCCGGGCACCGTCATCCCGCTCGCGGCCGGCCGCCCGCGCTCGGTCGCGGCGGTCGAGGCCGCGCTCGCGACTGAAGAGAAGCTGCTCGCCTGCGTCACCGTGCGCGAGGAGCGCGGGTCGGTCGAGACCGAGGCCACGCCGCCCGCAGACCTCTACGAGGCGGGCACGCTCGTCATGGTCAAGCGCATGATGCGCACGCCCGAGGGGCTCCAGCTCATCGTCCACGGCACCGAGCGCGTCCGCGTCGTCAAGTGGACGCAGACCGACCCGCACATCCGCGCGCGCGTCCGCATCATCCCCGCCCCGACGGTGCGCGACCGGGACGCCGTCGAGGCGCTGACGCGCAACGTGCAGGCGCTCGTCCAGCGCGCGCTCGCCATGCTCCCCGAGATTCCGCCCGAGGTGCGCAACGCCGTGCTCGGGGCGAGCGACCCCGTGCAACTCTCCTACTTCCTCGGCTCGATCCTCAACCTCGGCGTCGAGCAGGAGCAGCGGATGCTCGAAGCCGAGACCGTGGACGACCTTTTGCAAATCGCCTACGGCCGGCTCGCGCACGAGATCGACATCATGGAGCTGCGCACGAAGATCGCGGCCGAGGCGCAGGGCGAGATGACGAAGGCGCAGCGCGACTACTTCCTGCGCCAGCAGATGAAGGCCATCCAGAAGGAGTTGGGCGAGGACGAGAACGGCGAGGGGGCCGAGGCCGAGATGCTCCGCGAGCGGCTCGGCGCCGCCGACCTGCCCGAGGAGGTGCGCAAGGAGGCCGACCGCGAGCTGCGCCGCCTGGAACGTCTGCCGCAGGCCGCGCCCGACTACCACGTCATCCGCACGTGGCTTGAGTTCATCATCGAGCTGCCCTGGCACAAGTCTTCCGAGGACAGGCTCGACCTGACGGAAGCGCGGCGCGTGCTGGACGAAGACCATTACGGCCTGGAAGACATCAAGGAGCGCATCCTCGAATTCCTCGCCGTCGTCAAACTCCGCCGCGACTCGAAGAGCCCGATCCTCTGCTTCGTCGGCCCGCCGGGCGTCGGCAAGACTTCTCTCGGCATGTCCATCGCGCGCGCCCTCGGCCGCCAGTTCGAGCGTTTGAGCTTGGGCGGCGTGCGCGACGAGGCGGAGCTGCGCGGCCACCGGCGCACGTACATCGGCGCGATGCCCGGTCGCATCATCCAGGCGCTCCGCCGCGCGGGCGTCAACAACCCCGTGATGATGCTCGACGAGATCGACAAGCTCGGCAACGACTTCCGCGGCGACCCGGCCTCGGCGCTGCTGGAGATTTTAGACCCGCAGCAGAACCACACGTTCCGCGACCACTACCTCGATCTGCCGTTCGACCTCTCGAAGGTCTTCTTCATCGCGACGGCGAACCAGCTCGCCCCGATTCCGGGGCCGCTCCGCGACCGCATGGAGATCATCGGGCTCTACGGTTACAGCGACCAGGAGAAGCTGCACATCGCGCGGCAGTACCTCATCCCGCGCCAGACGCGCGAGAATGGCCTGACCGAGGAGCAGCTCGAAATCACCGACGCGGCGCTCGCGCTCATCGCCGCGCGCTACACGCGCGAGGCGGGCGTGCGCCAGTTGGAGAGAACCGTCGGCCGCGTCGCGCGCAAGGCGGCGCTGCGCATCGCCGAGGGTCAGACGGAGAAGATCGTCGTCGATGCAGACGACCTGAAGGAGGTGCTCGGCGCGCCGCGCTTCTACCCCGAGGAGGCGCGCAAGGAGCTGCCAACCGGCGTCTCGACCGGCATGGCCTGGACGGAGGCGGGCGGGCAGTTGCTCTTCATCGAGGCGACGCTGCTGCCGGGAAGCTCGGGCTTACAGTTGACGGGCCAGCTCGGCGAGGTGATGCAGGAGTCGGCGCGCGCGGCCCGCTCTTACCTCTGGTCGCACGCCTCGGAGTTCGGCATCGAGCCGCAGATGTTCAAGAACTACGGCGTGCACGTCCACGTCCCGGCGGGCGCCATCCCGAAGGACGGCCCCTCGGCGGGCGTCGCCATCACTTCGGCCTTCGCCTCTTTGATGACGGGCCGGCGCGTGCGCAACGACACGGCGATGACGGGCGAGATCACGCTCTCGGGCCTGGTCTTCCCCGTCGGCGGCATCAAGGAGAAAGTTCTCGCGGCGCACCGCGCGGGCCTGCGCCGCGTCGTGCTCCCCGCGCGCAACGAGCCCGACACCGAGGACATCCCCGAGGACGTGCGCAAGGAGCTTGAGATCGTCTACGTCTCACGCATCGGCGAGGCTTTGGAGCAGACGCTCGAAAAGCTCGTGGCGCAGCCGCCCCCGCCCGCAGACCCGCAAGGAGAGGAGTCGCGCGCGGGTGCGCAGAAGCCCGCGCAGGCGGAGCCCGAGCCCGTCCGCGCGCGTTGACGTGAGCAGGCTTTCACTTAAAAACGAGAGGGACTTCAGAGGATGGCGACGAGCAGGAAGACGCAGGCGAAGGCGGGCGTGCCCGAGAAGCGGCGCGGCCAGCAGATGGGCGACGAGCGCAGCAAGCCCTCCAAGACGGACGAGGCGCAGAGGGAGACGCCCGCGCTGAGCGGCCGCCGCAAGAGCGCCGGCAAGTTCTACGCGGACGACTCCGCGCAACACAGGGGCACGAGCGGTAAGTCCCCGCGCGCCATCACGCCTTCCGTCCCCGCCGCCGTCCCGACGAACGTCAAACAGGGCGAGTCCGACGGCGAGGCCGAATTCAAGGCGCGGCAGAAGGCCGCGACGAAGTCCGCACGCAAAGGCCGGAAGTAATAAAGAGATAAAAGGCCGCCCCGTCATCGGCGTCACTCACGCCGATGACGGGGCGGCCTTTTTTATTTCCTTGCAGCGTAAAAAAAGAATGGGGTCGGACTCCCCCAAGCCCGACCCCGTGGCCACTCGCGTGGCCTGCCCCAAAGTTTCACTCGTTCTCAGAAGGAACGCCCGTTAGGTGAGTACATAGTAAGCCCGGGCGCGCCCCCTTTGGTTGCAAACAGGTTGCGCTCGCGTGACGAGTTCGAGGCGGGCCGTCTTTCTTCAATTCCCCCCGCCCTTCCTCTTAAAAGCCTCCTCCGGCACGGGCACGTCGAACGTGGCCTCGCGAATCTTCAGCACGGTGTCGCCCATCGCCACCGAGTTCTGCACGCGCCGGAAAGGAATCATCACGCCGTCCACGCTGCGGTAGTCCGAGTAGAGTTCGGTCACGGGCATCGAGATGGTGTCGCTCGTCTGTACCGAGTCCTGCCTGAGCACGAGGAACGTCTTCGCGGAGATGTACTGCGTCACGGGGCTCCCCTTCTCCGGCGTGAAGACGACGACGTAGGCGTCCTCGCCCTCCACCTTCGACATCTTCTTGATCTCGGCCGTCTTAAAGAGCGCCTTCCAGTTGAGCGGCGCGTAGAAGTCCGAGCTGAGGCGCACCTCATCCAGCTCCTTGCCGGTCTTCGGGTTGTAGGGGATGAAGCTGCCCTCCTCGGCGGCCGTCGTGCCGTCGAAGAACTCGTGGAAGGAGCCGATCTTCTTCCCGAGCGCCGTGAGCGAAACGTCCTGCGCGAAGGAGTTCGGCGCGCGCGCGTAGATGACCGCCTCGCCGCCCACGCCCTGGTGCAGGAGGTCTACGTCGGCCACGACGCGCAGCGTCTTGTGCCTGCGCAGCGCCGCCTCGCCGCCCCACGCCTCGACGACCTTCGCCATCAACTCGTCCACGGTCAACGGCGCCTTGAACTCCGCCGCGCGTTTGAAGACGTTCTCGGCGCCGGGCTGTTTCAAGGTGATGCCCGCGACGCGCCCCGCCTCGTCGCGGTTGACGACGATGCTGTAGGACTCGGGCAAGGCGGTCGAGCCGAGCACGTCCTTCGAGCGCTCGACGAGCGGGTAGGCGGGCTGGCCCGGCACGACGAGGACGACGCGGCCGTCGCGCACCGTGACTTCCACGTCCGGGCCGCCCGCCGGCTGCGGCTCGTAGGAGCCGACGACCTCCTTGAGCGGCCCCGCGTACTCGGCCGAGGCGCCCGAGACCGGCGCGGTCGTCGCGTCCGCCGGCTTCACCTTCGGCAGGACGTAGTTGCCCTGCGGCTGTTCGAGGTAAATCTCCGTCTCCTGCGGGTTCTCCCGGGCGGGCCGGAAGGTCGCGTAGAAGCCTTTGAGTTCGCCGAGCTTGTAGCGGCGCCCGCCCGCCGGCACGAGCGTGTAGGTCGGCTGCCCCGGCACGGCCATCGTCAGCTTGCCGTCACTGGCCGCGACCGAGACGTTGAAGCCGGCCTCCGCGAAACGGTAGTCGCCGACCTCGTTCTCGATCTTCGCGGCCGGGTCGGCGGCGGCGACGGCCGTCGCGTTCGGCGCGGGCGCGTCGGGGTCGCCGACGAGGTTCGACCAGACCACGTTCATCGCCGAGGCCGGGAGCGGCGAGGCCGAGACGTTCGTCAGCATCACGAAGCCGAGGTGCTGGTCGGGCATCAGCGCGACCTGCGCGTTGAAGCCGTCGATGTTGCCGCCGTGCTCGGCGACCTTGTGCCCCTTCCAATCGCGCAGGAACCAGCCCAATCCGTAATTGACGTTCCCGCCGACCTTCATCTGCGGCTTGAACAGTTCGGCGAAGCTCTTCTCCGAGACGAGCCGCTTGCCCTCGAACGAGCCGCCGCCGAGCATCAGCCGCAGCCACTGCGCCATGTCGCGCGCGTTGGAGTTAATCGCGCCGGCCGGCGCGATGGCGGGCAGGTCGCGCATCGGCACGCGCCGCGTCTCCTTCGTCGCCTCCTCGTAGACGTAGCCGAAAGAGTAGTCGCGCGCCTTCTGCATCTCCGGGGCGGAGGTGTCGGACGCCTTCATCCCGAGCGGCTTGAAGATGCGCTCGGCGACCAACTTCTCCCAGGTCGAGTGCTCGGCGCGGCCGACGATCTCGCCGGCCGCGGCGTACATCACGTTCTGGTACTGGAACTTCTCGCGCAGCTTCGCGGTGGGCTTGGCCTGCGCGGCGACGCGGATGACCTCCTCGCGGTTGAGCACGCCCGAGACCCACGCGAGGTCGGTGCGGTTGAGCCCCGAGCTGTGCGAGAGCAGGTCGCGCAGCGTGATGCGCGCGTCGGCGTCCGGGTCTTGGAGCTTGAAGTAGGGCAGGAACTTCTTCGGCGAGTCGTCGAGCGAGAGCTTACCCTCGTCGGCGGCCATGGCGACGAGCATCGCCGTGAACGCCTTCGACGAAGAGCCGATGGCGAAGAGCGTGTCGGGCGTCACCGGCGCCTTCTTCTCAAAATCCTTATACCCGAGCCCCTTCAGGTAGATGACCTTGTCGTCCTTGACGATGACGAGCGAGAGGCCGGGGATGCCGAGCGCCTGCCGCTTCTCCTCGACCGCCTTCTCGATGGCGGCGAGCTTCGCGTCGAGGTCGGCGGGCGCCGCGGCCTGCGCCTTCGCGGCCTCCTGCGCCGAGGCGCGCGCCGCGAGCAGCGCGGGGGTCGAGAACAACATCGCGGCCGACAGCGCGAGGTTGAGGGAACGTCTCCAGACGTGCATGTTTCGTCTCTCCTGCCTTTGAGCTTGTCTCACCGATTTTAAAGCCGCGCCGCGCGCGAGACGCCCCGGCAACTCTGACGGTCTGCCGGGGCGTCTGCGGGTCGCGCCTTCGTCGTTGTGTTACGCGCGAGGCGGGATGAAAGTTTATGACGCACGCGCTGCGCGGCGTCTGTTACGGGCGGTCTGATTTAAATCCAGAAATGAGGACGGCCGGCGTCAAGGGCCTTGCCCCGGGTGCGCGCGTTCGGCCTGCTGCTCCAGCTCTTCGGCCTCGTCGAAGAGTTTCTGACACTTGAGCGTGGCCTCGTTGACCTTCGTCTGCGTCTCGTCGGGCGGGCCGCCGGCGAGTTGCAGTTCGGCGCGCGCCTTCAACACGTCGAACCCTTCGGCGCGTTTGGCGCAGGCGCGCGCCACGAGCGAGAAGAATTGCCGAAAGTCCTCGGGCACCTTCGACGCGCCCGCGCGCTCGGCCGCGAGCGCCGCGTCGCGGAAGGCTTTCGCGCCGGCGGCGGCCGTCTCCGCCTGCGCGCGGAGGGCGGCCGTCGCGCCCTGCGCGTCGTCCTGCCTCTGCTTCGCGCGCCGCTCCTCGTCGCCCGCGTTGTAGAGGCGCAGGGACTCGGCCCCCTTCGCGCGGAGCGCGTTTATTTCGTTGATCGCGGAGTTGAAGTCGCGCGCCGCCGTGTCGGCGACGTGGGCCGTGTACTGCGGGTCGGCGTCGAGCGCTTTGCCTTTGAGGAAGTCCCAGGCGTCGCGGTTGATGTCGGGCGCGAGGTCGTAGTACCAGTGGTCGTGACCGGGCATGACCTTCACCTCGATCTCGTGGCCGTGCGCCTCGAGCGCCGCCTCGGTGGCGCGCACAGCGTCGAGTGGGAAGAACGAGTCGCGGTCTCCGACGATGATCTTCAGAGAGGTCTTGCGCTTCGCCTGTTCGAGCGAGTTGAACTCTTTCTCCTCGCGCCACGCGCCCGCGTGGACGGCCG
This sequence comes from Acidobacteriota bacterium, assembly GCA_019242475.1. Taxonomy (GTDB): domain Bacteria; phylum Acidobacteriota; class Blastocatellia; order Pyrinomonadales; family Pyrinomonadaceae; genus QHXN01. The sequence goes on along the minus strand of JAFAVK010000055.1, from coordinate 87,385 downwards.
CGGCCGCGAAATACTCCGACTCCATCATCGCGAGGTGCAGCGCGAAGACCGCGCCCGCCGAGTGGCCGAAGAGGTAGACGCGCCGCGCGTCGAGCGGATACTTCGCCCTGAGCGCTTCGACCACGTCGCGTATGAAGTCAGGCCCGTCGTCGGGGATGTGCCAGCCCTGCGAGTCGCGCGCGTTCGGCCCGGCGATGAGGAACCCTTCGCGCGCGGCGAGGTCTTTCCACTTCTCGACCAGCGAGAGGCCGTCGCGCCCCGAGCCGTGGAGCAGCACGACGAGCGGCGCCTGCGGCTTCAGCGACGCGGGCGCGAAGAGGTAGTAAGTCCGCTTGTGCCCGCCCGACTCGACCGTCTCCTTCGAGACCTTGTCGCCGGCGCGCGCGTGCGTGGTAAGCGACAACAACGCCAGCGCCGCGCAGACCAGCGCGAGACTTCTAAATCTCATGTCGCCCCTTCCGTCCTGTCGTGCCCGTCGTTAGCAAGTTCCTTAAACATCCTGACGCTTCCCCTCTCGACCCCGGGGCCGATGGTCTCCGTCAACTCCTCGACGGCCTTGAAGCCCGCGCGCTCGTAAAAGGGGACGGCGTTGAGCGACGACACGAGAGACAGAGACCTCAACCCGTAAGCGCGCGCCCTCTCCTCCAGAGTGCTGAGGAGTCTCCGACCGACCCCCTGCCCCTTCACGTCGGGCCTGACGTAGAGCCCCTGAATCGCCCCGACCTCCCGGCCCAGCTCGCCGTACCCGACGACCGTGCCGTCCTCTTCGGCGACGAAGAAATCGTTACGGTCGATGGCCTCCGCGTACTTCTCTGGCCGCAGGCGCCCCGCCCAGATTTCAATCACCTCCGGCGGGTAGTGGCTGGCGCACGTCTCCCTGACGGCCCTGCGGTGGACGCGCCAGATGGCCTCCTTATCCTCCTGCCTCGCCCTGCGGATGTTGAGCATCGTCTCGCCTCAGTTGCGGCGGCAACTCCAGTCGAAAGCGTCCCGCGAGGAGTTCCATGTCCCTGTAGTCCTTCTCGGCAAGCGTGTAGCCGTAGGCGTGGCAGACGACCTGCGCCTCCGGCGTCAGGCACCTGACGGGTCTGCCGCCGACGAGCCCCTCGCCGCCCAGGTAGGCCGCCGTGTAGACCCAGTCCTCGCCGTTCTGCATCCGGTAGACGCCGTCGCCGGACTCTCGGAAGGTGGCGGCGTGGACATCGACTTCGAGCCCCGCGCCGTCGGCGAGCACGAACGAGTCCGGCGGCTTGCCCGCGACGACCTCGAAGCCCCGCTCCGCCAGAAGCTCCCGGAGCCGCGGCACGTCCCGCACGGGCAGGACGATGTCAACGTCCTTGTGAGGACGCGTCTGCGTCCCGAGCAGCGCGTCCACGCCCCACCCGCCGTCGAGCCAGACCGGGATGCCGGCCGCCTCGAACAGTCCGAGCAGCTCCGCCAACGCCGACGCAGACATTTCGGGTGCGGGTTCCATCTAACGCTTTTTGTCCTTCCAGCGTCTGCTTTTGTTCGGGTTGGGCCAGGGCTCGCTCGGGCCGGCCGCGACCTCGTCGGGGGGCTCGGGGAAGAGGGAGGAGTTGTATTCGAGGTGGTTGAAGATTTTGAGCGAGTCGATGACTTTCATCGACTCGATGTCGTCGTCGAATTTGAACTGGCTGAGGTCAGGGATTTCGTCGTCGGGGCCGAAGGTGACGGGCTCGTCCTGGAAGTCGCGGCGGCGGTAGGCCACGACGAAGGCGTTGGGGCCGACGCGGAGGCTGCCGATGTCGTCGGCCCAGTTCCCTTCGGCCAGTTCGAGCGAGGCGTACTCGCCCGGGCCGTAGATGCGCACCGTCTCGCCGCGGAAGTCCGCCTCGCGCCAGACGTCTATGTAGCAGTCGCCTCTCTTTTGCGTCATGTCAGCTCGGCCGTCCTCCGCGGGCTTTGAGCCCGGGGGTTTGCACCACGGCATGATACATCCGACGCCACGGCGTTTGGAAAAGAAGCGCCCCGCGCGGTTCGGAAGCCGGCGGGGCGCTTGGGAAGTTGAAGTGGCCTTGACGTGCGCCGTCGCGCGGCAAAGGGTTGTCAGGCGGCGCAGACTTTCGAGAGCGCGCCGGCCCACTTGGCGGCGACGGGCTCGCCGTACATCTGCCGCTCCTTCTCGCGGCGGATGGCGCAGGCCATGCGGAAGGCGCGCGCCTCGCCGTACTTGCGGATCGAGACGCTCGTGCGCCCCTTCTTCTCGCGGCCAGCGTTCCACGAGACCTCGTAGACCTCGTTCTCGTAGACCTTGCCGTCCTTGCCCTTGTACTTCTTGACCGCGCGGCGCACGCCGGCGACGCCGACAGCGTTGCGCGGGTTGCTGCCAACCACGACCCAGTCGGTGCGCGGCTTGCCCAGCTCGCGCTCCAGCTCGTCGCGGCACTCGACGGCCGCCTTGAGCGCGGCCTCCTTGTCCCCGTGCTGGCGGTCGGTGACGAACTTCGACCGCGTCTCGTTGTTGAACCTCACGCGCACGTACCAGCCGTGCATCTTCTTCTGCTCGCTGTCGATGCGACTGATTCCCTTATGACCGGATTTTGCCATGTGACTGCCGAACCGTATCTCCTTCATGAAAGTTCGAGGGCTATACTTTCAAACTAAGACCCGCGGCGCGCTTTGTCAAAAGCACACGAAGAAAAATGATGAACGATGAACTGAATACTGCTCGTCTTACCGTTCCTCGTTCCTTTTGGCTCACCTCGTCTTCGCGGCGGCCGGGAGCTTCTGGCGGAAGTCTTTGACGAGGCGGCTGGAGAGGCGGCTGAGGGTCGGGAGCTTGAGCGGGCCGGAGATGGCGCGGCCGTAGGCGGCGTCGCGCAGGGCGTCGAGGTCGAAGTTCTCCTTGAAGTGCCGGTCGTAGGCGTCGAAGGAGACGGCGAGCGCCTCCATCGTGCTGTAGTGGTAGCTGACGAGGAGGACGAAGTCGGCGTCGCTCGGCTTGTCGGCGACGCGGAAGTATTTCCACTTCTCGATCTCGCTGCGCACCTTCTTCTCCACGTCGAGCTGGAAGTCGAAGAAGTCTCTGGGCTGGCCGCCGTTGCCCTCGGAGTCGGCGCCGACGGTGATGAGCGTGCGCGTGAAAGCGACGATGTAGACCGACTGCCCCTGGCGGAGGCTGAAGGGCTGCTGCGTGTGGGGCTGCGCCGCGGCGGTGGCCGCGAGGAGGAACACGAAAGCCAGCGCCCCCGCGGGGCGGGCGTAAAACTTTCTGCTCATGACGTTCTTCCTTTCAGTGGGAGGGAGAGCCATTCCACGCACGCCCCCGGGGCCTCGGAGGGGCGCGCGGCCTTTTACTGAAATGACAGACGTTCTGAAGCGGAGAACGGTTACGCCTACTCCACCACCCACATGTCGCCGCTGTGGATGAGCTTGTGGAGCTGGCCGCGCCCCGTGCGCGCGATTGACTCTTCGATCTGGTGGGCGAGGAGGTCTTCGTAGGTCTCGCGGCGCACGTCGCGGAAGATGCCGACCGGCTGCGGGAACTCGGGCTGCTCCATGCGCGCGAGCATGAAGGCGACCGAAGGGTCTTCGATGTGCATGTCGTGGACGAGGCAGTCCGATTCGTTGAGGCCCGTCTCCCCCCCGAGTTGAATCACCTCGGGGCGCGTGCCGTTCATGCGGATGCCGCGGTCGCGGTTCTTGCCGAAGACCATCGGCTTGCCGTGTTCGAGGTACAAGACGCGCTCGGGCCTGACCGTGCGCTCGGTGAAGTGTTCGAAGGCGCCGTCGTTGAAGATGTTGCAGTTCTGGTAGACCTCGACGAAGCTGACGCCCTTGTGCTTGGCGGCCGATTCGACTATCGACGAGAGGTGCTTCACGTCGATGTCGATGGCGCGGGCGACGAAGGTCGCCTCGGACGCAATCGCCAGAGAGAGCGGCGTGACGGGGTAGTCGATGACGCCCATCGGCGTGGACTTCGTCTTCTTGCCGAACTCACTGGTCGGCGAGTACTGCCCCTTCGTCAGGCCGTAGATGCGGTTGTTGAAGAGGATGATGTTGAGGTCGAGGTTGCGCCGGATGGCGTGCATGAAGTGGTTGCCGCCGATGGAGAGGCCGTCGCCGTCGCCCGTCACGACCCACACGGAGAGCTCCGGGTTCGAAGCCTTGATGCCGGTCGCAAGGGCCGGCGCGCGCCCGTGGATCGTGTGGAAGCCGTAGGTGTTCATGTAGTAGGGGAAGCGCGAAGAGCAGCCGATGCCGCTCACAAAAACAATCTTCTCGCGCGGGATGCCGAGGTCGGGCATCACCTTCTGGACGCTGTTGAGGATGGCGTAGTCGCCGCAGCCCGGGCACCAGCGCACCTCCTGGTCGGAGGAGAAGTCGGCCTTCGTCAGCTTGCCCGGCGGCGGCGCCGCCTTGCCCGCCGTCACCGAGCCCGGCTCGCTCTCCGGCGAAGGCCCCGCGCCGCTCACGTTGCCGCCGATGCCTTCTACGCTCGTCTCGTCCGCGCCCTTCTGTACGACCTCTTTGCCGTTGCTGCCGTTTCCGTTCGTGCTCATCTTCGGTTCCTCTCGAATGATTGCCGTGAATGTTATTCGGGCCGTTTACTCTTCAACGTCCCGGCGGCGGCTCCGCTCGACGCCCTCAAGCAGACGCAGATACTCTTCGCGCACGTAAGGGTCGAGCCTCTCGGCGAACTCGGGGCCGAGGCCGCGCGCCTTGATTAGCTCCTGCACGTCGGCGAGGTCTTTGAGGCGGTCGGGCGCGGTCATCCCCGAGGCCAGCTTCAGCTCGACCAGCTTTTCGAGCGTGACGACGCGCACGCCGTCCAGCTCGACCGAAGCCGTCGCGGGCTCCGGGAAGACGACCGGCTTCGGCCGCCCGTCGCCGGGGTATTCGCCCGCGAGGATGATTTCGACGGGCACGCCGCCCCGCGTCGCGCGGAGGCGCTTGCGCGCGCCCTCGAACGCCGGCAGGTAGCCGAGCCCGATCAACTCGCGGTGGAAGGCTTCGAGCCCCTCGCGCGTCAGCACGAGGTCGATGTCCTCGGTGAAGCGCGGGTAGCCGTGCGCCATCAACGCGACCGCGCCGATGACCACGTAGTCGATGCGGTGCCGCTCCAGGTCTTCGCAGAGACGCGCGAGCGCGTTGTTGAGTCCGCCTTCGCCCATAAAGTACCTCAGACCCTCCGCGTAGAGTTCGCGGACGGGAGTCTGCTCGGGCGTGGCGGCGCCGGTCTTCATCTAATGCCTCAGGCGTTACAGGTACTCTTCGACCTTCTTGGCGATCTCGCGAATCTGGAAGGGGCGGCCCTTGACCTTGGAGAAGGGGACAGCGTCCACCAGATATTTCGCGCGGATCATGGTGCAGAGCTGGCCGAGGTTCATCTCGGGGACGATGACGCGCTCGAAGCTGCGGAGCACGTCGCCGAGGTTCGAGGGGAAGGGGTTGAGGTGGCGCAGGTGCGCCGACGAGACCGACTTCCCTTCCGCCCGCAGCTTCTCGACCGCCGACGTGATTGAGCCGTAGGTCGAGCCCCAACCCAACACGAGCACCTTGCCCGTGGGGTCGCCGTAGACCTCGACCGCGGGGATGTCCTGCGCGGCGCGGTCAACCTTGGCCTGCCGCATCAAGACCATGAAGTGGTGGTTCTCGGGGTCGTAGTTGACGTTCCCCGTCAGGTGCTGCTTCTCGATGCCGCCGATGCGGTGTTCGAGGCCGGGCGTGCCGGGCAGGGCGTAGGGGCGCGCGAGCGTCTCCTCGTCGCGCGCGTAGGGCATGAAGTTGGCCGGGTCGTCGGCGAAACGCACGTCGATCTTCGGCAGGTCTTCGATCTCGGGGACGAGCCAGGGCTCCGCGCCGTTGGCGAGGTAGCCGTCCGAGAGGTAGAAGACCGGCGTCATGTAGCGGTAGGCGAGTCTGACCGCTTCAATCGCCATCGAGAAGCACTCGGCGGGCGTCGCGGGCGCGATGACGATGGCCGGGCACTCGCCGTTGCGGCCCCAGACGGCCTGGAAGAGGTCTGCCTGCTCGGTCTTCGTCGGCAGGCCCGTCGAGGGGCCGCCGCGCTGCACGTTGACGATGACGAGCGGGAGTTCCGTCATCACGGCGAGGCCGATGGCCTCCTGTTTCAAAGCGACGCCCGGGCCGCTCGTCCCCGTCAGCCCGACGTGGCCGGTGAAGGAGGCGCCGATGGCGGCGCAGACCGCGGCGATCTCGTCCTCGGCCTGAAAAGTTTTGACGCCGAAGTTCTTGTGGCGCGCCAGCTCGTGCAGGATGTCGGAGGCGGGCGTGATGGGGTAGGAGCCGTAGAAGAGCGGCCGGCCGGCCAGCTCCGCCGCGGTGATGAAGCCGATGGCGGTCGCCTCGTTGCCGGTGATCTTGCGGTACTTGCCCGGGGCGGTGGCGGCCTTCTTCACCTTGTAGTGCGTGGTGAAGACCTCGGTCGTGTCGGCGAAGTTGTAGCCGGTCTTCAGGGCGACTTCGTTCGCGCGCATGACCTCCTCGTTCTTCTTGAACTTGGAGCGAATCCATTCGAGCGTCGGCTCCATCGGGCGGTCATAGAGCCAGTAGAGGATGCCGAGCGCGAAGAAGTTCTTGCACCTGTCCATCTCCTTGCGCGAGAGCTTGACGCCCGCCTCTTGCAGCGCGCGGATGTTGACCGTGGAGATGGGGAGCCGGTGGACGCGGTAACCCTTGAGCGTGTCGTCTTCGAGCGGGTTCGACGCGTAGTTCGCTTTCTTCAGGTTCTCCTTGTTGAACTCGTCGGTGTTGACGAGGAGCGTGCCGCCGTCTTCGAGGTCGGGGAGGTTGACCTTGAGCGCCGCCGGGTTCATCGCGACCAGCACGTTCGGCTGGTCGCCGGGGGTGCGGATGTCGCGGCTGGAGAAGTTGAGCTGGAAGCCCGAGACGCCGGGGAGCGAGCCCGCGGGCGCGCGTATCTCGGCGGGGAAGTCGGGCAGGGTCGAGATGTCGTTCCCGACGATGGCCGAGGTGTTGGTGAACTGCGTGCCCGTGAGCTGCATGCCGTCGCCGGAGTCCCCGGCGAAGCGGATGGTCACGGTCTCGACCTCTTCAACGTCTCGCTCCCGCCCTTCGACGGGCGGGTTCTCGATGATGGCGCTCATACTCTTCCTGTAGTCCTTTGTCAGTGGGATGGGTTGGGATGGAGATTGCCGGAAGTGACTTCATCAGGTTTAAGAATTTCCGTGACGGGAAGTCCCGAGGCGGTCTAACGTTCGAATTCATTCTACACACCCGCGCTCGGCAAACTCAAGCGACCCCGCCGCGCGCCGGACGTTGACACCGGCACGCCGCCGCATGATACTGCCGCCGCTCAAAGCATTCCCGGCGGCCATCCAAGACACAGAGCGAGCAGACGGAAAGGAGAGACTGAAGCATGAAGGGCAGTTCATTTCTAACCCTGGCGTTCTTAGCCCTCGCGGGTTTCGGCCTGCACACGACGGCGGCGGCTCAGTTCCCGAAGATTCCCAAGATTGGCAAGCCGAAGCCGACCCCGACGCCGGCCTCCCAGCCGGCCCCCACGAGCGGCGACGCGCAGCCGGCCGCGCAGCCGGCCGCGCAGCCGGACGCCTCGTCCGCCCCCGCCCCCGCGGCGCAGGGCGGGCCGACCATCGCCAAAGACTCAGTCCAGTTGCGGGCCTTTACCTTCAGCTCCTACAAGGGGAGCTACGACACCTTCAGTTGGGCGCCGCTCATCAACTTCCGCGTCAACGGCCCCATCCCGAGCGGCGGCCAGCTCTACGTCGAGTACACCGTGCCCGGGAGCCCGGCCGTCAGGTTCGACTGCAACACAGAGGAGACGCCGGCCGACCGCTGGTGGAAGACCGAGTGCGGCGGCCGCGACGGCGTCCCCGAGGAGAAGGGAACGACCTACACCGGCCCCTTCAACTTCGCCATCAAGCTGCGGAACGAGCTGGCCGGCACCGACGCGACGCTCTTCAACGGCAAGGCGAAGGTCGGCAAGGTGCACTCCAACGAGATCAAGACGGGGAAGTTCGCCAACCACTTCGTCTACTACGTCGACCACGACTGGAACCTGCCCATCGGCTACGTCTACTACACGGCCGACGACCTCCAGGGCTGGAAGAGGCCCATCCTCAACGTCGCCTTCTGGGTGCGCGGCGAGGCGTACAAGCTCGACCCGCACCTCTTCTACCAGGGCAAGGAGGTGGGCCGCATGCTGTACGAGGGCGAGCAGGTCGGCAAGGCCAGCTGCGAGTCGGACGTGGAGAACGACCCCACGAATTTCGTGGACGAGAAGGACGCGCCGCAGAAGGCGAAGTGGGCGCGCGTCGTCTGCACCTTCACCAACGTCCGCGCGTGGGACAGGTCGGGCGAGGCGCCGGGCATGTTCGGGCCGCTCTACCAGATGGACAAGAACCCCGGCGAGTACGAGCTGAAGGTGCTGTGGAATAACAAGCTGGCGCGCTCGGTCAAGTTCAACGTCCCGGCCGGCGGCAAGCTCGACACCAGCCTCGCCGCCAGCAACAAGCTCGGCACCGACCGCCTCATCGTCCCCGTCACGATCATCGGCGACCAGGACGGCGTGTGGGACAAGGCCGCCTGGAGGACGGACGCCTTCTACGGCAACCCGCTCACGGGCTTCACGCCCGCGCCGTAAGGCTTTCGTTTGAGCGAAGACCGAACGGCGTTAGACGCAGAGACGGAAAGACACAGGGACACGGCTTGAAGACTTGAGCCGTGTCCCTGTGTCTTTCCGTCTCTGCGTTAGATGTCTTAGCTCGCCACGTCGGTCGCGTTGGGCACGTCGTTCGCGGAGGCGTCGGACGCGGAGGAGGACGCGCCGGACTTGGGCGAAGAGGAGGAGCCGGGGCCGGGCTTGGCCGAAGAGGAGGAGGAGGACGAGGCGCCCGAGGCCGAAGAGGAGGACGAGGCGGAGGCGCTGCTGCTCTTCTCGGCCTGCTCCTTGAGCTGCACCATGCGGCAGGAGCCTTCGAAGACGGCGCCGTTCTCGATGACGAGGGCGGGCGTCTGGATGTTGCCCGTCACCTTGGCGACGCGCCCCATCTCGATGCGCTTCGAGGCGGTGATGTCGCCGTTGACCGTGCCGAAGATCTGCGCGACCGCGACCTCGACGTTGGCGTCCACGCGGCCGTTGGTCGAGACGATGAGCGTGCCGTCCGCCGAGGAGACGCGCCCCGAAAGCCCGCCGTCCACGCGCAGCATGCCCTTGAAGTTGGCCTCGCCCGTCAGCGTCGTCCCGTTGCCGACGAAGCCGGTGAGCGTCCCCTCTTTGATGTCGCGCGCGAGCGACTCGCTCTCGGTGACGGCGCGCGAGGTGGTCTGCGTGTAGACCGACTGCTGGTAGGCTTCGGTCGGGGTGGCGGCCGCGTTCGAGGCGGGGGCGGAGCCGTAACCGGCGCCGGCGGGGGCCGCGGGGCTCTGCGGCGTGTGGTCGGCCGTGTCGTCTGCGGTGTGCGTGTCCTTCGGATTTCTTCCCGGTCTAAACATTTCGCATTCTCCCTGTCTGAGCACTCACGTAAGTTAGTGTGAGACGCGTCCCGACGGGACTCGGGTCCCGCGCGCGCGCGCCGCCGTATCTGGAAAAGGAGTCGGGTCAGGAGAGGCCGTCGGCGGCTCCACCGCCGGGCTTTTGAACAGACCTTCAAAACTCTCCGAGAGCGGGCTGATGATAAGGGAATCGCGGGGAATAGTAAATAGGCGTGGCAGTTTTCAGTTTTCAGTAAGAGCCCCGCTCCTCCTGAAAACTGAAAACTGCCATCACTACTGCTTCTTGTTCTCCACGTCCAGGGCGAGGATGTCTTTGTAGGCGGCGACGGCGACGTGCTTGGGCGCGTAGGGGAGCTGGATGCGGCCGAGGTCGGTGATCGAGTTGCCGCGCATCGGGGCCGAGCCGAGCCGCACCCAGCCCTTGCCGAAGTCGGCGTAGACGGGGACGAGCATCCGGAAGCTGTCCGAGACGCCCGACTGCGTGACGCGCCCCGTCAGGACGTTGTCGGCGCCGACCGAGTAGTCCAGGCGGTAGCTCGGCATCTCCGTGCCGTAGACGAACTCGTCGAAGAACCAGTCCATCTTGCCGTCCCCGATGGCGCTCATCTCGGGCGTCATGTGGCGCTCGACGGCGCGCTTGAAGTCCTCGGTCGAGACGTCCTTGTTGTAGTTCGTCTGGATGAAGTCCTTCATCGTCTCGGTGAAGCGCTGGTCAACGGTCTTGCGGTCGTACATCATCATCCGCAGCATGTGCAGGATGTAGGCGCCCTTCGGGTAGATCATGAAGCGGGCGACGTTGCCCGTCTTCCCGTTGTTGAGGCGGTACCCTTGGGTGACGGGGCCGACGGTGTAGGGCTTCCTGTCCCGCGTCTCCGGGCGCGACTGCGTGATGAGCTGGCGCTGATCCTCCCAGAATTCGAGGAACTTGTCGGTGCCCTCGGTGATCTGCGCGTAGAGCGAGGCGGAGAACTCGGCGAAGCCCTCGCTCATCCACTGGTCGCGGTAGGACTTCCAGCCGACGAGGTGGCCCCACCACTGGTGCGCGATCTCGTGCGGCCCGACGTACTTGAAGAAGCTGTCCGAGGCGTACTGCGCCGACCCCGACGCCATGTAGCGCTGCGTCGCGTCCTGGAAGGCCGTGTAGGGCATGTAGACGAGCGTGGGCCACGCCTGGCCGAAGTTCGGCGCGGGCTGCTCGGTCATGGCGACGCGCGTGTAGGGGAGTTTGCCGAAGAAGCTGTCGTAGATGCGCACCGCGTTCTGCGTGACGGGGAGGATGCGCTTCCAGGCCCCGGCCGTGGACATCGAGCCGCCGACGCCGCCGCCCATCCCGATGCTCTCCTCGTTGGCGTAGAACTCGATCTGGTAGCCGGTCTTCTCGTCCACGACGTCCTTGCGCTTGAAGTCGCCGTAGTTGAAGCCGGCGACGGCCAGCTCGATCTTGCCGCTCGACCACTTCGCCACGGCGCGGCCGCCGTCCACGGCCGGCGCGCCCTCGGGCGCGCCCGTCCCGACGAGCGTCAACTCCTTCGGGTAGTGGACGGTCACGTCGAAGATGGCGCGGTCGCCGAACTGCGTGCCGCCGTTGTTCGGGTACCAGGAGGCGCGCGGGACGAGGAAGAAGTTGCCGTGGCCCACGTCGATCAGCGCGTCTCCGCCCTGGTACTCGACCGTCACCTTGTACTCCTTGCCCGCCTCCAAAGGCTCGGGCCAGATGAGGGCGAAGTCGCCGTCGCGCTCCTTCTTCTCCTGGATGAAGTGGAGGTCGCGCCCCTGCTCGTCGCGGACGCGATTGACGCGCAAGGAGGGGAAGAGGTCGAAGGGCAGGACGCGCGAGCCGCCGACGAGCGGGCTGAAGGTCAGGGTGTCGGAGGCGGCGAGATGCGTCCCCTTGATGGCGGCGCTGATCTCGTGGTGCTTGATGTCGAAGATGCGGTGATCCTCGTCGCTGTTCCCCTTCCCCGCCCGGTACTCGTCCGTGAGGTGGAAGGCCGTCCAGTAGCCGCCGTCGGTCTCGCCGTAGCTGGCGAGCAAAACCTCCTCGGGCGAGACCTCGGGGATGCCGAGCGGATCCATCTGGAAGACGAGCTTCTCGAACCGCTTCCCGCCGACGAAGGCGACGAAGAAGCCGGGCCGCTCGGGCGTGTAGAGGTCGATGAGCGTGCGCAGCTCCATGTTCGTGCGGAGCTGCTTGCGCAGCAGGCTCTGGTTGTCGTTGTAGATCTCTCGGGCGCGCGCGGCCTGCGGGCCGTTCGTCCCGAACTTCGCCTGCGGCGACGCCTTGACCTCCTGGTAGGTCTTGTCGGTGAACCGCAGCGTCAGCTTCGTGAAGCGCTCGTTGAGGGAGGAGCCGCCGGTGAAGAACGCGAGGCTGCGCTTCTCCCAATCGACGGGCGGCGTCAGGCTCAGCTCGCCCTCGCCGACGAAGACGGCGCCGGTGACGCGCCCCTCGACCGGGGGCAGGAAGTAGAGTTCCCCGCTCTGCAAGGTGAACGCGGCCGCGTCGCGCTTGAGGACGAGATTCGAGACCTGCGCGTACGCGCCCGCGAAGTCCTGCGCCCCGCCCTGCTTGCGCAGCGCCGTGTAGGTCGGGTCGGAGTTCGGCGTCACCCCGTTGGCCGAGACCGTCACGGAGGTCTCGACCGTGGCGACTTCGAGCTTGAAGTCGAGCCTCGCCGCCTTCCCCTCGGCGACCGCTTGCTTCTCCGACATCGAGGGGCCGAAGCCTTCGGCGACGACGCCCACGGTGTAGGTGCCGGGCGGGAGGTTGGGGATTTTGTACTGGCCCTGTGCGTCCGTCTTGACGGTGGCGACGGGCTGCCCGCCCGCCTCCGGGTAGACCGTGACGGTCGCGCCGACGACGACCGCGCCCTTCGGGTCGGTGACGGTGCCGCTCAGCTCGCCGCCCGCGGCCGCGGCCGCCGACAGGGGCGCGAGCAGGAGGGGCAGGAGCAGGGTCAGGGCGGCGAGCTTGCTTCTGAGAGACATCTTGATAGAACTCCTGGCACTTGCGTGAGGGCACACCGCGCTTGAATTTTCGAGCCCGCCGGGGTGCTGTTTAAGTGTTTGAAGGTTGAGCCGGGGAGTCCGACGCGTCCACGCCGGCTTTAAGGTTTCGCGGGCGTATTATTCCGCGGCGCGCGGCGCGCGTCAAACGCCGGGCGGGCGCGCTTGACTTCTGCGCCGGGCGCCGATAAAACGGCTGCCGAACCCGCAAACTTCAACTTCAGGAAGGACTGGACAGAGATGGCCGGCCAGATGATCGAGTTTCAGAGTAACGGCGGCACCGCGCAGGGCTACCTGTCGCTGCCGGAGTCGGGGCACGGCCCCGGGGTCGTCGTCATACAGGAGTGGTGGGGCCTTGTGCCGCACATCAAGGACGTGGCCGACCGCTTCGCCGCCGCGGGCTTCGTCGCGCTCGCGCCCGACCTCTACCACGGCGACGTGGCGCGCTCGCCCGACGAGGCCGGCAAGATGATGATGGCGCTCAACATCGCGCAGACCGAGAAAGACCTGCGCGGCGCCGTCGAGTACCTTTTAAATCAGGAGGCGACCGAGGGCGACGGCGTCGGCACCGTCGGCTTCTGCATGGGCGGCGCGCTCTCGCTCTACGCCGCGTCGAAGAACGAGCGGGTGGCGGCCTGCGTCGTCTTCTACGGCATCCACCCGAAGGTCGAGCCGGACTTTGAGAACCTGCGCGCGCCCGTCCTCGGCCTCTTCGCCGAGAAGGACAAGTCAGTCCCGCCCGAGGCCGTCCGCGCCCTCGAAGAGAAGGCGCGCGCGCACGGCAAGTCCATCGAGACGCACACCTACCCCGGCACCGACCACGCCTTCTTCAACGACACGCGCCCCGAAGTCTACGACGCCGACGCAGCCGCCGACGCCTGGCGCCGCACGTTGGAGTTCTTCCGGGAGCATCTGGGGAAGTAGGCGAGACTGAAAGCCGGGAGCGCGGGCATCCCTGCCCGCCAAAGCGTGCCACAGCACGCTTAGCCGTGAAGCGCCGTCTCCCAACGTTGGGAGACGGCGCTTCTTCGCCTTCGCGCCTGCGGCGCTCATGGCGGGCAGGATGCCCGCGCTCCCGGCTTGGGCAGTCGCTTCCGTCTGTACGCCGCTATAAATTCTCCCTTTTTGGCGGAACGTCGGACTTCGGAAGTCCGACGTTCCGCCTCGAAACCCCAATGTTCCTGTTTGAGATAGGAATATTTCGGTTCGGAACAGGAACATTTCGGTTCGGAACCGAAATGTTTCGGTTTTAAACCGGAAAGTTTCTGTTCCGAACCGAAATGTTCCTGTTCCGAACCGGAAAGTTTCGGTTCTGAACCGGAATGTTTCGGTTCCGAACTGGAATGTTCCTGTTCGGAACCGAAATGTTTCGGTTCCGAACTGAAATATTCCTGTTCCGAACCGGAATGTTCCGGTTTGAAACCGGAATGATGGACTCCGCCGGCTAACCTCCGACGCCGCGGCTCACAACTGCCCGCCGCCGTCTGCCTGCCGCCTCCCCTCGCTCGGTTGCATCACGCGGGGGGATGGCTTAAAACATTTGAACGCGCCGGAAGGTTCGAGGAAGAGGTTGGGGACGTAAGGGATGTTCGTCGAAAGTAAGGTGAAGACGAAGCTGCTGCGCCAGATGGGCGAGGCGGTCAAGGACTTCGGGATGATCGAGGACGGCGACCGCGTGATGGTCTGCCTCTCGGGCGGCAAGGACAGTTACACGATGCTCGACCTGCTGCTCGACGTGCAGCAGCGCGCGCCCGTCCGCTTCGACCTCCTCGCCGTCAACCTCGACCAGAAGCAGCCCAACTTCCCCGCCGACGTGCTGCCGAACTACCTCAAGGGGCGCGGCGTGCCCTTCCGCATCGTCGAGCGCGACACCTACTCGGTCGTCAAAAGGCTCGTGCCCGAGGGCAAGACCTTCTGCTCGGTCTGCTCGCGCCTGCGCCGCGGCATCCTCTACAACACCGCGGTCGAGGAGGGCTGCACCAAGGTCGCGCTCGGCCACCACGCCGACGACATCACGGCGACCTTCCTCTTGAACCTCCTCTACGTCGGACAGCTCAAGGCGATGCCGCCCGTCCTCCGCTCGGACGACGGCCGCAACACCGTCATCCGCCCGCTCGCCTACTGCCGCGAACGGGACATCGCGGAGTACGCCGCGCTGAAAGATTTCCCGATCATCCCGTGCGACCTCTGCGGCTCGCAGACGAACCTCAAGCGCGCGCGGGTCAAGCGGCTCGTCGAAGAGCTTGAGCGCGAGATTCCGCACGTCCGCGCCTCGATGCTGACGGCGCTCACCAACGCCGTGCCCTCGCACCTCCTCGACCCGTCGCTCTTCGACTTCAAGTCCCTGCGCGCCGCCGGCGCCAACGTCGAGGCCGAACTCGACGCCGCGCTCGGCCACGCCGAGCCGGACGACGCGGCCGCGCTCGTCTCCATCGGTTAAGCGATGGCCGCGACTAAGAGCAAATCAAAGGCTGCCGCGAAGAAGGCGAAGAAGGCGAAGCCTGCGAGTAAGAAGGCCGCGTCGAAGCCGAAGGCAGCCAAGAAGGCGGGTGCGAAGGCTCAGCCGACAAAAGCGGCGAAGGCGCCTAAAGCAAAAGCCCCGAAGGAAGTGCTGGACTTCGGCGGGTTCCCGGCGGGGTCTGTGACGCGGCACGAGGTGACGCTGTGCCTGTCGTGCATCTACAAGCTCTTCACGAACCAGCTCGGGCTCGCGCCGCGGACGGCTTACAACGAGATACGCCGTTACGCGCCGACCGTCGGGGAGTTGACGGCGCGTGAGCCGCAAAGGCCCTTCTTCAAACCGTCCGAAGAGAAGAACCCGCGCTGCCCTTACTGCGACGCGCCGAAGCGCTGGCACGCGCGCCTGAGCGTCTACCGCGTCGAGGGCGGCAAGGCTTCGGACGCCGCGCGCCGGGCGCTCGTCAAAAAGCTCCCGACGAAGGACGAACAGTTTCTGATTACGGAAGAGAAGAAGACCGCGCGGCAGGTCTTCTTCGAGTGGCTCGAACGGCTCGGGCAGACGCTCGACTTCGAGGAGGACGCGGCGTGGATGCCGGCGGCCGCGCGCGCTTACCTCGAGCGGCGCGAGCCGCAGTCGGACTGGGCGGCGGCCTTCGAAGGCGCCCGCGCCGTGCGCCGCTCGCAGCGGCTCGAAGAGGGCTGGGAGCGCGACGGCTCGCGCCTCTTCCTCGCGCCCGCGCTCTACAACGACGTGCTCTTGGTGCAGTACCTCGTCAGCCGCTCGCACCGCCACGGCGGGCGCACCTTCGAGGGCCGCCTCACCCTGCCCGACCTCGTCGGCCGCATGCGCCGCGGCGGCCACCTCGACGCGCAGGGCATCACCGACCGCGACCGCTTCGACGTGCTCGAACAGCTCGTCGAACACCTCACCGGCGGCGACTCCCCCGCCCGCCTCCACTTCATCACCGACCGCCGAGACCTTCTCGACAAGGTCAAGGACGCTTACACGCGCCACGCCGCGTAGGGAACTTCGGGCGGCCTATTTTTCCTCGTTCTTTTTGTTCTCGTCCTTAGCCGCGCCCGCGAGTAACTTGTGCGCTCGCTCGCGCAAGCCCGCGGCCTGGGCACGCAGCCCCTGCTTCTCGAATTCGGCGGCGATGTCGTTCAGCACCTTGGCGTCTTCCTTGGGGTCTGAACCCCTGATCAGGCCGTCTTCATCCATGAAGAGCCCGTAGACGGCTTTGCCCGTGTCGTCATAGCCGAGCTTCGTGAAGCCTATCGACAGCTTCCCCAGATTTCTATTCAGCTTCACTTCGTCGAGGTCTCGCAGCGTCTTTCCGAGGAAGATCATTTTCGCGATCTCTATGGTGGGCTTTGAGATGAACGCCTCGGTGAGTTCGTTCCGCTTCTTGAGCCGTTGGTTCGCCACGACCTCGGCCTGGCGCGCCTTCTCGGCCTCCACGCGCTGACTCTCCGCCTTCGCCAGCGCGCTCACCAACTCTTTCCTCGCGTTGTCGGCCTCCAGCTGCCGTGCCATCGCCGCCGCCGCGTTCTGCTCGGCCTTCAACCTCTGCTCGTCGGCCAGCGTCCTCTGCTTTTCCGCCTCCTGACTTTGGAGGGTGGCCTTTTTCTCCTCCTTTTTCGCCCGCTCCGTCTGCTGACCGGCGATTCTTCGCTGGTGGTCAGCCCAGTAGAAGCCGGCAGCCGCTACCAGCAGCAGGAAGATTGCCACGACCAGGCTTGTGTAGATCAAGGCGTACTTCTGCTTCTGGCGCTTGGCCGAGTTCTCGTCACTGGTGACGATGTATTCGCGTTGGAGCGGGGTCAGCGTTGGCTCAAGCTCACCTTTCCCCATCCACTGCTTGGCTTCGGTCAGGTCGTGGCCGCGCAGGAGGAGGTTCGTGTCGCGGCCCCGCGTCTCCCAGTCGGTGGCGCGCACCAGCAGGCGCGTGTGCGCCTGCACCCACACGAGGTCGGACTTGATGGCCTCGCGCAGTTGCTCGAACGAGGACTTGAAGTCGGAGCCGTCGTCGAAGCGTATCCAGTGCTCCTTCTTCAACTCCTCGGGCAGCTTCCACTCCTCGATCTTGCGGATGACCACGGGGACGACGCGCTTGTGCTGGCGGGCGGCGTGCCGCAGTTCCTGGAGGCAGAAGGAGGACTGCGCCGAGGCAGGGCTGAGGACGAAGACGAAGGTGTCGGCCGCCGCGATGGCCGCCGCCACCTGATCCTCGAAGTCGCTGGCGGCCAGGATGTCCCAGTCGATGAGCATCTCCTCGCCGGCCTCCCGGAACGCCTCCCGCAGCCGCTCGGCGAACGCTCTGTCCTTGCGCGCGTAGGCGAGGAAGACCTTGGCCGAGCCCTTCTTGATAGAGTGGGCCTGCGCCGCGCCGTCGGCGGCCAGCTTCTCGGCCGCCTCCTTCTTGGGTTTGAGTTCGAGCTGCTCCTTCTCGTAGGCGTCCTGCGAGGTGACGAGGAACTCGTTCTCCAGCTCGGTGAGCGCGTCCGGGTTGTTCTTCGCCCAGTCGCTCAGCTCGAAGAGGTTCGCGCCCCAGATGAGGAAGTCGGGGGCGCGCTCCCTCCTCGCCCAGTCGCTCGCCAGTTGGGTGATGCGCTTGTGCTGCTCGCGGCTTGTCGCCTCCTGCATCGCCCACTCGTTGAGCCGGCCCCACTGACGGATGAGGCTCTCGTGAGAGATGTCGATGGCGGTCTCGTCGTCGAGCCGCTGCTTCCCGTCGTCGGGCCCCTCCTTGAGGGGCGGCACGAGGAAGGAGCGCCCCTCGGCGCGGAAGGCGTCGAGGACGCGCTCAATCTCCCCGAAGGGGACTTCCCTCAGCTTCGGCGACCGCCGGACGACGCCGAGCCTCGTCTGGCGGCGCACGACCTTACCCTCCTTGACGCGCGTGATGTTGCGGAAGACCGCCTCGGCGATGGGCTGCTGGCGCTCGGGGTCGAGTTCGGCGTAGACCTCCTCGGCGTGCTTGCAAAGCGTGTTGCTCAGCTCGCCCATCTTCTTGTAGTGGTCGAAGTCGATCTTCGCGCCGCCGTCGTGCCGCCACTGGTTCCAGAGCCGCATCATCGCGTGCTGGAGGATGGGGAGGTGGTCGGCGTCTTCCTTGAGGTCGTTGATGAGCGTGTCGGCCAGCCGCTCGGAGATGGAGCCGCCGGCCGCCTCGACCGGCCCCTTGATGACGTCGCGCAGCTGGTCGCGCTCCATGCGCGGCAGGAGGTAGAGGCCGTTGTTGATGGCCTCGGCGAGGCCAGGGTAGAGCGCGCACTCGCCGAGGTGGTCGGAGCGCATGGTGAGCGCGACGTAGATGGGCAGCCCCCTGTACTCCGGGCTCAGCGCCTCGATGAGGAGCTTGACGAAGGCGCGCGCCTCGTCGCTGGCGGCGGCCGTGCCAACGTCGCGGACGAAGGTGAAAAGTTCCTCGAACTGGTCAACCAGGATAAGCAGCCGCTCGCGCTCGCCCAGCGGGTAGCGGTGGAACGCCTCGACTATCCCGAGCGGCCCCTTCCGGAGGATGGCCTTAACGATGGCGGCGGCCTCCTCCGGCGATTCGGCCGGCACGTCGAGCGCCTCCGGGTCGCTCAACGCCAGGGCGAGCTGCGCGACGGGGCTCTGCCAGGGGCGCAGCACGGCGACGCGCCACATGCCAGGCAGCCCGCCGGCCTTGAGCGAGGCGATGAGCCCCGCCCGGATGAGCGAAGACTTCCCGCACCCGGAGGCGCCGACGACGGCGAGGAAGCGCATGTGGCGCAGGCGGATCAGCAATTCTGAGAGGTCGCCCTCGCGCCCGAAGAAGTATTCGGACTCGTGCTCCTCGAACGGGCGCAGTCCGGGGAAGGGGTTTTCGGCCGCCACGGCCGGCGGCGCTAAAACTTCTACGCTCATCTCGTTCGCCTCCGCACTTCAGTTCTTGACGGCCACGGCCTTGATGAAGGGTTCGAGCGATTGCGGGTCGATCCCCTTGCGGCACTTGAGCACCTGCCAGTCCACGAAGGAGAGGCCGAGGTCGTCCTTCGGGTCGGGCGGGCCGTCGCAAATCGCCTTGGCGTAGAGCGGGTTGTTCCGCTTCTGGGCTATATCTCGCGCCTTGATCGTCACCTCGCGCGCCCACGCCCGCGGGGAGCGCCCGTAGAGGATGAGCACCGCGTCGCAGCCCAGGATGCGCGGGCGGAGCTCCTTCATCCGCTGCTTTTCGTCGCTGCCGTCCATGAGCAGCACGTCCTGCTTGTGCCCGTTCAGCTCGCTCATGATGAGGTCGGCCTCCTGCTGGTCGTCCGGGTGGTGCGCGACGTAGACGAGCGCCGTCCGGTTCGGCTCGAACCTGCCTTTCATCTTCTGCTTAGGCGGCAGCGCCTGCTTCACGATCTCCTCCATCAGCTCCTCGACGCTCTTCTGAATCAGTTCCATCGGGGACTCGGCGTCCTGCTCGTAGCGCAGCCCCTCCAAAAACTGGTGGTGCGTCGGGTTCTGTGCCTCCACCGAGGCGACGTCGAGGGCGGGCGGGAGCCAGACTATCCGCCGCAGCGGCTCGCGCGACGCTTCCTCCCGCTTGTGCTCCGAGGCGAGGCGGTACTGGATGTGGGTGGCGGGCAGGTCGTCGCCGTCCGGGGCCTTGCCCGCCAGCGCCCCCAGCAGGTGCACCGAGAGCGCGGCCTCCGCGAGGTTCCTCGCCACCTCCCTTTTCAGCTCGCGCGCGCGCGGGGGCAGCCGCAGCTCCGGGAGCACGCGGACGCCCTGCTGCGTGAGCGCTTCCTTGACCCGCGCGCGCACGTGTTCGAGGTCGTCGGCCACCTCCGCGAGGTAGACCGAAACGCCGGCCGAGGGCACGGGCGTGGCCGGCGGCCGCCCGGCCATGCGCGTCAGGATTCTGCCCACCTCGCTCGCCAGCAGCTCCATCGTGGCCCAGTAGCCGTCGTCCTGCGCGCCCTCGACCGTCCGCATGAACCTGCGCTCGTTGCCGCGCTCGTCCATGGCGTAGAACGTGTAGCCGTCGGTTCTGCTGATGCGCGGGTCGAGCTTCTGGCCGGAGATGCCCGAGAGGATGAGCTTTATTAGGCGGCTCTTCTTGCCGTCCTCGAACTCGACGGCGATGTCGCCGCTGTCGCAGAAGGTCTTGAGCTCGTCGGCGCAGTAGGTGGACTCGAAGTAGCTCTTCGACATCACGGCGACCATCACGGCGCTTTGGCCGATGGCCCGCTTGATCTTGTCGTCGTAGAAGTCGGCCCCCTCAATCGTCCGGGTATCTTTCCAGATTTTCAGATTATTCCGGTCGAGGCTGCCCTCCCTGCTGAGGTGGCCGGGCAGCTGACGCTCCAGCGTGTCGATGAAGCCCGCCACCCAGCCGACGTCCTTACCCCAACGGGGGATGTCGTCGTCGTGCGCGTAGCTGATGAAGACGTCGTTCGCGTAATTCGGGAGGTATGCCATCGCTCGGAACCTTTCTGGCGCGGGTGATTGAGTCGCGAGAGCCGGGCGGGTGGCCGCGGCGGCTTCGGGTGAATTGAAGTTGACAGCCCGAGGGCACGGCCGTCTGAAGGAACGAGGAAAAGACGACGATTACGAAACCGCGCGGCCCCGATACTTCAAGAGGTTGGGGCGGCTTGGCCGAAGTAGCGCGGCAGATACTACTCCAAACCGATTCTGGTTGGCAACATTTTTTCCGCCGCTATGAGGTGTGAGGATGATGAAGGCGGCGCGGCCCGGGAGCATGCTCCCGGGCCGCGCCGCCCCCCGCGCGCTCGGCGCCCGTTCACCTGTCCATCTTGTTCCAGTGCACGCGCAGCGGCTGGGCGAGCGAGATGTCGCGCAGGTCGAAGACGGCGTAGGCGGGCTGCTCGAACTTGAAGAGCTGGTAGACGCCCTCCTGCGTGGTCGCCGAGAAGGTGCCGTCGCGGTCGTCGAGGTAGCGCGTGGCGTCGGCGACCGTGGGGCGCGCCTCGCTCGTGTCGTCGCCGAGCGCGTCCACGACGTAGGACTTCAGGAGCTTCGGCCAGTAGGAGGCGAAGAGGCGCTGGCTGGCGAAGACGTCCGCCCAGACGGCCTTGCCGTTGCGCGCCACGACGACGCCGACAACGCCCGGCTGCAACACCTCGCGCTCCAGCGCGTGCAGGTAGTCGTCCATCTGCGCGCCGACGCGCTTGCTCGCGTAGACCTCCTGGTAGGTGTCGGTCGAGTTGGCCGTGCCGAGCCGCGCGTTGTTCTCGCCGACCTCCTTCCAGACCTCGCCCTGCGCCTTCTTGTCCTGCGCCGCGGCGCGCAGCTTCGGGTGCGCGACCGCGCCGAGGCTTGAGAACTTCGCCTCTTTGGGCTCCGGCGCCTCCATCGGCGCCGCCGCCGAGCGCCCCGCACCGCTGCCGCCGCCCGAGCCGTAGCTCGTGGTGCGCGGCGTCCAGCGCCCGTGCTCGACGCAGAAGACGTTCAAGGCGACGGGGATGCTGACGGGCGGGATGAGCCTGTCCTCCTGCACGATCCTGTCCTGCTTGCCGCCGACGACGACCTCGCCCGCCAGAAGCATGAGCTTCTTGCCCGAGCGGTTGACGAGCGCCAGCTCGTTCACCGAGGCGCCGCTCGTGTAGGCGACGTTCTCCTGCCGCATGTTGGCCGCGTTCGCGTGCGGGTAGGTCGCGCGCGCGGCCTGCCCGCCGCTGCCGCGTTCGGTGATGACGACCGTGCCCGCCTTCGTGCCCTCGTCGAGCGTGATGTAGGCGTCGGAGCCCGGCAGGTCTTGGCCGCGGACGGGGAAGATCGTCAGATTCTTGTAAGAGACAGGCGCGAGCACCTGTAGCCCCTGTTCGTGCCGGTTGCCCTTCGCGCGCGCGGCCCGCGGCCCGTTGGGCAGCATGAGCGCCGACAGCAGGAGCGCGCACGCGCCGAGCGCCGCCGCCAAAGTTCTCGAACCCGGAATGAGAGTCATCGTTTGCCTCCTCGAAAGTCTGGTCTGTTCTGGAATGTGCGGAGCACGCGCGGCGCCGCGGGCGAGGGCAGACACACGCGTGCCGCCGCGCGGCCGTTCCGGGGCTGACGGCCGCTTTGCGCTTTCATGTTCCGACGTGTGAACGCGCGCGGGTGTTGGAACTTGCGCGGCGAAGAGAGTTGGAACCCGGCGGGTGCAGTCGGTGTCGAAAGGTCTATTAACAATTCAAGCGGAGGAGGTGAAACATGAGAGACGCCAGCCCTTCGGTCAACGTCACGCCGCTCATCGACATCCTGCTGGTGCTGCTGATCATCTTCATGGTCATCACGCCCTTGAAGCCGGCGCGCTTCAAGGCGTACGTGCCCCAGCCGGTGGAGGACGAGAGGGTGAAGGTGAGTCCGCAAACTCTGGTCGTCTCGGTCGAGAGAGACCTCTCGATGAAGCTGCTGCTGGGGAAAGACGTGGTGGCCGAGGCGACGGTGGGTGACGCCAGCGAGGTGGCCGCGCGTCTGGCCTCGGAGTGGCGCGAACGCAAGCTGACGGGCAAGTGGAAGACTGACCTGGCCGCGCGCACAGACCTCGCGCCCGACGACAGGATTGAGCGGACGGTCTTCGTCCGCGCCCCGCGCTCCGTTCGATACGGCGAGGTGGCGCGCGTCATCGACGCCATCAAGGGCGCCGGCGCCCAACCCGTCGGCCTCCAGACCGACGAGCTGCCGCAGTAAAGCAGTAGGCAGATGGCAGTAGGCAGTAGGCAGTTAAGACAGAGACCCGTTCAAAACGGCCCGCGTAAAAACGGAGGCGGCGAGATTGTGACTCGCCGCCTCCGTTTCGTTAAGACCTATTTCACTAAAGTCTTTTTGCCTTAACTGCCATCTGCCATCTGCCATCTGCCTACTGCTTTTTCGCCTCGCGGGCGCGCCCCTCGTCGGTGGGGTCGGGCAGGCGCGAGGTGACGGCGGAGTCGGACGCCTCGGGCGGGCGGCGCTTGTAGCGGTGCGTGACGGGGCGGCGGCGGCCGATGCCGATGGCGTGGCGCGAGATGATGAGCGTCGGCGGGAGCTGCCGCCGCTTGAACTCGTTGGCCGGCGACTCGACGCGGTTGAGGATGTCGTAGACGAGCGCGCGTTCGTGCCCCTCGGCGACGATCTGTTCGGGCGAATACTTTCGCTCGAAGTAGAGGCGGAGGATGGGGTCGAGCGCGTCGTAGGGCGGCAGGCTCTGGTCGTCGAACTGGTCGGGCGCCAGCTCGGCCGAAGGCCGCTTGTCGATGATGGCCGTCGGGATCAGCTCGCCCCCGCGGTTGATCTGGCGCGCGAGGTCGTAGACCTCCGTCTTGAGCACGTCGCCGATGACCGCGAGCCCGCCGTTCGTGTCGCCGTAGAGCGTGCAGTAGCCGAGGGCCAGCTCCGACTTGTTGCCGGTCGAGAGGAGCAGACGCCCCTCGGCGTTCGAGACGGTCATCAGGATGTTGCCGCGCAGGCGCGATTGCAGGTTCTCGGCCGCGAGCGACTCGCCTCCGCGCGAAGGCTTGGTCAGCCCCATCTCCTTCGTCAGGACTTCGAAGGCCGAGGTGATGGGGCGCTCGACGACGGGCATCCCGAACTTCTTACCGAACGCGATTGAATCCTCGACGCTCCCGCGCGAGGAGAAGGGCGACGGCATCATCACGCCGAGCACGTTCTCCGCCCCGATGGCCTCGCACGCGAGCGCGGCGACGACGGCCGAGTCGATGCCGCCCGAGAGCCCGAGCACGGCGCGCTTGAACCCGTTCTTGCGCGCGTAATCCCTGATGCCTAAGACGAGGGCTTCCCTGATCGTTTCGATGTCGTCGCCGGGCAGGCAGCGCTCGTCGCGCACGCCGCAGTCGAGGTCGATGGTTGAGACGAACTCTTCGAAGGGCGGCGCCTGGAGGATGGTCTCGCCGCGGCAGTCGGTGACGAGCGAGGCGCCGTCGAAGAGGACGCCGTCGTTGCCGCCGACGAGGTTGACGTAGACGACCGGCAGGCCCGACGCCTTCGAGCGGTGCGAGACCATCTGGCACCGCTGCCCCATCTTCCCGCGGTTGAACGGCGACGCGTTGGGCGAGACGATGACGGTCGCGCCCAGCTCGATCACCTCGTCGGTCGGGTCGTTCGCGTAGAGCCGCTCCTTCCAGAACGTCTTGTCGTTCCAGAAGTCCTCGCAGACGACGACGCCCAGGCGTTCTTTACCCAGCTCGAACAGCCGCCGACGCTCGCCCGACTGGAAGTAGCGCGGGTCGTCGAACACGTCGTACTCGGGCAGCAGCGTCTTGTCGGCGAAGCCCAGCAGCTCGCCGTCGCGGATGACGGCCGCCGAGTTGAAGAGCTTCCGCCCGTGCGCCGCGCCCGTCGGCCTGACGGTGCCGACGACCGCCGTCAGCCCCTTCGTCGCCGGGATGATTCTTTCGAGCGGCTTCAGAGAGGACTCGACGATGTCGCGGTCGAGGAACCAGTCGAGCGACGTGTACCCTTGCACGCACGCCTCGGGGAAGACGATCAAGTCCGACCTCTCTTCCCTCGCCTGACCGATGGCGCGAAGTATCCGCTCCGTGTTCCCCTCGTAGTCCCCGTTCGTCGTGTTGATCTGCCCGATGGTGACGCGCATGTGTGAGATTCTATCACCGATTCCCCGACCCGCGGGGCTCAGCGGAAGTCCTTGATGAGCATCACGTCGTAGAAGGTGTCGCCGCGCGCGACGGCGAGTTGGCGGCCGTCGCGCGAGAAGGCGAACCAGAGAATCTTGTCCGACTTCCAGTCCGTGAGCGGCCGCGGCTTGCCCCCTTCGAGCGGCAGCGTCCAGAGGTTCGAGACGTTGTCCGCGTCCCTGACGACGACGAGCGCGCGGCCGTCCGGCATCCAGCCCGCGTCGTGCGTGTTCCCGGGCGGGTCGATGACGCGGACGGGCTCGCCGCCCGCCGACGGCGCGAGCTCGATCTTCGCGGGCGCGTCCGGGCTCTCGCGGTAGTAGTAGAGCAGGAGGCCGCCGTCGGGCGAGAGGGCGGCCGGGCCGGTCTCCCTGCGCGTCAACTGCTCGGGCTGTCCGCCGTCGAGGGGGACGCGCCAGGGCACCTGCCGGCCGGAAGCGTCCGGCCCCGAGTAGAAGACCCAGCGGCCGTCGGCCGAGACCTGCGGGAAGCTGTACTGGCCCGAGTTGCGCGTCAGCTCCTTCGGCGCGCCGCCGTCCGCGTTCATGCGCCAGATGCTCCAGCCGACGCCGCGGTTGGTCTCGAAGACGACGGAGCGACCGTCGGGCGAGACCGAGGGGTAGTTGTTGGCGTCGGTGCCGAAGGTCAGTTGTTTGGGGGAGCCGCCGTCGGCGTTCATCACCCAGATGTCGAAGTAGCCGCTCGCGCGCGACGTGTAGACGAGGCGCCCGTCCGGCGTCCAGGCGCACCCGTTGTTCCCGTTCTCGCGCCCCGTCGTGACCTGCCGCGCGCCCGCGTAGTCGCCGCCCGTCACGACCCAGACGTTCGAACGCAGCTCGCTCCTCGTCGCGGCGAGGGTCTTGCCGTCGGCCGTCAGGCTGAGGCTGTCGAACTGGTTCGAGTCGTTCGTGAGCTGGCGCGGCTCGCCCGAAGGGTAGGCGACCTGCCAGATTTGCGCGGGGGTGCCGGGCGCCGACGCGCGGTCGCGCCCGGCGAGGAGGAGCGCGCTGCGGTCGGGCAGCCACGCCAGCCCGAGGATCGAGCGCCAGCGCGCCGAGGAGATGACCGACTCGCGCCCGTCCGCGACGCGCGCCTCGGCGACGTGCGTGTAGTAGCCGTCCCGGTCTTCGCCGT
Source organism: Acidobacteriota bacterium (assembly GCA_019242475.1). GTDB lineage: Bacteria > Acidobacteriota > Blastocatellia > Pyrinomonadales > Pyrinomonadaceae > QHXN01. The sequence continues at coordinate 61,735 of JAFAVK010000055.1, read as the reverse complement.
AGAGGGCGTAGGCGACCGACTCCCCGTCGGGCGCCCAGGCGGGGCTCCGGGCCGCCTCCGGCGCCTTGTACACGACGAGCGCCCGCTCGCCCGTGCCGTCCGACTCGGAGACGACGACGGCCGAGTCCTTCGTCTTCGCGTCGTCGCGCACGAAGGCGAACCGGCGGCCGTCGGGCGAGAAGCTGACGGCGCTGTCCACGTCGTGGTTGAGGCCGCGGGGGGCGCCGCCGAGCAGGGGCACGCGGTAGAGGTCGCCGGCGGGGCCGCCGCCCGCGGCCGCGAGGTAGTAGAGGTAGTTGCCGTCGGGCGAGAAGGTCAGGCCGCGGTAGTGCGTCTCGGGCGCGGCGGGGACGATCTCCTTGTCGCTCGGCTCGACCACCTGCCGCAGGTGTATGCTCTGGCGCGCGCCGTCGGCGGAGACGTAGGCGACCCAGCGCCCGTCCGGCGAGATGACCGCCTCGCTCGCGCGCCCCGAGTCGGTCAGCGACCTGACCTGCATCGACGCGCGCGCGTCCGCCGCCGGGGGGCCGCCGCGCACGAGCCTGTAGACGGCGAAGGCCAGCCCCGCGAGCACCAGGGCGCCGAGCCCGGCGAAGAGCCACGCGCGGCGCGCGACGGCGGGCGCGGCGACGCCGGGCGAGGTGGGCTGCGTCGTACCCGCGCCGACCTGCGTCGCGTGCGCGCCGGACGCGGTCGAGCCCGGGTGCGAGGCGGCGGCGAGACGGCCGCCCGTGACCTCCATCCCCGGGCTCGACGGGCCGTGCGGGACGGAGTGGTCGAGGTGCGCGCCCGCGTCCACGCGCCGCTTGAGCCTTTGGAGCTTGGCGAGCATCTGCCTCGTCGTCAGACGCGCCTCGCGGTCTTTGGCGAGCGCGTCCGCGACGATCTCCTGCAAGAGGTCGGGCACGTCGGGCAGGTAGTTTGAGAGCGGCGGCGGCTCTTCGTCCTGGATGGCGACGATGGTGTGGCTCGCGGACTTGCCGCGGAAGGGCAGGTGCCCCGTCAGCATCTCGTAGAGGACGACGCCCAGACTCCACACGTCTGTGCGCGCGTCCACCTCCTCGCCGCGCGCCTGCTCGGGGCTCATGTAGGAGACGGTGCCGAGCACGGTGCCCGCGCCGGTCGGGGAGAGCGCGCGCGTCGCCGCCTCTGTGTCCACGCTGTTCGCGGCGGGGCCGCCCGTCAGCTTGGCGAGGCCGAAGTCCAAAACCTTCACGTAGCCGTCGCGCCTGACCATGACGTTCTCGGGCTTGATGTCCCGGTGGACTATCCCTTGCCCGTGCGCCTCGACGAGCGCGGCGGCGACCTGCGCGACGAGGTCGAGCGCCTCGACGAGCTTCAGGCGGTGCTCCTTCGTGTGCGCGCGCAGCGTCGCGCCGTCCACGAACTCCGTGGCGAAGAAGCGGCGCCCGTCGGCCGTCTGCCCGATGTCGTAGACCGTGACGATGTTCGGGTGGTTGAGTGCGGAGGCGGCCAGCGCCTCGCGCCCGAAGCGCTCAAGGCGCCGCGGGTCGGCGGCGACTTCGGCCGGCAGGAACTTCAGGGCGACGGGGCGGCGCAGCTCCGTGTCGAGCGCGCGGTAGACGAGCCCCATGCCGCCCTCGCCGACGAGGGACTGTATCTCGTACTTGCCGACGCGCGTCCCGGCTTCGATCTCCATGAGGTTGAAAGGGGCTTAGCTCAATATCGTCACCGCAGGTCGGCGACGCAGACGAGTCGGACAGGAGCGGCGCACATTCTAAATCAGTTTTTCAGTTTTCAGTCTTTAGTTTTCAGTTTTACAGCGGTGCGCAGTTCCGTGCGACGACGATCGCGGGCGGGTCTCGGGGCAGAATTCCGCCTCGGAAGCCCGACGTTCCGCCTCCGGGGCCGATGAATGGGCCTCCGAGGCGGAATTTTCCTCCTCCGAGAAGGAACATTCCTCTTCCGAGAAGGAACATTCCGTCTCGGAGACCCAATTTTCCTTCTTGGAAGAGGAATAAAGGGTCTCCGAGACGAAAAGTTGGGTCTCGGAGAAGGAACGTTCCTTCTCCGAGAAGGAAAATTGGGTCTCGGAGAAGGAACGTTCCTTCTCGGAGACGGAAAATTGGGTCTCCGAGAAGGAATGTTGGGTCTCGAAGAGGGGGAATTGGGTCTCCGAGAAGGAACGTTCCTTCTCGGAGATCCAATTTCCCGCCAAAAAGGCGAATTTAGAGCGATTCGCAATCGAGGGCAGCTGAAAACTATGCCTCCCCGTGCCCGCCGCCGCCGGGCGTCTCGATGCGGACGCGGTCGCCGGGTTTGAGGTCGCGGGAGCCTTTGGCGTCGAGCTTCAACGTTCGGCCTCCGCGGACGAGGGTGTCGCGGCCGGGCCGTCCGTCTTCCCCGCCGTCGAGGCCGTAAGGCGCGCGCGCGCGGCGGTCTGCGAGGAGAGACATGCGCGCGGGGACGAGCGTCTCAATCTCCCTCAACACACCGTCGCCGCCCCGTTGCTGCCCACGCCCGCCCGAGCCGCGGCGCAGACGATACGCGCGCACGCGCAGGGGGTAGGCGTACTCCAAAGCCTCGGCCGGCGTGTTCAGGCTGTTGGTCATGTGCGTGTGAACGCCCGAGACGCCGTCCACACGGGGGCGCGCGCCCATGCCGCCCGCGACCGTCTCGTAGTAGGCGAACTCGCGCCCCGTGCGCGGGTCTGTGCCCCCGACCGTCAGGTTGTTCATCGAGCCCTGACTTGCCGCCGGCACACGTTCGGGCAGAGCTTGGGCCAGAGCCTTGAAGAGCACGTCCACGATGCGCTGCGAGGTCTCGACGTTCCCGCCCGCGACCGGCGCCGGGTGCGTGGCGTTGACGACCGTGCCGGCGGGCGCGATGACTTCGAACGGCTCCGTCAGCCCCGCGCTCGCCGGCACCTCCTCGGCGCCGACCAGACACCGGAAGACGTAGGCCACGGCCGAGACCGTGATGGCCTCAACGGCGTTGACCGGCCCCGAGACCTGCGGCGCGCTCCCCGTGAAGTCAACGACGGCGCGCTCGCCCCGCACCTCGACGCGCACGCGCAAGGTCACTTCACCCTCGCTCACGCCGTCCGAGTCGAGCGCGTCCTCGGCCTCGTAGACGCCGTCGGGGACGGCGCGCAAAGTCGCGCGCATCATGCGCGCCGAGTATTCGATTAAATGCCTCGCGTACTCGGCCGCCTCCTCGCCCCCCGCGCGCCCGACGATCTCAAGCAGCCGCGCCGCGCCCGTCTTCAAAGAACCTATCTGCGCCTCGAAGTCCGCACGCCGCTCGCGCTCGACCCGCACGTTCGCCAACAGCAGGCGCATCAAGTCCTCATTCACGCGCCCGCCGACGACGAGCTTCACCGGCGGAATCCTCAAGCCCTCGCCGTACACGTCCGTCGCCATCCCCATCGACCCCGGCGTCGCCCCGCCGATGTCGGCGTGGTGCGCGCGATTGGCGACGAAGAAGAGCGGACGGGGGGAAGGGGTGACGGGGTGACGGGGCGAGTTCTGTTTTCGTCTCCCTGTCTCCCCGTCTCCCCTTCCCCCCGTCGCGTCGAAGACGCCCGCGACTAACGTCACGTCGGGCAGGTGCGTGCCGCCGGCGAAGGGGTCGTTGAGGACGACCACGTCGCCGGGGCCGAGCGTGGTCTCGCGCAAAGCGGCCGCGACGGCCATCGGCATCGAGCCGAGGTGGACGGGCATGTGGTCGCCTTGCGCGATGACGCGGCCTTCATGGTCGAAGACGGCGCAGGAGTAGTCGCGCCGCTCCTTGATGTTCGGCGAGTGCGCCGTGCGCCGGAGCGTCAGCCCCATCTCCTCCGCGACCGACGTGTAGAGCGCGCGGTAGATTTCCAGCGTCGTTGGGTCGAAGCGCTCACCCTGCTTCATAATTCGATAATGAGATTCCCGAGCTTATCCATGAACGCATGAGAGTCGGCGGGCACGAGCGTCGTCGAGGAGTATTCCGTGACGACGCACGGCGACTTGAGACGCGCGCCCGCGGGCAGCTCCTCGCGCCGGTAGACAGCCACCTCGCGCGCGCCCCCTTCGAAGTGGACGCGCGCCGTGCGGTGCGGCCTGACGTTTAATTTCTCACCCCGCGCGCGGCGCGGCCTCTCGTCCTTCAACTCTTCGACCAGGCCCGACGCGCGCAGGCGCGCGCTCACCACCTCGACCGAGTCGGCCGTCTGCGCGTAGCCGTAGCTCGCCTCGTGCTCGCGGTGGAAGCGCTCGACCAAGCGGCGCCCGCCGTCCCAGGCGATCTCAAGCTCGAAGGACTGACCCGCGTAGCGCGCCGCGACCGTCCGCTCGTGCCGCTGCCGTTCGTCTTTAAAACCCTCGCGCCTGAGCGCCGCACGCGCCTCGCGCTCCATCTCCCGGAAGGCGCGCTCGACGCGCGCGGCCTGCCGTGCCGCATCACTTCCGACTTCGAGCATGAGCGTCCGGCTCAAACTCTTCACCACGTCCGCGCGCAGACATCCCAACGCCGAGAGCGCGCCCGGCGCCCGCGGCACGAGCACGCGCGGCACGCGCAGCGCGTGCGCGAGTTCGACCGCGTGCAGTCCGCCCGCGCCGCCGAAGGTGACGAGCGTACAGGCCCGCGGGTCGAAACCGCGCTCGACCGAGACGGCGCGCAAAGCCCTCTCCATCCCCGCGTTGACCACCCGCACGACCCCGAGCGCGGCCTCGACGGCCGACACCGCGCGCCCGCCCGCCGCCGTCATCTCGCGCGCGAGTTTGGATAACGCCCCGACCGCGCGACTCTCATCCAACTCGAAATCGCCGCCGAGCAAGTCCGCGCCGCCGAACCTTCCGAGCACTAAGTTCGCGTCCGTCACCGTCGGCAGCTCCGACCGACCGTAGCACGCGGGGCCGGGCACGGCGCCGGCCGACTCCGGCCCGACGCGCAGGCTCCCGCCCGCGTCCACGCGCGCAATCGAGCCGCCGCCCGCGCCCACCGTGTGTATGTCGAGCACGGGCACGGCCACGGGCAGGCCCGCCACGCTCGCCTCGTTCGTCAGGCGCAGGCGCCCCCCCGCGACAAGCGCCACGTCGGTCGAGGTGCCGCCCATGTCGAACGTAATCACGTCCTCGAACCCCGCCGCGTGCGCCGCGCCGACGACGCCGCCCGCCGGCCCCGAGAGGATCGTCCGCACCGGCTCGCGGGCCGCCGCGCGCGCCGAGATGCTTCCGCCCGAAGACTGCATCACGCGCAGTCTTCGTCCGGCGACGTGCGCCCCGAGGCGGCCGAGGTACGAGCCCAAAAGGGGTTGCAGGTACGCGTTGATGGCGACGGTCGAGGTGCGCTCGAACTCGCGGTATTCGGGGAGGATTCTGTGCGAGACGGAGAGCGGCACGCCTTCGAGCGCGTCTTTCAACGCGCGTTCGATTCTTCTCTCGTGCTCGGGGCGCGCGAACGAGAAGAGCAGGCAGACGGCCACCGACTCCGGCCGCGCGCGCTTCAACTTCCTGATGAGAGAAGCGACCTCTTCGTCAGTCAACTCTTCGACGACGGAGCCGTCCGCGGCCACGCGCTCGCGCACGCCGAAGCGCAAAGCGTCTTCGACGAGCGGCGCCGGGCGCACCCAAGTTAAATCATAAAGACTCCCGCGCGCCTGCCGCCCGATGACGAGCACGTCCTCAAAGCCCTCGGTCGTGACGAGGGCCGTGCGCGCGCCCTTGCGTTCGAGCAGCGCGTTCGTCCCCACGGTCGTCCCGTGCACGACATCCAAGTCCTGCACGCGCACGCCCGCCGCCCGCGCCGCGCGCCGCAGCCCCTCGACGATGGCGCGCGAAGGGTCGTCCGGCGTCGAAGGCACTTTAAAGATGCGCGCGCGCCCGCCCGCGTGGTAGACAAAGTCGGTGAACGTCCCGCCCGTGTCCACGCCGACGCGCACCCTGCCGCCCTCAGTCATTCCCTGTCTCTGTCTTGAAGTTCAACTGATGTCCGCCCGGCTGAAAACATCTCGTCGCTCGTCGTTCAAGCTTCCGAGTTAAAGCGGCGGGCGCCGCCAGCCCCCGAGGGCGCGTTCGACTTCGAGGGCGGCGGCCAACGCCACGTCCTCGCGCCAGGGCCGCGCGACGAGCTGCGCGCCGAGGGGCAGGCCGTCGGCCGCGGTGCCGGCGCGGACGACCGCGCCCGGCCAGCCCGTCATGTTGTAGATCATCGTGTAGCTGAAGAAGAGCTGGTTCTGCTGGTCAAAGGTCGTCCCGTGCGGCATCGCCGCGCGCGCGCAGGGCGGGCAGACGACGAGGTCGTAGTCGCGCATGAACGAGAGCATCTCGGAGCGCCACGCGTCGAGCTGGTAGACGAGCATCGTCACCTCGCCCGCCGTCAGACTCTGCGACCCGAGGATGTCGAGCAGTTGTGTCATCAGGGGGCTCGTCTCCGACGTGCCCGACATCATCAAAAGCATCCGCAGCCCCGCGCCCGAGTCCGCCGCGTAGAGCCCGAGCAGGAGGCCGTAGGCGTCGGCCGGCACGGGCGGCCGCGCCTCGGACACCTCCGCGCCCGCGTCCGCCAGCACGCGCGCCGCGTCGCGCACGACGCCCGCGATCTCTTCGGTCGGCGCGACGATGCCGTTGTCGGTGTGGAAGGCGACGCGCAGACTTTTTAAATCGACCTGCGCGGGGTCGCCGAGCGGGACGGGTGCGACGGTCGGGTCGCGCCAGTCTGTGCCGCAGAGAATGGGGAGAGTTAAAGCAAGGTCTTCGACGCGGCGCGCGAGCGGGCCGATCTGCCAGATGGAGTCGAGCAGGCCGCCCATCGGCGGGAAGTGTCCCGTGCGCGGCGTGCGCCCCGACGTGGGCTTGATGCCGGCGATGCCGCAGAAGTGCGCGGGCACGCGGATGCTCCCGCCCGCGTCGCTCCCCAGGCCGAGCGGCGACATCCCCGAGGCGATGGCCGCCGCCTCGCCGCCGCTGCTGCCGCCGGGCGTGCGCGTCAAATCATAAGGGTTGTGCGTGCGGCCGTAGACGAGGTTGTCGCTCTCGAAGGCGAGCGAGATTTCGGGGACGTTGGTCTTGCCGAGGAGGACGGCGCCCGCCGCCTTCAGGCGCGCGACGCCGGCCGCGTCCCGCTCGGGGACGTAAGCCGAGCGCCCACGCGTGCCGCCCGCCGAGACGATTCCTTCGGTCTCGAACGCGTCCTTGATGGTGACGGGGACGCCGTGCAGCGGCCCCCACTCCTCGCCGCGCGCGCGGGCCTCGTCCGCCTCGCGCGCACGCGCGCGCGCCGCGTCGGCCGTCAGGTGGACGACCGCGTTGAGCCGCGGGTTCACCTCCCCGATGCGCGCCAGGTGCGCCTCGACGACCTCGGCCGAAGAGACCTCGCCCTCTCTTATCGCGCGCGCCAGCTCGGACGCGGAAGCGTAGATGATCTCGTCCACGTCTTCTCCCTTAACCCTCCGGCTCAGCCTCCCAGGCGTCCATGAACTGGCGGAGGGCGACGATCTTGCCGAGGTGGTGCGAGGTGTGGACGGCGAGGCTGACGAGCACGTCCGCCATCGTGTTGCCGCGGTCGGTCTCGTGCTTCAGCCGCTCGGGCGACTCCGTCCACCAGAGCGCCTTCTCGATGCCCGCGAGGAACTCCGCGACGAGCGCGTCCCACTCGGCCGGGCTCGCGGGCGGCGCGTCCGGGTAGACGCGCCCCTTCTGCCACTCCTCGTAGAGCGCCTCGTCGCGGTTGACGATGATCGACTGCCAGCGGTTGGTGTGCCAAAGCTCCTCGTAGATGGTGTGCGACTGCGCCGACGGCCGGCGCGTCACCTGTTCGAGCGTGAGCCCCGCCACGATGCGCTCGCGGCGCGCGAACTCGCCGTCCTTGAAAAGGTGTCCCCACTTACTCAACTCGATCTCCCCTCTTCCTTCAACGCGGCAGCGTCTCCGCCAGGAGGCGGAAGACGTTCCCGCCCATGATCGCCGCGACCTCTTCTTCAGTAAAACCCTCTGCGAGCAGGGCGTCGGTGACGAGGACGACGCCCGTCGTGTCGAAAGGCTCTTTGACCGAGCCGTCGAAATCCGACCCGAGCGCGACGTGCTCGACGCCGACCACGTCCGCCGCGTGCCGTATCGCTTTCGCCACCGCGCGCGCGTCCGTCCCGCACGTGGCCGCCTCCCAGTAGCCGATGCCGATGACGCCGCCCTTCGCGGCTATCTTACGCAACTGCTCGTCGCTCAGGTTCCGGTTGTTGTCGCACGTCCCCTTGACGCCCGTGTGCGAGACGACCAGGGGCCTGGTCGCGACGGCCACCACGTCGTCAATTGTCTGCGCCGAGGCGTGCGCGAGATCGACGAGCATCCCGCGCGCCTCCATCCGCCGCACCATCTCGCGCCCCTTCTCCGTCAGCCCAATCTTGTTGACGCCGTGCGCCGAGCCGCCCCACTCGTTGTCGTAGAAGTGCGTCGGCGCCATCATCCGGAAGCCCGCGTCGAAGAGCGCGTCCACGTTATTGACATCCCCTTCGAGCGGGTACGCGCCCTCCGCCCCGAGCAGCCCCGCGACCAGTTGCGGGTCGCCCTTGCGCCTTTCGACGAAGCGCGCGAGGTCGTCCGCCGTGCGGATGACGACGAAGCGACCGCCCGAGCGCGCGGCCGCGTCGTTGAGTTTGCGCGCCTGGTAGAGCGCGCGCTCGCGCAGGCTCCGCACAGAGCGTAGCGGCCAGCGCTCGGCGACGGCCAGCGCCGTCACGCCGTCGAGCCCCTCGGGGTTGCTCTCGTAGTTGCCGAAGTAGGGCGTGTGGCTGACGACGGTGAAGAACTGGAGCGCGACGCCGCCCTCCGCGAGCCGGGGCACGTCCACGTGGCCGCGCTCCGAGCGCGCGAGCAAGTCCCTGTCCCACAGGAGCGTGTCGGCGTGCATGTCCGCCACGAGCAGCCGCGCGTGCAGCGCCCGCGCGCGCTCCGAAGCACGGTACGGCCCACGCGCGCGCGTCCCGTTGAACAGCCACTCCGCCACCACCGGCGCCACCGTGAAGAACGCCAGCACGCCCAGCACGGCGAGCAGGAGGAGGATGAAGGGGAGCTTTCTCTTCATGGGGAATAGTTTTCAGTTTTCAGTTTTCAGCGGCAGGTTTTCAGCTCTCGTTTTACTGAAAACTAAAAGCTGAGAACTAAAAACTGCCAACGGCGACCCGGCAGCCGGAGTCGTGGGCGGCGCGCGCGGCGTCCAGGACGAGCTGCGTGCGGTGGCCGTCTTCGAAGGTGGCCGCGCCCTCGATGCCGGTGCGCCCTTCGCGCAGCGCGCCGACGATCTCGCGCGCGAAGACGTTGAAGCCGCGCGACCACTCGTTGTCGCGCATACCTTCCGCCAGCGGCGCCTCTTCCGTCTCGACTCTTTGCCACGCGCCCTCTCCGACCCGAGCTCGCCAGAGCCTTCGGGCGCCGTCGATGCGCACGGAGCCTTCCGTGCCGAAGACTTCAATCGTGTGCTCGGGCGCGCCGGCTTCGGCCATCGAGACGGAGATGACGCCGGTCGCGCGCTCGGCCGCGCCGCCGTCCTCGAAGTTGACGAGCAGGGAAGCCTCGTCGTCGGCCGTCACGCGCCGCAACTCGCCCGACGCGGGGTCACGCCGCTCCGCGACGTGCGCCGCGAGCGACGCCGACACGTGCGACGCACGCGTCCCCAGAAGCCAGTGCAAGGCGTCCACCGCGTGCGACCCGATGGCGCCCAGCGCGCCGCCTCCCGCGCGCTCGTCCGACCACCAGCTCCAGGGCGCATCGGCCGAAGCGCGCGAGCCCCCGCGGAAGAGAAACTTCGCGTGGCGCACGCGCCCCAGCTCGCCGCCCTGAATCAACTCCCTCATCCGCCGCCGCGCCGGCAAAAACCTCAGCTCGTGGTCGATGAGCGCCAGCCTGCCCGCCGCCCGCGCGGCCTCGCACATCCGCGCAGTCTGCTGCGCGTTCATCGCCATCGGCTTCTCGCACAGCACGGCCTTCCCCGCTTCGAGCGCCGCCACCGCCATCTCCGCGTGCGTCACCGGCGGCGTCACGATGCTCACCAAATCGACCTCGTCGTGAGCCACCACCTCCCGCCAATCCTCCGCCACGAACGGAATATCAAACTCCCGCGCCGCCCTCTCCGCGTTCTCCCGACGCCCGCTCGCCACCGCCACTAAACGCGCCCCTTCACAAGCCGCCCAAGCGGGCAACTGCGTCGTCCGCGCGAACCCCGTCCCGATGATGCCGACGCCGACCACCCCTCTGCTACTCACAACGTCCCTCCACACCTGCTCACGCCACACGAACGGCCCGCCACGCTCTCGCTCTGTAACTCTCCAAAGCCTTCCCGGCTTTTTATCACGCGCGCCGTCGTTTATGAAGCGAGACGGCGACCGTCACCCCAACCCTAACGCCTCCAACAGCAGTTGCAGCTCCACGGCATCGCGGTAATTCAACTCCGGGTCGGCGGCGAGCGCGCCGTCGAGTTCGCCGCGAAGGACGGCTTGCACTTTGGCGAGCAGCACTTTGGTCGGCGGCGCGACATCCTCTCCCGAGAGTTCGGTAAGCTCCTGTTCCAGCTCGGCCGTCTCGCCCCGCTCTATCGCCTGAGCCGCCAGAGCGCAGAGTTGCGCGCCACCGGACATGCTTTGCCCGCCGGCACGCCGGTAGGCCAGGTAGCTCTCGACGGCCCGCGCCCGCGCCCGCGCCGCGGCCTCCGCATTACCGCTGGCCTGCTCCAAGTTGTGGAGGATGTTCCACGTCTTCCAAAGTTCGGCGGCATGCCCGTAAGGCTCCTTGCACTTGATGGCGCGGAGCAGTTCGCGGCGAGCCTCGTCGTACTGCTGCATCTGGAGGAGAGTAAGGGCCAGATTGCTGCGGACTAATCCCTCGTGGTTATCATCTTTCAGCCTAACACAAATGTCTGCGGCCTGCCGGAAGCACTTAGCCGCCTCTTCCAATCGCCCCCACGTACTATAAAGAGTCCCCAACTCGCCCAAACTGGTGGCTTCGCCTGCGAGGTTTTTCTGCTGAACTTTTATAGCCAACGACCGCCGGTAGGCGCGCTCCGCCTGCTCGAATTGCCTCATCTCCCTGTAGACTATCCCGACCTGATGCAGGGCGGTGGCGACGGATTTCGGCTCACCCAAACTTTCAAAGATGCGTTGCGCCTCATCGTATATTATCAGCGCCTCGTCGTAACGCCGCTGTTGCCTGCGGGTCGCGGCAAGCTGGCCTTTGCCAACGGCCACGCTCCTTTTGTCGCCAAGCGCTTCACTGCGCCTGATGGACTCGTCGTAAGCCGCCGCCGCTTCGTCCAAGCGCCCCAAGGCTGCGAGGCAGTCGCCGCTCTCCGTCATCACCACCGCGGCCATCACGGCGGCGCTCGTGTTGCCTGCATCCATCAGCGCCTGACAGCGCCGCCCGGCTTCGCCTAACTGTGCGAGTGCAGCTTCCGCCGCCCCGCCCATTTGCAACACCCGCCCGAGCAGCGCCTGCGCGTGCGCAATGTTATAACCGGCGTTCGCATAGGCCCCTTCCCCCGCGGACAGGCAACGCTTGAGAAGCGCCTCGGCGGCGACGTAGGCCGCCCGCACCTCTCCCCGTTCCAGCAGCCGGTCGATGTTTGCGCTCTCCGTCAAAAACTGCGCATGGCTCCACTCCCCCAGCTTCTCCGCCACCTGCTCTCGCACTTTCGTCGCCTGCGCGAGCGCCTGTCGAAGCCCTAAATTGGAGAACAGAGTTTCACAACTTTGCGCCAACTCAACTACCGCCTCGGGGGCGGCCTTAGCTTGTGCCCATGTGAGCATCGACAGCAGGTTCGGCAGCTCCAGCAATGTCAGGCGCGAAGATAGCTCGGCATCCTTAAACAACTGCTTGTAGAGAAAGTTTGTCAACGCAAACATCCCTCCGGCCCAGACTGCGCTCAGTTCCTCCTGCTCCGTCTCACTCACTTCCCTGAGCAGGTACGCAGGCAGGGCCGGGTCGAGCCGGAGGTGACCATCGCCCATGTCCGAGGCCAGCCCCACTTCGATTAGTTGACGTGCGAGGCTCGTCACCGCCTCTTGTTCAGCGCCGAGCATTCGCCCTAACACGTAAAGGTGCGCGCCGCCTTGGAAGACGGCCAGCGGTGTAAGCTGCTCGCGCGTTGCGGGCGGGAGGCGGCGCAGCGAGAGTTCGAGGCTGGCGTAGAGCGAGTTCTCGCGGTCGCCGGGGTGCTTGCGGTCGAGGTAGGCCATGAGGCGGCGGAGGTTGTCGGTCGTCGCGCGGACGCCGCCGCGTGCAAGCTCGCGGGCGAGGAGGACGAGGGCGCGCGCGTGACGGTCTACGGCCTCGACGAGGTCTGTGATCTCTTTGGGGTCGCCGCCGGGGTCTTCGGATTTGGGGGTGAGGCCGTGCTGCTTCATGACCTCGCCGACGAGCGCGACGGCGTCTTCGCGTGCGAGCGCGCCGAGTTCGACAAGGTTGCGCGGGTGGTCGAAGGGCGCGGGCAGGGGCTCGCGCGTGGTGAAGACGATGCGCGTGGCGGGGCTGGCGTCGAGGAGCCGGCGGCAGAGGTCGAAGAGTTCCGGGAGGGGCGCGGCACCAATCGGCTGCCGCCCCGTCTGGTCGGGCAGGACGCTCTCCAAATTATCGAGGACGATGACGGTCGCGCGGTCGCGCAGCGCGCGCTCGACGGGTTGCAGCGCGGTCTTTAAATCCTCGTCCTGGCCGACGTGCCACTTGTCGCCTTCGGGCAGGAGTTGGCGGCCGATGCCGATGAGCAACTGGCGCGCGTCCGTGTACTGTTCGAAGCTGACGAAGGCGGCGCGGGCGTGGCGCGCGGTGCGGACGAGCCAGCGCGCAAGCTCCACGGCGAGCGTGGTCTTGCCCTCGCCGCCGCGCCCGCGGATGACCGCGTAAGGCTCGCGCGCGAGCAGGCGCTCCAACTTCAGAAGCTCGCGGCTGCGCCCCTGAAACTCGTGCGGCAGTTCGGGCAGGTGCCCGAGGCTCAGACGGCGCTGCGTGGTCTGAAGCTGTCGCGCGTCTTCGGACGGGAGCCTTGTGACGAGCTGCGCGTCCTGCTCCTCCTGGTAGAGCACGGGGACGAACCAGTCTTGCAGGCGGAGGTCGCCCGCGCCCATGAGCTTGCCGCGGTAGTCGTCGCGGTGCAGCGCGCGCTGGCCTTCGATCATCGCCGTCCCCACCCGGCGGCCCGCGGTCAACTCGCCGTAGAAGGCTTTGACGAAGCGGCGCGCCGTCTCCACGAGAACGCTGTGGCTCATCGCCACGACCGAGGCGACGCCCTCTTCTAAAAGTTTCGCGGCGACCGAAGCGGTCGGGTCGTCTTCGCTCTTCGCCGTCTGGCAGGCTTCGAGGAAGACGAGCGGGATGCGCCGGTCGCGTATGACCTCGGCCAACTTCTCGGCGTGAATCAACTGCACGGCGCGCTGCTCCAACTCCTCGGCGTCCTTCGGCTCTTCAAAGCAGAGCGCGCCGAGGCCCACCCTCCGGTCGTAGACGCCGTGACCGTCGAAGTGCACCACGTCGAACGGCTCGCCCGCGTCGGCGGCCTGCGTCAGCCTCTTCTCCAGCGCGGGGAACGTGGGCGGCGTGAGGATGGAGAGCTTTGCCAACTCGCCCAGACTCTCCAACGCCTCAATCAAGGGACGCGCGCTGATGCGGTGGTCGAGGTAGGGCGTGCGCTCGTCTTCGGGGCGCGGGCTCACGAGCAGGATGCGGATGGGCAGGCGCGTCGGCGTAACCTTCCGCGTGTGGCGGTTCGGCAGGCGGCGGCGCACGCGCGTCGCATGCTGGCCGTGGAAGAGGAAGCCGCGCCCGTCGTGCAGAAGCTCCCACGGCAGCGCGAGCAGCTCGGCGGCGGCTTCGTCGGCCGCGGCCTGCTCCTCGGGGGAAGCGCCCTCCGACAACTCCCTCTCGACAAAGACCGAGAACCGCCGTTCCCCTTCGACGCCCGCCTGCTGCCATGCTTGGAGAGTCTCCTGCGCGGCCTGCGGCGCGAGCGCGGCATCGTATAAAGCCCTGCCCCATTCGGGCAGACGCTCCTCGACACGCGCGGCGCGCTCCTGAAAGATGCCGATGGGCCACACGTAAAACTCTTCCAGGTACCAGCGCAGCTCCTCCGCCTCAAGGAGGCCGAGCGGCGCGGTGAAGTTGAAGCGCTTGCCCTCGACCGCGGGGGCGGCCGTGTCGGCGGGCTCATAGACTAACCGCGCGACGGCACGCGCGCGGCGCTTGCCGCCCTCGGTCAAGACCTTCAGGTCGTCCAGTTTCAGGATCAGTTCTTCGACCGGTTGAGAGGCGGGCGCCGCGGCGGGCCGCGGGTCGTCGGGCCGTCGCTCGCCGAACGCGGCGAGCAGCCCGGTCAGCGCCTCGCTCAGCCCGCCGTCTTTGACTTCAACGCGCACGCCGACCGGCTCTTCGTCGAACCAGAGCCTCAAGGCCGGAGGCTCGATGCCCGGCAGCAGCAGCGGCACCACACGGTAGCCCTCGGCCCGGCGTGCTCGTTCGACGCCGAGCGCCGTCTTAATCTCCCTGCCGACCCATTCGGAGTTGACGGCGTGAGGGCTGAGGACGGCGACGAACTGCCGCGCGCTCTTAATCGCCTCCTCGACCTCCGGCGCGAGCTTCGCCCCGCCGACCAGTTCTCGGGAGTCGGCCCACACTTCGAGCCCTTGCCCTTCCAGCGCCTCGCGCAGCTCCTTCACGAAGCCGTCGTCTTTGCTGCTGTGAGAGATGAAGACGTGTCCGCTCATGGCCGCCCCTCCGGGTGAGATAGCGACGCATTCAACCACACCCCGCGCGGAAAGTACACGGCTATTCTGAAAAAGGATGGAGGCGCTTTTAGAAGGTGAAGCTAAGAGGAAGGACGCGGCCGGCCGGAGCTGACGCCGCTCCGGCCGGCCGAATTGCCGGGTATGCAAATGCCCTCGCCCCGACTTGAACGGGGAACCGACGGATTATGCAAGCCACTACGGCTTTCGCCGCGCACCGCTTCGAGAGCGGAGTTTGTGGTCTGGACTTTCCCTTCGCTTTACGCGTCTGCCGTCAAGTCTCTACACCTTCCCCTCATGCCGAGGGGCTTGGCTCGGGATTACCGTCCCGCTTTCGCGGCTTAGGCTTCCCCGAATTTGGCAGATTCTACGGGCGCACCTGAGACGAGATCGTTCTTGTCATGTCTCGAATGTGATACGCTCGCAACCCTACTTTGCAAGTCTTATGGAAAAGGTTTGCGTCATCTGCGAGGCTCCCCTGACCGGCAGGCAGACGGTCTTCTGTTCACCCCGTTGCAAGAACGCCTCGACAAACAACAAGCATCAGAATTACGTCTCCCAGCAACAACGCGGCCGACAGAGAAAACAACTCCTGATTCAACGAAAGGGCGGCCGGTGCGAACGATGCGGTTACCGCCGCAACGAAGCGGCGTTGGCTTTTCATCACCTCGAACCGGCGGACAAGTCCTTCCCCCTCGACATCCGGCATTGCTCGAACACTTCATGGGACGCGCTTCTGGTCGAAGCGCGCAAGTGTCAGCTCCTCTGCCTGAACTGCCACGCCGAGATTCATAACCCCGAATTCTCCACTTAGACTTTTCAAAGAACCGAGTCCGCTGCTCTAACCGATTGAGCTACGAGGGCGCAAATTAAACAGCGAGTGGGGCGATTATAAAGAGCGCCCCGAGGCGTCGCAACCGCGCCTACTTCATCGTCTGTTTGAGGGCTTCGATCTGGGCGAGGTGGCGGTCTTCGTGGGCGCCGACGAAGAGGAGCCATTGGTAGAGGTCGAGCGGCCCCCAGGCGGGGTGCGGGAAGCGCAGCGCGCGGCCGTCGGCGCGCTCGACGCGGGGCCGGAGCGAGTGGAGCGCGGCGCGCGAGTCCTTCAGGCGCGCGAGCGAGTCGGCGAGCGGGAGGCCCGCCGGGCGGACGCGCTCGGGCGCTTCGAGCTTGACGGCGCGCGAGCGCTCGACGAACTCCTCGATGGAGACGGGGTCGTTGAAGAGGTCGGGGGCCGGCGGCGGCGCGGCGGCAGCCGACTCCTCGGCCTTGCCGAGCAGGCGGCCGAGTAAGCCGGCGACGTTCCCCTCCACTATCGAGAGGTGCTCGACAAGCTCCGCGACCGACCAGCGGCCGGGCGCCGGGCTGTAGGTCTGCTGCCCGTCGCTCAGGCCCTCGACGGCCGCGAGCAGGCGCGCGCGCGTGCGGTCGATGTGTTCGTAGATTTCGGGGACGCTGCGGAAGTCCATAAAGGGGGGGTCGCTCCTCTCGTCTGCGGGAAGACGGAGACGGCCGAGCACGGCCGCCTGCGGCGAGACGTGGATGACGTGCCAGCGCGGGTACTTGAAGACCGGCTCGTCGTGGTAGATGTGGACGAAGGCCGTCTGCGCGTAGAGGGTCTCGGGCTCGACCCATTCGAGCCGGACGAAGGGGTTCAACGAGATGAGCACGGCCTCGCTCGGCGGCTGCGGCTGTTGCGGCTGGGCCGCGGGCTTCGCGGCGGGCTCGGCCTTCTTGAAGACGCGCGCGTCGTAGTCGGCCGAGGCGGCGCGCAGAGGCTCGCGCAAAGAGAGCCCCGCGCCGGTCGGGCGTCCGCCGCCCGCGTCGTAGACCGCCACGTCGTACTCGAACGCCGTCGCCACCTTCGACCCGTCGGGCGACCAGACGGGCTCGACCGGCGTCGCGCGGTCGTCGAGCAGACGCTCCTGCCCTTCGAGCGTGACGATGCGGGGACGGCCCGCGTGCGGGTTCCCCTCGCGCCGCTGCGCCTCCCACTCGTCCTCCTTGCAGGCGAGCGCGGCGACCGCCCGCCCGTCGGGCGACCACGCGAGCTTGAAGTAGATGAGCCCTTCGCGCGCGGTGACGGGGTGCAGGCCGTAGCCGTCGCGGTCGCCGACGTAGACCTGCTCGGTGCGGAAGGTCTGCGTCGAAGGGATGAGGGGCGCGGCCGTCGGCGTGGGCTGCGCGTCGGGCGCGACGCCCGGGATGGGGGACGGCGCGAGGCCCGGCGGCGCGGGCGCCAGGCCCGGCGGCTCCGGCGTGGCCTGCGGCGTCGGCGTGCGCACGCCGCTGAAGAGGATGGCCGCGCCGTCGGGCGACCAGGCGACCTCCGCGGGGAAGACGCCCGTCAGGTCTGGGGGCAGCACGTTGCGTATGAACTGGCCCGTCGTGTTGTAGAGGTCGATGCGGAAGTCCGTGTCGGTCGCGCTCGTGCCGTAGAGCACGAGCGCCCTCATCCCCGAGGGGTCTACAACGGTGCGGATGAGTGCGTCTTCGGGGCGCTGCGTCTCGAAGGCGGTGCGGATGGCGGCGGCCGGCTCTTCGGGCTCGTCGTGGCGCAGGTTCGGGGGCAGCTTCTCGGCGTCCACGTCCGGCTCGAAGCGGAAGGCGAGCCGCTCGGCGGGCACGTCGCGCAAGCTCTTCGGCACGACGCTCAGCCCCGTCGCCTCCTTGACCTGCCGGCAGCCCTGCGCCAGGCAGAGCGCCGCGGCCAGCAGCAACGCCCCCCAACTCTTTTTCACCCCGGCGAACTCCATCACCCCTCCGACGCAAGAGCCCCGCGGGGCTCCACCTGTTTCGAAGGGCGATGATAGGGAGCGGCGCGCTGCGCTGTCAAAGAGGCCGAACCGCGCGCCCTCACCTGTTCTTCCACTCGGGCTTGCGCTTCTCCATGAAGGCGCGGACGCCCTCCTGCGCGTCCTCGGTCTTCATCAGCTCGTTGAGGTAGACATCCTCCGTGCGTTCGAGGGCTTCGAGGAAGGGACGGCCGCGCGCGGCGTCCATCGCGCGCCGCGCCATCTCGAGCGCGGGCGCCGACAGCTCGCGCAGGCGTGAGAGAATTTCTTGCAGCTTCGCCTCCAACTGCTCGGCCTCGACGACGTGGCTGACGAGCCCCGTGCGCTGCGCCTCCTGCGCGTCGAAGATTTCGCCCGTGAGGAGGAGTTCGCGCGCGCGCCGCTCGCCCATGATGCGCGGCAGCAGAACGGCCGCGACGGGCGGGAAGACGCCGAGCTTAATCTCCGGCTGGCCGAAGCGCGCGCGCGCGGCGGCGATGACGACGTCGCACGCGGCGACCAGCTCGCACCCGCCGCCGAGGGCCGCGCCGTCCACCAGCGCCAGCGCGGGCTTCGACATCTGCTCCAGCGTGCGGAAGACGTTGTGGAAGGATTCGAGCATCTGGTAGACCGTCTCCGGCTGGTGCTCCTCGACCGAGACGCCCGCGCTGAAGGCGCGCGACCCCTCGACGGCGTCGAAGACGACGGCCACCACGTCGCGCAGCCCCATGCACTCGGTCAGCGCCGCGTCCACCTCCCGCATCATCGCGATGGTGAAGATGTTCAGCGGCGGCCGCGCGAACGTCACGCGCGCCACCCGCTCCTCCACGCGGAAACGTATGTGCTGGTACAGGTCAGCCATAGCTTTCAAGAAATGCTGAATGATGAATGATGAGTGATGAATATTGCCCCGTCATCATATTCATCATTCATCACTCATCATTCATCACTCTCCCCTGCCGGCGGAAGAGGAGGTAGACGGGGAGGCTCAGCGCGAGCAGCCCGAGCGCGTAGAGGCTGTTCTCGGTGTCGCTCCAGACGGCGCCGCAGAGGAAGGCGACGGAGACCGCGAGCGCGAGCGCGGTCGTAACGGGGTACCCCCACGCGCGGTACGGCCGCGCGGCCTCGGGCTCGCGCCGCCGCAGCACGAAGATCGAGAGGAAGACGAGCGCGAGGTCTGTCACGAAGAAGAAGGCGAGCGCCGCGAGCACCCGCTCGAAGGTGCCGCTGAAGACGACGAGCAGCACGGCGGTCGCCGCCGAGAGCGCGAGCGAGACGGTCGGCGTCCCGCCGCGGTTGACGCGCGCGGCCGCGCGCCAGAAGAGCCGGTCGCGGCTCATCGCGTAGAGCACGCGCGGCGCCGTCAGGGTGTTCCCGTTCACCGACGCGAGCAGGGAGAGTATCGCCACCACGCCGATGACGACCGCGCCGCGCGGCCCGAAGACGGCCTCGGCCGCCGCGCCCGCCGCGAGCTTCTGACCCGCGAGTTGTCCGACGGGCAGCACGCGCAGCAGCGCCGCGTTGAAGAGCAGGTAGACGACGATGACGAGCAGCACGCTCCCGACCATCGCGCGCGGGACGTTGCGCGCCGTGTCGCGCACCTCCTCGCCGAAGTAGACCGTGCTGTACCAGCCGTCGTACGTGTAGATGATGCCTTGCAACGCGAGCACCACGGCCGTCAACAATCCGAGCCCGGAAGGGACGGTTAGCGGCTGCACCGCCTGAGACTCCCCCGCGCCGCGCCCGCCGTAGGCGAAGCAGGCCGCGATGAGCGCCGCGAAGGCGAGCGTCTTGAGGAGGCTCGTCAGCTCCTGCGACCAGCTGCCCCAGCGCACGCCGCGCCACTGGAGCAGAGCGAAGGCGACCGTCACGCCCGAAGCGACCAAGAGCGTGCGCCCCGCGAGCGCAGGCACGAGCAGCCCCGCGTACTCGCCTATCACCAGTGCGACGGCCGCGACCGTGCCGCACGTCGAGAGCCAGTCGCTCCACCCGACGACGAAGCCGGGGTACTCGCCCAAAGCGCGCCGCGCGAAGACGTAGAAGCCGCCCGAGCGCGGGATCATCGTCCCCAACTCCGCCACCGACACCGCGCCGAAGAGCGCGTACACCCCTCCCAAAAGCCACGCGCCCAGGAAGAGCCAGCGGTTCGGCAACTGCGCCGCCACCTCGCCCGGCGTCCGCAGGATGCCCATGCCGACGGTGATGCCGACCGTCACCGCCAGCCCGAACAACACCCCGAGCACGCGCAGCAGCCGCCCGCGCCCTTCGAGCCGGACGGCTTCAACGGCTGACTCCTCAACTGTCGCCATGCGGGGCTTGCCCTTTCGGTTTAAGCGGCGGCGCTTTCATCCTCCGAAGATTTGTCGGAGGTGGTGCTTGAGGTGGTCTACGTAGTCGCGCATCAGGTGTTCGAGCGTGGCGGGCTCGCCGGGGTTGACGGGCGCGAAGCCGATCTCGTGCAGGTTGTGCTCGCGCCGCGGGCGCAGGCGCTCCCGTTCGGGCGCGCGCCCGCAGACGTGCGCGAGGTGCAGGTTGTAGAACTTCCAGAGGTTGACGACGAGCGGCCACGGCTCTTCGGCGTACCCCTGCGAGCGCACCCACTCGTCCTGCGCGTAGCCGGGGAAGACGAGGTCTTCCTTGAACTGCGCGCGGACGAAGCGCTGGTGGTTGTTCGCCGCCGAGTCGATCAGGTGGCCGAGCGTCTCCTTGGCCGACCACCCCCCTTCGCCCCGCCGCGCCGACGCCTCTTCGTCCGTCAGAGAGAGCAAGCGCGCCGACGCCTCCTCGACCGTCCGCACGAACTCTTCGAGCACGTCCTTCATCCTCTTCAAACCCCCGGCCGCGGCGTGCGCCGCGCTTCCCTTCCGACGTTAGAGCGATTGTCCGCCGTCAACGTTGAGGACGGCGCCGGTGATGTGGCGCGCGCGTTCGGAGCAGAGGAAGAGGACGGCGTGCGCCACGTCCTCGGGCTCGCCCATGCGGCCGAGCGCCGACTCGCGCGCGGCGCGCTCCCTGACCGCCTCGGGCAGACGCTCGACCAAAGGCGTGCGGATGAAGCCCGGCGAGACGGCGTTGACGCAGACGCCGTAGCGGCCCAGCTCGGCCGCCGCCGAGCGCGTCAGGGCGACGAGCCCCGCCTTCGACGCCGCGTAGTTCGCCAGCCCGAACCGTCCGCGCCCGGCCTCAATCGAAGCGACGTTGACGACCCGCCCGCCGCGCGCCCGCCGGAAGTGGCGCGCCGCCGCCTGCGTGTAGCTGAACGCGCCCTTGAGGTTCGTGTCGAGGACGAGCTGCCACTGCTCCTCGCTCAACTCCCACAGCGGCGCGTCTGCCGTCGTGCCCGCGGCGTTGACGAGGAGGTCGAGCCGGCCGAGGCGCGCCAGGGACTCCTCGACGGCCTGCGCGGCGCGCGCGTGCTCGCGCACGTCCGCGCGGAAAGATACCACGCGCCCGCCCGCGGCCTTCAACAAATTCTCGGCCTGCGCGAGCTGCGCCTCGGCGGCCGCGTCCACGACGAAGAGGTCTGCGCCCGCGCGCGCCAGCTCCCACGCGCACGCGCGCCCGATCCCCGACGCCCCGCCCGTCACCAAAGCGACCCTGCCCTCGAACTCCAACTTCATAAGAACCAAATGATGAACGATGAGTGTTGAGTGCTGAATATAACACCGTCGCGTTATTCATCACTCATCATTCGTCGTTCGTCATTTCGGGAAGGGGGCGCCGAGCCACGCCTGGTAGTTGCGGCGCTGCTGTTCGGTGGCGTCGGGGCGGGGGAGGATGCGGTAGGCGGCGGCGGTGTGCGCGCCGAGCTTGAAGGAGAGGGTGCGCAGCTCGTCGCCGCGGAAGACTGTGAGCGTGAGTTGTTCGCCGGGGCGCTTGTCGGAGATGCGCTGGTTGAGAAAAGCGAGCGTGGCGCGGTAGCCGTCCACGGCGACGATCTGGTCGGCGGCCGAGAGCCCCTGCTCGTAGGCGGCCGTGCCCGCGGGCACGTTCCTGACGGTGAGGCGGCCGTCCTTCTCTTCGAGCGTCGCGCCGAGGTCGGCCACCGCGGGCGCGGGACGGCCCGCGGCGTCGCTCGTAGTGTCGAGGCGCAGGCCCGCCCACGCGAGCGCCGCGTCGTAGTCAAGCTCCTCGCGCCCGCGGACGAAGCGGCGGAAGAACTCTTCGAGGCTGGCGCCCGCGGCGCGCTCGGCCTCGCGCTGAAAGTCCTCGGGCGTGTAGTTGCGCCCCTGCTTGAAGAAGTCTTTGTAGAGCGCGCGCATCACGTCGTCGAGCGAGCGTGCGCCGCCGGAGCGGCCGCGGATTTCGAGGTCGAGGAGGAGCCCGACGACGGCGCCCTTGTCGTAGTAGGAGACGGCGGAGTTGATCGTCTGCTCGTCCGGCCGGTAGTACTCGATCCACGCGTCGAAGCTCGCCTCCTCAAGGCTCTGCAAGAGGCGGCCCGGCGTCTGCTGCAACTTCTGCATCTCGCCGGCCATGAGCTGAAGATACTGCCGGTCGTTCATCAACCCCGCGCGTTGCAGGAAGCGGTCTTCGTAGTAGGTCGTCACGCCCTCGGCCACCCAGAGCAGGCGCGTGTAGTTCTCGCGCGTGTAGTCGAAGGGGCCGAGCGCGTCGGGGCGGATGCGCTTGACGTTCCAGAGGTGGAAGTACTCGTGCGAGATGAGGTCGCTGTAGAAGTCGAGCAGCTCCGACTGCGTGCCGAAGCCGAAGCGGCGCTGGGTGAGGGAGGCCGAGTTGAGGTGTTCGAGCCCGCTGCGCGCGGGGCCGAGCAGGAGGAAGAAGGTGTAGTCGCGGTGCGGCATCTCGCCCATCATCTCGACCTCGGTTTCGAGGATGCGCGGCACGTCGCGCCGCAGGCGCTCGGGGTCGTAGTTGCCCTCGCCGTCGATGACGATGCGGTGCGGCACGCCCCTCACCTCGAAGGAGATGGTTTTGAAATTACTGACGAGGAAGGGCGAGTCGTAGAGGATGTCGAAGTCCTCGGCGCGGAAGGTGTTCGGCGCGCCGTTGGCGGCGGGCAAAGTCGTCGCGATCTTCCAGTCGCCGAACGGCTCGACCTTGACCGTCGCGGGCGCGCCCAGGAATCCGTCGGGGTACATCAACAGGTTGGCGTTGTTCCAGAAGGCGTGGCGGTCGTTGAGGTCGGCCGTGCGCACGCTCAGCTCGTTGGCGAAGACCGCGTAGCGCACGCGCACCTCGCGCGCGCCGGCCGCCTCGACGCGCCAGGTGTCCTTGTCCGTCTTCGTCCAGTTCAAAGTCTTGCCGCCGCCGTCGCGCGCGTCGAACTCCTGCACGTGCCGCTCGAACTCGCGGACGAGGTAGGAGCCGGGCGTCCAGACCGGCATGACGAGATCAAGCGAGGCGGGCGCCGCGCCGCGGTAGCTCAGCCGCGCCTCCACCTCGAAGAGGTGCGTCTGCGGCCGCGCCATCGAGACCGTGTAAGAGATTTCGGGCGCGCCCGCGGGGACGGCGCGCGAGCGCGGGTCGGAGACTTGCGCCCGAGTGACGCTCAGTAAAAACAGAAAGAGGCACGCCGTTAAGGCGAGCGACTTCGCGCGAGTGTGTCGCATCGTGCTTAACACTTCCTTCGTCAAGCCTTGAATGTGTGGGAGAAGATAGCGAGGGAATTTTACAACGAAACAACAGGGGCGCGCGAACCTCACCCCGCGCCCCGCTTCCAACGGCGCGCGGAGTTGTGTCAAACTTCGGCTCAAACATCCGAGGGCAAAAAGGGGAGGGCGGGGTCGATGGCGATTGTGGCGTGTGCGAAGTGCGGCGCGAGGAACCGCGTGGACGAGCGCGTGACCTTCGTCGGCAAACAGCCCGTGTGCGGCCGCTGCGGCGCGAGCCTTCAGGGCGGCGGGGGCGGCGAAACCGTGCGGGACGCGGGGCCGAGTCCCAAACATGACGAGCGCAAGACCTTGACGGTGACGGACGCGACGTTCGCGCGCGAGGTGTTGGAAGCCTCCGCGGCGCGGCCCGTGCTGCTCGACTGCTGGGCGCCGTGGTGCGGCCCGTGCCGCATGATCGCGCCCGCGCTCGAAGAGCTGGCCGCCGAGTCGGCCGGCCTCTACCGCGTCGCCAAGCTCAACGTGGACGAGAACCCGCGCGCCTCCGCCGCCCTCGGCATCCAGTCCATCCCCACCCTCTTCGTCTACAAGGGCGGCCAGCCCGTCGAACGCATCGTCGGCGCCCAACCCAAACACGTCCTCGCCGCACGCCTCGCGGCGCACCTGTGAAAGTGATGAATGGTGAATGGTAGATGGTGAATGGTTAAAACGAGTTCTTACCATTCACCATTTACTCTTGAACGTTGACCTTCACCTCGCCCTTGCCGCAGGGGGAGGTGAAGGTGACGAGGTAGGCGCCCGCCTTGGCGCTGGTGGAGGTGACGGTGAAGCGCGCGCCGTTGCCGTCCTCGGGCTTGTGCGGCTCGGCGAGGATGATGATGTCGGCCCAGTTCGGGGTCGAGGGCTCGATGCGGGGCGGGGTCTGTCCCGTGTAGCCCAGGATGCCTATCCAGACGGCGGCCCGACCGCCGTTGCTCTTGATGTCGAGCGCGGTCTCGCCGAGCGTCAGCATGCACTTGCCGCCCGCCGGAGCGGGCGCGGGGGCCGGCGTCGGCGAAGGCTCGGGCGTCGGCGTCGGGCTCGCGGCCTCGGGCGTCGGCGAGGGCGTGGGCTCGGGCTTCGCCGTCTCCTCTTTGGCGGGCTCCGGCGTCGGGGCGGTTGAAGCGGGCTCGGGTGAAGGTGAAGGCGAAGGGGCCAGCGTCGCGTCCGTCGCGGGCGGCGCGGCGGGGCTCGGCGAAGGCGTCGGTTCGGGCGTCGGAGTCGCGGACGGGGTCGGCTCGGGCGTCGGGGTTGGTTCAGATGTCGCCGCGGGCGTGGGAGTCGTCGCGGGCGTGCCGGTGCCTGTCGTCGTAGGCGCGGACGCGTCGTCGGACGCGGGCTGCGCCGGCGTCGTCAGAGACTCCGCGGGCGCGGGCGAAGGCGCCTCGGCCGCCGCGATGCTCGTCGGCGTGCCCAGCAGTTTGTCGAGCCCGTTGAGCGAGCCGTTGTTGAGCTTCTTGTAGAGCGCCTCGATGATGGGCAGGCGGTTCGGGTCGGGCATCAGGCGGTAGCTGTTGACGTAGGCGGCCAGCGCGTCGCGCGCGCTCCCGCTCGCTTCGAGCGCCGCGCCCAGACGCCACTCGGCCGTGCGCCACCAGGCGGAGCCCTCGGGCAGCACGCTCACCGCGCGCCGCAGGCGCACGACCGCCTCCGCGGTCTGCCCCTCGTTGTAGAGCGCCCACCCGGCCAGCCCTTCGATCCGCCCGCGCAACACTCTTGAGATCGTGTCGTGGTCAACCGCCAGCATGTTGAGCGGCGCGTCCTGCTCGACGACCTGCTTGCGCAGCTCCTTCAGCTCGGGCGTCTCGGCGAAGAGCGCGACCGGCGCGTACGTGACCGCGAGCGCGGCATCGACGCCGCCGATGGCCGCCTCGGCGCGCGCCAGCGCCTCCTTGGGCGCGGCGCCCATCTGCTCAAGCCGGTTCGCGGCGTAGACGTTGCGGTAGGTGCGCATCGCATCGTCGCCCGCGGCGAACTCGCGCGCGGCCTCGGCCGCGGCGCGCTCGTCGGTCGCGCCGACCGCCGTCGCGTAGTTGAGCGCGAGCAGCGCCTTCAGCGTCCGCGCCTCGTCGGCCGTCGCGGCGCTCTCGAACTGCGCGAGGCTCGCGCGCCGCTCGGGCGCGAGCAGCTCGTTGAAGTCCGCGGCCGAAGACTCGACCCGGCCCGCGAGCCGCGCCGACAGCTTGCCGTCGCGCAGCGCGAATGAGTGCGCGAGCTGTTCGGCCGCCTCGTCGTAGAGGCCGGCGGCCGCGAGCGCCGCGGCCAGCTCGTAGTCGAGCGTGGCGAAGTTGCCGAAGCGGTGCGCCGCCCGGAAGGCGTGCTCCGCTTCGAGCGGGCGTTTGAGCGCGAGCAGCGCACGCCCCTGCGCGACGCGCGTCCAGGCCCAACTGAAGCGCGACTCGAAGGCGACGGCCTTCTCGGCCAGTTCGAGCGCGCGCGCGCCGTCGCCGTGTGCCGAGTACCAGTAGGAGGCGCCGACGAGCAGCGGCAGGTCGCGCGCCTCGCCCGTGAGCGCCGACTGCAACTCGCGCTCGGCCTCCTCGCGCCGCCCCGCGTCGAAGAGCGCGAGCACGACGCCGGCGCGCGCGTTCGCGTCCTCCGGGTTGGCCGCGAGCAGCTCTTTGTAGAGCGCGGCGGCCTCCTCCGGCTTGCCCGTTGCCCGCTTCAACTCGGCCAGCGTGCGGCGCACAGAGACGTTCTGGGGGTCGAGCTCCGCGGCGCGCGCGAACTCCGCGACGGCCTCATCGAGCCTGAGCGAGAAGCGGTGCGCCACGCCGAGCGCCTGGTGCGCGGCCGCCATGTCGGGCTTCAGAGTGACGGCCGCCTGTGCGAGGCGGGCGCCCTCTTCGGGCTGCTCGATGCCGAGGTAGAAGGAGGCGAGCGCGAGCAGGCGCGTCGCGTTCCCCTCGGCGCGCGCCTCGACCGCGCGGGCGAGTTCGAGCGCCGCCTCGCGCTCGCCGAGGACGTAGAGGTTCGCCGGCAGTTGCGCGATGACTTCGGCGAAGAGCTTGTCGGACATCTGTGCGGGCGCCTCCGCGACGGCCTCGCGGAAGAGCGCGACGCCCGCGGCGCGGTCGCTCGCGCGCAGTTTCTCGTCGCCGAGCGCCGCGCGCGCGCTCACCAGCAGCTCCTGCGCGCGCAGGGTCTGCGGCGAGTCGGGGTTCGCCTTCACGAACGCCGTCAGGCGCTCGACGCGCGTCGCCGCGTCCAGCTTCAAGACCTCGTCAAGCTCCGCCTTCAAAGCGTCCTCGTCCGCGGGCACATCCTTCGGCTTGGCCGCCGGCTTGGGCTTCGACGCCGCGGGCTTCTCCTTCCCCGCCTGTGCCGCGGGCTTGCGCTGCGCGAAGGACGCGGCCGCCGACAGGGTCAGGAAGACTGTTAAGGTGAAGCCGGTAAAAGTACGTTTCATAAATCCTCACTTGAAAGCTTCGGCGAGTACGCGCCCCGTCGCGTTGCTCGGCGGCTCGACGTTCAGGACGCGCGCGAGCGTGGGGGCGAGGTCGGCGGGCGTCGCGGGCGTCAGGTAGCGCCCGGGCGCGAGGCCGCCGCCCATGATGACGAGCGGGACGTGCGTGTCGTACTCGTACGGCGTGCCGTGCGTGGCCCCGATTCCGCCGCTTGAGATGTATTTGAAAGGCTCTTGAATGACGACCACGTCGCCGCTGCGCTTCTGGTTGAAGCCGTGCAGCACGCGGCGGGCGACGGCGTCGGCCGGCGAGACCGCGCCCGCGAGCAGTTGCGTCCGCGTGAAGTAGCGCGCGACGCCGGGCACCGTGAGCACCGCCTCGCCCGCGACGCGCTCGATCTCTTCGGCGCTCACGCCGTCGCGTTCGAGCGCCGTGCGGTTGAAGTAGATTTGGTAGTTCGAGAAGGTCTGGACGTAGTCAACGGTCGTGTCCTTGTCGCCGGGCTTGCCGAAGCGCGCGCGGACGCGGTTGCGGACGGCCGTCAGGATGTCCGCAGGATTTACCCGCCCGCCCGGCAGTCCCATCTTGACGGCCTGCTCGGGCGAGGGCGCAACGCCGTGGTCGGCCGTGAAGGCGACGATTGTGTTCGCCAGACCGACGCGCGCGTCAACCACTTCCAGGAGCCGCGCGATCTGTCGGTCTACGCGCAGCGCCATGTCCATGACCTCCTGACTGTAGGGGCCGTAGCGGTGGCCGACGATGTCGTTGGCCGAGAAGCTGACCGTGAGCACGTCCGTGTCTTCGTCCGCGCCCAGGCGTTCGTTGACGAGCGCGGCCTCGGCGAACGAGAGCACGAGGTCGTTCGCGTAGGGCGAGTATTCGAGGTCGTCGTAGAAGGCCGGGCCGGGCTCCTTCAAGCCGCCGTCGATGACGTGCGGGAAGACCGCCGAATGCCTGTCGGTTCCCTTCTCCCAGGGCGCGTCGTCGGCGCCCGCGCGCCGCTCGTACTCGGCGGCGGGGAGCAGGCGCTCCCACTTCGCGCCGAAGAACTTGTCGGCGGGCTTGGCGGCGTCGAAGCGCGCGGCCCAGTCGGGCAGTCTGTCGAAGTAGTAGGTCGAAGAGACGAAGGCGCCGGTCTGCGTGCTGTACCAGTAGGCGGCGTCGGCCATGCGGCCGGCGGGCAGGATGGCCGCGCGGTTCTTCGAAGAGACGCCGACGACGCGCGCGCGTCCCGCGGTCGCCATCTTCAACTGGTCGCCGAGCGTCGAGGCCAGAAGATTCCGCGGGCTCGCGGCCGTTTCGCCGACGCCCCCGCCGAGCAAACGCACCGAGTCGTCGCGCACGTTCTCGACCGGCTTGCCTTCGGCGCGGTCGAACCAGAGGTTGGCGATGATGCCCGTCTCCGAAGGCCACGCGCCCGTCAACATCGTCGCGTGGCCCGGCCCCGTCTCGGTCGGCACGTGGTCGTAGTTGCAATCCGTCCAGGACGCGCCGTCGCGCAGCAGCCGGCGCAGTCCGCCCGCGCCGAACAGGTCGCCGAAGCGTTCGAGGTAGTCGTAGCGGAACTGATCGACGACGATGAGCAGCACGAGGCGCGGGCGCTTCGTCTGAACGGCCGCGGGCGCCGCGCGCGGTGCTTCGCCCCGGCGCTGGCGCGCGGGCGCGGCGGACGGCGCGAGCAGCGCGAGCAGGAGGAGCGCGGCCGCAGTTGTGCGAAGTCTCTCGGTCAGTCTCATCAAGGAACGGGTCTTCTCGCTGGGAGCGCGGGCATCCCTGCCCGCCAAAGCGTGCCGAAGCACGCTTAGCCGTCAGCCGTCATCTCTCGACCTTGAGAGATAAAGTCTGACGGCTTTCGCGCTCTCGCGCTCATGGCGGGCAGGGATGCCCGCGCTCCCAGCGAAGAGCGCACTTATTCCATCTCGCAGGTCGGTATAACGACTTTTGAGCGGGCATGATAACATCGCCGCCCGAGCCGGCGCACTGCGCGGCGCGGACAACACTTCCCTTCTCAAGGCGGGCGGCGTGGGCGGCTTCGACGAAGATTACGAGCGGAAGATGCACGAGGCGCGCGAGCGTGCGCGCGGCGGCGGCCGCAACGAGGTGCTCGAATACCTCGACCTCAAGGCCGCCAACGACGCGGCGCGTACGCGCGGGGTCGAGTGGCTGCTCGAACTGTTCACGGCGGCCGCGGGCGAGTTGAACCGCGCGGGCGCGGGGCTGGCGCTGGCGCGCACGGACGCCCACCGCTTCCGCGTCGGCAACTCGACAATGGTCGGCCCGCGCCTCGTCCTGCGGCGCGGCGTGCGCGCGCTCACCGTCGAGGCCGGCTGGCCGCGCGGCCCGCGCGACGGCATCGTCCGCGGCGGCGGGCTCGCCTCCGCCCTCATCGGCCACTTCGGCAACGCCCGCGCGGGCGAAGAACTCCTCCTCGTCCCCGACGCGCACGCCGACGCCCGCTGGTTCGTCGTCGAAAAGACCGGCGCCCGCACCGAACTCCAACCCGCGCACCTCCGCCGCCACCTCACGCGCCTGCTGGATTGAAAGCAGACAGTAGAAGACGACACAAGCTAAACCGTTCTCAACATAGCGTTTATTCCCGTCACGGCCGCGGCGGGACGAACTCCCACAGCCTCTATGTGGACTCACATAGAGGCTGTGGGAGTCTACACAGAGGCTGTGGGAGTCTACATAGAGGCTGTGGGAGTTTACATAGCCTCTATGTGAGTCTACATAGAGGCTATGGGAGTCTACACAGCCTCTATGTCAACTTACACAGCCTCTATGTGAGTCCACATAGCTCCTGTGTCAATCGACACAGGAGCTATGTGAGTTAACATCGTCGCAATGTCAATTCATTTTGCGGCGGGGCGAATCAGTTTTGCCGCGATTCTCGTGCGACCGGCGGCAAAACCGGTCTGCCGGGAGCGCGGGCATCCTGCCCGCCATGAGCGCGCAGCGCGAAGGCAGTGAGACTTTAAACCTCAACGTCGCGAGGTAAAGGAAGGTGAGAAGCGTGCTTCCGCACGCTTTGGCGGGCAGGGATGCCCGCGCTCCCGGCGCCGTGCCTTATTTCGATCTGCAAGTCGGTTTACCATTTGCGGCGCGGCCTGCACGTTTTGGGAAGACGGCTTTCGTCTTCACGCCCGGCGTCAGTCTGACGCCAGAGCACTGTTTTCAAGCACTCTCTCCTTCTCCCCCTTCCGTCCCCCTCCGACGGCACGGCGGTTGCCGAAACGAGCGGCGGAAAGATTGCCGCGGGCCACGGTTTCCCCGGGCCGACGCGGCAGAGATTCGAGAGGCGAAGCCGAAGCAGAGCACGAGCGCTCCCGCCGTCGCCCCCGCGGCCTTCAGCCCCGAGCACAAGGAGACACGAGAGATGACCAAAAGACGTTTCACCGTTCTGACCTTCGCCGCCGTCGCGCTCGCAACCTTCCTCGCGCCCGCCGGCGCCAACGCCCAGTCCGTCTGGGATCGCATCCGCGACCGCGCCGAGCAGCAGCGCCAGCGCGACGACGACTACCGCCGCAACCGCCGCAACGACGACTACGGCCGCGGCGGCCGGATGAGCGACTACGACCGCCGCCAGCTGCGCGACCTCTCGCGCCGCATCGACGACCGCAGCCGCGACCTCCAGCGCGACGTTGACCACCTGCTCGACAACAGCCGCATCAACGGCTCGAACCGCGAAGACCGCATCAACAGCGAGGCGCAAGACCTGCACAACGCCGCCAACCGCTTCCGCAACGTGGCCGGCGACGGCGACCGCCTCGACCGCAGCCGCGACGAGGCGCGCAACCTGCTCCAGTCGGCCTCGCAGTTCAGCCGCATGCTCGGCCGCGTCCGCCTCGACGGCCGCACCTCCGGCGACTGGAACCAGCTCCGCAACGACCTGCGCGCCGTCGCCAACATCTACAACCTCCGCTTCAACGACGACCGCGGCTACGACATCTACAACGGCGGCCGTAACGACAACCGCCGTTGGTAGTGAGGAGAGTAGACAGTAGACAGTAGTCAGTAGGAAGACAAAGCGGCGCGTCTCAACCTTCGGGTCGAGCGCGCCGTCTCTTTTTCTACTGGCTACTGACTACTGCCTACTGTCTACTGTATTTTATTCCCCATGTCGCAAACCCGCGGGACGCTCTACCTCGTTGCCACGCCCATCGGGAACCTGGAGGACGTGACGCGGCGCGCGCTGCGCGTGCTCGGGGAGGCGGACGTGGTCGCGTGCGAGGACACGCGGCGGACGCGGCAGCTCCTCGAACACTTCGGCATCCGCGCGCGCACGCTGAGCTACCACGAGCACAACGAGCGCGAGCGCGCCCTGGAGCTGGCGCAGTTGATTGAAGAGGGGCGGACGGTGGCGCTCGTCTCGGACGCGGGCACGCCCGGCGTCAACGACCCGGGTTATCGTCTGGTGCGCGCGTGCGTCGAGCGAAATTTGCGCGTCGTGCCCGTGCCCGGCCCGACGGCCTTCGTCGCGGCGCTCACCGCCTCCGGGCTCCCGACCGACGAGTTCTACTTCGGCGGCTTCCTGCCCGCCAGGAGCCACGCCCGCCGCGAGAAGCTGGCCGCGGTCAAGTCACTCCGCGCCACGCTCGTCTTCTACGAGACGCCGCACC
Organism: Acidobacteriota bacterium; assembly: GCA_019242475.1. Lineage (GTDB taxonomy): Bacteria > Acidobacteriota > Blastocatellia > Pyrinomonadales > Pyrinomonadaceae > QHXN01. Next base: position 30,631 of record JAFAVK010000055.1, on the reverse strand, counting down.
GCCTCGCGCACGCGCTCGCCGACGCGCTCGAAGTCCTCGGCGAGCGGGAGGCCGCGGTCGCGCGCGAGCTGACGAAGGTGCACGAAGAGATCGTGCGCGGGCGTCTGAGTGAGCTGGCCGAACGCTTCGCGCCCGAAGGGGCCGCGCGCGGCGAGCTGGTGCTCGTCATCGACCGCGAAGTGATTGACGAAGGTGTTGCCGAAGAGACTTCGAAGAGTTCGAGCGTCGCGGACTTGGTCGCGGCGTTCGAGGCCGAAGGTCTCGACCAACGCGCCGCCCTCAAGCGCGCCGCACGCGAACTCGGCCTCACCCGCGACGAAGCCTACCGCCGCCTCACGTCAGAGCGCTCCCTGTCGAAGCAGCGCGGCGACGACTAAGCGCCCGCGCGGAGCAGGCGGTCGAGCCAGAGGTTCGAGAGCTTCTCCTGCACGGTGTTGGCGCGCAGGCGCGCGTTGAGGTGCTGGAAGTCAACGTGGTCGAGCGGCTGATCCTGGTTGAAGCAGGAGAAGACGAAACTTTCGGCGCCCGTCTCGGGGTCAACGTGCTTGCAGAGGCACTGCGCGCAGACCTCCTTCATCATGCACTGCATCGGGCTGTTGATGGAGCCGACGCCGACGTGCCCGGGCTTGAGATGCGGCGCGAGCACGCCGTGGCGCGCGGCCTTCACCGCGGCCATCATGCGGTCGGAACCGATGGCGATGATGCGGTCAACCTCTCTCAGGTCAAACATCGGCGCGCCGAACTTCCCCTCGGCGTACGAGAGCATGGCCTGCACGATGTTGCCGCGGAAGTGCGCGTCCTGCGGGCGGCGCGCTTCGATCTCGCGCCCGGTGTCGGTTGACCAGATGACCTGGTCGGTCGCCTCCTCGATCTCCTCGCGCTTGAAGAGGTCTTTGCCGTCCTTGTAGCCGGCGAAGTAGATGACGCGGTTGCCGGCGGCCTTCAAAGCCTTCGCGATGGAGAAGAGCACGGCGTTGCCAAGACCGCCGCCCGCGAGCAAAACGGTCTCGCCCTCCGGAATCTCGGTGGGCGTGCCCGTCGGCCCCATCACGACGACCTCCTGCCCGGGCCGCAAGAGCGCGCACTGGCGCGACGACGCGCCCATCTCAAGCACGATGAGGCTTAAGAGTCCGGCCCCCTTGTCCACCCACGCGCCCGTCAGCGCCAGGCCCTCCATCGTCAGTCGCGTCCCTTCAATCGTCGGCGCGTCGGTCTCGTAGTTCTGCAAGCGGTAGAACTGCCCGGGGTGGAACTTGCGCGCCTGCATCGGCGCGCGCACGACGACCTCGACGATGGTGTCCGTCAAACGCTCCACGCGCTCGACGCGCGCGATAAGGTTCTCGTCTAACGTCTCTAACAATCTCTCGAAGGCTTCGTCGCGCGCGGTCTGCCCTTCCTCTTTCAGCGCCGCCAGCTCTTCCGCGAAGAGCGCGACGACCTCCGGAAAACCGTCCTTCGCCGAGGCCATCGCCTTGACGACGTTGCCGGCGTAGACGGGGTGGTTGTCGCCGTAGTAACTGATGAAGCGCCCGCCTTCTTCATACGAGGTGAAGAAGCCTCGCTCGCCCTTCGCCGCGGGGACGAGGTGGAACTTGCCGTCCCCATGCTTCTCGACCCTGTGCGGCGCGAAGAACTCCTTCCAGTCGTCGAGCGCGAACGTCCCCGGCCGCTCGCGCTCGTAGATGGTGTTCGGGCTCGTGCCCGCGGCGACGCAGACCGTGCGCGCCGGGACGCGCAAAGTGTCATCACAGTTGACGTGCCACTTGCCCGTCGCCGGGTCGCGCGTCACGCGCTCGAAGACGACGGCCGCGACGGCGCCGTGCTCGTCCGGCACGGCCTCGGCCGGCGACATGTTCTCGATGAAGTTGATGCCCTCTTCGAGCGCCTTCGAGACCTCTTCATGATTAAGTCTGTAAGCGGGCGAGTCGATCAAACGCTTTCGGTAGACGATGGAGACGCCGCCCCACGCGCGCACGAGCCTGACGAAGTCCGGCGCCTCGCCCGCGGCCGCGGCCCGCGCGCGCTCCTCGCGCACCGCGCGCCCGTGCGCGACGTACTCTTCGAGCACCGCGCGCTCCTCCGCGTCGAAGCGCTTCCAAACTTCGTCTTCGCCGAACTCGGCCGACAGCGCCTCGAAGCGCTCCAACGTCTTCTCGACCTGCACGGGGTAGTAGGCGAACAGCTCGGTCGCCGTGTCGATGGCGGTCAGGCCGCCGCCGATGACGACCGCCGGCAGGCGCACCTGCAAGTTCGCAAACGAGTCGTGCTTGGCCGCGCCCGTGAGCTGCAAGGCCATCAGGAAGTCGGAAGCCTTGCGCACGCCGCGGATGAGATTGTTCTTCATCGAGACGAGCGTCGGCTTGCCCGCGCCCGTCGCCACCGCGACGTGGTCGAAGCCCAGCCCCCACGCGTCTTCAATCGAGAGCGTCCCGCCGAAGCGCACGCCACCGTAGAAGCGGAAGCGTTCGCGCCGCGCGAGCGTCAGGTGCATGAGCGTCAGGAAGTTCTTGTCCCAACGCACCGTGATGCCGTACTCCGACACGCCGCCGAAGCCCGCGAGCACGCGCTCGTCAAGCTCGTCGGTGATCTCCTCATAATCGCGCACCGCGCGCGGGACGCGCCCCCCGCCGCCGCCCGTCAAACTCTCTTCGAGCGGCTCGATCTTCAGACCGTCGATGCCGACGACGCCGAAGCCTTCGTTCAAAAGGAAGTGCGCGAGCGTGTAGCCGGCCGGCCCGAGGCCGACGACGAGCACGTTCTTGCCGTTGTAGGGGAGCGCGTAAGGGCGCTTCGCGTTGAGCGGATTCCAGCGCGTGAGCAGTCCGTAGATTTCGACGCCGTAAGGGAGCGAGAGCACGTCCGTCAGCACGCCCGTCTCGGCCTGCGGGATGTTGACCGGCTCCTGCTTCTGGAAGATGCACGACTTCATACAGTCGTTGCAGATGCGGTGGCCCGTGCCCGGGCACATCGGGTTGTCAATGCAGACGACGGCGAGCGCGCCGACGGGGTCGCCGTCGCGCTGAAGGACGTGCATCTCCGAAATCTTCTCGTCGAGCGGGCACCCGCCGAGCGCGATCCCGAGCGGATTCTTCTTGAGCGACCCGTCCTTCTCCTTCAGACCCTTCGAGCAGGAGTCCTTGTCGCGCTCGTGGCAGTAGAGGCAGTAGTGCACCTCCTCCAGCACCTCGCGCGGCGTGTAGCGCATGTCGGTGAGCTTGAAGCCGTCGCGGCGGCGCAGGTTCTTGTCCAAGCCCCGCATCAGTTCGGGTAAATCCGCCTCGGGCCGTTCGAGCTGCACCAGGTGCTCGTAGTTGAGCGGGTGCGGGAAGCGGAAACTGACCCAGCCTTTCACACGCTCCCTCGCCTCCGGCCGCAGCGCGTGCGCCGCCGACCAGGCTTCCAGAAGCCTCAGCGCCGAACGGACGAAGGCGCGGTTTCCGTCCCGATCACTCTCGTCCGTCTCCGCGCGCCACGCCGCCAGCGCCGCCTCGGCCTCTGTCCCTTGCAAACGCTTCGCGGCCGCCTCCGTCTCACGCGCGCGCTCGTCCGACCAGGTCTCCTCCTGCCGCACGCCCTCCTTCGGGTAGTTCTTCTCCCACTCCAACAGGCGCACGGCCATCCGCGCCACGCCCAGCTCTCGGTCGTCCCTCAAAGTGTCGGCGAACGCCGCATGCCTCAAAGCTTCGAGCGCCGCGTCGGCCGCCTCCGCGTCCAAAGCGGCGGCGCGCTCCGCCGGGAAGTTCTTCGTCGCGCGCCGCTGCACGAACTGCTTGAACTGGAAGACGGGGTCTTGCGCGCGGATGCTCTCTGCCAGACGCTCCCGCTCCCCTTCGACCCGGAACAGCCGCGCGACGAACCGTGAAAGGTGCGGCGCGGCCTCGATGAGGAGTTCGGACTCCGCCTTCGTTCCCTTCAAATTCTCCCCGCGCGCCGCGACGTACTGCGTCAGCCGCGCGTGCAGCGCCGCGTCCACGCGCCCCACCTCCGCGTAGAACGCCTCGGCCAGCGCGCGCAGGCGCCCGGGCCGGTGGAGGTCGCCGTAGGTGAAGCCTTCGATGCCTAACGGAAAGTCGTTCGCTAACTGTCGGTCTTGGGTGGGTTCGTGCGCGGCGTCGTTCGATTCGACGAAGAGGTCTTGTACCATTTATGAAGTGTCCGACTCCCTGAAAACTCTCGGCCGGGGAAGCGCCGAACAGAGTATAACACCGCCCCCGCCGCCCCCTGAAAGACCCGCCGCTCGCTTGCCATCCCCGCCGCCGCGCCTTTATAATCGCCTCGCTTTCGGCGCTATGGTGTAGTTGGTTAACACGCCGCCCTCTCAAGGCGGAGACCGCGGGTTCGAGCCCCGCTAGCGCTATAAGTCCTTGAGAAAAAAACGACTTAGGTAAACCGACAGGGCGCTCGAAAGAGCGCCCTGTCATTTTTGAAGCTTGCAGTAGCGAAAAGGATTAACCACAGAGATACAGAGACACGGCTTGGAGCGTACAACTCAACAAGCCGTGTCTCTGTATCTCTGTGGTTAATCCTTTTCGCTACTTCCGCCGCGGGCGGGACTCGGGGACGAGGCGCGGGAAGTCGGACTGCTCTTTGAAGACGGCGGGGTCGATCCCGTAGCGCCGCACCATCGTGTGGAGCGTCGTGTGGTTGACGCCGAGCAGTTCGGCCGCCTTCTTCTGGTTGCCGTGCGTCTGCGCCAGCGCGCGGCGGATGAGCCCCGCCTCGAAGCGGCTCACCTCCTCGTAGAACTCGACGCGGCCGCCCAAGTCCGAGTCGCCCGCCGTCTCCTCGCGCGGCAGCTCCCGCACGACCGACTGCATCTTCCCCTCGCCGACCAAAGAGCCGACGACCTCGACGCGCACGCGCGTCCCGTCCTTGCAAAGCAGGCGGCGCTCGCGCCGGACGGTCTTGCCCGCGCGCAGGTCGTCGTAGTTGACGGGCAGCCTCGCCAGCTCCTCGTCCGGCAGGAGGTCGAGCACGTTCATCTGCATCAGCTCCTCGCGCTCGTAGCCGAGCAGGCGGCACAGGCGCGGGTTGACTTCGAGGAAGCGCCCCGCCTCGTCGAAGACGAGCACGGCGTCCGAGGAGTGTTCGAGCAGCATCCGGTATCTGGCCTCGGCTTCGCCGCCGAGTCCGGCCGAAAACCGCGCGACCTCCCGACCTTTCTGAACAGACTTCGTAGGCACAAATAACCTCGACGGGCTGGGATGACAGGACGCGTGCGCGGGGGACGCCTAAGCCTGAATGACGCACGCGCTCAATCTTGGTTACGCTTTTTGTGGCGGCGGCGTTCGGGCGGGCCGCGGGGGTCGGGAGGCGCGCCGCGCGCCGGGTGCTATAATCGCGCGCCGTTCGGTCGAGAAAATCAGCGGGGGCGAGGCGCGGGGAGTGTTGGACGAGGAGAACAGGAGGCTGGCGGCGGCCGTGCGCCGGACGCTCGACGCGCTGGTCGCGCCGCTCGGCGAGAGCATCCGCACGGTCTGGCGCGGCGCGGGGGCGCCCGACGCGCGCGCCGTGCTCGACAACCACCTCAAGCTGACCGCGCAGCGCTTCATCGACCTGCGCGAGACCTCCGAAGAGACCAAGCAGCACTACTACGAAGAGTTCTGCCGCCGCTTCGACCTCAGCCCCGCGCCCGACACTTTTCCTTTGCGCGACTCTTCCGATCTGCCGCCGCACCTGCTCAAGCGGCTCGACCGCACGCCGGTCGGCGTCTCCTACCTTGAGACCTACGACTCGCGCCACGGCACCAACTTCGCCGACCGCGCGCGCCAGGCGCTCTTCCAGTTCGCCAACCTCGTCATCAAGTTCGACGGCGCGGTCACGCCCCGGGAGGCCGCCGCGCTCGCCGAGTTCAAGCAGACGCTCTACCCCGGCGGCCCGCAGGAGACGGCTTCGGACGCGCCCGCCAAAGGTCAGGCGGAGGCGGCCGAGCCCGCCGAAGAGGAGCTGCCGCCGCCGCGCCCGCTCGAAGAGCTTCTGGCGGAGCTGGACGCGCTCGTCGGGCTCGACCGCGTGAAGACGGACGTGCGCCAGCTCATCAACTTCCTCAAGGTGCAACGGCTGCGCGAGGAGCAGGGGCTCAAACCTTTGCCCGCCTCGCGCCACCTCGTCTTCTACGGCAACCCGGGCACGGGCAAGACGACGGTCGCGCGCCTCGTCTCGCAGATTTACCGGACGCTCGGCGTGCTCCGCCGCGGCCACCTCGTCGAGACCGACCGCGCCGGCCTCGTCGCCGGCTACGTCGGCCAGACGGCGATGAAGGTGCGCGACGTGACGACGAAGGCGCTCGGCGGCGTCCTCTTCATCGACGAGGCTTACACCTTGAGTTCGGGCGGGTCGAACGACTTCGGGCAGGAGGCGGTCGAGACGCTTTTGAAGATGATGGAAGACCACCGCGACGACCTCGTCGTCATCGTCGCCGGCTACACGGGCAAGATGCAGGAGTTCCTCGACTCGAACCCGGGCCTGCGCTCGCGCTTCAACAAGCACGTCCACTTCGACGACTACGGCGTCGAGCAGCTCGTCAAAATCTTCAAGACCTTCTGCCAGAAGGCGGACTTCAAGCTGACGGAGGGCGCGGAGGGCGGGCTGGCCTCGATCTTCGGCGTGCTCTGCGCCTCGCGCGACGAGACGTTCGGCAACGCGCGCGCCGCCCGCAACCTCTTCGAGGCCACGCTCAGCAAGCAGGCCAACCGCCTCGTCTCGCTCCCCAAGGTTGACCGCGAAATCCTCTCCACCATCGAGCCGGCCGACATCCCCGGCCACGACGAGCTGCGCGCCTCCGGCATCCTCGGCGGAGAGTGAATGCGAATTTCGTTGTCCTTCACAATTAAATCCGCATCCCGCAGTCCGAAATCCGCAATCCGGGGATTTGACCAAAACGGCGCGTCTGAGCGATGCTGTGTCGTTAAAGTTAATACTTCATCCCTGTGAGAATTAAGCCATGAGTAAAGCAGCAACCGAAGCTTACGCGAGCGGCCCCCTGACCTCTTACACCGAGGACGAGCAGATGTTCCGCGCCTCCGTGCGCGAGTTCGCCGAGGGCGAGATTCGCCCGCGCGTCGAGGAGATGGACGAGCACGCGAAGATGGCGCCCGAAGTCCTCAAACAGCTCTTCGAGCTGGGGCTGATGGGCGTCGAGACGCCCGAGGAGCACGGCGGCACGGGCGCGTCGTTCTTCATGGCGATCATCGGCGTCGAGGAGCTGTCGCGCGTAGACCCCTCGGTCGGCGTCCTGATGGACGTGCAGAACACGCTCGTCAACAACGCGCTCATCCGCTGGGGGAGCCCCGAGCAGCAGAAGAAGTACCTGCCGCGCCTCGCCTCCGACACCGTCGGCGCCTACGCGTTGAGCGAGGCCGGGTCGGGCTCCGACGCCTTCGCCATGCAGACGCGCGCCGTGGACAAGGGCGACCACTACGAGCTGACCGGCCAGAAGCTCTGGATCACGAACGGCAACGAGGCCGGCATCTTCGTCGTCTTCGCCAACGCGAAGCCGGAGGAGGGTTACAGAGGTATCACGGCCTTCGTCGTCGAGAAGGGCTTCGAAGGCTTCTCCGTCGGCAAGAAGGAGAACAAGCTCGGCATCCGCGCCTCCTCGACGACGGAGATCATCCTCGACGGCTGCAAGGTGCCGAAGGAGAACGTGCTCGGCGAGTTCGGCAAGGGCTACAAGGTCTCGATTGAGACTCTGAACGAGGGGCGCATCGGCATCGGCGCGCAGATGATCGGGCTGGCCCGCGGCGCGCTCGAACACGCGCTCGCCTACACGGGCGAGCGCACGCAGTTCAAGCAGCCCATCAACCAGTTTCAGGGCGTGCAATTTCAACTCGCCGAGATGGCGACCGAGCTGGAGGCCGCGCGCCTGATGGTCTACAACGCCGCGCGGATGAAGGACGCCGGGCTCAACTTCGTCAAGGAGGCGGCGATGGCTAAGCTCTACTCCTCGCGCGTCGCCGAGAAGGTCTCGTCCAAGGCGATTGAGCTGTACGGCGGCTACGGCTTCGTCAAGGACTACCCCGTCGAAAAGCTCTGGCGCGACTCCAAGATCGGCGCCATCTACGAGGGCACGTCGAACATGCAGTTGCAGACCATCGCCAAGCTCATCATAGGAAAGTAAATGGCCGCTTCACGCATAGACATCTTCCGCATGATGCTCGAAGGCGACCCCGGCAACACGGCGGTCATGTTCGGGCTGGCGAAGGAGTACGAGAAGGCCGGGCGCTTCGAAGAGATGGTCGAGGTGCTCACCGACTACCTCCAGCGCGCCGACGACGAGGGCAACGCCTACGGCATGCTGGCCGCGGCCTACCTCAAGCTCGGCAACCGCGACGCCGCCCGCCGCGCCTACGAGCGCGGCGCCGAGGTCGCACAGGCCCACGGCCACCCCTCGATGGCACAGGACTACCGCTTCGCCGTCGAGACGGAGTTTGAAGAGGATTAGAGTTCGTTACTTTCATAGAAGGAATTAAATATGGCGACCGAGATTAGAGAGAAAGAGTATCGGGGCTTGGGCCGGGACGAGATGGTCGGCATCTACCGGACGATGTACCTGTCGCGGCGCATCGACGACAAGGAGATACAGCTCAAGGGGCAGAACAGAATCTTCTTCCAGATTTCGGGCGCGGGGCACGAGGCCGTGCTGACGGCGGCGGGGCTGGCGTTCAGGTCGGGGTACGACTGGTTCTTCCCCTACTACCGCGACCGCGCTCTCTGCCTGCAACTCGGCGTGACGCCCCTGGAGATGCTGCTCGCGGCCGTCGGCGCCGAGGCCGACCCCAGTTCGCACGGCCGCCAGATGCCCTCCCACTGGGGGCACACGAAATTCAACATCGTCTCCTCCTCGTCGCCCACCGGCACGCAGTTCCTCCACGCCGTCGGCGCCGCCGAGGCGAGCTACCGCGGCGGGCTGAGCGACGAAATCAGAAAGCACGTCGCCGGCTTCCGCGGCGACGAGGTCGCCTACTGCTCCGCGGGCGACGGCACGACGAGCGAGGGCGAGTTCTGGGAGGCTTTGAACACCGCGAGCAATTTAAAGCTGCCCGTCGTCTTCCTCATCGAAGACAACGGCTACGCCATCAGCGTCCCCGTCGAGGTGCAGACCGCGGGCGGCGACGTGTCGCGCCTGGTCGAGACCTTCCCAGCCCTCCTCGTCGAGCGCTGCGACGGCACCGACCCCGTCGAGTCCTTGGAGACGTTGAAGCGCGCCGTCGAACACTGCCGCCGGCGGAAAGGCCCGGCGCTCGTCCACGCCAAAGTCATCCGCCCCTACTCGCACTCGCTCTCGGACGACGAGCGCCTCTACCGCCCGGACGAGGAGCGCACCTCGGAGGCCGAGCGCGACCCGGTCAAGCGCTTCGGCGCGCTGCTCGTCGAGGAGGGCTTCGTCACGCAGGACGAGCTTCAGAAGCTCAAGGACGAGGTTGACCGCGAGGTCAACGAGGCGGCCGACGCCGCGCTCGCCAGCCCGCAGCCCGCGCCCGACACGGCCGCGCTCTACGTCTACTCGCCCGACGTTGACCCGACCTCGAAAGAGTTCGACAACGAGGAGGGTGTCGAGCTTTCGGGGAACGCCGGCACGATGGTCGATCTCATCAACCGCTGCCTGCACGAGGAGATGGCGCGCGACGCCTCCATCGTCGTCTTCGGCGAGGACGTGGCCGACGTGTCGCGCGAGCAGTATTTAGACAAGGTCAAGGGCAAGGGCGGCGTCTTCAAGGTGACGGCCAACCTCCAGCGACGTTTCGGCGCGGCGCGCGTCTTCAACTCGCCGCTCGCCGAGGCCAACATCGTCGGCCGCGCCATCGGGATGGCGACGCGCGGCCTGAAGCCCGTCGTCGAGATACAGTTCTTCGACTACATCTGGCCCGCCTACCACCAGATCAGGAACGAGCTGGCCCTGATGCGCTGGCGCTCGGGCAACGAGTTCAAGTGCCCCGTCGTCATCCGCTGCCCCGTCGGCGGCTATTTGAAGGGCGGCGCCGTCTACCACTCGCAGTCGGGCGACACGCTCTTCACGCACATCCCCGGCCTGCGCGTCGTCTACCCCTCGAACGCGCTCGACGCGAACGGCCTGCTGCGCACGGCGATTAGGTGCGACGACCCCGTGCTCTTCCTCGAACACAAGCACCTCTACCGGCAGGCTTACAACAAGTCGCAGTACCCCGCGGACGGCTTCCTCGTCCCGTTCGGCAAGGCGAAGACGGCGCGCGAGGGGAGCGACGTGACCGTCGTCACCTACGGCGCGCTCGTCCAACGCTCGCTCGTCGCCGCCAAGCAGGCCGAGCAGCAGCAGGGCTTGAGCGTCGAGGTCATCGACCTGCGGACGCTCGCCCCCTACGACTGGGAGGCGATCAAGAGGAGCGTGCAGAAGACCAACCGCCTCGTCGTCGCGCACGAGGACTCGCGCACGCACGGCTTCGGCGCCGAGGTCGCCGCGCGCGTCTCCGAGGAGCTGTTCGAGCACCTCGACGCGCCCGTCCGCCGCGTCGCCGCCCTCGACACCTTCGTCGCCTACGCCCCCCAGCTCGAAGACCGAATCCTCCCGCAGGCGGACGACGTGTACCGCGCCGTCACGGAGCTTTGCGCTTATTGAAGGCAAAAGGCAAAAGGCAAACTTCAAAAGGCAAAAGTGAAGACGGCGAGCGGCGTGGCTCTTGTCTTTCACTTTTGCCTTTTGCCTTTTGAAGTTTGCCTTTTGCCTTGTTTCCGATGTACGGCCGTACACAAATCCGTACCGTATCCTTCCGCCCGGCGGGCTCTCGAAAAGAGCCCCCGGGCGTTTAAATTTTTGCCCCTCATAGACTTCCCTCCGGCGGCACGGGCGTTGCAATTTCCTTTCGGTTCCGCCCTCGGGGGCGGACGTTCATCAAGGGGAAAATGTGTCATCAACGGACAGAGGAGGGATAGACGAATGAGTAGACGTTTGGTTAACCTCGCGGCCGCAGGCGCCCTGGCGCTCGGCCTTTCGGCCGCGGCCTTCGGGCAGGAGACGCAGCCGCAGACGACAGTAGTGACGACGCAGACCGCGCAGGCCGTGCAGAACCCGGACGGCACTTGGACGGTCGTCCAGTACCCGTCGGGCAAGGAGGTCGTCGTCGATCTGACGCCCGCGACGACCTACGCCAGCGCGCACGGCCGCGCCAAGATCATGCGCATGAGCGACGGCACGCACATCGCGCTCGACCTCTCGGGCCTGCCGGCCGACGCCGCGGCGATGAACCTCTACGCCGTTGACCCGTTCGGCAAGGTGACGATGCTCGGCCCCATCGCCTTCACCGACGGCGTCTCGACGCAGACCTTCGACACGCCGCTCGACCGCTTCATGCTCGTGCTCTCGCCCGAGGCCGAGATGACGACCTACACGCCGACCGTGGCCTACGCCTTCCGCAGCGCCGTGCCGCAGGGCTTCGCCGTCGTGCCGATGACCTCGGCCTCCGGCGAGAAGGTCGCGGCGGCCTCGACCGCCGGGGCGACCACGGCCTACACCGCGCCGATGCTCGGCATCCCGAGCTACCACCGCGGCTCCGACACCGAGGTCAAGGTCAAGCTCGCGGGCGCGCTGACGGGCTCGCGCGTTAACTTCAACATCGAGCCGCGCAAGGACGGCCCGACGGTCGTCGTCGCGCGCTTCCACGAGCTGAAGGAGGCGCCCGCCGGCCAGGTCTACGTGCTCTGGGCCGTCTCGCCCGACAACAAGTACACGAAGCTCGGCCAGATCGTGAACACGGGCCGGCGCAACGAGGCCGAGATCAAGTCGGAGACGACGCTCCCCGACTTCGGCCTGCTCGTCACCCTCCAGCCCGAGGGCGACGCCATCGCCGGCGACGTGGTCGGCACGGTCATGCGTTAGTCGAAACATTCAAACCAGGCACGGACGAGAAGGCCGCTCCCAAACCGGGGCGGCCTTCTCCCTTTCGAACTCCGCGAAATCCCTCACAAAACCGCGCCTGACACAGTTTCGACATATAGTTATTGACATCTCCGCGAATCCCGGCATAATGACCAAACGCCCTCCCCGACGGGGCGCGGCCGAGAGCAATTGGGTTTCGCCCGTTGAACCCTCCCCCGACGGAGCCGAGAAATCCCCGGGCTCCGAACTCCTTTTTTGAGAAGAAAGCCCCCGAGATGTTGATTCGCAAGCTTCCCCCGTGGCTGGCGCTCGTCGCCCTTTTCTTCTGCTTCGCCGTCCCCGCGTCGCGCGCGGCCGACGAGTCGCTCCCCGAACTCATCCGCCGCGTCAAGCCCTCGGTCGTCTCCGTCATCACCTACAACGCGAAGGGCGAGGTCGCGCTCACGGGCAGCGGCTTCTTCGTCCGGCCGGGCCAGGTCTTGACGAACCTCCACGTCGTCGAGGGCGCGCACCACGCGGAGGTGCGCACGTTCGAGGGCAAGGGCAAGACCTACCAGGTCTCCGGGCTCAAGAGCGTGGACGAGGACGGCGACCTCGCCGTGCTCGACATCGACATGCCCCTGGAGCGCGCGAGCGTCGTCGAGACGACGGAGGCCGTCCCCGAGGAGGGCGAGCGCGTCTTCGTCATCGGCAACCCCTTGCGGCTCGAAGGGTCGGTGGCCGACGGCATCGTCTCGGCCGTGCGCGAGGTGCCGGGGCTCGGGCGCATCGTGCAGATCACGGCGCCGATTTCGCACGGCAACTCGGGGAGCCCGGTCTTCAACATGAAGGGGCAGGTCGTGGGCGTCGTCACCATCCGCGTGATGAACGGGCAGAACATCAACCTCGCGCTCGGCGCGCCGCGCTTCGACAGCCTGAAGCCGGCCGGACACCTCATCAGCTTCGAGGAGCTGGCGCGCATCACGGGCGACGAGCAGAGGCCCGACGCCATCTCCGACTGGTGGTACCGCAACGGGCTCAACTCGCTCTGGCTCGGCAACTACGACAGCGCGCTCGGCTACTTCGAGACGGCGGTGAACAAGAACCCGCAGCGCGCCGACGCCTGGATTCAGGTCGGCTTCTGCAAGGTCAAGCAGGGCAAGAACCAGGACGCCATCCGCGCCTTCGAGCAGGCTTTGAAACTCCGGCCGAACTCCTACGAGGCGCTGAACAAGCTCGGCGACGCCTACTACTACGCGGGCAACTACTACAAGGCGCTCGACGCCTACAAGCGCGCCGTGAGCTTACGCCCCGACCTGGCCGAGGGGCACTACAACCTCGGCGCCGTCCACCTCGAACTCGGCGACCGCGCCGCGGCGCTCGCGCAGGCCGCGCTCCTCAAGCCGCTCGACCCCGCGCTCCAACAGAAGCTGCTGCGCGAAATCAACCACTGACGGGAAGGCAGAAGGCAAAAGGCAGAAGGCAAAAGGCAAAAGGGAAGGAGGACGAGAAGCAGCGTGGCTCTCGTCCTCCTTTTGATTTTTGCCTTTTGCCTTCTGCCTTCCCTACTCCCCCGCCTGCTGCCCCGTGAAGACGCCCTTGTCGATCTGGCGCGGGTCGCCGATGACGACGAACTGGAGGTTGCGCATGTAGGTGTTGGCGACGCGCTTGACCTCGGCGGGCGTGACGGCGCGGAGGCGGTCGATGAAGACGGCCGAGTTGCGCCAGCCGCCGCCGATCAGCTCGTACTGCGCCAGCTCGCCGGCCTGCGCGGCGTTCGTCTCCTGCCCCATGTAGTAGCGCGTCAGGAACTGCTGCGCCGTGGCCTTGATCTCGTCGGGGCTGATCTCCTCGGCCTGGAGCCGCGCGATCTCGCGCAGCATCACGCGCACGGCCTGGTTGGCGTCCACGGCCGTGACGTAGATGCCGCCGGCGTTGGCGCCCTGGCTCCAGAGGAAGGCGTCGGGCGCGTAGGAGAGGTTGCGGCGCACGCGCACCTCCGTGTAGACGCGGTTCTGGAGGATGGAGGAGGCGACGCGCATCGGGTAGATGTCGCCGGAGGTGAGCGGCGGCGCGGCGAAGACGCCCTGCACGTAGTTGGTCGGCAGCGGCCGCTCCGTCACGGCCACGGTCGGCGCGTTGAAGGAGAGCTGCGGCACGGGCTCGGGCCTGTAGTCGCCCTTCGCGAGCTTCCCGAACGACGACTCGACCTTCCGGCGGATCTCCTGCGGGTCAACGTCGCCGACGACGACGAGCAGCATCCGCGAGGTCTGCATCATCTGCTGGTGGTACTTCTTCACGTCTTCGAGCGTGAGCTTGCCCACCGAGGCGACGGTGCCGCGCGGGTCGTTCAGGTACGGGTGGCCGGCGTAGGCCACGCGCGACTGCAACTCCTGGAGGAACGAGTCGGGCGTGTCCTCGTCGTCCGAGAGCGAGACGAGCGTGCGGCTCTTGACGCGTTCGAAGTCCTCGGGCCGGAAGCTCGGGTTGAGCGCCGAGTCCACGAAGACATCCCACGAGCGGTCGAAGTAGCGGCGGGTGCTGGCGAGCGAGAGCACCGAGTAGTCCATGTTGACGCCGTAGCTCAGGGCGGTGCCCGTGCGCGCCAGCTCCCGGCGCATGACGGCGAGCGGGAACTTCTGGCTGGCCTCGGTCGCCACGTCGAGCATGAGCGCCTCGACGCCCGCGTTCTCGGCCGTCACGTTGCGCGCGCCGCCGCGCAGGAAGAGCCCGGCGACGACCGACTGGCTGCCCTCGCGCCGCTTGACCAGAACCTTCAGCCCGTTGACCTCGAACTCGGTCACGAGCCGCAGGGTGTCGGCCGCCTCCCTCGAAGTCGCGGGCGCGGGGGCCGCCGCCGGGGCCGCGGTCTGCGCGTGCGCCGGGGCCGCGGCGGTCAGAAGTAAGAAGGTGAGGGCCAGCGCCCAGGCCGCGTTACGGATGTTCTCGAAAGTCGTCTTCATCTCAAGTCCCTTTTAAACTTCGCCCGAGGCTCAGCCCCTTTACTTGCCGGCGGTGGCCGTCGCCGCCTTCGGCGCGGTCGCGCCGCCGATGAGGTCGGCCTCGGTCAGACCCGAAGCCTTCAGCGACTCGTCGGACATCAGTGCCAGGCCGACGTGCGGCTTGCCCTGGACGTAGGTCGTCAGGTAGCGGCTGATGTCTGCGCGCGAGGTGGCGCGCAGGCGCTTGAGGTAGCCGCGGAAGTAGTCGAGGCCGGTCGAGGCCCACCAGAAGCTGATCGTGTGCGAATACTCCGAGAGCTTCTCGCGCGAGTAGAGGTCGTCGGCTTCGAGGAGCGCCTTGGCGCTCTCCAGCTCCTCGTCGGTGAAGTAGTCGGGGTCGTTGAAGTGGTCGATCTCTTTGTAGGCGGCGGCGACGGCGGCCTTCGCCTTGTCGGGCGTCGTCTGGATGATGAGCGTGATAGGGCCGACGTTGCGCTGCGTGTAGTAGCCGAAGCCGGCCCCGGCCGCGAGCCCCGAGTCCTGGAGCGCGCGCGAGAAGCGCGAGTCGGGCTGGCGCAGGATGAACGAGAAGACGTCGGCCGCGTAGGTCGCCGCGTCGTCCTTGCCGATGGACGGGCCTTGCCAGCCGAGTTCGATGACGACGTTGGCGACCGGCTTGCTGATGATGCCGGCCTCGCTCTTCGCGAGCGGCGGGTGCTCGACGAGCGGGAAATCTTCGAACGGGTTCTTCTCGCGCCGCTTCCACTCGCCGAAGAGCCCCTCGACGGCGCGGAACGCCTCGTCGGGCGTCACGTCGCCGGTGACGACGATGGCCGAGTTGTTCGGGACGTAGTAGCGCGACTGGATGGTGCGCATCATGTCGAGCGTGGCGCCGCGCACCGTCTGGCGGTTGCCGCCCGGGTCTTTGCGGCTCGGGTACTTGTAGAAGAGCCGGTTGTTCATCTGCACGTTCAGCTCGCCGTAAGGGTTCGACTCGTGGCGGTCGAGTTCGCCGACGACGACCTCGCGCTCCTGCGCGAACTGCTGCTCGACCTCGCTGCTCATGATGTCGGCGGCCTGCGGGCTCGCGGCGCGCACGCGCGCCTGCCACTCCTGGCCGAAGCCGGGGTAGACGGCCTGGTCGCGCATGTAGCGCAGGGCGACGGGGAAGTTCGGCGTCGTCGTCGTGAAGTAGTAATCGACGACCTCCTCGTGCGTCTCGCCATTGTAGACGATGCCGAGCGAGTCGATGTCGCGCATGTAGTCGGAGATGCGGGCGCGCGTCGGGCTCACCTTGAAGAACATGTGCTCGAAGAGGTGCGAGAGGCCGTTCAGCTCGGGCGGCTCGGTGAACGAGCCGTTGCGCACGGCCAGCTCGACCGTGACGAGCGGCACCGAGTGGTCTTCCAGCACGATGACTTCGAGCCCGTTCGGCAACACCTTGTTGACGAAGGGCGCGGCCTCGGCGAGCGGCGCGGGCGCCGGGGCCGGCTCCGGCTTCTGCTGCGCGGCGCGCGCCGGCCGGGCCGCGTTGCGCTGCGGCGCGGCCGCCGAGGCCGCCGGCCCGACGAGCGTCCCGAAGAGCAGCGCCGCGGCGAGCGCGAAGACAGAGAGGTTGCGTCTGAACAGTTTTGACTTCATAAGACCTTCACTAATTTTCACCGGGGACGCCGGCGCCGTCGGCACGCCGGCAAAGGCGGGAACCGTCCCTCAACACTTCCCTTTCGCCCTCACGTTCCTGACAGCAATTTTGAGGCGATGATAGCACGCGGGGTTGCTCCGAAGACAACATCCGGGGCGGAAAGCGGAGACGTAGTAAAAGCCGGGACGGCGCGGCCCGTCCACGCTTTTGGTTTTGCCTTTGGAAGTTCGTCTTTTGCCTTTAAAATCACGCGGCTCATTCAAGCGACACCGAGGATATTCCCCATGAGAATGATTCTGCCCGCCCTGGCTTGCGCCCTTCTGCTGCTCGCCGCGCGCCCCGTGCCGACCGGCCACGCGGCGCCGCAGGCCGAGGCCGACCGCCAGCTCGCCGAAGAGATTTTTCGTATCAAGGCCATCGACCACCACGCGCACCCTTTGCGCGCCACGCGCGAGGGCGAGGAGGATCGCGAATACGACGCACTCGCGCCCGACGCACTGACCGAGCCGCCGCCGCTGCCCGCGCGCCTCAGCCCCGACAACATGGAGTACGTCGGCGCCTGGCGCGAGCTGTGGGGCTACCGCCACGAAGACATGGCGGAGGCGCACGCGCGCGAGGTCGTCGAGGCGCGCGCACGGGTCGCACGCGAGCGCGGCGACGAGTACCCGGCGTGGGTGCTCGACCGCCTGAACATCGACGTGATGTTCGCCAACCGCGTCGCGATGGGGCGCGGCCTGACTCCGCGGCGCTTCCGCTGGGTCTCGTTCGTGGACGCGCTGATGCTCCCCTTAAGCTCGGAGCGCGTGCGCCAGGCGAGCCCGGACTACGCCGCCTTCTACCCCGGCGAGGACGCGCTGCTGCGCCGCTACCTGTCCGACCTGAAATTGAAGGCGGTGCCCGCGACCCTGTCCGAGTACCTCGCGCGCGTCGTCACGCCGACGCTCGAACGGCAGAAGCAGGCGGGCGCGGTGGCCGTCAAGTTCGAAGCCTCGTACCTGCGCGGGCTCGACTTCGACGAAGCGGCCGAGGCGGAGGCGGCGCGCGTCTACGCACGCTACGCCGCCGGGCGCGGCGCGCCCACGGCCGCCGAGTACAAGCCGCTGCAAGACTTCCTCTTCCGCCGCATCGCGCGCGAGGCCGGGCGCCTCGGGCTCGCCGTCCACATCCACACGGGCGGCGGGGTCGGGACTTACTTCCACGTCTCCGGCTCGAACCCCTTGCTGCTCGAACCCGCCCTCAGCGACCCCGCCCTGCGCAAGACGAACTTCGTGCTCATCCACGGCGGCTGGCCCTTCGCCGGGCAGGCGGGCGCGCTCATCCTCAAGCCGAACGTCTACGCAGACTTCTCCGCGCAGACCTTCCTGCGCTCGCCGCAGGCGCTCGCCTCGACGCTGCGCGAGTGGCTGGAGTTCGCGCCCGACAAGGTCATGTTCGGCACCGACGCCTTCGCCCTGACGCCCGAGGTCGGCTGGGAGGAGGTCGGCTGGCTCTCGAACCGCACGGGCCGCCAGGCGCTCGCCCTCGCCCTCACCGGCATGCTCCGCGACGGCGAAATCACACGCGAGCGCGCGTCCGAGCTGGCACGCATGGTCATGCGCGACAACGCGGCGAAGCTGTACGGGCTGAAATGATGAATGATGAGTGATGAATGATGAATATCGTTCAGGTTGAGCGATGACGTTTCGCCGTCCTTACTGAGGCAACGAGCATTGCCATTAGTTCGCCAGCTTCATGAAGTAAGTCGCTCAACCTGTTGGCTGGCACGATACCACTTTCAATTAGCAATTCCAGCCAGTAGCAGGTCTCCTCAAGTTCTTGGAGGCCGCCTTCAATCTTGCTTATAAATTCGGCCACCGACCTGGCACGCATCCCTTCTCGATAGTGGGCGCCGACCGACGTACCACTCCTCAACATCTGCTTCCCGAGCACCTGCGCCGCGGTCGTTTTGGGAAGCGAGCAATAAACACGTACGATACGTAAAGCGAAAGACTTAGTCCTGACCTGTAAGTCCCTTTCGTTTCGCGCTCTCAACTCGGCTTCATTCATCACTCATCATTCATCATTCATCATTTCTGCGTATCGATCACGCGGCCGCCGCGCTCGGAGGCGAGGGGGAAGTTGGGGAGGACGCGGAAGATTGTGAGGCAGAGGGTGACGCGGTCGCCGACGCGCAGGGGGGCGGCGCTCGTCTCGGACTTGGTGCGGGTGACGATGACGGGGACGCCGAGGCGGCGCTCGGGCGTCTCGGAGATTTCGTAGAGCGGCGGCTCGCCGGGCCGCGGGGCGCGCGCGACGAGGTCGAGGCGGACGCTCAGGCGCTCGTAGGCGCCGACGAAGTGCTTCTCCTCGACGACGCCGTTCGCCAGCGGGTTGCAGTCGGCGGGCAGCTCGCCCGTCTTGCTCACGCGCACGTCCTCGGGGCGGAAGACGAGCTTGACCGACTGCCCCACCTGGAAGCGCCCGGCCTCCGAGCCGGCCTCGACCGCGACCGTGCCCAGCTCGACGCGGTTGCCGCGCGCGACGACGCCGAGCAGGAGGTTGGCCGCGCCGAGGAAGGTCGCCACGTACTCGGTCTCGGGCCGGTTGTAGACCTCCTCGGGCGTGCCGATCTGTTCGAGGTGTCCGGAGTGGAGGACGGCGATGCGGTCGCCCAGCTCCAAAGCCTCCTCCTGGTCGTGCGTGATGAAGAGGGCGGGCACGTTCACGTCGCGCAGCAGCGCGCGGATCTCGCGCCTGAGGCGCACGCGAATCTGCGCGTCGAGCGCGCCGAAGGGCTCGTCGAAGAGGAGCATCTGCGGCTCGTAGGCGAGCGTCCGCGCAATCGCCACGCGCTGCTGCTGCCCGCCGGAGAGCTGCGCCGGCAGCTTCTTTCGCTGGTCAACGAGGTGGACGAGTTCGAGCAGGCTCTCGACCTTCTCTTTGACATCGCGTCGTTTTCGACCGCGGATGCGGAGGCCGTAGCCGACGTTCTGCTCGACGGTCATGCGCGGGAAGAGGGCGTAACTCTGGAAGATGACGCCGACGCCGCGCTCGCGCGCCGGGAGGTCGGTCACGTCGCGGCCGTGGAGGTGGACGCTGCCCGAGTCGGGCCGCTCCAGCCCCGCGAGGACGCGCAGGATGGTCGTCTTCCCCGAGCCCGACGCGCCGAGCAGCACCAGGGCCTCGCCCTCGGCCACGTCGAAGGAAACGTCTTCGAGCACGCGCACGCCCTTGAAGCTCTTGCTCAAACCGCGCACGCTCGCCGCCGGCGCGTCGGCCGGCGACGACGCCGCCGCCGCCGCGCGCGCGTCGCCGCGCCGCGCCCTTTCGTCGCGCGTCGTGCCGGAGTCGTCGGTGACCTTTTCGGGGAGCATGACGGTTCACCTCACACGGCTTCACTTGCCTTCGATCCAGTCGCGCGCGAAGAAGAGGACGCTGAAGATGGCGAAGGAGAAGAGCGCGAGCACGATGGCGACGGCGTTGGCTGCCTCGACCTGCCCCTCGTTGAACTTGGCGAAGATGTAGAGCGGCGCCGTCTGCGTGCTCCCGGCGAGGTTGCCCGAGACCAGAATCGTCGAGCCGAACTCGCCGATGGCGCGCGCGAAGGTGAGCAGAGCGCCGGTCACGATGGCGCCGCGCAGGGAGGGAAGCGTGACGTGCCAGAAGGTCTGCCAGCGCGTCGCGCCGATGGTGGCCGAGGCTTCTTCGAGCGACCTGTCCATCGTCTCGAAGACCGACATCAGCACGCCGAAGGCGAGCGGGAAGGTGACGAAGATGTTGGCGAGGATGATGGCGTAGGGCGTGAACATGAGCTGGTGGTCTTCCGAGATGAACCGGCCGATCATCCCATACTTGCCCCACAGGAGCAGCAGCGCGAAGCCCGCGACCGCCGTCGGGATGGCGGTCGGCAGGGAGATGGTGACGATGATGGCCGTGCGCCCGAAGAAGGTGTAGCGCGAGAGCACGTAGGCGGCCAGGATGCCGAAGACGACATTGAAGAGCGTCGCGTAGAAGCTCGTCACCACCGACAGCTTCAGCGCGAAGACGGCGTCCGGCGCGCTCAGGGCCACCCAGAAGCTCCGCATGCCGTCCTTCATCCCGAAGATGAAGATCGACGCCAGCGGCAGAAGCACCAGCGGCAGCATCAACAGGATGACCATCCCGAGCCCGAACGGCTTCGCCGGGTCGAACCCGCGGACGTGTCGCATCGCCGAAACCGCTGCGCTCATATCTTCCTCACTTCTGCTTGACCTGTTTTCTCCACACGCCGTCGATCACGTCGGGGTAGGCGTGCTCCCACCCCTGGAAGAGTTCGCCGACGGTGAAGGGCAGCTCGACGCGGGCGAACTCCTTGTTGGCGTCGTTGAAGGCTTCGTTGGTGACGGCGCGGAAGTGGTACTTGACGAACGCCTGCTGCGCCTCGTCGCTCCAGAGGTACTGCATGAAGGCCGTCAGCAGCGGCCGCTCGTCGTCGGTCACGTTCTTGTCGATGAGGACGGCCGGGTGCTCGCTGAGGATGGTCGCGCGCGGGACGACCATCTCGACGGCCGCGCCCGACGCCTTCATCAGCAGCGCGTCCTGCTCGTAGGTGACGAGCGCGTCGCCGTAGCCGGTCTCGAACTGCGTCCGCGCCTCGCGCGCCGAGCCCGGCGTCGAGATGACGTTCTTCCAGACCGACTTCAAAAGGTTGAGCGCGCGCGCCTGGTCGGGCGCGCCCGACTCGGCCTGCGACTTCTTCAGCTCCGACCCGTAGATGGCGAGGAGCGACCACTGCGCGCCGCCCGAGCCGTCCGGGTCGGGGTGGATGAGTTTGACGCCCGGCTTGGCGAGGTCGGGGAAGTCGCGGATGCCCTTCGGGTTCCCCTTGCGGACGAGGATGACGAAGGGCGTCTTGTTGACGATGCCGCTGTTCGGCAGGGCGGTCTTCCAGTCCGACTTGACCAGCCCCTTCTCGACGAGGCGCTGCACGTCGCGCTCGATGGAGAAGATGCCCACGTTGGCGGCGACGCCCTGCAAAATCTGGTTCGTGATCGTCTCGGAGCCGGCGTAGGAGGTGTTGAAGCGCACGTCCTCGTCGTGCTCGCGCTTCCACTTCTCGGTGAAGGCGGGGAGCACCGCCTTGTCCATCGCCTCCTTCATCACCGAGAAGCCGTAGAGGGTGACGACGCGCGTCTCCCCCTTGCGGGGGCTATTCCCCGACTTCGGCAGGCACGCGCCCAGCAGGAGCAGCGCCAGCGCGAGCGGCACGCAGAAGGAGCGCGCCGCCTTTTTTGAGAATAGTCTTCCCCGTACGGTGTCTCTCATCCTCAACACTCCCGCGTTCGGCCCTGTGGCACGTCCCGTTCTGGCTTTAAAATTTGCGCATCTATAGCACACTTGGCCCCCCCCGGGGAAGCTTTGGCGGGAGTTTTCCGGCGCGCGGGCTGGCCGGGGAGAGCCGTTCTGTGCGATGCTATCGGCGCGCTGGCGGCGCCCCGCGGGCCGCGGCGTACACAAGTTTTCGGAGAGTTGAAGATGACGAGAAGAGTTTTCATCCCGGCGGTTCTGGCGCTCGCGGCGGCGGCACTGCTCGGCGCGTGCAAGGCGACCGACAGGGCGGGCAACACGAGCGCCGCCGCGCCGAAGGCCGGCGCGAACCCGGCCGTGAACGCTCCCGCGGGGACGACCGAAGTTCACGCCGACGGCGTCCGCCGCGTGACGGTCGCCGAGTTGCAGAAGATGCTGGAGGACGGCAGCGCCGTCCTCTACGACACGCGCGCGAAGACGGCCTACGACGCCGAGCACATCCGGAGCGCGGGCTCGATACCCTACGACGAGGTCTTGAACCGCGCGGGCGAGCTGCCGAAGGACAAGACGCTCGTCTTCTACTGCACTTGACCGAACGAACACACCAGCGCCGGTGCGGCGCTCACACTCAAGCAGAAGTCGATCGAAAACACCGCCGCCCTCCTCGGCGGCATGCAGGGGTGGAAGGCCGCCGGCCTCCCGACGGAGGGGACGGCGGTCAGCAAGTAAGGCAAACTTCAAAAGGCAAAAGTGAAGGAGGACGAGAAGCAACGTGGCTCTCGTCCTCCTTCACTTTTGCCTTTTGAAGTTTGCCTTTTGCCTTTCCTATTGCCTTGCCGCGCGGGCTGTGTAAAACTCCGGCCGTCCAGGCGGCACGTCCTAAGTCAACAAGCGCAATCCGAATCTTCCGAGTTGGAGGCAAGACCTTGCTTCGAGGACTCTTCCGCACCAAAAATCTCGACGACATCCTGGCCGCGGCCGGCGGCCCGCAGTTCTCTCTGAAGCGGACGCTCGGCGCCTTCAACGTCACGCTCTTGGGCATCGGCGCGATCATCGGCGCGGGCATCTTCGCCACCGTCGGCACGGCCGCCGCGGGCGACCCGGCGCGCCCCGGCGCCGGCCCCAGCTTGATGCTCTCGTTCGTCATCACGGCGGTCGTCTGCGGGTTCACGGCGCTCTGCTACGCCGAGATGGCCTCGATGGTGCCCATCTCGGGCTCGGCCTACACCTACTCCTACTCGACCCTCGGCGAACTGGTCGCGTGGATCATCGGCTGGGACTTGATCATCGAGTACGCCGTCGGCAACATCGCCGTCGCCATCAGTTGGGCCAACTACTTCCGGACGCTGATGGGCAACCTCGGCATCGACATCCCCTCGTGGCTCGCGACCGACTACCGCACGGCGATGAAGCTCGCCGACGCCAACCCGGCCAAGTTCGCCGCGGACTTCGGCGGCGCGCCGCACCTCTTCGGCTACCCGATTATCTTCAACCTCCTCGCCTTCGGCATCGTCGCCCTCATCACCGTCGTGCTCGTCTGGGGCATCAAGGAGTCGGCCGAGTTCAACGCCGGGATGGTGGTCATCAAGATCATCGTCCTCCTCTTCTTCATCGGCATCTCGCTCTACTACGTCTCGCCCGCGAAGATGACGCACAACTGGGTGCCGTTCCAGCCGAACGGCTGGCGCGGGACGTTCACGGGGGCCGCGCTCGTCTTCTTCGCCTACATCGGCTTCGACGCCGTCTCGACCGTGGCCGAGGAGTGCAAGAACCCCGCGCGCGACCTGCCCATCGGCATCATCGCCTCGCTCGTCGTCTGCACGATTCTTTACGTCATCGTCGGCGCGGTCTTCGCCGGCCTCATCCCCTACCCGGAGCTGGTGACGAAGCTGACGACCGAGCAGGCCGAGCCCTTGACGATGGCGCTCGACCACGTCGCGCCGCCGGGGACGACGTGGCCCTCGACCATCGTCGCCTTCGGCTCGGTCATCGCGCACACGGCGGTACTGCTCGTCTTCCAGCTCGGCCAGCCGCGCATCTTCTTCTCGATGGCGCGCGACGGCCTCCTCCCCTCGACCTTCGCCAGCGTCCACCCGCGTTTTAAGACGCCGCACGTGACGACGATTCTGACGGGCGTCTTCGTCGGCGTCTTCGCGGCCTTCGCCTCGATTGACGAGGTCATCGACCTGACGAACATCGGGACGCTCTTCGCCTTCATCCTCGTCTGCGTCGGCATCCCCGTCCTGCGGATGAAAGACCCCGGGCGCGCGCGGCCGTTCCGCGTGCCTTTGGGGCCTTGGCTGCTGCCGCTGCTCGGCGTCGTCTCGTGCTTCTTCCTGATCTTCTACCTGCCGCCCGCGTCGTGGTGGCGTTTCGTCGGGTGGCTGATGCTCGGCTTTGCCATCTACGTCTCGTACGGCTACACGCGCAGCTCGATTGGGCAGAAGCTGGGGCGCCCGACGCGCACCCCGGCGATGCTCAAGCTGGCGGGGCTCGGCTTCCTCGCCGTCGCGGTCGGCCTCTTCATCATCCCGCACGACCTCGGCCCGCGCGCGATCATCGACTCGGCGCTCACGGCGGGCGCCGACCGCCACGACCGCGCCGTCTACGGCCTGCTGATGATTTTCGTCGGGCTCGTCGTCGGCGTCGCGGGCACGGTGCTCGGCTCGAAGGGCGGCCCGGGGGAGAGCGTCGAGAGATGAGGGTGCTCGTGCTCGGGGCCGGGCGGATGGGGCTCGGCGCGGCCTACGACCTCGCGCACAACTCCGAGGGCGTGGAGCTGGTCACGGTCGCCGACGTTGACGAAGGCCGAGCCCGCGCCGTCGCGGAGACTCTGCACGACGGCCGCGTCCGCCCCGCGCAGCTTGACGTCGAAGACCGGGCGCGGGTCGTCGGGCTGATGCGCGAACACGACGCGGCGCTGAGCTGCGTCACGTACTTCCACAACCTCCAGCTCGCGCGCGCGGCCGTCGAGGCCGGCAGACACTTCTGCGACCTCGGCGGCAACAACACGGTCGTCGATGCCGAATTAGCACTCGACGAGGAGGCGCGCGCCGCCGGCGTCAACGTCGTCCCCGACTGCGGCCTCGCGCCCGGCATGGTCTCGGTGCTCGCCGCGCACGGGGCGGCGCGCTTCGAGCAGTTGGACGAGATACACATCCGCGTCGGCGGCCTCCCGCAGAATCCGAGGCCGCCGCTCGATTATCAGATCGTCTTCTCCGTCGAAGGGCTCATCAACGAGTACGTCGAGCGAGCGCGCGTCATCCGCGGCGGCCAGTTGACGGAGGTCGAATCTTTAACTGAAATTGAGTCGCTCGACTTTCCGGAGCCCTTCGGGCGGATGGAGGCGTTCCAGACCTCGGGCGGCACTTCGACGCTGCCCGAGACCTTCCTCGGCCGGGTTCGAGAACTCGACTACAAGACCATCCGCTACCCCGGCCACTGCGAGCGCTTCAAGCTCCTCATCGACCTCGGCCTCGCCTCGGGCGAGGCGTTCGAAGTCGGCGGCGCGCCCGTCGCGCCGCGCAAGCTCCTCGGCGAGCTGCTCAACCGACACCTGCCCGCGGACGAGCCCGACCTCGTCTTCATCCGTCTCGAATTCGCGGGACGACTTAAAGGTGAAGGGGCGAAGCGTCTGCGCTACGACATCATCGACCGCTTCGACCCGCAGACCGGCCTCTCCGCCATGCAGCGCACGACGGCCTTCCCCGCCTCCCTCGTCGCGCAGATGATGGCACGCGGCGAGACGACCCGGCGCGGCGCCGTCCCGCAGGAGCGCTGCATCCCTCCGGACGCCTTCGTCGCGGCGCTGGCCGCGCGCGGCATCCGTCTCGACGAATCCTTCCCGGGTTAAGGCGGACGCACGAAGGGCGGGAGGTCGTCCGTCCCTCCCGCCCTTCGTGTGCCCGTGGCTCTCGGCCGCGCCTACTCGACGACGGCGCTGAGCGTCATGCCGGGGATGAGCCGCTCGATCTGCATGAGCGGCTGGTTGGTGCTGTTGGTGCGCAGCAGCGCGCCCTCGGGCACGCGCACCGTGACGACGCGCCCCGTCTCCTGCTCGCGCACCTCGACGGTGCGCGCACGCAGGTCGATGCTCTGGATGACGCCGCTAAAGGCTCGCGGCCTGTTGCCGCTGCTCTTGGCCGAGGCGCTCACGACGCCGCCCGCGAGCGCGGCGAGCAGTGCGAGGCCGAGGGCGACGCGCTGAATCTTCTTCATAACACTACTCCTTTATCAATCGGGGCGGCCGACGGCCGCCGTTTATCTATGTATGATGGCTATGGCCCGCCTTCCCCCCAGCGCTGCGCGGGCCGACTCGCACGGCGGCGCCGTTGCCGCCTCACACCTATACGCGGGGCCGCGCTCCCGGAAGGATCAGTCGGCGACGAGAAAGTTTTCCCACTGTTGCCGGTCGCGTTTATAATCTCGTCGCTCCCGCACGTCCCGCAGCACGCAAACCCGCGGAGGAACTGAGAACAGATGAACGCACTTCCGATCATCGTCGGCGCGCTGTGCGTGATGGCGATTGCGTACAGGTACTACTCGGCGTTCCTCGCCGCGAAGGTTTTGGCGCTGGACGAGTCGGCGCCCGTCCCGTCGGAGACGATGTACGACGGGCACAACTACTACCCGACGAACAAGTGGGTGCTCTTCGGCCACCACTTCGCGGCCATCTCGGGCGCGGGGCCTTTGATCGGGCCGGTGCTGGCGGCGCAGTTCGGCTTTCTCCCGGGGCTGCTCTGGCTCGTCATCGGCGTCTGCCTCGGCGGCGCCGTCCACGACTTCATGATTCTCGTGGCGAGCGTGAGAAGGAAGGGCAAGTCGCTCGCGGAGATTGCGCGCACGGAGATTAGTCCGCTCTCGGGTCTGGTCGCGGGGCTCGCCATCCTCTTCATCGTCGTCATCGCGCTCGCCGGCCTCGGCCTCGTCGTCGTCAACGCCCTAGCCGAGTCGCCGTGGGGCACGTTCACCGTCGCCTTCACCATCCCGCTCGCGCTGCTGATGGGGCTCTACATGTACCGCTTCCGCGTCGGGCGCATCCGCGAGGCGAGTGCGCTCGGCGTCGTCGGCCTCTTCCTCGCGGTCATCGCGGGCGGCTGGGTCGCGGACTCTGCCTGGGCGCCGTCGTTCACCTTCTCGAAGAACACGATTACGCTGCTGATGGCCGCCTACGGCTTCGTCGCGTCGGTGCTGCCCGTGTGGATGCTTCTGTGCCCGCGCGACTACCTTTCGTCGTATTTGAAGATCGGGACGGTCGCGTTCCTCATCCTCGGCGTCATCCTCGTCCACCCGAATCTGAACATGCCGGCGTGGACGCCGTTCGTGAACGGGGGCGGGCCGGTCATCCCGGGCAAGGTCTACCCGTTCGTCTTCATCACCATCGCGTGCGGCGCCATCAGCGGCTTCCACGCGCTCATCGCCTCGGGCACGACGCCGAAGATGATGAGGAAGGAGACGGACGCGCGGATGATCGGCTACGGCGGGATGCTGATGGAGGGCGTCGTCGGCGTTGTCGCGCTCATCGCCGCGACCTCGCTCTTCCCCGGCGACTACTTCGCCATCAACACCGCGCAGGGGAGCCCCGCGCAGCAGGTGCGCTACGCGCAGATGGTCGAGACGCACACGGCCGAAGGCTTCGACTTGCAGCCGAAGGAGATTGACCGTTTGGAGGCGGAGTCGGGCGAGAAGAATTTAAGAGGACGGACGGGCGGCGCGGTCACGCTCGCGCTCGGGATTGCGAAAATCTTCGACGGCATCCCCGGCCTCGCGGGCCTGATGAAGTACTGGTATCACTTCGCCATCATGTTCGAGGCGCTCTTCATCCTGACGACCATCGACACGGGGACGCGCGTCGCGCGCTTCCTCGTCGGCGAGTTCCTCGGGCGCTTCTATCGAAAGCTGGAAGAGCCGACGTGGATGCCGGGCGCCGTCCTGACCACGGCGCTCGTCGTCGCGGGCTGGGCCGCCTTCATCTGGTCGGGCTCGATCTCGACCATCTGGCCGATGTTCGGAATTGCAAATCAACTGCTCGCGGCCGTCGCGCTCTGCGTCGCCACGACCGTCATCGTCAACTCGGGCCGCGCGCGCTACGCCTGGACGACCATCGTCCCGCTCGCCTTTGTCGCCACCACCACGCTCGCCGCCGGGTGGAAGTCGATCACGGACAACTTCTGGCCGCTCGCGCAGAAGCCCGAGACGGCCGCCCAGGGCTACATCAACACGGCGCTGACGGCCGTGCTGATGGCCGCGGCCGTCATCATCATCTTCGACTCCGTCCGCCGCTGGACGCGCGGCCGCCGCGCCCCCGTCGGCGACGCGCTCGGCGCGACGACCGGCGCGTGAACGCCGCCGCGCTCGGATGGGAAGATGATCGGATAAGAGCCGGTAAAAGTTAGAGCCCGCGGGCCGTCGAAGACCCGCGGGCTCTACCCGTGGTGAGCGATTTAAAGTCCCCTCACCAGCAGCCGGCGTATTCCATGTCCACCACCTCCCAGGTCTTGCCGCCGTCCCAGGACTCGTAATAGACCCAGTAGTAAGGTGTGCAACCGTAGCCGGGGTCGTAGTAGTAGCCGCTGTAATCGGAGCCGCCCCCGCCGGGCTGCATGATGGGCCTCGTATACTGCGCCTTCTCGCCGATGACGGTGCTGTCGCACGTCGTCACCTTCGTCGCGCCGTTGCCGCCCCTGTCGTTGACGCCGCACTGGCCGTTCATCACGCTGCCGCCGGGCGTCTGGCCGCCGCACGGCTTCGTGTCGTCGCCGGGCGTGTCGGTGATGCCCATCGTGTGGCCGATCTCGTGGAGCATGATCTTGAGGATGGCCGTGCCGAAGCCCTCCGCCGACGAGTCGAAGAAGTCCGTGTTGTTGAGGTCAAGGGTGGTGGTGGCCCCGGTGCTGATCTTGTTGGCGTCGGTTGAGGTGTTGGTCTTGCCGGGCCGGCCGTCGGCGGCGCCGACGCCCACGGTGAAGGAGGCCGGATGGCTCGCGTCGCTGGGCGCGAAGGTGACGCCGGAGCCGTTCGTCTTGTTTGCGTCCGTCCAGGCCGCGAAGGCGTCCTTCGCCTGCTGCCGCACGCTGTCGGGGAGGCCGCTCACGTCGTAATAGACGGTCGTCCCCTTCGTCCAGCCGGCCTTGTTCGGGTCGGGCGGCGGCGTGACGCAGTCCTCGCGCGCCAAGCAGACCGAGCCCGACGGCCGGGCGAATTCAGAGAACCCGATGAGGCCCGCGGCGAGCGCGACCGCCACGAGGGCGACCCTCACGAGGCGCTTGCGGGCATGAGGCGTTGAGGTGAGCTTACTCATTGGCGCGCGCCCCCTTCCTCGAAGCTACGGCCGCGGCGGCCGCGCGCGCTTCCGCGACGAAGGAGTTGCTGTCGCGCCCCTCCTGCCGCTTGGCGTACCCGGCGGTGGCGGCGGTCAGCGCCGTCACGCGGCCGTGGCTCAGCCGGAAGCCGCTCCGGTTCTCAGAGACGGCCGCGTACGTGCCCGTCTCGGGGATGAATTTTAAGAAGAGCAGGTACTCGTCGCCGACCTGAAGGGGCTTGACGGCCTCGTCAACGACGGTGATGAGGTGGTCGCCGAGCAGCACCTTCCCGCCGGGGCGGGTGACGGTCAGGGCGTCCGAGGCGGAGATGTGCGACGCCGCGTTGTCCTTCAAGACCTCCTTGACGGCGACCTCGTAATCGGTGAAGACGTATCTTTCGTCCTCGGTGAGCTGCGACTGCTTGGCCGTGACGGTGGCGACGATGACCGCGTCGGAGCCCTCCACCGCCGCTTCGAGCGGCGCGGCCTTCCCGTCTGGGGCGGGGCTGAAGACGGGGGTTCCGGGCGAGGTGATAACGTTCACGTCTCCGCCCTGTCCGTCGCGCGCCAGTTCATCCGACTGCTCGCGCAGCGACTTGCCGGTCGTCTGCCGCCCGCTGTAGAGGCGGCTGTGGACGCGCTGCCTCTCGGTCGTAACGCCAGGCTGAACCGGCGTCGCGTCCTCGGCTTGCTGCCGCCGCAGCTCGGCCTGCGAGACCGCGCGCTTCTCGACTTTACGACTGTTTAAGACCTGCGCCGTGGCGAGGCCGGCCAGAGCCATGACGGCTAAGGACAAGGCCAGCAACGCCAAGAATTTTTGTCTGGACATTTTTACCTCCGGTCTACTTCAAGCTGTTTGAGGATAGAGTTAGGGTCAAAGAATCCTGTGAGGATTCGTTTGCCGGCGCGCCCGCGCTAGGGCTGTGGAGAAATACGCGATTGGGGCGGTTGTCGCCCGCGCGCCCAGGGTCGGGGGTCGGCGGCAGGCGTTTCGTTCGAGCGGCATCATAGATGCGCGCCGGCCCGCCCCCGGTTGCCTCCTTTGAAATTTAGTCCCTTTTCGGCGATAATGCCCTTCTTTTAAGCGAGACCAAAAAACGGGTCTGTGCGAACAAGGAGCACGTCCTCCCGTGCGACTGTGGAGTCGAACGCGCGCGTGCGGCACGGCCGGCCTCCGCCCCCGGGGGCGTTTTCACTCGCATATTTCAGACGAACAACAGGAAAGGAATCGTTCAACTTGTCTAAGATGTTTTCGCCGAGTATCCGGAAGGGGCTGCTCCGCTTGTTAACCGTTCTCTTCGCGCTCGCCGCGTTCTCGACCGCGGTGCTCGCGCAGTCCGAGGGCCGCGGCGCCGGCAGCGGCGCGCAGAAGGCCAACCTGCCGGGCGGCGAGGCCAACCTGCTTCTGCCCGACCTCTCCCGGCAGAGCTTCCTCGGCGTGGACGGCCACACGCTGCTGCTCGTCGGCCTCGTGGTCTGCGTGCTCGGGCTCGCCTTCGGGCTCGCCATCTTCACGCAGTTGAAGAACCTGCCCGTCCACCGCTCGATGCGCGAAATCTCCGAGCTGATCTACGAGACCTGCAAGACCTACCTCGTCACGCAGGGCAAGTTCATCATGGTCTTGTGGCTCTTCATCGGGGCCATCGCCGCCA
>JAFAVK010000069.1 GCA_019242475.1 Acidobacteriota bacterium | reverse complement strand
GATGACGGGGCAGCTGTTGCAAATGGGGCTCGGGGTGGTGGTGGTGGGGCGGGACGGGCGGGGGTACGAGAAGGAGCGGTGGGCCGAGAGCGAGACGTTGTGGCAGGGGCAGCAGCGCAACCTCCTCGTCTCCGACAACCAGACCCGGCAGTACGCGGAGGCTGACGCGCTCGGGCGGGCGTGGCTCTCGCGCACGGCCTGGGGCGAGCGGGCCGCGCCCGAGCCACCGGACGGCGACGCGCGGGCGCGCGCCTGACGCCCCGGCGAACTTTTTTATGGCAATGGATTCACCCTTGGTCAGCATCGGGATGCCCGTCTACAACGGGGAGAGGTATCTGCCGGAGGCGCTGGACTCGCTCCTCGCGCAGGACTACCCGAACATCGTCATCACGATCTCCGACAACGCCTCGACCGACGCGACCGAGGCGATTTGCAAACGGTACGCGGAGCGCGACGCGCGGATTCGATATCAACGCGCCGCGCGGAACATGGGCGCCGTCTGGAACTTCAACCGCGTCTTCGAACTCTCCGAAGGCGAGTTCTTCATGTGGGCGGCCTTCGACGACCTGCGCGACCCGGCCTTCGTCAGCAAGTGCCTCGCCGCCCTGCAAGCGAACCCCGGCGCGGTGCTCTGCTACAGCGACATCCGCTTCATCGACGAGCGCGGCGAGCCCGTGCCGTTCGGCCTCAAGACCCTGCACCCGACCTCCGAGTCCCTCGAAGGGCGCGTCTCGGCGATGGCGCTCTCCTCCTTCTGGTACGGGTTCTACGGGCTCATGCGCGCCGACGCCCTGGCAAAGACGAGGCTCGCCCGGCCCGTCTGGGGTTTCGACGTGGTGCTTTTGATGGAGGTCTGCCTGCGCGGCGACGTGCTGTTCGTGCCGGAGCAGTTGTTCGCGTACCGCGTCTTCACGGAGAAGACGGCGAAGGACATGGCGGCGACTCTCGAACCAGTCGCGCAGCAGAACAGCATCCCCGTCAGTTGGAGCCAGCAGGCGTTCGAGACGGCGCGCGCCGTCTGGCTCGCGCCCGTCGCGCTCCCGCACAGGCTCCGGCTGGTGACGCAGTTCCTCTGGGAGTTCTGCGTCCGCCACGGGGCGATGCACGAGCTGGTCAGCGCGGACGTGAGGCCGGCGTTGAAGAGGGCGCTGGCGGAGAGGAGCGCGGGCCTGTTCCTCGGACTCCTGCCGGTGGGCGGGCTAGTCTTCTCGGTGCGCCTGGCGCGGCGCGTCGCCAGCTCCGCGCAGTACCGCTGGGGCAGAATCAGGCGCGCGCTGTGAAGGTCGTCTACGACATCTCGAAACTCGGCGAGGGCTACCCGCGCGCGCCGGCCCGGACGGGCCTCTTCAGGGTCGTCGAGAAGGTTGCGGAAGGGCTCGTGGCCTCGCCGGAGTGCGAGGTCTCTTTCTGCGCCACGGAATCTTTCGCCGCCGCCGTCGGGTGTCTGGCCTACCTCGAATCGAGGCCGGAGCTTCAGGGCGTGCCGTTCCTCTCGCCGAGGTGGACGAAGCTCGGGAGGTCGCTCGGCGACAGGCTCCGCGAGGCGAACGCCGCGGTTGACGGCGCGGAGCCTTCCGTCGCCCCGGAAGGGCGGCAAGGCTTGAAACTGCACCGGAGGGTCGAGAGGAGGCTCCTCGCACGCGCGTACCGCGCGGTCGAAAGTCCCGAGCCGTTCGACCCGCGTTGGCTCGCGGGCGCGGACGTGTTCCACTCGCCACACCAACCCGTGCCGCGCGGCGTCAGGGGCGTGCAAAGGTTCCTGACCTGCTACGACCTCATCCCCCTCCTCTACCCGCAGTTCTGCACCCCCGCGCAGGCGCGCTTCGCCGAAGAACTGCTGCGCAGCATCGAGCCGGGCGACTGGGTCGTCTGCATCTCGCAGGCGACGAAGGACGACCTCTGCGACCGCCACGCAATCGACCCGGCTCGCGTCTTCGTCACGCACCTCGCGGCCGCGCCCGAACTGTTCTACCCGTGCGCCGACGCCGGGAGAATCGCCGCCGCGCGCGCGAGGTACGGGATACCCGACGGCAGTTATCTCCTGAGCCTCAGCACGCTTGAGCCGCGGAAGAACATGGAGCAGGTCGTGCGCTCCTTCGCCCGCCTGGTTCAAGAGGAACGAGTCAAAGACCTGAGCCTCGTGCTGGTCGGCGCGCGCGGCTGGCTCGACGAGAGGCTCTTCGAAACCGTCTCCGGTTACGAGTCGCTGAAAGGTCGCATCGTGATCACGGGCTACGTCGCCGACGAAGACCTCGCGCCGCTCTACAGCGGGGCGCTCTGCTTCGTCTTCCCCTCCTTCTACGAGGGCTTCGGGCTGCCGGCGCTCGAAGCGATGCAGTGCGGCGCGCCGGTCGTGACCTCGAACACGTCTTCGCTGCCCGAGGTGGTCGGCGACGCGGGCATCATGCTCGACCCGACGGACGGCGAAGGGCTCTGCCAGGCTGTCCTGCGCGTCTACGGCGACGCGTCTTTGCGCGCGTCGATGTCGAAGAGGTCGCTTGAGCGCGCCGCGCTTTTCAGTTGGGAGAAGTGCGTCGCGGAGACCGTCGCCGCCTACAAGGCAGCATTGGCCGCGTGAGCGCGGGGGAGGGTTTGAACGGGTTGGCTCTGAAGGTCGGCATCTACAACGAGCCCGTGGGGAGCGGCATCGGCGGGGCGGAGAACGTCGCGGCGGTGCTGGCCGAGGCGATGCTCGCGGACGGCCACGAGGTCGAAGTGCTGCACCGGATACCCGGGCTGACGGCGCGCGGGCTCGCGGAGAACTCGGGCACCTCGCTCGAGGGCGTGCGGCTGCGGCTCGTTGACCCGGAGCGCGAGCCGCCCGTCCTCGTCGGCAACCCGCTCAGGCGCTACGAGGCCGAGCGGCGCCGCCAGGCTTGGCTGAGCGAGTCATATGATGTCTTCGTCGCCATCGTCCACCGCACGCCGCCCTTCTGCCACGCGCGCCTCGGCGCCCTCATCGTTCTCTTCCCGGGCATGGCCGCGCCGTACGTCAGCTTGCAGGGCGGCGTCTCGGTCGGCGAGGCGTTGAGGCGGCCCGCGGGTTTCGTCTACCACGGCTACGAGTGGCGCAGGCGTATGGAGAGCTACCGCGTGAAGACGGCCATCTCCGAATTCTCGCGCGCCTGGACGCGCCGCCGCTGGGGCATCGACTGCGAGGTCGTGCACCCGCCGGTGGACGTGCATTTCGGGCGGGCCGAGAAGCAGCGCGCCGTCCTCAGCGTCGGCCGGTTCGCGCTCGAATCCGAGGGGCACACGAAGAGCCAGCCGGAGATGGTCGAGGCGTTCCGGCAGTTGGAGGAGGCGGGCGCCCTGCGCGGCTGGGAGTACCACTGCGTCGGCGGCCTGCGCGACACCCCGGAGCACCGCGCGTACTTCGAGCGCCTGCGCGCGCACGGCGGCGTCGGCGTGCGGCTCGCCGCCAACCTCGGGCGCGGCGAGTTGAAAAACCTCTTCGAGCGCGCGGCCGTCTTCTGGCACGCCTCCGGGTACGGCCAGGACGAGAGCCTCGACCCCGTCCGCGTCGAACACTTCGGCATCTCGACGGTGGAGGCGATGGCAGCCGGCTGCGTGCCCGTCGTCATCAACCGCGGCGGCCAGCGCGAGCTGGTCGAGCACGGCGCGAGCGGCTTCCTCTGGGACACGCTCGAAGAACTCAAGGGTTACACGGCCACGCTCGCGGGCGACGCCGGCCTGCGCGCCCGCATGGCCGAGGCGGCGCGCGCAGCCGCGCAGCGCTTCAGCCGCGAGGCGTTCGCCGAGAACTTTCGCCGCCGGCTCGTCCCGCCGCCCGCCGCCCCGGCGGGGCGGATTTGAAATTTCGCGTGAGGACTTTAGAATCCTGAGAACCTCGGGGGCGGCCGCGCGGCCAAAACCCCCGCGGCCCCGCGCGTCAGTCTCGGCAGAACCAAGAAGGTCAGGTCAGAGTGGCTAAGAAGGCTCTCATCACAGGCATCACGGGGCAGGACGGCAGCTACCTAACCGAGCACCTGCTCGGGCTCGGCTACGAGGTGCACGGGCTCGTCCGGCGCGTCGCGCTCGAAGACCCGACGCGGCGCTTCACGCGCCTCGGCGGAGTCCTCGACCGCGTCAAGCTCCACGCCGCGAGCCTGGAGAGCTACCCGAGCATCTTCCAGGTCTTCAGCCGCGAGCAGTTCGACGAGTGCTACCACCTCGCCGCGCAGTCGTTCGTCGCCGAGAGCTTCACCGACGGCTTCTCGACGATGAACACGAACATCAACGGCACGCACTTCGTCCTCGCCGCCCTGCGCGAGCTTCAGCCCGCGTGCCGCTTCTACTTCGCCGGCTCCTCCGAGATGTTCGGCAAGGTGCGCGAGGTGCCGCAGCGCGAGACGACGCCCTTCCACCCGCGCAGCCCCTACGGCATCAGCAAGGTCGCCGGCTTCGACCTCACGCGCAACTACCGCGAGGCTTACCGGATGTACTGCGCGAGCGGCATCCTCTTCAACCACGAGAGCCCGCGCCGCGGCTACGAGTTCGTCACGCGCAAGGTCACCTCGACGGCCGCGCGCATCAAGCTCGGGCTCACCTCCGAGCTGCTGCTCGGCAACCTCGAAGCGAAACGCGACTGGGGGCACGCCCGGGACTACGTGCGCGCCATGCACCTCATGCTTCAGGCCGAGGAGCCGGACGACTACGTCGTCGCGACCGGCGAGACGCACTCGGTGCGGGAGTTCTGCGAGTTGGCCTTCGGCGAGCTGGGGCTCGACTACCGCGAGCACGTGCGCGAGGACGAACGCTTCTACCGCCCGGCGGAGGTCGAGCTGCTCGTCGGCGACTCCGCGAAGGCGCGGCGCGTGCTCGGCTGGGAGCCGCAGTGCTCCTTCGACGAGCTGATCCGCGAGATGGTGCGGGAGGACTTGAAGGCCGCCGAGCGCGCCGCCGGCCACGACGGCGCGGCCTGACGCGGGGAAGTTGTGAGGGGACTGTTCAGCGTCATCATGCCGGCCTACAACGCCGGGAAGTACATCGCCGACTCCATCCGGTCGGTGCAGGCCCAGACGTACGCCGACTGGGAGCTGGTCGTGGTGGACGACGGCTCGACGGACGACACGGCCGAGGTCGTGCGCGGCTTCGCGGCCGGGGACGCGCGCGTCCGGCTCGTCAGCCAGCCGAACGGCCGGCTCGGCCGCGCCCGCAACAACGGCATCGCGCACGCCCGCGGGGAGTTCGTCGCCTTCCTCGACTCCGACGACCTCTGGGTCGAGCGCAAGCTCGAGCTACAGTTGAAAGCCTTCGCAGAGACGGGCGCCGGCCTCGTCTTCACCGACGGCTTCATCTTTAAAGACGACGACACCGGCGACGAGAGCCAGACCTTCAACGTCCCGCGCGGCCGGCTCGCGGGCCGGGAACTCTTCGACCTCCTCTTCCTGCACAACCACGTCCCCGTCCTCTCCGTGGCGCTCCGCCGCGAGCTGCTGGAGGCGGCCGGCGGGTTCGAGGAGGCCGAGCCCTTCCACGGCGCGGAGGACTACGACCTCTGGCTGCGGCTGGCCGCACGCGGCGTCGTCTTCCACGGCCTCCGCGAGCGGCTGGTCAGGTACCGGCGCCACGCCTCCGCGATGACACACCTCGGCAGCCGGCAGATCGGGCCGATGCTCCTCGTCCTCAGGCGCCACCTCGGCGAGGCGGGCCTCGGCGAGCGGAGGGCCAGAAGTCGCGTGCGGGAACTCCACCGCGAGCTGCTCTCGGCGCTTGTTCGGGAGGGGAATCTGAAGGGGGCGCGGGCGTCCCTCGCAGACCTCCGGGCGTGGGACGGGCCGGGCGTCGTCAATTCGATCCAGAATCTCCTCATCGGGCTCGCGCCCGGCGCCTTCGAGTTCGTCAGCCGCGAGTGCCTCTACAGGGCCGAGTGGCATCTCGGCAGGCTGTTTGGTAGACTTTCGTCCGCACACAGCCTTCACCCCTAGTCACACCCGGGCGCGACGAACGGGGGCGGCGAAACCCGTGAGGGCGGCGGTGCGTTCGGCGCAGGGTTCATGAATATTCTACTTATCCCCTCGGTCTTTCCCACCAGGCGCGAACTGTGGCCGGGGCTCTACGTCTACGAGTACGCGCGCAGCCTGGCGCTCAAACACGACGTGACGGTCGTCTACCCGCAGCAGCTCGGGAGCCCGCGCGTCGGCGCCGAGCCCTTCCACGACGAAGACCGCCTCGCGCCGCGCATCCTGCGCGTCAACTACACCTACACGCACGTCCCGAAGAGCTGGGTGCTGAGCTACCTCGCGGCCTTCCGAAGGGTCTTGCGGCGCGTCCGGCGCGAGTGGAAGATCGACGTGGTCTACGCACACGTCGTGATGCCGGCGGGGCTCTCGGCGCTGATGCTGAAGAGGCTCTTCGGCCTCCCCTTCGTGCTGACCGAACACTGGGGGCCTGTGCGCAACTGGGTGGACGAGGCGCCGCCCTCGCAGAAGAAGATGCTGAGCTGGGGCCTGCGCCACGCCTACGCCGACGCGGACTACCGCACGGCCGTCAGCGACAGCCTCGCCGCGGAGATACGCGAAGAGTTCGGCGTCTCGGTTGACGGCAAGCTCGACTATCCGATTGACTGCGACATGTTCCGCCCCGCCGCGCCCGGCGAAGAGGACGGGGCGGCACAACCCCCGCGCGTGCTGTGCGTGACGCGCGGCCACTACGACCCGCGCAAGGGCGTCGCCAACCTGCTCGACGCTTGGCAGAGGGTCGCGCAGAGTTCGAACGGCGCGGGGGCGGCGCAGCTCGACATCGTCGGCCCGGACGTGGAACTGCTCGCGCCGCGCGTCGAGGGGCTGCGCGTCGGCGCGAGCGTCAACCTCCTGCCGTGGGTGCCGCCCGCCGAGCTGGCGCCGCTCATCCGCCGCTCGGCGCTCGTCGTCATCCCCAGCTCTTACGAGACCTTCGGCCGCAGCGGCGCCGAGGCGCTGGCCTCGGGCGTCCCCGTCGTCGCGACGCGCTGCGGCGGGCCGGAAGAGTACGTGCACGAAGGCACGGGTCTGCTCGTCCCGAAGGAAGACCCGGCCGCGCTCGCCGAGGGCATCCGCGCCGGGCTGGAACGCGAAAGGTTCCTGCCGGCGGAAGAACTCGCCCGCCGGACGCGCGGGCGCTTCGGCCACGAGGTCATCTGCGAGCGCTTTACCGAAGTCGCCGAGAAGATCGTCGCGGGTAAGGGGCAAGGTTGAGCACAATGTCTCCGGCACTCAAGGACGGGCTGAAGCGCGTGCGCGCGTCGCAGCCGCTCAACTGGGCGGCGACGACGCTTCTGCGCGCGTGCGTCGGCTCCAACGCGGAGTGGGCCATCAAGCACCTGCCGCGCAGCGGGACGGTGACGAGCCCGCTGCCGAACGGCCGCGCGCTCAGGCTCCGTTCGCGCGGCGACGACTGGGTCTCGAACCAGGTCTTCTGGCGCGGCTGGGCGGGCTACGAGCCCGAGATCACGCCGCTCTTCTTCCGGCTGGCGACGCGTGCGCGGGCGACGCTCGACGTGGGCGCGCACGTCGGCTTCTACTCGCTCCTGGCCGCGCACGCGAACCCGCGCGGCCGCGTCTACGCCTTCGAGCCGATGCCGGTGACGTACAGCCGCCTGGTGCAGAACGTCGCGCTCAACGGACTCGAAAACGTCAACGCCCTCCAGGCGGCCGTCGGCGCCGAGGCCGGGAGCGCGAAGTTCTACCACGGCTCGACCGAGATTCCGTGCAGCTGCGGGCTGGAGCCCGGCATCTTCGACGCGGGCTCGGAGGTGAGTTCCTTCGAGGTGGAAGTCCTGGCGCTCGACGACGTGGCGGAGAAGGAGGGGTTGAGCGTTGACCTCG
This sequence comes from Acidobacteriota bacterium, assembly GCA_019242475.1. Lineage (GTDB taxonomy): Bacteria > Acidobacteriota > Blastocatellia > Pyrinomonadales > Pyrinomonadaceae > QHXN01. The sequence goes on along the minus strand of JAFAVK010000069.1, from coordinate 87,745 downwards.
TCAAGATCGACACCGAGACGACCGAGATGGACGTGCTGCGCGGCCTGTCACGGACGCTGCGGCGCGACCGCCCCGACGTGTTCTGCGAGGTCTGGGCGGGGCCGGGGCCGGAGATGAGCGAGTTCCTCGCGGCGCACGGCTACCGCTGCTACGCCCTGCACCCGTCGGGGCCGGTGCCCTACGACGGGACGAACCCGGTGTCGAACTACCTCTTCACGACGAAGGGCGCGGACGAGATCGCCGCCGCATCATGACGGACACGGCCTTCACATTCACCGTCGTCATCCCGACGCACAACCGCTCGGACGCGCTGGCCGAGACGCTGCCCGCGCTCGCCCGGCAGGATTTCGACGGCGCGTGGGAGGCGGTCGTCGTCAACAACCGCTGCACCGACGACACGGACGAGGTGGTCGGCCGCCAGAGCTTCCCCGTGCCGCTCGCGCTCGTCCACGAGGGCGTGCCCGGCGCGGCCGCCGCGCGCAACGCGGGCGCCGAGGTCGCGCGCGGCCGCTACCTCGTCTTCATCGACAACGACATCCTCGTCGAGCCGGACTTCCTGCGGCGCCACCTCGCCGCGCTCGAAGCGAACCCGGGCTGCTGGGTCGGCGGGCAGGTCGTCAATTTGCCGGAGCAGGAGGCGACGCCCTTCGGCCGCTTCCGCAAGGCGCTCAACCCCTTCGTCCCGCCCGAGGCGGGGCTGAGCGAGAACGAGGGCATCACGGGGCAGAACTTGTCGCTCCCGCGCGCGGACTTCGAACGCCTCGGCGGCTTCGACGAGAGCTTCTTCACCGCGAGCGGCGAAGACCGCGAGCTGGCGATGCGCGCGCGCGAGTCGGGCGTCCGCATCCTCTTCGACCCGTCCAACGTCGTGCTCCACAACGACTGGGCCGGCTCGACCATCCGCGACTACTGCCTGCGCCAGCGCCTCTACACGCTGACCGAGCCGCTCTTCTGGGGGAAGTACGGCGAAGACTACCCGCGCATCCAGCTCGTCCGCGAAAACCTCCCGCCTGACCTGAAGCGCGACGGCCTGAAGCTCGCCGCGTGGAAGCGGGTCAAGGGTCTGCTCGGCAGCCGCGGCGGGCAGGCGGCCGTGCTCGGCGCGTGCGCGGTGGCCGAGCGCGCTCTGCCGTGGAGGCCGCTGCTCTGGCGGCTCTACCGCATGGCGATTGCGGGCGCCATCTACCGGGGCTTCCGGGACGGGATGAAGAAGGCGGGCGCGGCGGCGGGCGGCGCGGGCGGCGGGGCGGCGAAAGAGTATGCAGACTGAGACCCGCCAGCGAATCCCGGAACCGCCCGCGGCCGACCTCCGCGGCTGGCCGTGGGAGGCGCCCGCGGGCGCGGACGCCGGGCCGGCGGCCGAGGACGCGCCGCTCGTCTCCATCGTCATCCCCTCTTACAACCAGGGCGTCTACATCGAGGAGACGATCCGCTCCATCGTCTTGCAGGACTACCCGAACGTCGAGGTCATCGTCATCGACGGCGGCTCGACCGACTCGACCGTCGCAGTGCTGAAGAAGTACGAGCCGTGGCTCGCCCACTGGGTCAGCGAGAAGGACAAGGGGCAGGCCAACGCCATCAACAAGGGGCTCTCGGTCGCGCGCGGCGAGATCGTGACGTGGCTCAACTCCGACGACCTGCTGCTCCCCGGCGCGCTCCGGCGGCTCGCGCGCGCGTACGTGCAGAAGCCCGGCACCTTCTTCGTCTCGCCCGTCGAGCACTTCCTCGACGGCACGGACAAGGCCCGCGTCTTCGAGCCGCAGCACGTCACGCACCGCGAGCTGATCGAGTTCTGGTCGGGCCGCGTGCGCTGGAACGACCCCGGCACCTTCTACACGCGCGAGGTGCTTGAGACGGTCGGCCCGATAGACGAGAGCTTCCGCTACTCCTTCGACTACGAGTTCGTGCTGCGCGTGAGCAAGCGCTTCGAGGCCACGTACCTGCCGGAGCCGACGACGAGGTTCCGCGTCCACGCCGCGTCGAAGACCGTCTCGGAGGGCGACCGCTTCATCTACGAGACGGCGCGCGCGTCGCAGGCTTACTGGAACGACGCGGAGGGCGTTGACCGCAAGGGCTTCCGCCGCTACTTCGCCGTGACGATGTTCCGCAACGCCGTCGTCAACGCGCGGCGCAGCCCCGCGGGCGCCCTCGGCTATCTCTGGCAGGGTTTTACGACGGACGCGCTCCGCTCGCCCTTCTGGCTGGCGGGCTGGGCCGCGAAGGTGGTCGGGACGCGGCTGGCCGCACGCCGCGACCGCGGCGGCGAGTGGAGCGGCTTCGGCGTCGATTAATGGCGCCGCGCCCCCGCGGATGACAGTTGCGAGCCCGCAGATTCCATCCGCGGGGCCGCAGATGAGAGTTGCAGCCCCGCAGACGACGGTTGCGAGACCGCAGATGACAAGTACGTTAACGCAGACGGCAGTTGCGTCAACGCAGATGAGAGTTGCGTTGACGCAATTGCCGTCTGCGTTGACGCACTTGTCATCTGCGTTAACGCACTTGTCATCTGCGTTAACACAACTGCCGTCTGCGTCAACGCAGAAACAATCTGCGTTAACGCAACTGCCGTCTGCGTTAACGCAACTGCCGTCTGCGTTAACGCAGATTTCATCTGCGGAGCCGCAGATTTCATCCGCGGGCTCGCGGACGGCGCCCGCGAAGGCGCAAATCTCCATATTTATCTGGCATTTAGGCGCTGCCCTCGGATAATTTGGCTCCCGGCGAAAGGAATTTGACCCCGCGCTCATGACCCCGGCTGAATCAAATGCGTTCAGGCCCGACCTCGAAGCGCTGCGCGGCGTGGCGATTCTGCTCGTCGTCGCCTACCACGCGGGCGTCCCCGGCTTCTCGGGCGGCTACGTCGGTGTGGACTGCTTCTTCGTCCTCTCGGGCTACCTCATCACGGGGCAGCTCGCGCGGGCGGGGAAGGTCAAACTCGCGGCCTTCTATGCGAGGCGGGCGCGGCGGCTTTTGCCGGCCTTCACGCTGGCGCTGCTCGGCACGGTCGCGGCCGCCTACTTTCTACGGGCGCCGCTCGAACAGAACCGCATCGCCAACTCGGCGCTCTTCTCGGCCGGCTACCTCGGGAACCTCTACTTCGCGCACGAGGCGACCGACTACCTGCGGCAGGGGGCGGCCGCGAACCCCTTCTTGCACCTGTGGAGCCTGGGCGTCGAGGAGCAGTTCTACATGCTCTGGCCGCTCCTCGTCATGCTCGGGTTGAAGACGGGGCGGCTGCGGCGGACGGTCGTGGTGACGCTGGTCGTCTCCTTCGCCCTCTCGCTCGTGCTCACGCACTACCGGCAGCCCTGGGCCTTCTTCTCAAGCCCGACGCGGGCCTGGGAGTTCGCGGCCGGGGCCGTGGTCACTTTGTCAATCGCGCCGACCCGAAGGCGGCTGGGCCTGCTCGGCTTCCTCCTGCTCGTCGCCTCGGGCTTCCTCTTCGGGGACGGGACGACGTTCCCGGGCGTGGCGGCCGCGCTGCCCGTCCTCGGCACGGCGCTGGCGCTCACAGGCGGCGAGGGCTCCGCCTTCGACCTCGGCTGGCTGAGGTGGCTCGGGAAGCTTTCGTACGGCTGGTACCTCTGGCACTGGCCGGCGATAGTCCTCTCGGGGGCGTCGAGCGTGGCGGGCAAGGCGTTGATGGCCCTGCTCGCGCTCGGCCTCGCGTGGGTCTCCTTCCAACTCGTCGAGAGCCCGGCGCGCCGCCGCCTGTCGGGCAAGCTCCGCCCGCTCGCCGTGGGGCTCGCGCTGAGCTGCCTCTGCCTCGTCACGGCCGGCTGGTGGCGCCGCGCCTCGTGGTACGCCTCGCTCGCGCCCGGGCAGGCGCCCTACACGCGCGCGGCGCTCGACTGGCCCAGGGTCTACGCCGACGGGTGCCTGCCGGACTTCTTCGGCAAGTTCAAAGAGTGCGGCTACGGGCAAGGCCCGGCGGTCGTCCTCTTCGGCGACTCGCACGCCGCGCAGTGGCAGCCGGCGCTCGAAAAGCTCGCCGAGGCGGACGGCTTCCGCCTCGTGACGCTCGTCCGCGCCAACTGCTCGGCCGCCGACGTCGCTTACAATCTGCCCGTGCTCGGGCGGCGCTACACCGAATGCGAGGAGTGGCGGCGGCAGGCGCTCGCGCGGATCGTCGAGCTGCGCCCCGGCGCTGTCGTCGCGTCCAGCTCGCTGCATTACGTGGGGGACGGGATGGTCGGCGTCGAGGAGTGGCGCGAGGGGACGCGCCGCACCCTGCTCAAGGTCTCGGAGTCGGGCGCGCGTGTCTACCTTCTGCGCGACCCGCCGGCCGCGGGCTTCGACGTGCCCTCGTGCCTCGCGGCGCGCGCGTGGTACCCGCGCTGGCTCCGCCCGGCCACCTGCTCCTTCCCCTTGAAGGAGGCGGGGGTCGCCGACGCCGAGCGGCGCGCCGCCGAAGGGCTGGCCCGCTACGTTGACCTGACGGAGTCCGTCTGCCCGGGCGGCACCTGCCCGCCCGAGTCGGGCGGCGTCGTCACCTACGCCGACACGAGCCACCTGACCGCCACCTACTCCTCCCTGTTGGCGCCCGCGCTCGGCAGGGAACTCGGCCCCGACCTCGGCTCCGGGGGGATGCGGGCGCAAGGTTCGCCGGACGCGGAGGCCTACGGCCGTTAGCGGGACGTTATAGTGAAGAGTCGAGTGGGGATGAGGACGAAACTCTGCATCGTCGTGTCGGACGTGGACACGAGCCACCTGATCGAGACGATGGGGCGCGCGCTCGACCCCGCGAGGTACGAGGTCACCTTCGTCTTCATGGGCGACACGGAGCCGAGCCTCTACCGCAAGCTCGCGGCCGAAGGGTTCGCCGCGCGCTTCGTGCGCTGCCGCGGCAAGCGCGACCTGCCCGCCGCGACGCTCCGCCTCGCCCGGCTCTTCGGCGAGCTGAAGCCCGACATCGTCCACACGCACCTCGTCAACGCTTCGCTCGCGGGGCTCGCGGCCGCGAAGCTGAAGGGCGTCGGCCGGCGCGTCCACACGCGCCACCACTCGGTCGAGACGCACCACGACTACCCGCACGGCGTCTACTACGACCGCGCCGTCAACCGGCTCTCGACGCACGTCGTCGCCATCTCGCGCGTCGTCTTCGACGTGCTCACCAAACGCGAGGGCGTCGCGCCCGAGAAGGTCACGGTCATCCGCCACGGCTTCGACCTTGAACGCTTCCGCGCCGACGAGTCGCAGGTCGGCGCGTTGAAAAGTAAGTACGGGCTCGAAGGCCGCTACCCCGTGGTCGGCGTCATCAGCCGCCACATCCACTGGAAGGGCGTGCAGTACGTCGTGCCCGCCTTCAAAGAGCTGTTGCGGAACTACCCGAACGCGAAGCTCGTACTGGCGAACGCGCTCGGGCCGCACAAGCCGGAGATCGAAGCGCTCCTGCAAGAGCTCGACCCCTCGCAGTACGTGCAGGTCGAGTTCGAGAAGCGTGTCTTCGAGCTGTACAAGACCTTCGACGTGTTCGTCCACGTCCCCGTCGGCCGCGAGTACGAGGCGTTCGGGCAGGTCTACGTCGAGGCGCTGGCGATGCGCGTGCCCTCGGTCTTCACGCTGTCGGGCGTGGCGAACGACTTTATAGAGGACGGCCGCAACGCGCTCGTCGTCCCGTACCGCGACGCGGCGGCCGTCACGCGCGCCATCGAAACGCTGCTCGGCGACGAAGAGTTGCGGCGGCGGCTGGCGGTCAATGGAAGGGAAGCGGTGCTCGAACTTTTCCCCGAGTCGCGCATGGCCGCGGAGTTGGACGCGATGTACACGCGCGCCGCCGCCGCGCGCGAGAGTCCCGCCGCGGCGTGACGTTTTAAAAGTTGTCGAAGAACTCAACAAAGCGGAGCCTGCTGGCGCTCACCTACTGGAGCTACAAGGACGCGCTCGTGCAGAGCGCCGTCCTGCCTTACCTGAGAATGATGAGGCGGTCGCTGCCCGCGGGGAGCGAGATATTTCTCCTGACGGCCGAGCAGCCGCACCTGCGCATGTCGGGGGCGGAGCGCCGCCGCGCGGAGGAGAGTCTGGCGGCCGAGGGCGTGCGCCTCCTGACGGTCGATTACACGCGCTTCGGCGCGCGCGCGGCGGCGAGGTTGGCGGGACTCGTCCCGCGTCTGCTTCGTCTTTGCATAACGGAGCGCGTCCGCCACCTGCACGCGTGGGGGCCGACGGCGGGCGGCGTCGGCTACTTCCTCTCACGGCTGACGGGGCTGCCGCTCGTCCTCGACACCTACGAGCCGCACGCCGAGTCGATGGTCGAGGTCGGCTGGTGGACGAGGGAGAGCAAGGCTTTCAAGCTCATGTTCCGGCTGGAGGGCTTGCAGTCGCGCCGCGCGCGCGCCGCCATCGCCACGACGCGGGGCGTGCGCGACTACGCGCGCGAGAAGTACGGCGCGGAGTTCGAGCGCTTCTACGTCAAGCCGGCGACCGTTGACCTCGAACGCTTCTCGCCCGAGCGCGCGCGCGACCCGGAGCTTGCAAGACAACTCGGGCTCGAAGGCAAGCTCGTCTGCGTCTACGCCGGCAAGGTCGGCGGCATCTACCTTGAGCGCGAGCTGTTCGACTTCTTCAAAATCGCAAGCGGGCACTGGGGCGAGCGCTTCCGCGTGCTGATGCTGACGGACGCGCCGCCCGAGCGCGTGCGGGAGTTGGCCGCCGCGAGCGGCCTCGGCCCCGAGGTCGTCACGTCGAAGTTCGTCGAGTTCCAAGACGTGCCGCGCCACCTGGCGCTCGGCGACTTCGCCGTCAACCCCGTGCGCCCCGTCCCGACCAAGCGATATTGCACGTCGGTCAAGGACGGCGAGTACTGGGCGATGGGGCTCCCCGTCGTCATCACGCCCGACATCGGCGACGACTCGCGCATCATCCGCGAGAACCGCATCGGCGCCGTCGTCGAGGCTTTCACGCCCGAGGCTTACGCGCGCGCGGTTAAAGAAATAGACGCGCTGCTCAACGAGACGCCGCGCGCGGAGCTGCGCGCGCGCATCCGCGCCGTCGCCGACCGCGAGCGCAACGTGACGAACGCCGAGAGGATTTACAGGGAGCTGTACGCTGAAAACGCGTGAGATGAAAGTCCTGGCCCTGGCCTCGTACCCGGTCGAGGCGGCGGCGACGCGCTTCCGCGTCGCGCAGTTCGTCGCGCCCCTGGCCGAGCGCGGCATCGAGGTCGAGCTGGCCCCGTTCATGGACGCGCGGCTCTTCGGCGCGTTCTACAAGCGGGAGGGCAAAGCACAAATCGCCGCCGCGCTGACGCTCGCGGCCGCGCGCCGCCTCGGCGACATCTGGCGCGCGCGCCGGGCCGACGTGCTGCTCGTGCAGCGCGAGGCGATGATCTTCGGGCCGCCCGTCTTCGAGTGGCTGTCGATGAAGGTGGGCGGCGTCCCGATGGTCTTAGACCTCGACGACGCGACCTACGTGCCTTACGACAGCCCGACCTACGGGCGCCTCGGCGCGGCGCTCAAGTGGTTCAGGAAGACCGACGACCTCATCCGCTGGGCGCGCGTCGTCACCTGCGGCAACCGACACATCGCCGAGTACGTCGCCGCAAAGGGCACGCGCGCCATCGTCATCCCGACGGTCGTGGACACCGAAATCTTCCGCCCCGCGCCGAAGACGGACGCGGGCGGCACAGTCGTCCTCGGCTGGATCGGCACGCACTCGACCTTCCCCTTCCTCGAATCCATCTTCCCCGTCTTGCAGGAACTAGCGCGCGAGCACCGCTTCCGCCTCAAGGTCGTCGGCGCGGGCGCGCGCCGGGCGGAGTTGCCGGGCGTCGAGGTCGAATATTCGGATTGGAAGTTGGAGAGGGAGGTCGAAGATTTCCGCTCGCTGGACGTGGGGCTCTACCCTCTGACGGCGCTCGGCAACGCGCCGAACGAGTGGCTGGCGGGGAAGTCCGGGTTCAAGGCCGTGCAATACATGGCCGTGGGCGTGCCCTTCGTCGTCACGCCCGTCGGCGTCTGCGCCGAGATGGGCGAGCCGGGCCGGACGCACTTCGCGGCGGAGACGCCCGAGGAGTGGCGCGCGGCGCTCGCGGCGCTGCTCTCGGACGCCGCGCTGCGCCGGCGGATGGGCGAGGCCGGGCGCCGCCACGCGCTCGAACATTACGGGCTCGCGGCGCAGGCGGAAAAACTGGCCGCGGCGCTCCGCGAGGCGCGCTCGCTTTAAGCCCGCGCCGAAGGCCGCGGACGGCCCGCGGCGCTTTTTACTTTTGGGCGAAACTTTGGTACGGTCAACCCTTTCCGGCAACGTCCTTGCGCCCCTCCGCGGGGACGAATCAGGCACAAAGGGCTGTCGCGGATTGGCTTTATGTACATACTTGGTCTGACCACACTGGGCGACTCGGCCGCGACGCTTTTGCACGACGGCGAGATCGTCGCCGCGGCCGAGGAGGAGCGCTTCTCGCGCAAAAAGCACCACAGCGGCTTCCCCTTCCAGGCCGTCCAGTTCTGCCTCGACTACGCCGGCATCAAGCTCTCGGACGTGGAGCACGTCTCGCTCTACTGGAAGCCCTGGGTGCTCCGCCACAAGGCGGTGCAGGCGCTCAAGTCCCGCTTCATCTCGCGCGAGATGTACCGGGCGCGCGTCGGCCGCGGCGTCACGCAGGTGCGCGACAACTACCTCCAGATGTTCCGCCACGCGGCGCGGCTGCGCGAGCACTTCGGCCCGAGCGACTTCCGCTTCCACTACCTCGAACACCACCTCTCGCACGCCGCGAGCGCCTTCTTCGTCTCGCCCTTCGAGCGCTCGGCCATCCTCACGCTCGACGGCACGGGCGAGGACACGACGACGCTCTTCTCGGCGGGCGAGGGCAACCGCATCAAGCCCCTCAAGCGCATCAAGCTGCCGCACTCGCTGGGGCAGTTCTACTCGGCCGTGACCAACTTCCTCGGCTTCGACATGTTCGGCGGCGACGAGTGGAAGGTGATGGGGCTGGCCGCCTACGGCGAGCCCGAGTTCTACGACTTCTTCAAGAGCCGCGTGCTCTCGACCAACGGGAACTACGACTTCAAGCTCAACATCCGCGTGCTCGACCACCACCTGGCGAAGCACTACCAGTTCAGCGACGAGGCGGTCAAAAGCCTCGGGCCGCCGCGCCGCGCCGAGGAGGAGCTGACCGACCGCCACAAGAACATCGCCGCCAGCGCGCAACGCGTGCTCGAAGAGACCGTGCTCTACCTGCTGCGCGGACTCCACGAGCAGACCGGCGCGGAGAATTTGTGCCTGGCGGGCGGCGTCGCCTTCAACTCGGTGATGAACGGGCGCATCATGACCGAGACGCCCTTCAAGCGCTTCTTCGTCCAGCCGGCCGCGGGCGACGCGGGCTGCTCGCTCGGCTCCGCGCTCCTCGTCCACCACCACAAGCTCGGACGGCCGCGCGGCTTCCGGATGGAGCACGCCTACTACGGCCCTTCGTTCACCTCGGAACAGTGTGCGGACGCGCTGCGCGCGGCGGGCGTTAAGTTTGAAACTTTGCCCGACGAGGAGATGCTGCCGCGCGTCGCGCGGATGATCGCCGACGGCGCCATCATCGGCTGGTTCCAGGGGCGGATGGAGTTCGGCCCGCGCGCCCTGGGCAACCGCAGCTTCGTCGCCGACCCGCGCCGCGCCGACATGCGCGAGCTGCTCAACCACAAGGTGAAGCTGCGCGAGTGGTTCCGCCCGCTCGCGCCCTCGATGCACGCCGAGCACGCCGAGAGCCTCTTCGGCCGTCCGCACTACGACCCTTTTATGATCACGGTGCTCGAAGTGGAGGAGGCGCGGCGCGCCGAGATACCGGCGGTCGTCCACGTGGATGGCACGGCCCGGCCGCAGACCGTCCGGCGCGACGTGAACCCGCGCTACTGGGCCTTGATTAACGAGTTCGCGAAGCTGACGGGCGTGCCCGTCCTGCTTAACACCTCCTTCAACATCCAGGAGCCTATCGTGTGCCGCCCCGAGGACGCCGTCCGGACGTACCTCGGCGCCAACTTCGACGCCCTCGTCCTGGAAGACCACCTCGTGGTTCGCTGACGGTTCGCCGACGCGGGCGTGCCCGCCGCAGGGTTGCGGCGGGTTGGCTTACTGAATACTATTGTGGGCGAACCCACGGGCCTGGATTCATGAACGCGTTACTGGTAGTCCTCTCGCTGATCCTCTGCGGCGCCGTCTCCCTCTTCGTGGAGGGCGGCGCGGCGGCCATGCTGTTCTGCGCCCTCCTCTCGCTGGGGGTCATGAAGGCCGGCAGCTCCATCATCGACGACCAGCGGAGGTTCCTGCTGCAAATCTTCGTCGCCGCGCTGCTGCTGAGGGTGCTCCTCGGGGCGGTCATCTACGCCGCCCACCTGCAAGACTTCTTCGGCGGCGACGCCTACACCTACGACAGCATGGGCCGGGAACTCATGGCCGTCTGGGGGAGCCGCCAGCAGAACGAGGCGCTCGTCAACTCCTGGCGCGAGGGCGGCACGGGGTGGGGCATGGGCTACCTCGTCGCCTACATCTACTACTTCTTCGGCGTCAACATGCTGGCGGTGCAGATGTTCAACGCGGTGGTGGGCGCCGCGACCGCGCCCATCATCTTCCTCTGCGCGCGCCACATCTTCGAGAACCTGCGGGTGGCGCGGCTCGCGGCCTTCGCCGTGGCCTTCTACCCGTCGCTGGTGCTCTGGTCGGCGCAGGGCTTGAAGGACGGGCCGATCGTCTTCCTGCTGGCCGTCGCCATGTACGCCACCCTCAAGCTCGGCGAGCGGATGAGCCCGGGCTACCTGACGCTGCTCATCGTCTCGATGGCCGGGATGATTTCGCTGCGGTTCTACATCTTCTACATGCTGAGCGCGGCGGTGGCCGGCTCCTTCGTCATCGGCATGCGGAAGCTGACGGGCCAGAGTTTGACCCGCCAGTTCGTGGTGGTCGTCGCGGTGGGGCTGGCGCTGACCTACGTCGGCGTGCTGCGCACGGCCAGCCAGCAGTTCGAGCGGTACGGGAACCTGCAAGCGGTACAGGTGAGCCGCGCCGACCTGGCGACCTCGGCCGGCTCGGGCTTCGGGAAGGACGTGGACGTTTCGACGACGCGCGGGGCGCTGACCGCCATCCCCGTGGGGATGGCCTACCTGCTCTTCGCGCCCTTCCCGTGGCAGTTGACCTCCCTGCGGCAGTCGATCACGCTCCCGGAGATGATTTTGTGGTGGGCGAGCTTCCCGCTCCTTGTCGCGGGGGTGTGGTTCACGCTCAGGCACCGGATGCGGCGGGCGCTGCCCATCCTGATCTTCACGGCGATGCTGACCCTGGCCTACTCGGTCTTCCAGGGGAACGTCGGGACGGCCTACCGGCAGCGCAGCCAGCTGCTCGTCTTCTACTTCATCTTCGTCGCGGTCGGGGCCGTGTTGGTGAAGGAGCGCAGCGAGGACAGGCGGAGGGCACAGGCCGCGGAGGCCGCCGCCGCCGCCGCCCGCGCGGCGCGGCAGCGCGCGGGCATGCGGCGCTACCAGGATTGGAAGCAGTCGCGGGAGCAGGAGTACGAGGAGATGGCCCGCTCCATCACCGAAAGGGTGGACTTCTGAATGTGCGGGGTAGTCGGAATCGTCCGGCCCGCGGGGCGGCCCGCCGACGGCCGTCTGCTCGCGCGCATGAACGAGGCCATCCTCCACCGCGGGCCTGACGAGGATGGCACCTACTTCCGCGGGCGCGCGGGGATGGCGATGCGGCGCCTCGCCATCATCGACCTGGCGAGCGGGCAGCAGCCCATCAGTAACGAAGACGGCACCGCCTGGATCGTCTACAACGGCGAAATCTACAACTACCGCGAGCTGAAGGCGGAGCTGGAAGGGCTCGGCCACCGCTTCCGCACCGACTGCGACACGGAGACGGTCATCCACGCCTACGAGGAGTGGGGCGCGGACTGCCCCCGCCACTTCCGCGGCATGTTCGCCTTCGCCATCTGGGACGAGCGGAAGGAGGAGCTGTTCCTCGCGCGCGACCGCGTCGGCAAGAAGCCTTTGCTCTACGCGCACCGGCCGGGCGGCGACTTCGTCTTCGGCTCGGAGTTCCGCGCGCTCCTCGTCCACCCCGAGGTCGGCCGCGACGTAGACCGCGAGGCCCTCCACCACTACCTCACCTTCATGTGCGTGCCCGCGCCGCTGACGGCCTACCGCGACATACGCAAGCTCGAACCCGGCCACACGCTCACGCTCACCCGCGAAGGCCACGTCAAGACCGAGCGCTACTGGCACCTCGACGTCAACAAGAAGATAGAGGTCACGGAAGAGGAGGCGGGCGAGCGCGCCGTGGAGCTTTTGCGCGAGGCCGTGCGCGTGCGCCTGATGTCGGAGGTGCCGCTGGGCGCGTTCCTCTCCGGCGGCATCGATTCGAGCACGGTCGTCGCGCTGATGAGCGAGGTCAGCCCGACGCCCGTCAAGACCTTCTCCATCGGCTTCGAGGAGCAGGACTTTTCGGAACTACACCACGCGCGCCGCGTGGCAGAGTACGTGGGCGCCGAGCACCACGAGTTCATCGTCCGCCCCGACGCGCTCGAAGTCCTGCCCACGCTCGTCGAGCACTACGGCGAGCCGTACGCCGACTCGTCCGCCATCCCGACCTACTACGTCGCGCGCGAGACGCGGCGCCACGTCACCGTGGCGTTGAACGGCGACGGCGGCGACGAGTGCTTCGCCGGCTACGAGCGCCACGCCGCGATGCTGCTCGCGGAGCGCTACCGCCGCCTCCCCGAGGTGCTGCGCGAGCGCGTCATCCGGCAGGTCGTGGGCGCGCTGCCCTCGTCGGGGCAGAGGGCCGGGCGCGTCGGCCGCCTCCAGCGCTTCCTGAGCGCCGCCTCGCTCCCGCCCGTCGAGCGTTACCTGTCCTGGGTGAGCGTCCTCGGGCCGGCGGCCAAGGCCGAACTTTACACGGACGAGTTCCGCCGCGAGACGGCGGGGCTCGAAGCGCGCCGCTGGCTCGCGCCCTGGTTCGCGCAGGCCAACGGGGCGGGCGTGGTGGACGCGGCGCTTTTGACGGACACGATGACGTACCTGCCGAACGACCTGCTCGTCAAGGTCGATATCGCCACCATGGCCGTCAGCCTGGAGGCGCGCTCGCCCTTCCTCGACCAGCACGTCATCGAGTTCGCGGCGAGCCTTCCGGCGGGGCTCAAGCTGCGCGGGCTGACGACGAAGTACCTGCTCAAGCGGGCGCTCAAAAAGCTCCTGCCGGCCGAGAACCTGACGCGGCCCAAGATGGGTTTCGGCGTCCCCATCGGCCACTGGTTCCGCGGCCGCATGCAGCCCTTCCTGCGCGAGCAACTGCTCTCGGAGCGGCTCGCGCGCCGCGGCCTGCTGCGCCCCGCGGCCGTCCGCCGGATGGTGGACGAGCACACGCGCGGCGAGCGCGACCACGCGCACCAGCTCTGGACGCTGCTGATGCTGGAGCTGTGGTTCCAAAGATTCATCGACTGATTTCGCGGCGCGGCCGTCCAATGCCGGGAGAGAGAAATCATTCGCAGGAGGGACGACGATTGAAAGGCATAGTTTTGGCCGGCGGGCTGGCGACGCGGCTGCGGCCGCTGACGGCGGTGACGAACAAGCACCTGCTGCCCGTCTACGACAAGCCGATGGTCTACTACCCCATCCAGGCGCTCGTCAACGCGGGCATCAGTGACATCATGGTCGTGACGGGCGGGAACTCCGCCGGCGACTTCCTGAAGCTGCTGCGGGACGGGCGCGTGTTCGGGCTCAAGCGGCTGAACTACACCTACCAGGAGGGCGAGGGGGGCATCGCCGCCGCGCTCGACCTCTGCGAGGACTTCGCCGAGGGCGGCCCCGTCTGCGTCGTGCTCGGCGACAACATCATCGAGCGCAACATCTGCCGGGCGGTCAAGGCGTACCGCCACCAGGGCGGCGGCGCCAAGATACTCCTGAAGAAAGTCCACGACCCGCAGCGCTTCGGCGTGCCCGAGCTTGACGGCCGCCGGGTGGTGCGCATCGAGGAGAAGCCGAAGGAGCCGAAGTCGGACTACGCGGTCATCGGCATCTACATGTACGACGCCGAGGTTTTCAAAATCACCAAGACGCTGAAGCCCTCGGGGCGCGGCGAGCTGGAGATCACGGACGTCAACAACGCCTACATCGACCGGGGCGAGATGACCTGGGACGAGCTGGAAGGCTGGTGGACGGACGCCGGCACGTTCGAGTCGCTGCTGCGGGCCTCGAACCTCGTCGCCGAGACCGGCGCCAACAAGCTGGACGAGGAGTCGGCCTCGGCGGGCGGCGCCGCCGCCGCCGGCGGCGGGGAGGCGAAATGACGCGGCCGGGGGCAGACGCCAGGGCGGGGCACCACTCGCCGCCCGCCGCCTTCAAGCGCGGTGCCATCGCCGGCGTGCTGGTGCGCGAGCTGAAGAAGTACGTGGACGAGCGGGGCTGGCTGGCCGAACTCTTCCGCGACGACGAGACGGCGGAGGAGTACCTGCCCGCGATGTCCTACGTCTCCGCGACCCTGCCGGGCGTGCAGCGCGGGCCGCACGAGCACGCCGACCAGGCCGACTACTTCTGCTTCATCGGCCCCTCGAACTTCAAGCTGCGCATGTGGGACAACCGCCCCGAGTCCGAGACCTACGGGTGCGTGATGACGGTCTACGCGGGCGAGGACGCGCCCAAGGCCGTGCTCGTGCCCAAGGGGGTCGTCCACGCCTACCGGAACGTGGGGACTGCGGCCGGCATCGTCGTCAACCTCCCCAACCGCCTCTACGCCGGCCGCGGCCGGGGCGAGCCCGTAGACGAAATACGCCACGAGGACGACCCCGACACCGTCTTCCGGGTGGACGATTAAGGAAGAAGTCAGGAGTCAGGAGTCAGAAGTCGGAAGGAAGAATGAGGGCGACTCTTGTCCTTACATTCTGACTTCCGACTTCTGACTCCTGACTCCCTGCTTTCATGAAAGTTGTTCGCATCATCGCGCGCTTGAACGTCGGGGGGCCGGCCCGCCACGTCGCGTGGCTCGAAGCGGGCCTGCGGCGCCGCGGGGTGGAGTCGCTGCTGGTGGCGGGCGTCGTGCCGCCGGGCGAGGACGACATGTCCTACTTCGCCGAGCGGCTCGGGGTGGGGTGGCAGGTCATCCCCGAGATGAGCCGCGAGGTCTCGCCGAAGGACGCGCTGACGGTCTGGAAGCTCTACCGCCTCTTCCTGCGCGAGCGCCCCGACGTGGTGCACACGCACACGGCGAAGGCGGGCACCGTGGGGCGCGCGGCCGGGATGCTCTACCGCTGGCTGACCCCCTCGGCGCTGCTGGGCAGGCCGCGCGCGTGCCGCTTCGTCCACACCTACCACGGCCACATCTTCCACAGCTACTACGGCCGCCGGAAGACGCGCTTCTTCCTCGCCGTCGAGCAGGCGCTGGCGCGGCTCGCCACCGACCGCATCGTCGTCATCAGCCCGCAGCAGCTCGAAGAGATTCACGGCCGCTTCCGCGTCGGCCGCCCCGACCAGTTCGAGGTCATCCCGCTCGGCCTCGACACGCACGCCTTCGACGACTGGCCGGCCCGCCGCAACCTCTTGCGGCAGGAGTGGGGCGCGGCGGAGTCGGACATCCTCGTCGGCATCGTCGGGCGCCTGACCGAGGTCAAGAACCACAGGCTCTTCCTCGAAGCGGCCGCCCTCTTCAAGAAGCGGCGCGCGTTCGAGGCCGAGGCGGGCGGGCCGGCTGCGGAGGGCGCGGGGCGCGTCCGCTTCGTCGTCGTCGGCGACGGCCACCTGCGCGCCGAGCTGGAGCTGCACGCGGAGGCGCTCGGGCTGCGCGATGATGTATTATTCGCGGGGCTCAGGGACGACCCCGAAAACTTCTACCCGGCGCTCGACGTGGTGGCGCTCACCTCGCGCAACGAGGGGACGCCCCTCACGCTCATCGAGGCGATGGCGAACGCGCGCGCCTGCGTCGCGACGGCCGTCGGGGGCGTGGTTGATTTATTAGGCGGCGTTGCCGAAGAGGAATTAAGGCGGCCGCACCCCTGGCAGATTTGCGAGCGCGGCATACAGGTGCGGCCCGGAGACCCGGAGGCTTTCGCCGAGGCGCTCGCGCACCTGGCCGCCGACCCGGCGCTGCGCCAGGCGCTCGGCGAGCGGGGGCGCGCGTACGTCGAGCGCAGCTATTCGGTCGAGCGCCTGGTCGCGGACGTCGAGCGGCTCTACGGGCGCCTGGCGGGCGGCGCGGCCGGCGCCGCGGCCGAGTCGGCGCTGCTGAAGTTCTGAAGGAGGGACAGACTAGTTTGCGAGTATTGATCACGGGCGGGGCGGGCTTCATCGGCTCGCACCTCTCCGACCTGTACATCTCGCGCGGCGACGAGGTCTTCTGCATCGACGACCTCTCGACGGGCTCTTTCGAAAACATCGCGCACCTTAAAGGTAACCCGCGGTTCCGCTACACCATCGACTCGGTGCACAACCAGCCGGTGATGGCCGAGCTGGTAGACCAGTGCGACGTGGTCTTCCACCTCGCGGCGGCCGTCGGCGTCAAGCTCATCGTCGAGAGCCCTGTCCGCACCATCGAGACCAACGTCCGCGGCACGGAGGTGGTCTTGGCGCAGGCGAACAAGAAGAAGAAGAAGGTGCTCGTGGCCTCCACCTCCGAGGTCTACGGCCTCTCCTCGGAGGTGCCCTTCAAGGAGGACGGGAACCTCGTGATGGGCGCGACGACCAAGGGCCGCTGGTCTTACGCCTGCTCGAAGGCCATCGACGAATTTCTGGCCCTCGCCTACTGGCGCGAGAAGAAGCTGCCGACGGTGGTCGTGCGCCTCTTCAACACGGTGGGGCCGCGGCAGACCGGCCAGTACGGGATGGTCATCCCGACCTTCGTCAAGCAGGCTCTGTCGGGGAGGCCGCTGACCGTCTACGGCGACGGGAGCCAGACGCGCTGCTTCGGCTACGTCAAGGACGTGGTCGGGGCGCTCGTCGCGCTGATGGAGAAGGAGGAGTCGGTGGGCGAGGTCTTCAACATCGGCTCGTCGGAAGAGGTCAGCATCATGCAGCTCGCGGAGCGGGTCAAAGGGCTGACGGGGTCGAAGTCGGAGATCGTCACGGTGCCGTACGACGAGGCGTACGAGGAGGGGTTCGAGGACATGCCGCGCCGCGTGCCCGACACGTCGAAGGTCTCGGCGCTCACGGGCTTCCGGCCGACCGTCACGCTCGACGAGATTCTGCGCTCAGTCATCGAGTACTACTCCGGCAGGCAGGACGGCGCGGCGGCATGAGAGAGGCGGGGCTTGATTTCTCGGCGCACATTTAATAGGGTCTTAGGTTCGCAAACACGCCCGAAGTCTCGTCCCCCGGAACCGAAGTAAGGTGATGCCTTTCAGCAGTAGCCACCTCCTGCCGGCCGCGGCGGCGCTCGCCCTCTCGCTCGCGCTCACGCCGCTGGTGCGCGCCTTCGCGCGGCGCTACGGGGTCATCGCCAAGCCGCGCGGCGACCGCTGGAGCAAGCAGCCGACGGCGATGATGGGCGGGGTCGCCGTCTACCTCGCGGTGCTCCTGACCTACCTCCTCTTAGTCCCGCACACGCGCGAGGGCTGGGTGGTGCTGGGCGCGAGCACGGCGCTCTTCGTCGTCGGGCTGGTGGACGACTTCCTGCACGTCAAGCCCTACCAGAAGCTGATCGGCCAGGTCTTGGGCGCGAGCGCGGTCGTCTACTTCGGGCTGCTGCTGCCGTGGGGCTGGGGCGCGTCGGTGGCGATGGCGGTGACCATCTTCTGGCTCATCGGCATCACGAACGCCATCAACCTGCTCGACAACATGGACGGACTGGCCGCGGGCATCTCGGCCATCGCGGCCGTCTTCATCGCCGCCAGCTTCGCCGACAACGGGCAGGTGACGGCGGCCGTGATGCTGTCGGTCTTCGCCGCGGCGCTCCTCGGCTTCCTCGCCTACAACTCGAACCCGGCCTCGATCTTCATGGGCGACTGCGGCTCGATGTTCGTCGGCTTCTTCCTCGCCAGCTCGGCCCTGCTCTCGGCCTCGGGCGAGCGCGGCCGCAGCTTCATCGTCGTCATCGCCGTCCCCGTCCTCATCCTCTTCATCCCGATCTTCGACACGACGCTCGTCACGGTCGTGCGCAAGCTCTCGGGGCGCGCGGCGTCGCAGGGCGGGCGCGACCACGCCTCGCACCGGCTCGTCGCCCTCGGCCTCTCGGAGCGGCGCGCCGTCTGGATGCTCTACGGGTTCGCGGGCGCGTCGGGGCTGTTGGCGATGCTCGTCCGCCGGTTCGAGTACCACACCGGCATCGCGATGGTCTTGGGCTTCGCCGTCGCGCTGACGCTCGTCGGCGTCTACCTCGCCGGCGTCAAGGTCTACGACGAGGCGGAGGTGCGGGCCGCGCGCGAGAAGCCGCTCGTCTCGTTCTTGGTTGACCTCTCCTACAAGCGGCGCATCTTCGAGGTGCTGCTCGACGTGCTGCTCGTCATCCTGGCCTACTACTTTTCGTACGTGCTGCTCTTCGGCGCCGACCTCTCGCCCGAGCTGTGGGCGCTCTTCCTCTCGACGGTGCCGGTGCTCATCTGCCTCAAGATGGGGGCGCTGCTGGCGGCGGGCGTCTACCGCGGGCTGTGGCGCTTCGTCGGCCTCGACAACCTGATCGTCTACGCGAAGGCGGTGGCCGCCGGGTCGGTGGCGAGCGTGCTGGCCCTGCTCTTCGCCTTCCGCTTCGAGGGCTTCTCGCGCGCCGTCTTCGCCCTCGACGCGATGATCTTCTTCCTGATGCTGGCCGGGAGCCGCGTCGCCTTCCGGCTCTTCCGCCGGATGCTGCCGAGCCCCGACGCGGGCGGGCGGCGCGTGCTCATCTACGGCGCGGGCGACGCCGGCGAGCTGCTGCTGCGCGAGATGCGCAACAACCTCCAGCTCCAGTACACGCCGGTCGGGTTCGTCGATGACGACCCGTTCAAGAAGGGGAAGGTCATCCACGGCCTGCGCGTCTTCGGCGGCAACGGCCACCTCGGGCGCATCTGCGAGGAGCAGAAGGTCGAGGAGGTGCTCATCTCCAGCTCGCGCTTCGGCGAGGAGCGCGTCCGCGAGATACTGCGCGACTGCGAGGACGCCCGCGTCACCCTCAAGCGGATGCGCATCGAGATCGAGTTGATCGGGGACGAATTCTAAAGCAGTTTTCAGTTTTTAGTTTTCAGCAACCCGAAGCTGCCGGCTAAAAACTGAAAACTGAAAACTGATTGATGGCTGACCAAGTAGTTTTCATCAAACTCCGTCCCCTCTGGGCGCGCGCGCCGCTGTTGCTGCTGGCGGCGGCGGCGCTGTGGGCCGCGTGGCAGGGCGCGCGCTACGGCATCGGCGGCACGATGGCCGAGGCGGCGCCGTTCTCTTTCGAGACCGACCAGGCGGGGGCCATCGAGTCGGCCGAGGGCGCGGTGCGGCTCGCCCCGCGCGACCCTTCGACGCACCTGATGCTGGCGCGGCTCTACCAGTCCACCTTCGACACGCAGTCCGTCGAGCGCGCCCTGCGCGAGTACGGCGAGGCGGCGGCGCTCGCGCCCGACGACTACCTGGTCTGGATGGAGGTCGGGCGCGCACGCGGCGCGCTCGGCGACCCCGAGGGCGGCGTGGCCGCGCTCCGGCGCGCCGCCGAGCTGGCCCCGAACTACGCCGCGCCGCGCTGGCACCTCGGCAACGCGCTGCTGCGCCTGGGCCGCACCGACGAGGCGTTCGCCGAGCTGCGGCGCGCGTCCGACGCCGACCCGAAGGTCTACCAGGCGCAGGTCTTCAACATAGCCTGGCAGGTCTACGGGCCGAACGTCGCCCGCGTCGTCGATGTCGTGGGCAAGACGCCCGCCGCGCGCGCGCAGTTGGTCAGCGTGCTGGCCGGGCGCGGGCTTCTGGACGACGCCGCGGCGGTCTGGTCGGGCCTGGGCGAGGGGGAGCGGCGCGAACAGGCCGAGATCGGCCAGGCGCTCGCGCGCGCCTTCTACGCCAAGGGGCAGTACGGGCGCGCCGTCCGCGTGCTCACGGAGTCGGGGGCCGAAGACCTCGGGACGGGCCACTTCTCGAACGGCAGCTTCGAGTCGGACATCGGGCGGGCGGGCGCGCAGCTCTTCCGCTGGGACGTGACGCCGGTCGAGGGCGTGCAGACGGCCATCGACGCGCGCGCGGCCAGCGCCGGCCGCCGCTCGCTGCGCATCGCCTTCAACACGTCGGCGCAGGTGGAGTTCGGCAACGTCGCGCAGGTCGTGCCCGTCGAGCCCGGCGCGCGCTACCGCCTGAGCTACTCCTTCAAGACCGAGGAGCTGCGGAGCGCGGCCCTGCTCGTCGTCGCCGTCGAGGACGCGGGGCCGCCTCTGTCGCACATCATCTCGTCCGCCCCCACGCCGGCCGGCACGAACGACTGGCAGCAGGTCGCGCTCGATTTCGCCGCGGGGCCGAAGACCGAAGCCCTGCTCGTGAGGGTCGCGCGCCTGCCGTGCGGCGAAGGGGCCTGCCCCATCTACGGAAAAATCTGGTATGACGACTTCCACCTCGAACGCACGGCCGGGCGGGCGAATGCGCGCTGACCTCGTCGCGCCGCCCGCCGGGGCGCCGCCCGCGGGCGCGCCCCCGCCCGCCGCGGAGGTGCCTCGCACCCTCTGGAGCCGCTTCATCATCCTCATGCTCTGCCTCGCGGTCGTCACGACGACGCTCGCGTTCGGGACGGTGCACTCGTGGTCTCTCGCCGCCTTCGAGCTGAGCGCCGGCATCGTCTTCGCGCTCTGGATGATGGACGCCGCGCGCACGGGACTGCTGCGGGTGAGCCGGAACCTCTTGCAGCTCCCGCTCCTCGGGCTCTTCGCCGTCGGGGTCGTCCAGCTCCTGCCGCTCGGCGGGGCACAGGGCGCGCTCTCCGACGCGCCCCACGCGACCCGGATGGTGCTCGCGCAGCTCGCGGGGCTGCTGGTCTACTTCGCCGCGGCGCTCGCCTTCGTGGACAGCCCCCGACGGCTGAGGCTGATGACGCGGCTCGTCGTCATCTTCGGCTTCCTGCTCGCCGTCTACGGGCTGATGCAGCACTTCATCAACCCGCAGACGATCTTTTGGGTGCGCGAGCCGACGCAGGCGCAGCCGTTCGGCCCGTACGTCAACCGCCACCACTTCGCCGGCTACATGGAGCTGACGCTGGCGATGCCGCTGGGGCTGCTCTTCGCCGGCGCCGTCGGCCGCGAGCGCGTCCCGCTCTACGCCTTCGCCTCCGCGATCATGGCCGTCGCGCTCGTGCTGACCAACTCGCGCGGCGGGATGCTCAGCATGGTCTGCGAGATCATCTTCCTCACCCTCGTGGCGGCGGCGGGCGGGCGCGGGCGCGGGCGCGGCGAGGAGGCGGGCGGCGGCGGGGGCTCGCGGGCGCGCGCCGCGCTGACGAGGGTCGGCCTCGGGTTCCTGCTGATCGTGGCCGTCGTCTTCGGCGCGCTCTACTTCGGCGGGGAGGACGCGCTCAGCCGCCTCGTCGGCACAGTCAACAGCGAAGACCCGACGACGGGGCGCGCGCACTTCTGGCGGGGCACCGCCGGCATCATTAAAGACCACCCGCTGCTCGGCACGGGGCTCGGCTCGTTCCCCTCGGCCTACACGCTCTACGACACGGCGAGCGGGAGCTACCGGCTCGAACAGGCGCACAACGACTACCTGCAAATCCTCTCGGACGGAGGGGTCGTGAGCGGCCTGCTCGGGCTGGCCTTCGTCGCGTTGCTCTTCGGCGCGGCGCTGAGGCGGATGCAGTCGCACGACCGCTTCCGGCGGGGGGTCGCGCTGGGCGCGCTCGCGGGCTGCGCGGGCGTACTCGTCCACAGCTTCTTCGACTTCACCCTGCACACGACGGCCAACGCGCTCATGTTCCTCGTGCTGGCGGCGCTGGCGACGGCCGACGGCCGCGTCGAAGACCCGGACGAGCTGCCGCGCCGGCGCCGCCGACGCCGGCGCCGGCACGAGGGCCAGGACGTGAGCAACCCCGCGACTGAGCACCACCACGCCGCGCCGGAAAAAGATGGCGCGGCCGCCTGAGCGTCGCTGTTACAATGCCGGAGCGACTAAATCCCGGCGGCTAAAATTTTCAGGCTGGAGAAGAGATGCGGATACTTGTGACCGGCGGGGCGGGCTTCATCGGCTCGCACCTTTGCGAGCGGCTCCTGGCGGGGGGGCACGACGTAATCTGCCTCGACAACTTCTTCACGGGCCGGCGCGAGAACGTCTACCACCTGATGGACTCGAAGCGCTTCGACCTCGTCCGCCACGACATCATCGAGCCCATCCTCCTCGAAGTCGATCAGATTTATAACCTCGCCTGCCCGGCCTCGCCCGTCCACTACCAGTACAACCCCGTGAAGACGGTCAAGACCAACGTCCTGGGCACGATCAACATGCTCGGCCTCGCCAAGCGCGTCCGCGCGAGAATTCTTCAGGCATCCACCTCCGAAGTCTACGGCGACCCGGAGATTCATCCTCAAACCGAAGACTACTGGGGCAGCGTCAACTGCATCGGCGTCCGTTCATGTTACGACGAAGGGAAGCGTCTGGCGGAGACGCTGATGATGGATTACCACCGGCAGAACAAGGTTGACACGCGCATCATTCGCATCTTCAACACGTACGGGCCGCGGATGTTGGAGCACGACGGGCGTGTGGTGTCGAACTTCATCGTGCAGGCGCTGAGGGGCGAGGAGTTGACCATCTACGGGACGGGCGAGCAGACGCGCTCGTTCTGTTACGTGGACGATTTGGTCGAGGGCATGATTCGCCTGATGAACGTCGAGGGGGGCGCGGCCGACGGCGTGGACGTGCACCAGCCGGTCAACGTCGGCAACCCCGGCGAGTTCACGATGAGGCAGCTCGCCGAGGAGGTGGGGCGCGCCTCGGGGATCGAGGTCAAAGTTGCTTACCGCCCGCTGCCGCAGGACGACCCGCGCCAGCGCAAGCCCGACATCACGCGCGCGCAGAAGCTCCTGGGCTGGGAGCCGACCATCCCGCTCAAAGACGGCCTCAAGCGCACGGTTGAATACTTCGCGGAGAGAATCAAAAAGCAGTGACGAGTGACGCACATGACGGGGGCGTGCCGGCGAGCGTGCCGGGGATGTGCCTGGAGGCGCTGGGGCGGCACGCGAAGGCGGACGCGCTGAGCCTGAAGAAGGCGGGGCAGTGGCTCTACATCCCGGGCGAGGCGATCATCCGGCGCGTGCGCGCCGTCGCGCTGGGGCTGTCGGCGCTCGGCGTGAAGAGCGGCGACCGCGTGGCCCTGCTCTCGGAGAACCGCCCCGACTGGTCGGTCGTAGACCTCGCCATCCTCAGCCTCGGGGCGGTCAACGTCCCCATCTACACGACGCAGGCGCCCGAGCAGGTGCGCTACATCCTCGAAGACTCGGGCGCGCGCGTCCTCTTCGTCTCGGGCAAGAAGGTCTTCCGCCACGCGCGCCCCGGCGTCGAGCCGGTCGAGACGTTGGAGCGCGTCGTCTTCTTCGACACCGACGCGGCCGAGGGCGTCGCGGGCGCGCTCACGCTCTTCGAGCTTGAGCAGACCGGCGCGCAGTTGGACGAGGCCGGGCCGGAAGTTTTTAGTCGCGCCCTGAACGCGGTCGGCGCGGAAGACCTCGCCACGATCATCTACACCTCCGGCACGACGGGCGAGCCGAAGGGCGTGATGCTCACGCACGGCACCTTCGTCTCGAACGTGCTCGCGATCTCAAGCTCGCTGCCGATACTTTCGACGGACGTGGCGCTCTCGGTGCTGCCGCTCTCGCACATCTTCGAGCGCGTGGTCTTCTACGTCTTCTGCCGGAACGGCGTCTCGGTCGCCTACGCGCCCTCGTTCGACGTCGTCGGCGAGTACCTGCGCGAGGTGCGCCCGACCATCATGACGGCCGTGCCCCGCCTCTTCGAGAAGGTCTTCCACAAGATCGTCAAGAAGGGGACGGCCGAGGGCGGTTGGAAGGCGAAGCTCTTCAACTGGGCGCTGCACGTCGGCCAGCGCTACGCGGAGCTGAAGGACAAGGGCGAGCAGGTGCCGCCGCTTTTAGAGATTCAGCAGGAGGCGGCGTCGCGGCTCGTCTTCAAGAAGTGGCGCGAGGGCGTGGGCGGCCGCCTCCGCTTCTTCGTCTCGGGCGGGGCGCCGCTGTCGCCCGCGCTCTCCTACGCCTTCCTGGGCGCGGGCGTCGTCATCCTGCAAGGCTACGGCATGACCGAGACGTGCATCGTCTCGGCCAACCGCCCCGAAGACAACCGCGTCGGCTCGGTCGGCCTGCCGTTCCCCGGCGTCGAGGTCAAGACCGACTCGGACGGCGAATTCCTCGTGCGCGGGCCGAACCTGATGAACGGCTACTACGGGCACGAGGCGGAGACGGCCGCGGTTTTCACGGAGGACGGCTGGTTCCGCACGGGCGACGTGGGGAAGATCGACGGGGCGGGCCGCCTCCACATCACCGACCGGAAGAAGGAGCTGTTCAAGCTCTCGAACGGCAAGTACGTCGCGCCGCAACTCGTCGAGAGCCTGATTAAGGAGAGCCAGTACGTGAGCCAGGTGGTCGTCGTCGGCGCGGGGCGCAAGCAGCCGGCCGCGCTCATCGTGCCCGACTGGGAGGCGCTCGCCTCCGCGCTCCCGACGCCGCAGGCCGAGCAGCACACGTTGCGCGTCGCCTGGAGCCGGAACCCGGCGGCCGTCAAGTTAGTCCAGACGGAGGTGGCCGAGCTGACCCGACCGCTTCACGACTACGAGCGCGTCCGCCGCGTCGCGCTCCTCCCCGACGAGTTCTCCATCGACGGAGGCGAACTCACCCCCACCCTCAAGGTCAAGCGCCGCGTCATCGACGAGAAGTACAGCGGCCTTATCGAGGAGCTGTACGACGGAGGAGGGAAGAGCGAGTAGACAGTAGAAAAAAGGCGGCGCGCCTTCAGCCTTCGGGCCGGGCGCGCCGCTTTGTCTTCCTACTGACTACTGACTACCGTCTACTCCTCACTGCTCACTGCTCACCGTCTCCGGCGTGAGGCGCTCGATCTCCATGAGCGATTCGGCGAAGCGGGCGCGGTTGTAGGAGGGCTCGGCGAGGATGTCTTCGGCGAGGCGGCGCAGCGGGGCCGGCATCGCTAGGGCGGCGAAGGGGCGGGTCTCCGCCGCTGGCGCGTGGCGCGAGAGCATCTGCACCTCCGCGCCGCAGAAGTCGCACGACCGGACATGCTCGGCGACGCGCCCCCCGCGGCGCGCGCCCGCCGAGAAGGTGAGCAGCGTCTCGGCGGCCGGACAAGTCCGAAGCTTACGGAACCGGGCTGTCGTTGAAGAAGGCATGAGTGTTCCTCGCAATCTCTCGGTTTCTGGCCGCCCGACGGCCGGGGGGTTCCGCAGGGCTGGCCGCGCGAGCAAAGCTCCGCCAGGTAGAGCGGGGCGCGAGGCGGGCTGTACTCCGCCGGCGGCGGCTCCTGCGCCGCGGCCGGCTGTCGAGGGCCTCTTTTCGGGCGCTTCTCTCGTGCACCGGACTTAAAGTACCAATCCCGCCGCTCTTCCAATCTTTCATCCCCACCCGCGGGGCTCCTCCGGCGCGTTTCCCCCTGATTTTTCAACGCCTTGGCCGATTTGTAAAAAGGTGTTGCTCAAGTCGGCGGATTGCTGTTACTATCTCAAAGTGTTCGGGGCATCTGCCTCGAACCCCCTTCACGGTGGCCGCGCCCATTTCCCCTTTGCGGCCGAACCGGCGGGCTTCCCTGCAAGGTCAATCATTCAAACCAAAGAGCCAGCGGAGCGCAGATGTCCCCCGGATTCTTTCGTCTCGCCTCCGGCCGAGAATCTTCAATGGCCCGAGGAGATAAGAGACGCCCCGGCGTTAACCCCGCGCCCTTCCATCATCCTCCTCAGCGGAAGCATCTCGAAGACCTCCGGCCTTGCTCCCAACCGTCCAGAACCGGTAACATGGCTGCCACATCTGCCGACCAAGATCACCACTTGAACGACCCCATGACGAGGTCTAACGAAGAAACATCCCCGACCCCGCAGGGGCACGGGCGCGCCCAGACGCACGAGGCGCGGGCGCGTCACGCCGGCGCCTGGGTCGAGACGCTGCGGCGCTCGGACGTCTCGCGCCTCTGGACGGAGCTGCAACGCCTCGTCGTCAACCACCCGCTCGTGCGCGCCTCCTACAGCGCCGGCCTCCTCGTCGAGGAAGGCGACCGCGGCAGCGCCTACCTCGACCTGACCCAGGAACTCTTCGTCACGCTCCTCTCGAAGTCGCGCTTCCAGCACTACCTCGACTCGGAGATGACCGACTCGGAGATCGAGTGCGAGGTCAGCCAGATCGAGCTGACGAACCTCTTGACGGCCGAGCTGCGCAAGCGCCACCCGGAATCTTATCGACTCGCCCGCCGCATCTCGACCATCATCCAGTCTTCGGCCAACTTCCGCCGCGTCGATTCGGGCGCGGGCGAAGACGAGCCGCACCGCCGCCTCGTTGATCGCGTCTACGGGCTGCGCGAGTGGCGGGCGGACAAACCGCGCCGGGCGCAGCCGGAACTCGAAGAGCGCGTCCAGATGATCCCCGTCCGCCAGCGCGACACGCGCATGGTCGGCTGCACGGGCGACGCGCAGATCATCATCAGCAACTCCGACCTCGAAGACCTGATCGTCTCGGTGCTGGAAGCCTCCGACTCGCCGGTGGACGTGCGAAGCCTGCGCAGCCTCGTCATGTCGCGCCTGCCCGTGATGGACATCTACCTCGTGCCCATCGGCGGCGGCGACGACGAAGAGGGGCGCGGCTTCGAGCCCGTGGACGGCCACGAGAACCCCGAGCAGTCCCTGCTCCGGCGCGAGTCCGAGGACGAGGCCGCCAACTTCGTGGACGAGTTTCTGCGCGGCCTGCACGCGGCCGTCCGCGGCAAGTCGAAGCAGTACGACCGCATGCTCGGCGTGCTGTGGTATTGTTACCTGAGCCCGGCGCACATCACGCAGCTCGAAGCCGCGGCGCGCTTGAACGTCTCCGACTCGCTCGTCTCCGACTACCGCCGCCGCATCGAGCAGCAGCTGCGCGCTCTCTCTTTGAACGGCATCGAGGAGGCGCGCCGCTTCGAGACGGCGCTGCGCGAGCGCGTCAACCTGTTCGTCAACGAGGAGGTCAACGCCGGCGTCTGACGCCCCGGCGCGACGAGTTTGCCGTGAAGTGGGGCCGCGAGGCCCCCTTTCCGTTGGTAACCGACGATTCGCCTCATGCTCAAAGTCATCAACGTCGTGGGCGCGCGGCCGAACTTCATGAAGGTCGCCCCCATCGTGGAGGCGATGCGGCGGCGCCCCGCTGAATTCGCGCCCGTCGTCCTGCACACGGGCCAGCACTACGACGAGCGGATGAGCGACGCCTTCTTCCGCGACCTCGGCCTGCCCACGCCGGACGTGCACCTCGGCGTCGGCTCCGCGAGCCACGCGCAGCAGACCGCGGCCGTGATGCAGAAGTTCGAGCCGGTCGTTTTAGAACAGAAGCCCGACTGGGTGCTCGTCGTCGGCGACGTGAACTCGACTTTGGCCTGCGCGCTCGTCTGCTCGAAGCTGGGCGTGAGGGTCGCGCACGTCGAGGCGGGGCTGCGCAGCCGCGACCGGACGATGCCGGAGGAGATCAACCGCCTCGTCACCGACCAGCTCTCAGACCTTCTGCTCACGCCCTCCGAAGACGGCGACCGCAACCTGCTCGCCGAAGGCATCCCGCCCGAGCGCATCCGCTTCGTCGGCAACGTGATGATCGACTCGCTCTTCAAGCAGTTGAAGAACGCCGAAGGATCGCGCGTACGCGAGGAGCTGGAAGTCGCGGGCTCGGACTACGCCGTCGTCACGCTCCACCGCCCTTCGAACGTGGACGAGCCCGATGTGCTCGGCGGCATCCTCTCCGCGCTCAAGCGGATCAGTCAGCGCCTGCCCGTCGTCTTCCCCATCCACCCGCGCACGCGGAAGAACCTCGGCGAGTTCGGGCTGCTTGAAGGGGTCGAGGGGGGCGGGCGCGTGCGCTTCGTCGAGCCCTTGGGCTACCTCGACTTCCTGCAGCTCTACAGCGGCGCGCGGCTGGTGCTGACCGACTCGGGCGGGATACAGGAGGAGACGACGGCGCTCGGCATCCCCTGCCTGACGCTCAGGGAGAACACGGAGCGGCCCGTCACGGTCGAGCTGGGCACGAACCGCGTCGTCGGCACGAACCCGGAGCGCATCTTCGCGGAGGCCGAGGCGGCGCTCGCGCAGGACGGGCAGAAGGGGCCGCCGCGCGTGCCGCCGCTGTGGGACGGGCGCGCGGCCGAGCGCATCCTCGACGCCCTCCTGGAAGCCTGACCCGGTGTCGCGCGCGGGCGGCGGGCGTGCTAACCTTCGAAGCAGTGGTCAGTAGACAGTAGGCTCCGCTCTGCTGACTTCGAAGATGAGAACCGCGCGGTTTGGGTGAACAAGGGGTTTTCTACTGTCTACTGGTTCAGAGGTCGCGATGAGGGACGGCCAAGTGTTAGCCGACTACGAAGCCGTCAAGCCCCTGCGCCGGCCGGAGCCGCCCGCGGGGGACGAGGTCGCGCCCGCGGAAGTGTCCGCGCCCGCGGCGGACGGCCTCGGCGGCGCCCGCGTCAAGGCGAAGCAGGCGAAGGCGGCCAAGCCTGCAAAACTGCGCGCGGACAACTGGGTCGCGAAGCGAGGCCACCTCGTCACGTACGTCGGGCTCTTCCTCTTCACGGCCTTCGTCTACTTCCGCCCGTACGAACTGTTCAACGCCCCCTTCCTCGGGAGCGGGGCGGAGTTCCTGGCCGTTCTCACGCTCCTGGCGTACCTCCCGAGCCAGCTCTCGGCCGAGGGGAATCTGACGGCGCGCCCGCGCGAGGTCAACCTCGCGCTCCTGCTGCTCATCGCGGCGCTGCTCTCGGTGCCGACGGCCATCAGCCCCGGCGAGGCGTGGGACAACTTCGTCAACTTCTCCAAGGTCATCCTCATCTTCGTCGTCGCGGTGAACGTCACGCGCACGGAGTGGCGGCTGCGCGGGCTGCTCACGCTGGCGATGGCGGCGAGCCTCCTCCTGAGCTTCTCCGCCTTCAACGACTACCGGCTGGGGCGTCTGGACTTCGGCGGCGAGCGGGTCAAGGGGATGCTCGGCGGGATGTTCGACAACCCGAACGACCTGGCGCTGCACCTCGTCACGATGGTGCCGCTCGCCGTCGGGCTCGCCTTCGCGCGGCGCGGGCCGCTGACGAAGGTCGCCTACCTTTTGTGCGCGGCGCTCTTCACGGCCGGCGTCGTCGTCAGCTTCTCGCGCGGCGGGTTCCTGGGGCTCGCCGTCAGCGCCTGCGTCCTGGGCTGGAAGCTCGGCCGGAAGCGGCGGTTCCTCGTCGGCGCGCTGATGTTGGCTTCGCTCCTCATCTTCGTGGCGGCCGCGCCGGGCGACTACGGGGCGCGCCTCTCCTCGATGTTCGGCGGCGACGTGACCGGCTCGGCGGACGCGCGCCGGGAACTCCTCTGGCGCTCGGTGATGGTGGCGCTGCGCTACCCCCTGACGGGGGTCGGGCTCGGCTGCTTCTACTACAAGGGCGCGCGCGACCAGGTCAGCCACAACGCCTACACGCAGGTCGCCGCCGAGATGGGGATGGCGGCGCTCGTCGTCTACGTCCTCTTCATGGTCACGTCCATCAGGCGGCTGCGCCGGGTCGAGCGGGAGACGCTGGAGGCGAAAGACCGCGCCTCCTTCTACTACCTCTCCGTCGGGATGCAGGCGAGCATCATCGGCTACATGGTGTGCAGCTTCTTCGCCTCGGTCGCGCATCTCTGGTACGTCTACTACCTCGTCGCCTACTCGGTCGCGCTGCGCCGCATCTACGCGCTCAAGTACGGCGAGCCCGGGCAGGAGGAAGAGGAGAAGAAGAAGAACGCTGGCGCGCCGTCGCCGGCCGGGGACGAAGCCCCGGCGGCGACGGCCGCGAGTCTCACCTTATGAACCGAGCCGCGGAAATAATCTTCTGGGCGAGCGCCGCCGCGCTCCTCTACGCCTACGCGGGCTACCCCGTGCTGGTGTGGCTGGTCGCGCGCCTGCGCCCGCGGCCCGTGCGCCGCGCCCCCTTCGAGCCGGTGGTCACCATCCTCATCACCGCCTACAACGAGGAGCGCGACCTCGCGGCCAAGCTGGAGAACACGCTGGCGCTCGACTACGATCCGGCGAAACTTGAAATCCTCGTCGCCTCCGACTGCTCGAACGACCGCACCGACGAGATCGCCCGCTCGTTCGCCGCGCGCGGCGTGCGTCTCCACCGCCAGCCCGAGCGTTTGGGGAAGACGGCGGCGCAGAACGCGGCCGTCCAACTCGCGCGCGGCGAGGTCGTCCTCTTCTCCGACGCCACGACGCTCTACCGGAGCGACGTGCTGCGGGCGCTGGCGCCGAACTTCGCGGACGCTTCGGTCGGCTGCGTCGCCGGCCACCTCGTCTACGTAGACCCCGCGCGCACGGGGACGGGCGCGGGCGCGCGCTCCTACTGGGGCTACGAGACCTTCCTGCGCCGGCAGGAGAGTCTGGCCTGCTCGCTCATCGGCGCGCCGGGCGCGCTCTACGCCGTCCGCCGCGCGGCCTACGTGCCGCTCTACCACGAGGCGTGCAGCGACTTCATCATCGCCACGAAGATGGTCGAGCAGGGGCTGCGCGCCGTCTACGAGCCGCGGGCCGTCTGCACGGAGGAGACGAACCGGCGGCCCGGCCGCGAGCTGAACATGCGCGTGCGCGTCATCGCCCAGACGCTGACAGACCTCTGGCGCCACCGCGCGATGTTGAACCCGCTGCGCGCGGGCTTCTACGCGGTCGAGCTGGTCTCGCACAAGGTCATGCGCTACCTCGTGCCGCTCTTTCTGGTCTGCGTGCTGGCGGCGTCGGCCCTGCTCGCGCCGGGCTCGCGTTTTTACGCCGCGCTGCTCGCGGGGCAGCTCCTCTTCTACGCGGCGGCGCTCGCCGGGTGGCTCCTGTTGAAGGTCGGCGTGCGCGCGCGCCTGCTCGCGCTCCCGGCCTACTTCGTGCTCGCCAACGTGGCCTGCGTCCTCGCCTTCTACAAGTTCCTGCGCGGCGAGCGCTTCGCGCGCTGGGAGACGGCGCGCGGCGAGGCCGCGGCGACCGTTTACACACAGCAGTAGTTCGACCGAAAGACTCTTGACGGAAGAGACCAACACATCGAAGGCGGCCGAGCACCTGCGCACCGACGACGTGCGCGCGGAACTCGGCGCGCGCACGGCGCGCGGCGGCGCGGTGACGATGGTCTCGCAGGGGCTGCGCTTCGGCGTCATGATCGTGATGACGGCCATCCTCGGCCGCCTGCTCACGCCGCACGACTACGGGCTGGTCGGGATGGTCGGCATCGTGATGGGCTTCGTCGCGCTCTTCAAAGACCTCGGGCTCGCCTCGGCCACCATCCAGCGCGAGGAGTTGAGCCAGCGCGAGGTGAGCACGCTCTTCTGGCTCAACCTCGGCTTCAGCGTGTGCGTGGCGCTTTTGACGACGGCCGTCGCGCCGCTCGTGGCACGGTTCTTCGGCGAGCCGCGCCTGACGGCCATCACCGCCGCCTACTCGATCGGCTTCCTCTTCGGCGGCCTCGCCGTCCAGCACGAGGCTCTGCTGCGCCGCCGCATGCGCTTCGCCGCGCTGGCCGGCGCGAACCTCGTCGCGCTGTTCGTCAACGCCGCGGTGACCATCGGCCTCGCGTGGCTGGGGTTCGGCTACTGGGCGCTCGTCTGCGGTCAGTTGGCGCTCGGCGCGGCTTACGCCGTCTGCCTGTGGGGCGTCTGCGGCTGGCGGCCCGGTCGGCCCGGTCGGCTTTCGGAGGTACGCGCGCTCCTCGCCTTCGGGCGCGACCTGACGGGCTTTACTATCGTCAACTACTTCGCGCGCAACCTCGACAACCTCCTCATCGGCCGCGTCTGGGGCGCCGTCCAGCTCGGCTTCTACGCGAAGGCTTATCAACTGCTGCTGCTCCCGCTCGACCAGGTCAACGAACCGGTGACGGCGGTCGCCGTCCCCGCGCTCAGCCGCCTCGGCGACGACCCCGAGCGCTACCGCCGCGCGTACCTGCGTCTGCTCGAAAAGGTGGCGATGGCGACGATGCCTTTGATGGCGTTTATGATCGCCGCGTCGGACTGGATCGTGCGCGTCGTGCTCGGCCCGCAGTGGGGCGAGACGGCGCGCATCTTCATGTTGCTCGGCATCTCCGGCCTCTTCCAGCCCATCGCCAACACGACGGGCTGGCTCCTCATCTCGCAGGGGCGCGCGCGCCACCTCGCGCAGTGGGGTTTAATCGGGGGGAGCATCTCGGTGGCGGCCATCGTCGCGGGGCTGCCGTGGGGGCCGGAGGGCGTCGCCCTCTCCTACTCGCTGGCGCGCGTCCTCCTCTTCGAGCCCCTGCTCTACTGGTGGGTCGGGCGCGAGGGGCCGGTGCACATGCTCGACTTCTACCGCACCGTCGCGCCGGCCGCGGCGGCGTCGGCCGGCGTGCTCGCGGCGGTCTACGGGCTCCGGCAGTGGGCGCCCTTCGAGAGCGCCTTGCCGCAGTTGGTCGCGGCCGCGGCGGTCGCGGGCCTGGTGGCGCTGCCGGTGCTGTTTGCAATCCCCGCGGGGCGGCGCGCGTTGCGCGACGCGGGGCAGGTGCTTCTGATTCTTAAACCCGGGCGCTCAGAGCCCGCGCGCGGTTGAGGGTTGAGCCGATGAGCGTCATCAACAGAGTGCTCGAAGGTTTCGGGCCGGTGAAGAGGCTGATGCCCGCGGGCGTCAAGCGGGCGGCCCGGCAGGCGCTGCTCGAACAGACCCTGCGGCGCGCCGTGCGCAAGGTTGCGGCGCTGCCCGAGGGCGAAGCGCCTTCGCGCGAGCTGCTCGCGGAACTCCTGACGGGTTGGAGCAACGACGGCTTCGCCGCAGACCTCGACTACCTCGAAGAGGTCGCGCGCCGCGCCGGGCGGGTCGAAGGTCACGTGCTCGAATGCGGGAGCGGTCTGACGACGCTGCTCGTCGGGCTGCTGGCCGGCCGCCGCGGCTTCGAGACGTGGTCGCTCGAACACCACCCGGAGTGGCACGCGCGCGTCGGCGCCGCGCTCGCGGAGCACAACGTCCCGCGCGCCCGTCTCGCGCTCGCGCCGCTGAAGAGTTACGGCGAGTTCTCCTGGTACGACCCGCCGCTCGCCGAGATGCCCGACGCGTTCCAGCTCGTCGTCTGCGACGGGCCGCCGTGGACGACGCCCGGCGGGCGCTACGGGCTGCTGCCGGTCATGCACGGGCGGCTGCCTGAGGGCGCGCTCGTCCTGCTCGACGACGCGAACCGGCCCGAGGAGCAGGAGGCTTTGCAGCGTTGGTCGGACGAGTACGGTGTGACGTTCGAGATGCGCGAGACGGGCGAGGGCGCGTACGCCGTCGCCGCCTGCGGGGGGAAGAAGTAAAGAGTCATGTGCGGCATCGCCGGATTCGTCGAGAGTGTCGGGGGCGCGCGTTCTGTCGAAGAGCGCGCGGCGCTCCTCGACCGCATGTGCCGGAGCATCGAGCACCGCGGGCCGGACGAGCAGGGCGGCGAAGTCCTGGGCCGCGCCGCGGTCGGGATGCGGCGCCTCTCGATCATCGACCTCGCGGGCGGACACCAGCCGATGTCGGGCTGCGACCCGCGCGTCCGCGTCGTCTTCAACGGCGAGATTTATAATTTCAAAGAGCTGCAACGCGACCTCGAAGCGCGCGGCCACAAGTTCCGCACGCGCTCCGACACCGAAACAATCGTCCACGCCTACGAGGAGTTCGGCGACGCGTGCGTCGAGCGCCTGCGCGGCATGTTCGCCTTCGCCGTCTGGGACGCGCGCACGGAACGTCTCTTCGTCGCGCGCGACCGCGCGGGCGAGAAGCCGCTCTACTACACCACGACGCCCGGCGGCACCTTCGTCTTCGGCTCGGAGCTGAAGTGCCTGCTCGAACACCCGGAGGTCGAACGCGAGACAGACCCCCTGGCGCTCGACGCCTACCTCACGCTCGGCTACGTGCCGGAGCCCCTGAGCGTCTTCCAAGGCGTCCGCAAGCTCGAAGCCGGCCACCGCCTCGTCTTAGAGAAGGGAAGCGTCACCGAAGAATCTTACTGGGACTTCCCCACCGAGACGGACGAGCCTCCGCGGCGCGAGGAGGAGTACGTCGAGGAGCTGCGCGCGCGCTTGGAAGAGTCGGTGCGGATGATGCTCGTCGCCGACGTGCCGCTCGGCGCGTTCCTCTCGGGCGGGGTCGATTCGAGCACCATCGTCGGCCTGATGAGCCGCGCCACGAACGCGCCCGTCAAGACCTTCTCCATCGGCTTCCGCGAGGACAGCTTCGACGAGCTGAAGTACGCGCGCCTCGCCGCGCGCCACTTCGAGACCGACCACCGCGAGCTGATAGTCACGCCCGACGTTTGCCAACTTGTCGATGAACTCGTCCGGCACTTCGACGAGCCTTTCGCCGACCAGTCGTCCGTGCCGACCTACCTCGTCTCAAAGCTCGCCCGCGAGCACGTCAAGGTCGTCCTCTCGGGCGACGGCGGCGACGAGCTGTTCGCGGGCTACACGCGCTACGCGGTCGAGCGCGACCGCCAGGGGTTCGCGCGCCTGCCGCGCGTCGTGCGCCGGGGTTTGATGGCGCCTTTGGCCGCACAACTCCCGCACGGCGCGCGTGGCCGCAACTTCATCCACAACGTCGCGCTCGACCCGGCCGAACGCTACCTCGACAACGTCTCGACCTTCAACGCGCTCGGCAAGCGCGCGCTCTACACGGCCGACTTCCGGCGCGCGCTCGCGGGGCGCGACGCGGCGGCCGAAATCTTCCGCGCGCACGGCGCGCGCGCCACAGCGGGCGACGGCGTCAGCCCTCTGCTCTACCTCGACGCGAAGACCTACCTGCCGGGCGACATCCTGACGAAGGTTGACCGCATGAGCATGGCCGCCTCGCTCGAAGCGCGCGTGCCGCTGCTCGAACGCGAGCTGGTCGAGTTCGTCTCGCGCATGCCCGCCTCTTTGAAGATGCGCGGCGACCAGTCCAAATACATCTTCAAGCGGGCCGTGCGCGGGCTCGTCCCAGACGAGATACTCGACCGCCCGAAGCAGGGCTTCGGCGTGCCCATCGGCGAGTGGATCAACCGCGAGCTGCGCGAGCGCATCCGCGACACCTTCGCCGACGCGCGCACGCGCTCGCGCGGCGTCTTCGAGCCGGCCTACGTGGACGTACTGCTCGACGAGCACGAGCGCGGACGGCGCAACCACTCGAACGCGCTCTGGGCGCTCTTCGTCTTGGAGCTTTGGCAGAGGGCTTTTGCCGACGACGCGCCCGCGCGGCAGGGAGCAGCTTTTGAGACGACGCGGCCCGTCCCCGTGTCGGCCTGAGGAGTGAGAGATGAAACGCAGGAAGGTTCTGCTCGCCGAGATTAACGAAATCACCTGGGACTTGATAGACCCTTGGATCGAGGAGGGACGGCTTCCGACGTTCGCGCGCCTCAAACGCGAAGGCGCGTGGGGCGAGCCCTTGAGCGTTGACCTGCCGCCACAGCTCGACCCGTGGATTACCTGGACGACCGTCTACACGGGACGGACGCAGGCCGAGCACAACGTCTTCTTCCTCC
This sequence comes from Acidobacteriota bacterium, assembly GCA_019242475.1. Classification (GTDB taxonomy): domain Bacteria; phylum Acidobacteriota; class Blastocatellia; order Pyrinomonadales; family Pyrinomonadaceae; genus QHXN01. Next base: position 52,211 of record JAFAVK010000069.1, on the reverse strand, counting down.
AGCAGCCGCCCGAGAGCATCCAGGCGCCGCGCCTCTGGGAGCTGTGCCACGAGCGCGGCCTCAAGGTCGGCGTCTACGGGAGCCTCTGCTCTTGGCCGCCGCAAGCGGTCGAAGGCTTCTACGTGCCGGACACCTTCGCGCCCGACACGGCGACGCACCCGCCGGAGCTGCGCCCCATCCAGGAATTGAACCTGACCTACACGCGCTCCGTGCGACTGCCTTCAGACCAGGACGGGCTCAAGTTCAAGGCGCGGCTCGGCGCGAAGCTCCTCGGCCTCGGGCTCTCCGCGGGGACGGCCGCGCGCGTCGCCGCGCAGCTCGCGCGCGAGCGCTTCGACTCGTCTTCGCGCTGGCGTCGCGTCGCGCTTCAGCCCTTCGTCAACTTCGACTTCTTCAGCCGCCTCTACCGCCGACACCGGCCCGACTTCGCCTCCTTCCACACCAACCACGTCGCGCACTACATGCACACCTACTGGAAGGCGATGCGGCCCGAGCTGTTCGCCGCCAAGACTACCGAGGAGGAGCGGCGCGCGCACGGCGGCGCCATCGAGCACGGCTACCGGACGGCCGACGAGCTTTTGCGGCGCATGACGGCGCTGCTCGACGAAGAGACCGTGCTCGTCGTCGCCTCCAGCATGGGGCAGAAGCCCTTCACCGAGCGCGAGCGCAAGAGCATCGGGCAGGTGCGCTCGCTCGAACGGCTCCTGAAGGTGCTCGGCGTCGAGGGGCGGGCCGAGGCGCTCTCGACCATGTCCGACCAGTTCAACGTCTACCCGGACACGGACGAGACGTTCGCCCTCGTCCTCGAACGGCTCGGGGCCGCCTACGTCGAGACGCCCGCGCGCCCGATGTTCCATACGACGACCGTCGGGCGCGGCGTGACGGTCAACCTCCACCTCGAAGAGGGGGTCGAGGAGGGGGCGCGCTGCTTCTTCCCGCACTCGGGCGAGTCGTTCCTGTACGAAGACCTCGTCTACCAGACGGGGCAGGTGAAGTCGGGCTGCCACGACCCGCGCGGGGTGCTCATGATTTACGGCGCGGGCGTCCGCCGCGGCGGGCGCCTCGCGGACTGCGACAACCTCGACCTCGCGCCGACCCTGCTCGCGCTGCTCGGCCTGCCGCCGGCCGAGGGCATGAAGGGACGCGTGTTGGCCGAGGCGTTCGAGGCGGAGCCGGCGGCGGGCACACCGCCGCACGTCGCGGCGCTCGCCTCGTAAGGCAAAGAAGAAAGTTGAAGCCCCAAGTCCTCCAACTCGTCGGCAGCTTTAACCAGGGCGGCTCGGAGCGCCAGGCCGTGCAACTCGCGCGCCTGCTCGCGGAGTCCGGGCGCTACCGCGTCCGCGTCGCCTGCCTCAGCCCCGAGGGCGTGCTGCGCGAAGAGGTCGAGCGGCTGAACCTGGGCGAGATACACGCGTACCCGCTCACCTCCTTCTACGACCGGCGTTTCGTCGCACAGCTCCGCCGCTTCGCGGCCTTCCTGCGCGCCGAGGGCGTCGCCCTCGTGCAGACGAGCGACTTCTACTCGAACGTCTTCGGGATGTTTGGGGCGGCGCTGGCGCGCGTGCCCGCGCGCGTCGCCTCGAAGCGCGAGACCGGAGGGATGCGCACGCCCGCGCAGAGGCGCGTCGAGCTGTTCGCGTTCCGCTCCGCGCACGCGGTCGTCGCCAACGCCGAGGCCGTCAGACAACAGTTAGTTAAAGACGGCGTGCCCGCGCGCAAGGTGTCGGTCGTCTACAACGGGCTCGACCACGAGAGGCTCCGCCCGCCCGCAGGCTTCTCGCGCGAGGCGGCGCTCGACTCCTTTGGCCTTCCGCGCGGCCGCCGCCTCGTCACGCTCGTCGCCAACCTCCGCCACGCCGTCAAAGACCACCCGACCTTTCTGCGCGCCGCCCGCCGCGTGCGCGAGCGTGTGCCCGAAGCGGCCTTCGTCCTCGCGGGCGAGGGCGAGCTTGAGACCGACTTGCGCGCCCTGTCGTCCGAGCTTGGCATCGCCGACGCGGTCTTCTTCACGGGGCGTTGCGAGCGGGTCGGCGAGCTGCTCGCCGTCTCGGACGTGTGCGTGCTGAGTTCCACGGCCGAGGGCTTCTCGAACTCGATTCTCGAATACATGGCGGCCGGCCGGCCCGTCGTCGCAACCGACGTGGGCGGCGCGCGCGAGGCAATCGTCGAGGGCGAGACCGGCCACCTCGTCCCCGCGGGCGACGACGAACAGATGGCCGCGCGCATCGGCGAGCTTCTGCGCGACCCCGCGCGCGCGAGAGAGATGGGCGAGCACGGCCGCGGGCGAGTGGTCGAACAGTTCTCCTGCGCCGCGCAGCTCGCGCGCGTCGAAGCGCTCTACGAACGACTTCTAAGAAGAGGTCAGGAGTCAGGAGTCAGAAGTCAGAAGAAGAGCTTTCAAGATTCGTCTTTACATTCTGACTCCTGACTCGCTGCTTTTTATGACTGAGAAGGGAAGTGACCAGAAGTTCCGCGTGATCCTGCTGACGCACGGCGGGGCCGAACTCGTGCTCGAACGCCTGCTGGCGCTCGAAGGCGTCGAGGTGGCGGGCGTCTTCGTCGAGACCGAGATCACGCCGCGCCGCGGCCGGCGCGAGAAGCTGCGCCGCTCCGTCCGCTACGACGGCTGGGCGGCAACACTTTGGAAGCTGGCCGGGCAGTTGTCGGGACGGCGCGCGGGCGCGGACGCCGCCGTCATCGCGGCCGCGCGCGACGCGCTGCGCGAGTCGGCCGAATCAGCCGGCGTCCCCTTCCACTTCGTCAACAACTACCACACCGCGGAGGCGGTCGAACTGATGCGCGCGACCCGCGCAGACCTCGGCGTCGTCTACGGGACGAACATCATCCGCGAGTCGGTCTTCGGCCTCCCGCGCCTCGGGTCGATCAATCTTCACCAGGGGCTCGCGCCCCTCTACCGCGGCGGGCCGCCCGTCTTCTGGGAGCTGTACAACGGCGAGCGCGAGGTCGGCCTCACCGTCCACTTCGTCGCGGCCAAGGTGGACACCGGCGAGATTCTTTTGCAGGAGACCGTGCCGCTCGCCTACGACGACGCGCACGGCGACGACTTCGAGGCTTTCATCGAAGAGTACACGTCACGCCTGCGCGCGCGCTCGGCCGAGCTGGTCGCGCGCGCGGTCGGGATGATCGCCGAAGACAGTTATGAAGCGCGGCCGCAGGACACGAGCCTCGGCAAACGCTACCGCCTGCCGACCAAGCGCGAGAAGGACGAGCTGCGCCGCCGCCTGCGCGCGCGCCGCCGCGAAGCCTCGCGGGCCGCCAAAGGGCAGGCCGCCGACGCGGAGGGGCGATGAAGCATTCGGCGCTCAAACTGCTGGCGCGCGCGGGCGCCTTCGCGCCCTTCCGGGCGGCGAACCGCGGCCGCGTGCTCATCCTCACCTACCACCGCTTCAGCCGCGCCCGCGACCCGCTCGCCACGCCCGCCGAAGACTTCGACGCGCACCTGCGCTATTTGAAAGAGCACTACACGCTCGTCCCGCTCTCGCGCGTCGCCGCGCATTACGCGGGCCGCGAAGTGCTCCCCGAGCGCGCCGCGTGCGTGACGATTGACGACGGCTTCGCGGACGCGTACGAGATCGCTTTCCCTCTGCTCAAACGTCACGGCGTGCCGGCCGCGCTCTTCCTCATCACAGACTTCCTCGACGGGCGCGCGTGGATGTGGACTGACAAGCTGCGCCACGTCGCGCTCGCCACGTCGGCCGGGCGGCTGTCGGCGGAGGTCGGCGGGCGCCCTTTCGACTTGAGGCTCGACGGGCGCGACTCGCGCATCGGCGCGGCGGGACGCTTCAACTCCGAGTTGAAGCGGCTCGCGCCCCGCGCGCGCGAAGAGGCCATCGAACGCATCGCCGTCGCGCACGGCGTCGAGCTGCCCCGGCGCCCGCCCGCGGAGTTCGGCCCCGTCACCTGGGCGCAGGCGCGCGAGATGGACGCGGCCGGTCTGGAGATCGGCTCGCACACAGTCTCGCACCCGATCCTGACGACGACCGACGACGACGAGCTGCGCCGTGAACTGTTTGAGTCGCGCGCGCGACTCCAAGCGGAACTCGGCCGCGCTGTCGAACTCTTCTGCTACCCGAACGGCAGCTTCGACGAGCGCGTCCGCCGCGAGACCGTCGGCGCCGGATACGCCTGCGCCGTGACGACCCGGCCCGGCCTCAACGAGCGCCGCGCCGACCCCTTCACACTCCGCCGCGTCTCGGCCGAGTTAGACCTGCCGCACTTCGTGCAGAGCACGAGCGGCTTCGAGCAGTTGAAGAATCGCCTGCGTCGCAGAGAGCCGGCGGCCGGCGAGGTCTACTGACGTAAGGCATGGAGAGCGCGCTGAAGAAGTTGGGCAAGCTGAGGGGGCGCAGCCTCGAAGAACTGCGCGTGCGGGGCGCGCAGGCGTTGGCCGCGCGCGCCGAGCGTCTCGGCGTCGGCACGCGCCTGCCGACCGACGCCGAACTGTCGCGCCTCCTTCTGCCCGCCCCGCGCGGGCCGGAGCGGGCGGACGCCGAGGGCTTGCTCGCACACTTCCGCCGCGCGCCCCGCGCCTTCTTCAAAGCCTTCGACGAGCCGGAGGCCACGCGCGCGGAGCTTCGCCGCCGCTTCGCCGACCCCGTAATCGTCAATGAGCGCGCCGCTCGCGCCGCCCGTGGCCGCTTCGACCTGCTCGGCTTCAAAGACCTCTCCTTCGGCGAGCCCCCGGACTGGAACTTCGAGCCCGTCGCGGGCAAACGCTCGCCGATGACCCACTGGAGCCGCTTCGTCGAGCTTGACGCGGAGACGGCGGGCGACAAGAAGATCGTCTGGGAGCTGAACCGCCACCAGCACTTCCTCACCCTGGGCCGCGCCTACTGGCACACGGGCGACGAGTCGCACGCGCGAGCCTTCGCCGCGCACCTCGAATCGTGGATGGAGCAGCACCCGCCCAAACGCGGCGTCAACTGGATGAGCAGTCTCGAAGTCGCCTTCCGCTCCATCTCCTGGCTCTGGGCGCTCCACTTCTTCAAGGACTCGACGCACCTCGCGCCCGAACTCTTCGCGCGCGCCCTGAAGTATCTTTATCTCAACGGCCGCCACCTTGAGACGTACCTCTCGACCTACTACAGCCCGAACACGCACCTCACGGGCGAGGCGCTCGGCCTCTACTACCTCGGCGCGTGTCTGCCGGAGCTGCGCCGCGCCGCGCGCTGGCGCGAGACGGGCCGCCGCATCCTCGTCGAACAGCTAGCGCGACAGGTCAGGCCCGACGGCGTCTACTTCGAGCAGGCCAGCTACTACCAGCGCTACACGGCCGACTTCTACACGCACTTCCTTTTGCTCGCGCGCGCGGCCGGCGAGCCCGTCGAGACGGAGGTGAGCCCGAAGCTCTCCGCGCTCTGCGACCACCTCATGCACCTGACCCTGCCCGACGGCACGACGCCCTTCTACGGCGACGACGACGCCGGCCGCCTCGCCCCGCTCGACGACCGCCCGCCCGAAGACTTCCGCGCCACGCTCGCGACCGCCGCCGCCGTGCTCGCGCGCCCCGACTACAAGCACGTCGCGGGGCCGGCTTCGGAAGAGACGCTGTGGCTCTGCGGCGCCGCGGGGCTCCAGGCTTTCGACGCGCTCGACGCGCGCCCACCCGCCGAAACTTCGCGCGCCTTCCCCGACGGCGGCTACTACGTGATGCGCGACGGCTGGACGAATGATTCGAACTACATGCTCCTCGACTGCGGCCCGCACGGCGTGGACAACTGCGGCCACGCGCACGCCGACGCGCTCTCCTTCACGCTCGCCGCCCGCGGCCGCACGCTCCTCGTAGACCCCGGCACCTGCACCTACACCGGCGCGCGCGAGCTGCGCGACTACTTCCGCCACACGAGGGCGCACAACGCGCTCGTCGTGGACGGCGAATCTTCGTCCGTCCCAGACGGCGCGTTCAGTTGGTATGCGGCCGCGCGCTGCAACGCGCGCGAGTGGCTGAGCCGCGCCCGCTTCGACTTCTTCGAGGGCGAGCACGACGGTTATCAACGACTGCCCGACCCCGTCACGCACCGCCGCTCCGTCTTGTTCATTAAGGACAACTACTTCGTCATCCGCGACGAGGCGGACGCGCGCGCCGGCCACCGCTACGAGCTGCGCTTCCACTTCCCCGCGGACGCCGCGCCGCAGGTTGAGGGTGAGCACGCGGCAGTCCGCGTCGTCGGCGCTTCGTCGCCGGGGCTTGAATTACACGCGCATGGCGGGCAAGGCCGCTGGCGTGAAGAAGCTGGTTGGGTCTCGCCCTGCTACGGCGCGCGCGTCACCGCGCCGGTCTGGACGTTCGAGGCCGAGGGAGAAGGGCCGCAGGATTTCGTCACCGTCGTCTTGCCGCGCGCGGCCGGAGCCGGGGCCGCGCGCGTGTCGAGTCTGAAGACGGAAGGCGCCGCGCACTTTCTCGAAGTCTGGGACGGCAGCACGCGCGACCTGCTCGTCATCGGTCGCGCGGGGCAGGAGGTTAATGCCGGGCAGCTCACTACAGACTTCGCTTGGACGTGGGTACGGCTCGCGCCCGACGGCCGCGTGGCGGAGGCGTTGCTCGTCGGCGGCGGCACGCGCTTCCGATTCGAAGGGCGCGATCTGCTCGCCTCGCCGCGGCCGCTGCGCTGCGCGGTCGCGCGCGTGGTCGCGGGCCGTCTGGAGTTCGAGACGGAGCCGGCGGGCTTTGACACGAAGGTCGCCGCTTCGAACGGCGATTCCTTAATTGTTGACGGCGCGCTCAAGCGGCGTGATAAGCTGTCAAAGGAGGGGCGCGGCCCGGCCGCGCGGGAGACGGTGGAGACGCCTCACTCACGCCGAGGGCTCTAAAGAATTATGTGCGGCATTAACGGGTTAGCTCTGTCGAGCAGGTCGGGGCGGACGGTCTCCGCCGGGCTCGTCGAACGCATGCGCGACGTGCTCACGCACCGCGGGCCGGACGACTGCGGCCTCTTCGTTGACGCGCGCGTCGGCCTCGGCCACCGCCGCCTCGCCATCGTGGACGTGGCCGCCGGCCACCAGCCGATGACGAACGAAGACGGCTCGCTCCAGATCATCTACAACGGCGAGGTCTACAACCACTCCGACCACCGACCGGGGCTCGAAGCGCGCGGCCACGTCTACCGCACGCACTGCGACACCGAGACCATTCTCCACCTCTACGAGGAGAAGGGGACGGCCTGCGTCGAAGACCTGCGCGGCATGTTCGCCTTCGCCATCTGGGACGCGCGCAGGCGGGAACTCTTCATCGCGCGCGACCGCCTCGGCATCAAGCCGCTCTACTACACGCACGCCGAAGACGGCTCGCTCTACTTCGCCTCTGAAATCAAGGCGCTGCTGGAAGCGGGCGCCGTCCGCGCGGAGCTGAACTACGCGGCGCTGCCCGACTACCTCGCCAACCACGCGCCCTCGGGCGAGGAGACGCTCTACCGCGGCGTGCGCCGCCTGCTCCCCGGCCACACGCTGCTCTGGCGCGACGGCGAGGTGAAGGTCGAGCGCTACTGGGACGTGACCTTCTCGGGCGGCGGGGAGAATGAACGACGCCGCGAGGAAGATTTAATCGAAGAGTGGTCGGAGCTGTTCCGCACGTCCGTCCGTCTGCGTCTGATGGCCGACGTGCCTCTGGGCATGTTCCTCTCCGGCGGCATCGACTCGTCGGCCATCGCGGCCGTGATGAGCGAGCTGGTGGACGAGCCGATCAAGACCTTCTCCGTCGCCTTCGCCGAGCGCGAGGCCAACGAGCTTGAGTACGCGCGCCTCGTCGCCCGAAAGTTCGGCACGGATCACCACGAGGTCGTCGTCAGCCCCGAAGAGTTCTTCGAAGCGCTCCCGCGCCTCGTCTGGCACGAGGACGAGCCGCTGGCGCACCTCGCCAGCGTCCCGCTCTACTTCGTCTCGAAGCTCGCCCGTGAGCACGTCAAGGTCGTGCTCACGGGCGAGGGAAGCGACGAGATGCTGGCCGGCTACGCGCGCTACCGCAAGACGGTCTTCAACCTCGCGCTCGGCCGCGGCTACGAGCGTCTGACGCCCGGCGCGGCGCGGCGCGCGGTGGCCGGCGCGGTCGCCTCGCTCGGCGCGGGCTCGCGCCTGGGGCAGAAGCTTGAGCGCACCTTTCTCTGCCGGCCGGCAGACCTCGACCACCTCTACTTCGACAACTTCGCGGTCTTCCCGCTCGCGGCGCAGCGCGGCCTGCTCACGCCCGAGACGGTCGAGCGCGCCGGCAGCGGCGCAGACCCTTACGCGGGCGTGCGCCGCGTCGCCGACGGCTCGGACGCCGGGAGTCTCCTCAACCGCCTGCTCTACGCCGACACGAAGACCTACCTGCACGAGCTTCTGATGAAGCAGGATCAGATGAGCATGGCCGCGTCCATCGAGAGCCGCGTCCCGTTCCTCGACCACAAGCTCGTCGAGTTCACGGCGCGGCTGCCCGAGCGTTTGAAGCTGCGCGGGTGGACGACGAAGTACGTGCTGCGGCGCGCGATGAAGAACGTCCTGCCCGAGGCCATCCTGACGCGCAGCAAGATGGGCTTCCCCGTCCCCCTGGGCGCGTGGCTGCGCGGCCGCCACCGCGGCGTGCTCGACGAGTACGTCACGTCGGAGCGCGCGCGCGCGCGCGGCATCTTCGACGCGAACTTTGTCAGGGGCCTCGTCGGCGAGCACGTCGCGGGCGTCCGCGACCACTCCGCGCGCCTCTGGGCGCTCGTCAACTTCGAGGTCTGGCAACGCCAATTCTTCGACGGCGAGCCGGCCGCCGAGCCGCGCGCCGAGCCGGCCGAAGCCGCCGTCCTCGCCACTTAATCCGAGTAAGTCATGAGAGTGCTGGTACTCGACGGGAACGAGAATCAGGCGGTCGCGTGCGTGAGGTCTCTGGCGCGCGCGGGGCGCCGCGTGCTCGTCGGGTCGCCGGAAGGTTGGTCGAAGGCCGGTTGGTCGCGCGGGGCCGCGGGCGGCTTCCGCTACCCGGCGCCGCAGAGGGACGCGGCCGGCTTCGTGCGCCGCGTTGCCGAGGAGGTCGCGCGCGAGCCCGGCACGCTCGTCCTGCCGATGACCGAGCGGACGACGCTGCCGCTCTCAGAGCGCCGCGCAAGCATCTACGAGGCCGGCGGCCGCCTCGTCCTCCCTTCCGTCGAATCCGTGCGCCGCGCCTTCGACAAGCAGGAGACGACGCGGCTCGCCGCCTCGCTCGGCGTCGCGGTGCCGCGCACGGAAGTTGTGGCGAACGACGAAGACGCGCGGCGCGTGATGCGCGAGAGCGTCTATCCCGTCGTGCTCAAGCCGCGCTCGTCCGAGGAGGTCACGGCCGCGGGCGGCGTCGTCGCCACGGGCGCGCCCCTTTACGCGCGCGACGCGCGCGAGTTCGAGGAGGCTTACGGAGAGATCAGCCGCCGCTCCCCGGCCGTCCTCGTGCAGGAGTTCGTCGAAGGCGCGGGCGCGGGCTACTTCGCGCTCATGCGCGAGGGCGAGCCGCGCGCCGAGTTCGCACACCGCCGCGTGCGCGACGTGCGCCCGACCGGCTCCGGCAGCGCCGTGCGCGTCAGCGTCCGCCCCGACCCCGTGTTGCGCGAGCAGTCGCTCGCCATTCTGCGCGCGCTCGGGTGGCACGGCGTGGCGATGGTCGAGTTCCGCGTCCGCCCCGACGGCACGCCCGTCTTCATGGAGGTCAACGGCCGCTTCTGGAACTCCCTGCCGCTCGCGGTCTACGCGGGCGCGGACTTCCCCGCGATGGTCGCCGAGCTGGCCGAGCGCGGCGAAGTCGAACCACGCTTCAATTATCAAGAGGGTGTCCGTTGCCGCTGGCTGCTCGGCGACTTCCGACACCTCCTGGAAGTCTGGCGCGGCGCGCCCGAAGGCTACGCGGGGCCGTTCCCGAAGCGCGGCCGCGCGCTGCTCGACTTCCTCACGCCCGTGCGTGGCACGCGCCACGACAACTTCCAGTGGCGCGACCCTTTGCCCGAGCTGGGCGACTGGCTCGACTTCGCTTTCCGACGCCTGCCGGCCGGGTTCAAACGTTCCGCCGCGGCGCGCGAGGAGGTTAATGCTCAGAGGGGTTATTCACACCCATAGCACCTACTCGGACGGCGAGTACACGCTCACAGAACTGCGCGAAGTGCTCACGGCCGAGGGCTGCTCGTTCGCCTGCATGACCGACCACGCAGAGTTCTTCGACGAGAAGACCCTGCGCGCATACGTCGCAGAGTGCGAAGCGCTCTCCGACGAACGTTTCCGCTTCGTGGCCGGGCTCGAATACACGTGCGAGCGGAAGATGCACGTGCTCGGCTACGGCGTGACGAGTCCTTCGGGGACGACCGACCCGCAGCGCGTCATCGAGCACATCGAGCGCGAGGGCGGCGTCTCGGTCATCGCGCACCCGATGGACTCGATGTTCGAATGGATCGAGGGCTTCGAAGTGCTGCCGCGCGGGATTGAAGCCTGGAACTCGAAGTACGACGGACGCCAGGCGCCGCGGCCCGGCACCTACCGTCTGATCTCGCGCCTGCGCGCGCGCCGCCCGGACATGCTCGCCTTCTACGGCGTGGACTACCACTGGAAGAAGCAGTTCCGAGGGCTCCACGTCCTCGTCGAGTGCGACGCGCCGACGCGCGACGAAGTGCTCGACGCTTTGAGCAAGGGCCGCTTCGTCGGGGCGAAGGGCGAGCTGCGTCTGCCCGCGACGGGCGATCTGCCAGAGTCGCTTCTGGAAGAGTTCGGCGCGATTAACGCGCGCTCGACGCGCCGCCGCCGCCTGCTCAAGAACGTGAAGAAGATGGCCGACCGCCTCGGCCTCAGAGTCCCCGCGCCGGTCAAGGCACAGCTCCGCCGCATCTTCTGATGAGAAGCCCGAGCACAGTCTTTCTCATGTACCACGAGCTGGCGCGGCCCGGCCGCCCGACGTGCGAGGACGAGCCCGGCTACCTCCGCTACGTCGTCGCCGAAGAGGAGTTCCGCCGCCACCTCGCCGCGCTGAAGGCGGCCGGCCTCCGCGGCGTCTCGGTCGGCCGCGCGCTCGACTCCGCGAACGGTTCTGATGAAAGTGATGACGCCGAGACGCGAGTCTGCGTCACCTTCGACGACGGCTGCGAGACAGACCTCCTGTTCGCCGCGCCGCTCCTGGAAGAGTTCGACTGCGGCGCGACCTTCTACGTCGTCGCGGGCTTCGTCGGCCGCCGCGGCTACCTCGCGCCCGCGCAGGTGCGCGAGCTGGCCGGGCGCGGCTTCGAGGTCGGCAGCCACTCGTTGACGCACCGCTTCCTCAACGGCCTCGGCGACGAGGAGGTGCGGCGCGAACTCTCCGAATCGAAAGACAAGCTCGAACAGTGGTCGGGCCGCGCCGTCGAACACTTCTCCTGTCCCGGCGGGCGCTGGGACGCGCGCGTCGCGGCATTCGCGCGCGAGTCGGGCTACCGAACGGTGGCGACGAGCCGCGTCGGCGCGAACGGCCGCGGCTCGGACTCCTTCCGCCTCGCGCGCGTGGCCGTGCGGCGCGGGGACACGGGGCGCGAGGTCGTCCGCGCGGCCCGCGGCGAAGGGCTGCTCGCGCAGCGTGCGCGCGCCGCCGCGCTCGATTTTGCCAAGAGCGTCCTCGGCGACGCCGTCTACCACAAACTTCACACGGGCTTAGGCGCGCGCGCCAAATGAACGACATGTCGAACAGCAACGGCCACGCACAGAGAGACGTTCACGCCGCCGAGCAGTTGCGGGGGCGCGACATCATCTGCTTCAGCCACGACTGGAGCGGCGACCCGCTCTCGAAGACGCACCTCATGCGCCTGCTCGCGCGCGACAACCGCGTGCTGTGGGTCAACTCCATCGGCTACCGCACGCCGACAGTCTCGAAGGCCGACGCCGGCCGCGCCTTCAAGAAACTCCTCGCCGCGGCCGAGCCTTTGCGCAACCCCGAGCCGAACATCTACGTCCTGAGCCCGCTCGCCGTCCCGCTCTACAAACACGAGAGCGTCCGCCGGCTCAACCGCCGCCTGCTCCGCCTGCAAGTCAGGCGCGCGATGCGCAAGCTCGGCTTCAAACGTCCTATCAACTGGGTCTTCAACCCGCCGGCCGCGGTCGTCGCCGGCACGCTCGGCGAGGAGCAGTTGATCTACCAGTGCGTGGACGAGTACACGGCCTTCACCGGCGTCGCCGCCGAGGTGATGGCCGAGTTCGAGAACAAGCTGTTGAAGATGGCCGATCTCTCCATCGTCACCTCCGAGCGCCTCTTGCAGTCGCGCGGCCGCGTCAACCCGCAGACCGTCCTCGTCCGCCACGGCGTTGACTTCGAGCACTTCAAACGCGCGCTCGACCCCGCGACGGAAGTGCCCGAGGAGATAGCCTCCTTGCCGCGCCCCGTCATCGGCTTCTTCGGGCTCGTCGCCGACTGGGTTGACGTTGACCTGATGGCAGAGGTGGCGAAGCATTTCTCGCAAGGCTCGCTCGTCATCCTGGGCAAGATCACGACCGACGTGTCGGCGCTCGAAGCGTTGCCGAACGTCCACATCCTCGGGCGCAAGCCTTACGAGTCGCTGCCCGCCTACTGCAAGGGCTTCGACGTGGCCCTGAATCCGTTCCGCGTCAACGAGCTGACGCTCAACGCGAACCCTTTGAAGGTGCGCGAATACCTCGCGGCCGGACTGCCCGTCGTCTCGACGCCGATCCCCGAGGTCGAAGTCCTCGGCCTGTGCCGCATCGCCGACGGCCCCGCGGAGACCGTCCGCGAGATCGAGGCCGCGCTCCGAGACCCCGGCCCCACGCGCGCGCGCAGCGAGGCCATCCGCCCCGAGAGCTGGGAGGCCCGGCTCGACGAAATCCGCCGTCACCTCGCGGCGCTCACGCCCCGCGCATAAAAATCAAACGACGCCCACCGAAAAATGTCGCCCCCGAGAGTCCTCCTGATCGGCCACTACTCGCCGCCGCGCGGCGGCTTGCAAGCGCACGTCGCGGCGCTGCGCGAGTACCTCCTTTCGCGCGGCGTCCCCGTCGAAGTCATCGACCTGAGCCCGAACCGGAAGAACGGGCCGGGCGTGCACGGCCCGCCTAACGCGCTCGGGGTCATGCGCCTGCTGTTGACGCTGCGCTACGACGTGGCGCACCTGCACGTCGGCGGTCGTCTCAGCCCGCGGCTCGCAATCCTCGCGCTGCTCGCGGGCGTGCTGCCGGGGCGGAAGGCAGTTCTGACGTTCCACTCGGGCGGCTACCCGTCCTCGCCCGAAGGTCGCGCGGCGCGCCCCCGCTCGCTGCGCGGCTTCGCGCTCAGGCGACTCGACGCGGCCGTCGCGGTCAACGAGGAGATCGCCGCGTGGTTCCGGCAGGTGGGAGTCGAAGCCGAACGCGTCCGCCTCATCTGCCCATACGCGCTGCCTTCGGGGCCGCTCGCCGCCGAGCCGCCCGAGCCTTTGCGCTCCTTCCTTGAACGGCACAGCCCCCTGCTCGTCTCGGCCGGCGGGCTCGAACCACAGTACGACCTGCCGCTCCAGATCGAAGTGCTCGGCCATCTGCGCGAGAAGTTCCCGCGCGCCGGGCTGGTGCTCCTCGGGGCGGGGGAGCTGCACGAGGAGTTGCGGCGGCGCGCGGCCGAGAAGCCTTACGGCGAGCACGTCCTCCTGTGCGGCGACGTGGGGCGCGAGGTCGCCCTGCGCGTCATCGCCGACAGCGACCTGATGCTGCGGACGACGCTCTACGACGGAGACTCCATCGCCGTCCGCGAGGCCATCCACTTCGGCGTCCCCGTCGTCGCCTCAGACCGCGCGCCGCGCCCCGCGGGCGTGCGCGTCGTCCCCGCGCAAGACCTCGCGCGGCTGCGCGAGGCCGCCGAGCAGTGCCTCTCGAACGACGCGCGCCGCCCGCCCGCCGCCGGGCCGGGCGAAGAGAATCTCGCGGCCCTCCTCGCGCTCTACGAGGAGTTGATGAAAGAATCTCAGATTTGAAATTTCAAATTTCAAATTTCAAATTCTTGTCCCGCGTCTTCGTCGTGCTCATCGTCCTGTGGCCTTTCGTGGCGTGGGCGGCCGCGTCGGCGCTCGTGGTGAGGGCGGGGGTGGAGAGGGCCGACGCGCTGGTCGTGCTGAGCGGGTCGAGCGCCTACGCCGAGCGCGCGCGGCGGGCGGCCGAACTCTACCGCGAGGGGCGCGCGCCGCGCGTCCTGCTGACCGACGACGGCCAGCGCGGCCCCTGGTCTGAGGCGCGGCAGACGAACCCGCTCTTCGTCGAGCGCGCGCGCGAGGAGCTTGTGCGCGACGGCGTCCCCGCAGGGAGCGTCGAGGTGCTGCCCGGCCAGGTGACGAGCACGCACGACGAGGCGGTCGCCGCGCGCGCCTACGCCGAGCGGGACGGCGCGCGCTCCCTCCTCTTCGTGACCTCGCCCTACCACACGCGGCGCGCGCTGTGGACGATGCGGCGCACCTTCCGCGGCAGCGGCGTCGAGGTCGGCGTCGAGCCGGCCGAGGCGGACGCGCCGTCGCCCTGGGGCTGGTGGCTCTCGCGGCGCGGCTGGCGGCACGTGGCGCTGGAGTACCCGAAACTGGTTTACTATTACTGGGAGTACCGCTAGGGCCTCGGCCTCGGCGGGCGGCGTGAAGATGAGCGAGCATGACGCGGGACTAGTCAAGAAACTTTCGTGGTCGCTGCCGTGGCTGGCGCGCTACCCCTTCTGGCGCGCGGGCGCGACAGCGCGCCGGGCGTTCGAGGGCGGCGCGCCCTTGCACCTCGTCGTCGTCGTCGCCAACCACTTCGAGCCTTCGTGGAGCGAGCGCGGCGGCCTGCTGCCCTTGGACGAGCAGCGGCGCCGTCTCGAACGCTGGTGCGAGGTGGCGCGCGCGACCGGCGAGGCCGTCCGCGACGTGGACGGCACGCCCTTCCGCCATACGAACTTCTACCCGGGCGAGCAGTACCACGCGCCCATCCTCGACACGATGGCCGCGCTGCAACGCGAGGGCTTCGGCGAGGTCGAGATTCACCTGCACCACGGCGTCGAGGCGCCCGACACGGAGGCGAACCTGCGGCGCGCGCTCGTCGAGTTCCGCGACCTCCTGGCCGAGGAGCACAAGTGTCTTTCGAAGGAAGAGGGGGACGCGCAGCCGAAGTACGCCTTCGTCCACGGCAACCTCGCGCTCGCCAACTCTTCGGGCGGGCGCTTCTGCGGCGTGGACACCGAGATGCGCGTGCTGGCCGAGACGGGCTGCTACGCCGACATGACTCTGCCGGCCGTCCCGCTTGAGCCGCAGGTGCCGCGCATCAACGCCGTCTACGAGTGCGGCCGCCCGCTCGATGAAGCGGTACCGCACCGCACGGGGCCTTCTTTAAGAGTCGGCCGGCGGCCGCAACTCCCCGTCATCTTCACCGGGCCGCTCGTCTTCAACTGGACGCGGCGTGTGAAGGGCCTCCCCGTGCCGCGCACGGACGACGGCGCGCTCGCCGCCAACTACTTGAACGACTTCGCGCGGCTCGAACGCTGGGCGTCGGCGCGCGTCGCGGTGCGCGGCCGCCCCGAGTGGGTCTTCGTCAAGCTCTACTGCCACGGCTTCTTCACGCACGACCAGGGCGCCTGTATCGGCGAGGGCGCGCGCCGCTTCTGGTCGGAGGCACTCGAAGAGTCGGCGCGGACGGGTCGCTACCGCATCCACTTCGCGAGCGCGCGCGAAGCC
The DNA here is from genome assembly GCA_019242475.1 of Acidobacteriota bacterium. Lineage (GTDB taxonomy): Bacteria > Acidobacteriota > Blastocatellia > Pyrinomonadales > Pyrinomonadaceae > QHXN01. The sequence goes on along the minus strand of JAFAVK010000069.1, from coordinate 36,579 downwards.
TTCAACATCAGCATGGCCGCGGTGGACGGGCTCGGCGGCGACCCGCACCAGTACCGCGACTACCGCCTGCGCACGATCATGTCGGAGCGCGCCGCGACCTTGGCCGAGCCCGTCCGAGTGGGCGAGGGGATTCGTGATTGAGTTGAACGAGAGGGCGGATGAGAGTGTCGCGGTCGAAGACGACCTCGCGGCGCGCGAGCTGCTCGCCGTCTCGTTCGCCTACCCGCCCGCCGCCTCGCCGCGCGCCGTGCAGGTGGCGCGCCTCCTCAAGCACCTGAAGGTCAGGACGACCCTCGTCTGCGCCGACTTCGACGACAAAGACCGCATCGACCCGACGCTCGTCAGCGAGGCCGAGGCCCCGCTCGCGCGCTGCCTGCGCGTGCCCTTCGTGCGCTCCGCGCCGCGAAACCTCCTGACCCGCGTCGCCTACCGCTTCGACCTGCCGCTCGTGGACAAGTCGCCCGACCAGTTCGGCCCTTGGAAGCGGGCCGTGCGCTCGGCCGTCGAAAAGTTTTTGGGCGAGGTTGATTACAGGCCGGACGTGCTCGCCACCTTCGGCTCGCCGATGAGCGACCACCTCATCGGGCTCGCGCTCAAGCGGCGGCTGGGCGTGCCCTGGGTCGCACACTTCAGCGACCCCTGGGTGGACAACCCGTTCCTCCCTTACGACCGCCTGACCCGCCGAATCAACCGCGCGCTCGAAGGGCGCGTGCTGCGCGAGGCCGACCGCCTCATCTTCACCTCCGACGAGACGGTCGAACTGGTCGCCTCCAAGCAGGGGCGCTGGCTGTCGGAAAAGGCGCGCGTACTTGAGCACGCCTTCGAGCCCGAACTGTTCGACCCGGCCGTGGCGCGCGGCGGGACGACGCTCGTCGTGCGCTACGTCGGCGACTTCTACGGGGTGCGCTCGCCGGCCCCGCTCTTCGAGGCGCTGCGCCGCCTGCTCGACGCCGAGCCCGCGAGCGTCGCGGGCGTGCGCTTCGAGCTGGTCGGGGCGAAGGACGAGAGGCAGCTCGAAGAGGCAGGGCTCGCCGCGCTGCCCGCGGGGTTGGTCGTCTCAAGACCCCCGGTCAAGTACCTCGAAAGCCTGCGGCTGATGCGCGAGGCGGACGGCCTGCTCGTCATCGACGCGCCGGCCGACCTGAGCGTCTTCCTCCCTTCGAAGCTCATCGACTACGTCGGCGCCGCGCGCCCCGTCTTCGGCATCACCCCGCGTGGGACGGCCGCCTCGCTCATCCGCCGGCTGGGCGGCTGGGTCGCCGACCCTTCGGACGCGGCCGGCGTTGCCGAAACGCTCAAGAGCTTCCTCGCCTTCCTGCGGGACGACAGAGGCCCGGCGGCCTGGGGCAACGCCGCCGCGCGGCGCGACTTCGAGGCCCCGGCCGTCGCCGAGAAGTTCGCGGGGATTCTGCGCGAGGTGTTGAGGTGAGGGCGTGGCTTTGAAGCGGCGTGTGAACAGGAAGGCGGCGGCGTTGCTGGCGCTGGCGGCGCTGCCCGTGCTCTATCTGGGCTATGCGTTCGCGCAGCGCCAGGCGTCTCGGCCGCGGCGCGCCGCCGCGCCGTCGGGCGCTCAGACCATCACGGTCAAGGCGGGCGACAACTTGCAGCGCGCGTTGGACGCCGCGCGCCCGGGCGACGAGGTGGTGCTCGAAGCCGGCGCCGCCTTCGTCGGCAACTTCGTCCTGCCGGTCAAGCCGGGCGAGTCGTTCGTCACCGTGCGCTCGTCGCGCGCGGGCGAGCTGGCCGCGGGGCGGCGCGTCACGCCGGCCGACGCCGCGCGGATGGCCCGCGTCGCCACGCCGAACTCCGGCCCGGCCTTCCTCGCCCCTCCGAACTCGCACCACTGGCGGCTCGTCGGCCTGGAGGTCACGCAGTCCGGCCGCTTCAACACCTTCGACCTGATTCAACTCGGCGACGGCGACGCGCGCGGCCCGCAGGACACCGCGGCCGAAGCCCCGCGCCAGCTCACCATAGACCGCTGCTACCTCCACGCCTTCGACGACTCGACGACGCTCAAACGCGGCGTCGCCCTCAACAGCGCGCAGACGGAGGTCACTAACAGCTACATCTCGGGCGTCAAGGCCAAAGACCAGGAGACGCACGCGCTCGGCGGCTGGAACGGGCCGGGGCCTTTCACGATAGAGAACAACTACCTGGAAGCGGCCGGCGTCAACATCATGTTCGGCGGGGCGACGGCCGCCATCCCGGATTTAGTTCCCTCGGACATCACGATTAAGAACAATTACATCTACAAGCCCCCGGCCTGGAAAGGGGTGTGGCAGGCGAAGAACCTGCTCGAACTCAAGAGCGCGCGGCGCGTCACGATCACTGGGAATGTTTTGGAGAACAGTTGGCCCGACTCGCAGACCGGTTGGGGCGTCATCTTCAACGTGCTCGGCGAGTACGGCCCGGCGAGCGCCGTCGAGGACGTGGAGTTCACGCGCAACGTGCTGCGCCACACAGCGAACGGCGTCAACCTCCGCGGCATGGAGCCGACCGACGCGGCGGTGAGGGTGCGCCGCGTTCGCGTCGCCGACAACCTCGTCGATGACGTAGGCGCCTACGGCGGCGAGGGCAAGGTCTTCCAACTCCTGAACGGCACCGAGAACGTCCGCATCGAGCACAACACCGTCGCGGGGCGCGTCGCGTCCCTCCTGCTGCTCGACGCGGTCGGCGCGTTCCGGCACGAGGGCTTCGCGTTCGTCAACAACCTCGGCCCGCACGGCACCTACGGCGTCTTCGCCAACGGCGGGGCGCAGGGCACGGCCGCCCTCGAACAGTTCTGCCGGCGCTGGGAGTTCGCCGGCAACGTCGTCGCCGGGGCCGACGCCAACCGCTACCCCGCGCGCAACCTCTACCCGCCGGCCTTCGGCCCGGAATTCTTCGCCGACGCGGCGCGCGGCAACTACCGCGTCAGAGACCCGCGCTTCAAGGGGCGCGGGACGGACGGGCGCGACCCGGGCTGCGACTTCGACGGGCTTGAGGCGGCCACCGCATGGTTCGGGGGCGGCGCCTAGGCGACGCGCTCGAACGTCACCTGTTCGAGGTTGATCGTGCCGGGCGCGATCCGGCTGGCGGGGCAGAAGGTAAATTGTGGCATGACAAGGGTTTATCAGAGTAATCGAGGATTTGGTTAAACACTCAACAAAGTATTTGACAAACGTCGGGCGAAGCTGTTTAATGATTGAGGCCGCCGCCACGACAGCGGCGAAGTTCTTTGGGAATCCGACGATTGCACACGAAAAGGTAAACCTGCCGTAAGGCGGGGGCACAAAGCCGTGAGTCTCTCCGCCTTAGCCCTATCGGCGCGGCGCGAGAGATTGTCTGGCTGCCGAAGGCTATCGGAGAAAGGTCACGGCTCGACACGCGACGCGTCCGACGCGTCGTGCCCCGGCATTAGTCCGGGGCGCGGGCCGCCACCAAGCGCGGGCGCCGCCTCTTTCGTTCAACGTCGGCCCCGGCCGTCCGACACACCTCCCGACCCCTTCAAACGACATCAAGGGCCTACCTTTTCATCCCTTCAAGCAGTAACGAGGGGCGCCCACGCGTCCCCGGGCGCGCGCCACCCGGCGCCCGTCAGTCGCTTCCCACTTTCATCTCTGCGTCCTTCGACAGACGTAGGCACTACCGATAAAGGCACCCCCGCAGCGATGCGGGTCCGCAAAGCCAGGAGTCTCGGCCGTCTGCTGCCGAGATCGTCCGGTTACCGAAGGAGTTCCAGCCGTGTTCCATCCGAGACTGGCCGTCAACGGCCATGCCCTTTCTTCCCGTCCGACTTTTAACCACTCCCCCCTCCTCAAGCTCGCCTTCTGCTTACTGCTCCTGATCTCCGCCGGCACCGCCGCCCGCGCCGCGACCGTCAACGTGCCGGCAGGCGGAGACGTGCAGGCAGCATTGAACGCGGCGCAGCCCGGCGACGAGGTGGTGCTTGAGGCGGGCGCCGTCTTCGTCGGCAACTTCATCCTGCCGGTCAAAGCGGGCGACTCGTTCGTCACCGTGCGCTCGTCGCGCTGCGGGGAACTGCCGGCCGGCGTCCGCGTCGGCCTCGCCCAGGCGGGGCAGATGGCACGCCTCGCGACGCCCAACATCCAGGCGGTGCTGTCGGCGCCGATCCGCTCGCACCACTGGCGCTTCCAGTGCCTGGAGTTCACGCAGGGGCCGGCGGTCGGCACGTGGGGTTACAACCTGATTCAGCTCGGCGACGGCGACTCGGCCGGTTCGCAGAAGAGTCTGGACGTCGTCCCGCACCACTTCGAATTCGACCGCGTGATCGTGCGCGCCCGCGACGACCAGACGACCGTCCAGAGGGGCATCACTCTCAACAGCGCCTGGACTTCGGTCACCAACAGTTACATCTCGGGCATCAAGGCGAAAGACCAGGAGACGCACGCGCTCGGCGGCTGGAACGGGCCGGGGCCTTTCACGATAGAGAACAACTACCTGGAAGCGGCCGGCGTCAACATCATGTTCGGCGGGGCCGTCAGCGGCATCGCGGGCCTCGTCCCCTCAGACATCACGATCCGCAACAACTACATCTACAAGCCGCCCGCGTGGAAGGGCGTCTGGCTGGTGAAGAACCTGCTTGAGTTGAAGAACGCCCGCCGCGTGACCATCACGGGCAACGTGCTTGAGAACAGCTGGCCCGACTCGCAGGTGGGGTGGGGCGTCATCTTCAACGTGCTCGGCGAGTACGGCCCGGCGAGCGTCGTCGAGGACGTGACGTTCGCGGGCAACCGGATCGTCAACGTCTCGAACGGCATCGACCTGCGCGGGATGGAGCCGACCGACACGCAGACGAGGATGCGCCGCGTCACGATCACGGACAACCTCGTCGAAAACCTCGGCGCCTACGGGGGCGAGGCCAAAGCCTTCATGCTCCTGAACGGCACCGAGAACGTCCGCCTCGAACACAACACCGTGCGCGGCCGCGTCATGTCCGCCCTCCTGCTCGACGCCGTCCCGGGCCAGTCACACGTCGGCCTCGTCTACGCCAACAACCTTATGCCGCACGGCGACTACGGCGTCTTCGCCAACGGCGGCGCCGTGGGGACGGCCGCGCTCGACGAGTTCGCCTCCGCCTGGATGCTGACCGGCAACGCGCTCTACGCCAAGCCCTACGACGTGACGCAGCCCTACCCGGCGGGCAACTTCTTCCCCGCGACGGAGGCCGAGGCGGTGGTTCTGAAGGGCACGGACGGGCAGCCCGTCGGCGTGCGCACGCAGGCGACGGAGCCCACGCCGACGCCCACGCCCGTGGCTACCCCGACGCCCGCGCCGACCCCGGTCGCGACGCCGACGGCGACGCCCGCGCCGACCGCGACGCCCACGCCGACGCCCACCCCGACCTCCGGGTCGAAGGCGCAGCGCAGCCTGCGCGGCGCGCGGCGCGACGCGCAGGACTTGAGCAACGCCCTCGCCGGCACGGGCGTGTCTGCGACGAACGCGCTCGTCATGAACCCGGCCGACCGCGTCGCGGAAGTCGTCAACGCCATCCAGCAGGCTTACCTCGACCTCGAAGCCGAGCGCGCGCTCTACCCCGCCGCCGGCCGCGTCGAGACCACGCTGTCGAGCGCGCTCACGTACGCCGCCGCGGCCAGCACCTACGTCGGCCAGAACCAGCTCGCCGAGGCCAAGTCGTCGCTGGAGAAGTCCATCGACTGCCTTGAGCTGGCCGACGTGCTGATGGTCTACGGCAACGTGGAGAACCCCGTGGACTACGCGGAGTTCTTCGTCCGCCAGCACTACGTGGACTTCCTCGGGCGCGAGCCGGACGAGTCGGGGCGCGACTACTGGACTTCGAAGATCAAGAACTGCGGCGCGGATCAGGGTTGCGTCGAGCGGATGCGCATCGACGTGTCGGCCGCCTACTTCCACTCCATCGAGTTCAAGGAGACGGGCTACCTCGTCTACCGCCTCTACCGCGGCTCGCTCGGCCGCACGGTGCTCTTCAACGAGTTCCTCGCCGACACGCAGGAGGTCGAGAAGGGCGTCATCGTCGGCCAGACGAACTGGCAGCTACAGCTCGCCGCGAACAAGGCGGCCTTCTACCAGGCTTGGGTGCAGCGCGCCGACTTCCGCGCGCGCTACGACCGGCTGACGGACGCGCAGTTCGTGGACGCCCTCTACGCCTCGATGGGCGTGGTGCCCGCGGCGGCCGAGCACGACGCGCTCGTCGCGTCGCTCGCGGCCGGCTCGGCGCGCGCCGACGTGCTGGCAAAGGTCGTCGAGAACGACGAGTTCTCGCGGCTCGAGTTCAACAAGGCGTTCGTGCTGATGCAGTACTTCGGCTACCTGCGCCGTGACCCGGACGCCGGGGGCTACGGCTACTGGCTCGGCAAGCTCAACGAGTTCAACGGCGACTACGTCCGCGCCGAGATGGTCAAAGCCTTCCTCGATTCCACCGAGTACCGCAACCGCTTCAGGCAGCAGTAGCGCGCCCGGTGAGAAGTAGGTGGTAGGCAGTAGGCAGTTAAGAACAGGACGGCGGCCTGAAGGAACGGGGAGGCGAGCTTCGTTACTCGACTCCCCTATTCTTTCGACCGCCTTCGTAAATCGCTAACTGCCTACTGCCGTCTGCCTGCCGCCTACTATTTTGTTGCCCGCCTGCCCGCGGCTGCGGTAAGCTGGAAACGGTGGCGCCCGCCCGCGGTTCGGCGGCGCACGCCGACGCCCCGAACGCCCGAGAACTTTTCAAGCATGCCCCCATCCATCTCAACCGAGAGAGTCTGGAAGCCGCTCGTCATCGCGGCCGCGGTCACGTTCGTCTACTGGGGCGTGCTCCTGCGGCTGGGGCGCTTCTGGTGGGAGGACGAGAACTACTCGCACGGCCTCCTCATCCCCTTCGTCATCGGCTACATCCTCTGGGCGGAGCGCGGCCGCCTGGCCTCGGTCGCGCCCCGCCCGCGCCTCTTCTGGGGCGCGGCGGCGGTCGCCCTGGCGCTGCTCGCGCTGTGGGTCGGGACGGCCGGGGCCGAGCTGTTCACGCAGCGCACGTCGCTCGTCCTGCTGCTCGCGGGGCTCGTCGTCTACTTCCACGGGTGGCGGCTGCTGCGCGCGGTCGGCGTGCCGCTGCTCCTGCTCCTGCTGGCGATCCCGATCCCCGTCATCGTCTTCAACAAGGTCGCCTTCCCGCTGCAACTCTTCGCGTCGCGCTGCGCGGTCTGGGCCATGCGCACGTTCGACATCCCGGTGCTGCGGGAGGGGAACGTGATCGAGCTGTACCCGCTGGGCTCGACGACGACGAAGCGGCTCGAAGTCGTCGAGGCGTGCAGCGGCATCCGCAGCCTGATGACGCTCGTCACGCTGGCCGTCGTCTTCGCGTACTTCACGAGCCCTTCGGACGAAGGGGGCGAGGGCGGGCGCCGGTTCGAGCGCTTCCGCTGGCTGCGCGCGGTGCTCATCGTGCTGGCGGCGGTGCCCATCGCCATCATCACCAACGCGGCGCGCGTGAGCGGCACGGGCATCCTCGCGCGCTTCTACGGGACGGGCGTGGCCGACGGCTTCTTCCACGAGTTCTCGGGCTGGGTCATCTACGTCGTCGCCTTCCTCCTGCTCTTCGCCTTCGGCTGGCTGCTCGACCGCTTCAACCCGACGCGGCGCGGCGGCCGCGGCGGCGGGGCGGGTGAAGTTAAGACGGAGGTCGTCGAAAGCCACGTGGCGGCGGCCGTGCCCGTGGGCGGCGAGGGGACGGCGGGTCTACAGCGATGAAGAGGTCTATGCATTTCTGGGCGATGGCGGCGCTGCTCGTGCTGGGCGGGGCGGTCGTCAACTTGTGGTCGGCGGCGGGCGAGGCGCGCGCGCCGCGCAAGGCCCTCGCCGAGTTCCCGACGGAGTTCGGCGGCTGGCGGCAGTTGGGGCGCGACGTGCGCTTCGACGCGGCGACCGAGGCCGTGCTGCACGCCGACGACTACGTCTCGCGCGACTACGCGGGCGAGGGCGGGCGCACCGCCTCGCTCTACGTCGGCTACTACCTGACGCAGGGCTCGGGCGCGACCTACCACAGCCCGCTCAACTGCCTGCCCGGCTCCGGCTGGACGCTCGGCGAGCCCTCGACGGTCGAGGTCAAACCCGCCGACGGGCGCGCGCCCTTCCGCGTCAACCGCTACGTCATCGAGCACGGCCCCGAGCGGATGCTGATGCTCTACTGGTACCAGGGGCGCGGCCGGGCGGTCGCGAGCGAGTACGCGGACAAGGTCTACACGGTCTTCGACAGCATCCGCCTGCGCCGCTCCGACGGCGCGATGGTGCGCGTGCTCGTCCCCTTCCGCGGCCCCGAGCGCGAGGCCGAAGAGACGGCCGTGCAGTTCGCCGCCCAGGCCGCCCCGAACCTCCCGGCCTACGTGCCGGACTGAGGCGGCCCGCCGGCAAGAATGGTCTTGCTTTTTCGCCCTCGGGTAGGGCATTTTAGAGGAAGTGGGGCGTCTTTAGACGTTTCACTTCAACGTCGTTCCCGCCGGCACGCCCCGCCGGGAGGGCGCGGACGAAGACCGACGGCCCCGAGACTCCTGCAAGCGGCATTGCCCGCCGCCGACGGACGAAAGAGGCTGGGACGGTCAGTTAGAAGCGGCGGCAGTCGCGCATAGAATGCGCCCCCGGAGACCGAGAGCCCCGGTCTTCAAGGCGCGCGCGGTTCGGCCGTCAAACTCGTTCTAAGGAGTGCCAGTCAGATGAATCTTCAAGAGTGCCTCCGCGCCCGGAGACTCCGGGCGCCGCTCGCCGTCCTGCTCGCCTGCCTCGTCGCGCTTGCCGCGTCCTGCACCAGCCCCGAGAAAGCAAAGGCCGAACACGTCGCCCGCGGCGAAGCCTTTCTCAAGGAGCGCCGCTGGCAGGAAGCCTCCATCGAGTTCCGCAACGCCATCCAGATCGACGACAACCTCGCGCCCGCGCACTGGGGCCTGGCCCAGGCCTACGAGCAGCTCGGCCGCGGCAGCGAGTACATCGAGGAGTTGCAGCGCGCGGTCAAGCTCGACCCCGCGAACGTCCTCGCGCGCCTGCGGCTGGCGAACGCCTTCCTCGTCGCCTACAGCCAGCAGAAGCAGCCGGACTACCTCGCCGAGGCCGAGCGCCTCGCCAACGAGGTCGTCGCGCGCGAGCCGAACAACCCCGACGGCCGCATCCTCCTCGCCAACGTCGTCTTCTTCAAGGGCGACCCGGCGGCGGCCGAGAAGATGATCAAGGAGGCTGTCGCGCTCGACCCGCGCCGCGTCGAGTCGCACATGGGGCTCGCGCGCTTCTACCTCCAGACGAACCGCCCCCAGGAAGCCGAGCGCGTCTACAACGAGGCCATCTCGGCCAACGACCGCTCGTCGCTCGCGCACGTCGAGTACGGCAAGTTCCTGGCGCAGTCGGGCCGCAAGGACGACGCCGAGACGCAGTTCCGCCAAGCCGTCGAGGTTGACCCCGACAACCGCGACGTGCGCTGGGTGCTCGCCAGCTACTACCTCGTCAACAACAAGCTCGACCGCGCCGAGGAGGCGTACAGCGCCTGGGCGCACCTCGACTGGGACAAGCCCGAGGGCAAGGCGCGGCTCGCCGACTACTACGCGACGGTCGGCCGCTTCGACGAGGCGGCGAAGCTCTACGAGGAGATCGTCAAGACCTTCCCCGACTACGCGCGCGGCCAATACCGCCTCGGCGAGATCAGCCTCCAGCGCGGCGACGCGCAGGCCGCGGCCGCGCACGCCGACGAACTGATCAAGCGCGACCCGAAGAATCAGGACGCGCTCCTCCTGCGCGCGCGCACGAGCGCCGCCCAGGGCAAGCTCAAGGACGCCATCGCCGACCTGAAGACCGTGCTCGACGCCGAGCCGCGCTCGAAGCTGGGCCTCTTCTTCATCTCCGACGCGCTCTACCGCGACGGGCAGTTGGAGCAGGCGCGGGCGCGCGCGGGCGAGCTGGAGCGCTACTACCCGGACTTCCTCCCGGCGAAGCTCATCCAGATTCAGGTCGGGCTCGACTCGGGCGACGCCGACGGGTCGAAGCGCGCGGCCGACGACCTGCTGAACAAGCTCAAGGACGCGGCGCCGAACGGCGAGCTGACGCCGCAGCTCCTCGCCGACGTGAAGACGAACGCGCTGCTGCTGCGCGGGAAGGCCGCGCTCAGGCTCGCCACGCAGACCCCGGCGCAGTTGGCCGCGGCGCGCGCCGACTTCGAGGCGGCGCGCCAGTCGGCGCCCAACTCGCCGCTGCCCCACGTCAACCTCGCCGACGCCGCGGCCGCCGAGCGCAAGTGGGACGAGGCCTGGCAGCACCTCGACCAGGCGCTCGCGCTCGACCACACGAACTTCCAGGCGCTCACGGCGCTCATCAACCTCGGCTCGGCCGCCGGCCGCGTCGGCGAGGTGCGCGGGCGCATGGAGCAGCTGGCGCAGGAGCAGCCGAACAGCGCGCCGCTCCAGTTCCTCCTCGGCCAGGCTTACCGCAGCGGCACCCAGCAGGAGGCGCCCGACGCGCAGCGGGCGGAGGCGGCGCTGCGCCGGGCGGTCGAACTCGACCCCGACTTCATGCCGGCCTACACGGCGCTGGCCGAAATCTACTTCGGCACGCAGCAGCCCGACCGCGCCATCGGCGAGTACAAGAAGATCACCGAGCGGCGCCCCGACGACTTCGTCGCCTTCCGCAACATCGGCCTCATCGAGGCGGGCCGCAACAACCTCGACGCGGCGGCCGAGTACTACCGGCGCGTCCTCTCCATCCGGCCCGACGAGGCCATCGCGGCCAACAACCTCGCGGCGCTCTACGGCGACCACGGGCTCGGCAACCCCGAGGAGGCGATCCGCCTCGGCCAGGACGTGGTGCGCCGCTACCCGAACGAGCCCGGCTTCGCCGACACGCTCGGCTGGGTCTACTACCGCCGCGGCCTCTACCGCGACTCGGTCGAGCAGCTCAAGCGCGCCGTGGACGCCGCCGCCAAGCGCGGCGCCGACAACTCGCTCTACCGCTGGCACCTCGGCGCCGCGCTCGCCAAGAACGGCGACAAGCCCGGCGCCCGCCGCGAGCTGCAAAAAGCTCTTGAGCTGTCCGCCCAGGAGCAACAACGCCCCGTCAAACCCCCGACCCCGACCCCCGTAGACGAGGTGCGCCGCACCCTGGAAAGCCTTTAGGCGTGAACCGTGAACCGTGAACCGTGACGGGTTAAAAACTGTCTCCCCCCTTGTCACGGTTTACGGTTCACGGTTCACGCGAACGGAGTGAGCCAATGAGTGTTGATTTCAGGCAGCGGACGCCGGGCGAGCTGGCGCAGATGGTCTGGCGGAGGAAGTGGCTGATCGCGCTGCCGACCCTGGCGGTCGCCGTCGCGGTCGGCTACGTGGTCTGGCGGCTGCCGAACGTCTACGAATCGACGACGCTCCTGGCCGTGAGGCCGGCGACCATCGCGGCGCAGGACGTGACGCAGCTCTCGGACAGCGACCTCACGCTGCGCATCAACAACATCACGCAGGAGGTCACCAGCCGCACCACCCTCCAGCCGCTCATCGAGCGCTTCAACCTCTACCAGGCCGAGCGCCGGCGCGGCGCGACGACGGACGAGCTGATCGAGCGGATGCGCACCAAAGACCTCAAGATCACGCTCAACACCTCGCGCAACGAGATCACCAACGGCTTCTTCCTCTCCTTCCGCGGCGAAGACCCGCGCGACACGCAGCACGTCACCGAGGCGCTGGCCGCTAAGTACGTCGAGAGCCAGCGCAACGCTTCGAGCGACGAGACGCGCCTCACCAAGGAGTTCTTCGACCAGCGCGTCGAGGAGCAGAAGCAGAAGCTCGACGAGATCGACCGCCGCCGGCTCTCCGCCATGCAGACGCACATGAAGAGCCTGCCGAGCCAGATGCAGTCGCTCGTCGGCCAGCTCACGGGCCTGCGCGAGGAGCAGAAGGCGCGCATCCAGGAGATCGGCCGCATCAACGACCAGATCGCCTTCCTCAACCGCACCGGCTCCGAGCTTGCCAAGGCCAACCAGCGGGCGGGCGACGAGACCGTCGTGCAGATGCAAGACCCGAAGAGCACCCCCGCCTACGCCGAGTTGGTTAAGTCCAAGGCCGCGCTGGAGGCGCAGAAGGCCGAACTCCTGAACACCTTCCGCGAGGCCGCGCCCGAGGTGAAGTCGGTGCAGAAGCAGATCGACGAGATTCAGCGGCAGATGAACGAGATGGCCGAGGAGTACAAGCGCAAGGTCGAGGAGATGCGCAAACTTATCGAGAACCGCCTCGACCCGCGCATCGGCTTCAACAAGGCCGAGATTCAGCGCCTCGAAGCCGAGGCCAAGCGGCAGCAGGTGCAGCTCGACCGCACCGAGGCCGACATCGCCTCGGTCAGCGCGCAGCTCGGCGGCGTCCCCATCACCGAGGTCGAACTCGAAGCCATCCAGCGCGAGTACGAGACCGAGAAGACCATCTACGACCAGACGGTCGAGCAGCGGAACAAGGCCGAGACGATGGCGCAGGTGGCCGGGCGCGCGCAGGGCGAATCCATCGCCGTCATCGACCCGGCGAGCATGCCGCAGCAGCCGGTCGCGCCGAAGCGCCCGCTGCTGATGCTGCTCGGGCTGGTCGCGGGCCTGGTCGTCGGCGTCGCGCTCGCGGCCGCCTTCGAGGTGCCGCGCCTCCTGACCGTCCAGACGAGCGAGGACGCCGAGCACTACACGGGCCTGCCAGTCCTCGTCGCGCTGCCCATGCTCCTGACGGCGCGCGAGCAGCGCCGCCTCAAGGCGCGCCGCGCGGCGCTCGCCCTGGCCGCGGTCGTCGCCACGGTCGTGACCGCCCCCGCGCTCGCCTTCGTCCTCAGCCGCCTCCACATCATCGAGGTGATCGCGACGAGAGGGTAAGAGGAATGATGGATGATGAGTGATGAGTGATGAATTGAATACAAGCTGCTTTTCATTCATCACTCATCATCCATCATTCATCGCTTCGGAGGTCAACGAATGTACCTGGACTTCTACGGACTGAAAGAGCTGCCCTTCGCGCTGACGCCCGACCCGCGGTTCATCTACTTCACGCCTTCGCACACGGAGGCGATGGCGAACCTGCACTACGGCATCGAGAGCGGCAAGGGCCTGATCGTCGTCACGGGCGAGGTCGGGACGGGGAAGACGACCATCCTGCGCTGGATGATGAACCGGCTCGACCGCACGGTGCTCGTCGCCTACCTCTTCAACCCGCGGATGACCGTCTCGGAGTTCTACCAGTACATCTCCTCGCCGCGGCTCCTCGACGTGCCGCGCTGGGAGAGCAAGTCGGAGCTGCTCCTGCGCCTCGGCGAAGTCCTGGACTCGCGCCACTCGCGCGGCCTGCGCACCGTGCTCGTCATCGACGAGGCGCACGGGCTCTCGCCGTCGGTGCTCGAAGAGATCAGGCTCATGTCGAACTTCGAGTCCGACTCGGCCAAGCAGTTGCAGATCGTCCTGACGGGCCAGCCCGAGCTGCGCGACGTTCTGAACCAGCCCGAGCTGCGACAGCTCAAGCAGCGCGTCGCGCTGCGCTGCGAGATCAAGCCCCTGCCCGACATCGAGGAGACGGCGCGCTACATCGCCTCGCGCCTGCTCGCCGCCGGCGCCGAGCGCACAGACGTCTTCACGCCCGCGGCCGTCGATCTGGTCTTCCGCTGCTCCGAAGGCATCCCGCGGCAGATTAACAACGTCTGCGACAACTCTCTGCTCGCGGGCTTCGCCGCGGGCGCGCGCCACATCGGCCGCGACATCGTCGAGGGGGTCGCCGAGACCTTCGACCTCCTGCCGAACGCGCAGCGCGGCCGCCAGTCGGGCGAGGAGCGCGCGGCGTCGGCGCGCATCTTCACCGCCGCCGGCCGCTCCGAGCTTTGGGCGGCCGAGGCAAGCGGCTCCGGCGCGGACGCTTCGGCCGTCGGCCGCGCCGCGCAGGTCAGCCACGAGCACGAGGTCGAGCGCGAGTTAGGAGACGGCGCGCCTGATACAGACGAGCTGGGCCGCGCCTTCCGCAGTTGGGACAGCAAGGGAGATTCGTGATGGGCAGAGTCTACGAAGCGTTGAAGCGTGCGGCCGAGCAGGACAGCGGCCCGAAGTCCGGCGGGACGGCGACCGAGACGCCGGCCGCCGAGGAGAAGGGCGTCGCCCCTTCGGCCGAGACGAACGGCAACGGGAACGGCCACGCGCCGTCGGGCGCGCCGCACGCCCCTGAGTATCTCTTCAACGCATCCCGACACTTTCAGTCGCCGGAGACGGCGCACACACCAGCGCCCAATGAGCAGACGTTGGCGCCCGACGGGTCGGCACTCCCCGCCGGGCAGGCTTCGCGTGCTGCTGGGGCAACTTTGGGCGCTGCCGGTTCGGCGCGCACGCCGGAGTTCGTCTCTATAGACGTCTCCGCCGCGCGCGTCGAACCACATCTCGTCGCCATCACGCAGCCGCGCTCGTCGCACGCCGAGCGCTTCCGCTCCTTGCGCACGCGCGTGCTCCACGCCGGCGAGCGGCGCAAGATGCAGGCGTTCGTCATCACCTCCGCCGGCATCATGGAGGGGAAGACTTTGACGGCCGTCAACCTCTCCTGGCTGCTCGCGCAGACCGACGGCGTCAAGGCGCTGCTCATCGACGGCGACCTGCGCAACCCCTGCGCGGCAGACTACCTCGGGCTCGACGCGCCGGTTGGCCTGTCGGAAGTGCTCGCGGGCGAGGCGCGGCTCGAAGAGGCGATAGTCAGGCTGGAGCCGGCGGGCCTGCACATCCTGCCCGGCGGCTCGGCCCGCGACGACGTGGCGGAGCTGCTCTCGGGGCCGCGCTTCCTCGCGGTCTTGAAGGAGGTGCGGCGCATGTTCGACTACGTCGTCATCGACGCGCCGCCGCTCGGCATCTTCACCGACGCCACCGTGCTCATCAACCGCGCCGACGCTGCGCTCATCGTCGCGCGCGCGGGCAAGACGCGTTACGCCGCGCTCGAACGTCTGCTCGAGCCGCTCCCGCGCGAGCGCCTGCTCGGCGTCATCCTCAACGGCTCCGAGGAGCAGTTGAACGAGCAGAACTACTACTACCGCCGCTACTCCTCCGCGCGCCGCGGCGAGGGGGGCGAAGAGTAGGGAGGAAGGTTTAGCAGCTTGGCTTCGACGCGCCTGAACGTGCGGACGCTGTTGCTCATCATCGCGGAGGCTCTGCTGATCTTCTTCGCGATGGTGGCGGCGGCCTACCTGCGCCTCGGCTGGGCCGACGCCTACTTCGAGCTGAGCGAGAAGAACGGCTACCTCAAGGCGGCGGTCGTCACCGGCTTCTGCCTCGCCGCCTTCTACCTCTACGACCTCTACGACTTCGTCGTCATGCACGACCGGCGCGAGCTGGTCTTGAGGCTCGTGCAGGCGCTCGGGCTCTCGTGGGTCGCGCTGGCGATTGCGATCTACCTGGTGCCGGAGCTGAAGATCGGGCGCGGCGTCAGTCTGTACGCGCTGCCGCTCGCGCTGACGCTGATGGTCGCGTGGCGCGCGGGCGCGCACTGGCTGCTCGGCCACCCCGGCGTGGGCGAGAAGATTCTCATCGTCGGCTCGGGCGCCTCGGCCGTCGAGGTCGCGCGCGAAGTCCTGGAGCGGCGCGACGCGGGCTTCCGCATCGTCGGCTTCGTGGACAGCCGGCCGGAACTCGTCGGCCAGAGCTTAATCAACCCGCGCGTCATCGGCGTAACCGACGACCTCCCGCAGATCGTGCGGCGCGAGGGCGTCAACCGCATCGTCGTCGCGCAGGCCGAGCGGCGCGGGCAGTTCCCGACCCGGCAGCTCCTCGACCTGAGCCTCTCGGGCGACGTGCACATCGAGGAGTGCGCGAGCTTCTACGAGCGCCTGACGGGGCGCGTCTCCCTGGACATGATGCGGCCGTCGTGGCTCATCTTCTCCTCGCGCGCGCGCCAGGCCCGCCGCTCGGCCGTGCTGCGGGCGCTCTTCCACCGCGGCGTGGCGTTCGTCGGCGCCGTCGTCTCGCTGCCCATCGCGCTCCTGACGGCCGCGCTGATTAAGCTCGACTCGCCCGGCCCCGTGTTCTACTCGCAGGAGCGTGTGGGTAAGAACGGGCGCACGTTCCGCGTCTACAAGTTCCGCTCGATGCGCACCGACGCCGAGAGCGACGGCCCCGTCTGGGCGAGCAGAGAGGGCGACGCCCGCACGACGCGCGTGGGCCGAGTCATCCGCAAAATCCGCGTGGACGAGATACCGCAGTTCTGGAACATCCTGCGCGGCGACATGAACTTCGTCGGGCCGCGCCCCGAGCGGCCGCACTTCGTCAAACAGTTGGCCGAGGAGATTCCGTTCTACGAGCAGCGCCACCTCATCCCGCCGGGCTTAACGGGCTGGGCGCAGATCAAGTACCCCTACGGCGCGTCGGTCGAGGACGCGCGCCAGAAGCTGCAATACGACCTCTTCTACATCAAGAACCAGAGCCTCGTGCTCGACGCCGTCATCCTGTTCGAGACCGTCAAGACCATCCTCTTCGGCCGCGGCACTTAAGCTGCCGCGCAGGCCGGTCGTCAACCGTTCGGAGGTTTGAAGTCATGAAGTCGAAACCGAAAGTCGCCGCCACGCTCCTCGTCGCGCTCGTCGCGCTCGCGCCCGCTGCCTCCTTCGCGCAGAAGCAGAAGAAGGCCGCCCCGCCGAAGTCGCAGGCCGGCGAGCGCCTGGAGCCCGACGACCAGCGCGAGGTGCGGACGGACGTGCCCGAGGAGGTGCTCGCCAACCGGCGCGAGCAGATGGACGAGGACTCGCAGGGCGAGGTTCCCTACTACAACAACTTCCTCAACACCTACCGGCTCGGCCCCGAGGACGTGATCTCGGTCAACGTCTTCGACCTGCCGAAGTATTCGAAGAGCGGGATCATCGTCCCGCCCGACGGCCGCATCGACTACTACCTCGTGCGCGGCGGCATCCAGGTCGCGGGCAAGACCACGCAGCAGGTGGCCGACGAGATCGCGCGCCACCTCGACGAGTACATCATCGACCCCAAGGTCAACGTCTCGCTCGACAAGGCGATGTCGGCGCGCTACGGCGTCCTCGGCGACGTGGCGCAGCCGGGCATCCGCATCATGTCGCGGCGCCTGAGCGTCTACGAGGCGCTCTCGGAGGCCGGCGGCGTGCTCCGCACCGGCGACAAGCGGAAGGTGATGGTGCTCCAATGGAGCGCCGACCGCACGCTCAAGTCCATCCCCATCGACGTGTCCGCCATCGAGAAGGGCAAGGCGCCCGACAACTACTTCCTCCGCCCCGGCGACCAAATCTTCGTCCCCGGCAACCGTTGGAAGACCGTGGACGCGATCATGAAGGCGCTGCCGGTCATCAGCTTCGCGCGCATCTTCACCGGGGGGTTCTGAAATCAAAAGGCAAAAGGCAAAAGGCAAAGGGCAAAAGTTCGGACGCGCCGACGCGCGGAGAGCTTTAATATCTTTTTGCCTTTTGCCTTTTGCCTTCTGCCTTTTGCCTTCGGCGGCGCACGCCGCGGCGTGGGAGAGGCAGACGACGGGGACGTTCGCGTGGCTGCACTCGGTCTTCTTCGTGGACGCGCGGAGGGGTTGGGCCGCGGGGAGCAAGGGCGCGCTGCTCTCGACCTCGGACGGGGGCGCGACCTGGGAGCTGCACAAGCGGCCGACGGAGGACGCGCTGCACGACGTTTTCTTCCAGGACGCGGAGACCGGCTGGCTCGTCTGCGAGCGCAGCATGTTCATGCCGATGGCGAAGGACGAGTCGGTCTCGTACCTCCTGAAGACGACGGACGGGGGCGCCGACTGGTCGCGCGTCGAGGTGACGCGCGGCGAGGACGTTGACGTAAAGCTGACGGGACTGCGCTTCGCCGACCGCGAGCACGGCTGGGTCTACGGCGAACTCGGGGCGCTCTTCACAACGTCCGACGGCGGCAAGAGCTGGGCGCGGCAGCGCGTCCCGACCCGCCACCTGCTGCTCGGCGCCTCGTTCCTCGACGCGCGGACGGGCTGGCTCTCGGGCGGCGGGCTGACCGTCTTGAAGACCTCGGACGGCGGCGCGACTTGGCGCGCGGGCACGGTCTTCCTCCCCGCGGGGGGGGCGCAGCCGCCGCAGGAGTCCGTGCGCGTCGAGCAGCAGCAGTTGGAGACGGAGACGCGGCAGGTCGGCGGGCACAGGCTCAACGCCGTCTGGTTCGTCGGCCCCGAGCGCGGCTGGGCGGTCGGCGGCGAGGGCGTCATCGTCACGACCACGGACGGCGGGCGCACGTGGCGGCCGCAGCGGTCGGGCGTCGGCGACGACCTCAACGACGTGAAGTTCTTCGACGAATCGGAAGGGTGGGCGGTCGGCCGCGACGGCGCGATGCTGCACACGACCGACGGCGGTCGCACCTGGGCGGACGAACGCCGCGTGACGCCGCACGCGCTCGAACGCCTCTTCACGGTCGGCCGGCGCGCGTGGGCCGTCGGCTTCGGCGGGACAATCGTCGCCCTGAACAATTGAGGGCGGAGGGTTGAAGGGATGAACAAGTTCTTAAAGACAGGGCCGGCCTGGCTGCTCCTCGCGTGCGCGTGCGCGCCTTGCGCACTGGCGCAGGAGGCTTCGGCGCCGAAGGGCGGCGAGGTCGTGCGCGTGAGGCGGGTCGCGGCCGCGGAGACGAAGGACGGCGCGACGCCCGAAGAGGCAGAGACGGCGGGCGCTCCGGGCGAAGAGGTCGAGTCGCTGCGCGCGAAGGCCGAGGCGGCGTCGAACCCTTCGGAGCGCGCGCGCCTGCGCCTGTCGCTGGCGGAGGCTCTGGCCGAAGGCGGACGGCAGGCGGAGGCCGTCGCGCTCGTGCGCACGTTGGTCTCGGAGGAGCGGTTCGACCCGCAGTTCTTCTACAACGCGGGGAACGCCCTGGCGCGTTTGGGCGAGTCCGACGCGGCCGCGGACGCCTACCGCAAGGCCGTCGCGCAGAGGCGCGGCAACTACGCGCTTGCGCAGCACAACCTCGGCGTGGTGCTCACGCGCCTGGGCCGTTGGGAGGAGGCGGAGGGCGCTCTGCGCGCGGCGCTGCGCCTTGAGAACGACACGTACGCCGAGGCGAGCTACAGCCTCGGGCGCCTGCACGCTCTGCGCGGAGAGTCGGGTCTCGCGGCGGCCGAGTGGGTGCGCACGCTGCGGCTCCGGCCCGACCACGGGGACGCGGCCGCCGCGCTCGCGCGCACGCTCGCCGAAGGCGGCGACGAGGAGCAGGCGCTCGCCGTGCTCGACGCCTACGAGGCGCGCGCCAAGGCGAGGGGCACAACGGTGCCGCGCGAGGTCACGGTCGCGCGCGGCGAGATCGTCGCCGCCGCGAACGTCTACGAGGCCGCGCGCGCCGCGGGCACGAAGCAGGCGGCGGAGGGCGGCGCAAAGCAGACGGCGGAGCTGCCCGACTCGGCGTCGCTCCTGCGCGCGGCGCGCGCGTCGAAGGCGTCGCCCGCGCAGTTCGTGGTCGAGAAGCCCGCTTACGATTTTCTTTTGAACGCACGCGCGGCGCGCGCGTCCGACCGCCCGGAGCAGGCCGTCGAGCAGTACCGCCGGGCCATCAGGGAGGCGGGCGGCTACCTCGCGCCGGCGAACATGGAGCTGGGGCTGACGCTCGTCGGCCTGCGGCGCAATGAGGAGGCGGCCGCCTTCCTTCTGCCCGTCGCGCGCAAAGAGGGCGGGCGCTACCCGCTCGTCTTCTATCACCTCGGGCGCATCTACGAGCACGCGGGCCGGCTCGACGAAGCGGGCGAAGCCTTCGCGCGCGCCTCCGAGTTGGCCGGCGAGGAGAACCCGCAGTTCTACGTTGACCTCAGCCGCGTCCGCGAGCAGGAGGGGCGCAACGCCGACGCGCTCGCCGCGGCCGAGTCTTACGTCCGCGCGATGGCGCGGGCGGGCGAGGCCC
Organism: Acidobacteriota bacterium; assembly: GCA_019242475.1. Classification (GTDB taxonomy): domain Bacteria; phylum Acidobacteriota; class Blastocatellia; order Pyrinomonadales; family Pyrinomonadaceae; genus QHXN01. The sequence continues at coordinate 16,751 of JAFAVK010000069.1, read as the reverse complement.
CCGAGTGGGCGCGCGCGCGCGTCGAGAGTCTGCGGAAGAAGGCGGGACAGGGCGCGGCGCCGCCGGCCGCGCCGAAGCCTTAACGCCGTTGACGAACTTACCGATGCGGCTCGCGACCCTTTCACTCCTGCTCTGCCTGCTCGCCTCCGCGCTCGCGTGCAACCCCCGGATCAACGAGGGGAACACGAATGCGCCGACGCCCACTCCCGCGGCGACGCCCGCGCCGGCCGCACAGATTCCGCAGAGCAAGACCTGCGCGCTCCTCTCGGCCGAAGAGTTGAAGGAGGTGCAGGGCGAGGCGCCCACGGACTCGCAGGGGAGCGAGCACGCCGCGGGGGCGCTCTCGATGTCGCAGTGCTTCTACCGCCTGCCGACTTTCGACAAGTCAATCAATCTCGAAGTGGTGAGCGCGCCGCAGGGCGCGGGCGCGCTGAAGGATTACTGGCGCAAGCGCTTCCACCCCGAGGCGGTCGCGGCGCGGGAGCGCGGGCGCGAGTTGAAGGAGGAGCGCGAGCGTGAGCGCGAGGGGGAGTTGGAGCGCGAGCGCGCGGCCGGCCAGGTGAGGGAGGGCGGCCACGAGAAGGAGGAGAAGGGCGACGAAGAGGAGGACTCGCGCCCGCAGCGCGTTCCCGGCCTGGGCGGGGAGGCTTACCTGACGGGGGACGAGCGCACCTCCACGCTCTCTGTGCTAAAGGGCGACGCCGTCCTGCGGGTGAGCGTCAGCGGCACCGAGACGCGCCCCGTCAAGCTCAAGAAGGCGGCCGCGCTCGCCGCGAAGGCGCTCAAGCGTCTCTGAGTCGAGCGCAATGCAAAGGGGCGCGGGCAAGATGCCCGCGCCCCTTTGCATTGCGAACGGCCTACTTCGCCTCGGCGAGCGTGGCGACGTGGAGGGTGTCGCCATCGACCGTGCCCTCGACATCGACCTTGAGGCCCTTCCTGGTCTTCGCGGCCTTGAGGGCGTCGGCGGCGAGCTTGTTGCCCTGCGCGTCGAGCTTGTAGGTCTTGTCGCCCGAGACGACGGCGAAGCCGCTCTTCTGGCAGGCCTCCATCAGCGCGCACCCGTTGGGGTGCTTCGCCGCCTCCTCCTCGGTGCCGTGCATCCCGGCGCACATGTTGTCGATGACGTAGCCCGTCAGCTTCACGGACTTCTTCTCGCCCTCCTGCGCGAAGGCGAAGACGGCGGCCAGCGCGACGGCGACCGCGACGAGGGAAACTTTGCGAAACATCTTCATGGCTCCTTTGTCGAGTTATCAGGTCTTGGTTGAGTAATTGAGGGCAAGTATCGTTTAAGGGTTGCCCGCCTGTTCGTCCGATTCATCCGCCTGGGCCGCCCGCGGCCGCATGTGCGGGAATAGTATCACGTCGCGGATGGAGCGGCGATTCGTCAGGAGCATCGTCATGCGGTCGATGCCGATGCCGATGCCGGCGGCGGGCGGCATGCCATAGGAGAGCGCGCGGACGTAGTCGAGATCGGTCTGCATCGCCTCCTCGTCGCCGCCCTCGCGCTGCCGCGCCTGCTCCTCGAACCGCTCCAACTGCTCCGCCGGGTCGTTCAACTCCGAGAACCCGTTCGCCACCTCCATCCATGCTATGAATAACTCAAACCGCTCCGCGATTGCCGGGTTGTCCGGCGATGCCTTTGAGAGCGGCGAAATCACTTTCGGGAAATCTGTAATAAAAGTCGGTTGCTCCAACCTGTTCTCAACGAAATCATCGAAGAGCGACAGAATGGCATTTGCGATCTCTACTTCGTCGGCGTCATCATCCTGATACTTACTATTAATTTCCGCCCACTTACTATCGACCATAGTGTTGACGGCTTCCATTGACATTATTTGGACAAATTTGTCCTCTTCCTCGTCATAGTGCATCGTCTCATTGAACAGGTCTTCATCCAGCCACCACCAGAATTCTGACAACTTCTTCGCGTTGGCTCCTCTTCCAAGCCAATCCTCTATGTGTTGCTCATTTATTCGTTCCTTAGCTAGAGGGTGAAGCTCGTTAATGATTGATTGCCGCATACTCATGCGACGAAACGGTGCTTCAAAATCAATAACAATCTCTTTTTCGAGAACGCTTCTTCCGTCTAAGATAAAAGTTGTACGTCCCGCATTCCCCTTAAACCTAACCTTCAAAGTTCCTGCCGTAGTCTCAACACTTTTCCTTAGCATCTCCTCGCAGAAGTCCATCATCCAGTTCACGTCCTTGTAGGCCGTGTAGAATTCGAGCATGGTGAACTCGGGGTTGTGGCGGGTGGAGATGCCTTCGTTGCGGAAGTTGCGGTTCAGCTCATAGACCCGCTCGAAGCCGCCGACCAGCAGGCGCTTGAGGTAGAGTTCGGGCGCGATGCGCAGATACAAGTCAATGTCGAGCGCGTTGTGGTGCGTGACGAAGGGCTTGGCGGCGGCGCCCGAGGCAATCGCGGAGAGCATGGGCGTCTCGACCTCGATGTAGCCGTGCTCGTCGAGGTGGCGGCGCATCGCCGTGACGAGCTTCGAGCGGCGCTCGAAGACTTCCCGCGTGGAGAGTTCCGGTTGAGAACCGTCGGGCTCCTCGCCGGTCTTTACTTTCAGGCTCGAAGCAATCAGGTCGGCGTAGCGCTGGCGCTGGCGTATCTCGGGGTCGTTGATGCCGTGCAGCTTGTCGGGCATCGGCAGCAGCGCCTTCGAGAGGAATTGAATCGTCTCGACGTGGACGGACAGCTCGCCCGTCTTCGTCACGAACAGCCGCCCCTCGACGCCGACGAAGTCGCCGTGGTCGAGCAGTTGAAAAAGCTTCCAGCCGCTCTCCGCCTCTTCGACGGGCTGAAGAGAGTCGTTGCTGACGGCGACGGCCTCCTGCCTGCGCACGTAGATTTGCAAACGCTCCCCGCCGTCGGACAGGTGGACGAACGCGGCCTTGCCCATCACGCGCGGCGGCGTCGCCAGCCGCCCCGAGACGCGCACCTTGAGCCCGCTCAATTCCGCGTTGGCCGTCTCCAACTGCTCGGGCGCGGGCTTCTCCTCGCCCTCTTTGATTTCGGGCTCGTACTTGCGGAACGCCGAGACGACGGAGGTGATGGTGTCCTCGCCCTCGGCGTTCTCGGTCAGGGCGGTGCGCTCGAACTTGTTCGGGTACGCGTTGCCGACCAGCTCCTGAATCCGCGCGAGGTGCTCGGCGCGCGCGCGCGTCTGGTCGTTGTCAGGGACGATCTCTTCGGGAAGCCTGCTCGTCATGATTCGTAAATGGTAAATGGTAAACGGTAAATGGTAAATCGCCGGGGCGAAGTTTTGTCTATTCACTCTTAACCATTTACTATTGACGAAAACCGATGGGCGGCAAGGTCATTCTCGACGGGGGGGAGCTGTTGCGCGTCCGCGCAGAGCTGCGCGCGGCGGGGCGGCGGCTCGTCTTTACGAACGGCTGCTTCGACATCCTGCACGTCGGGCATGTGCGGTATTTGACTGCTGCACGCGCGCTGGGTGACGCGCTGCTCGTCGCCGTCAACAGCGACCGCTCGGTGCGCGTGCTCAAGGGCGAAGGGCGCCCGGTGATGAACGAGGCCGAGCGCGCCGAGCTGCTCGCGGCGCTCGCCTCCGTGGACTTCGTGACGGTCTTCGACGAGGACTCGCCGCGCAAGCTCATCGCGGCGCTGCTGCCCGACGTGCTCGTCAAGGGCGGCGACTACGCGCTCGGAGAGATACACGGCCGCGAGGAGGTCGAAGCCGCGGGCGGCCGCGTCCTCGCCCTGCCCTTCGTCGAAGGCGCTTCGACGACCGGCATTATCGAAAGAGTAAAAGCAGTAATAAGCAATGAGTAGTTCAATCGAAGCATCTTCGGTCTTGCAGGGCGCGCTGCGGCGCGTCGTGGAGGGGGAGGAGTATCGGCGGCTGGCGGCGGCCGTGGGCGCGGGCGGCCGCGTGGTGTCGGTGGCGGGGCTGACTTCGGCGCCGGCGCGGGCGCTGGCGCTGGCCGCCTTGCAGCGCGAGACGGGGCGGCGGTTCGCGGTGCTGGTCGCGGCGAACCGCGACATGGAGGCCTGGGAGCGCGACCTCTCTTTCTGGTGCGCGGCGCTCGGCGTGGGCGAAGGGGACTGCGAGGCCGTCCTGAGTCTGCCCGCGTCCGAAGGCGACCCGTACGCGGGCGCCTCGCCGCACGCGGAGACCCTTGAGCGGCGCGCGCTGACGCTCTGGAATCTCGCGCGCGGACGCGGGCGGTTCGTGCTGCTCTCTTCGCGCGCCCTGGCGCGGAGGACGGTGCAGCCCGCGCGCCTGCTTGAGGCGGGCGCGTCTTTGAAGAGGGACGGGGACTACCCGCCGGAAGATTTGGTCGAGGTGCTGCTGGCCTCGGGGTACGTGCGCGAAGACCCGGTGGGCGCGGTCGGCGAGTTCTCGATGCGCGGCGGCATCCTCGACGTGTGGTCGCCGGGCGAGCCCTTCCCCGTGCGCGTCGAGTTCTTCGGCGACACGGTCGATTCGATCAGACGGTTCAACCCGGAGACGCAGCTCTCCGTCGAGCAGTTGCAGTCAACCGAGGTCGTCCCGATGCGCGAGATCGCGGTCGGGCGCGATGACTTCCGCCTGTGGGCCGAGTTCGCGCGCGACCGCTGGGGCGACGAGGCGCACGCGCGCGCTCTCAAAGATCGCACGGTCTACGCCGACGAGGGCGAGACGTTCCCGGGCTGGGAGTGGTTAATCTCTCTCGTCGTCAAGTCGGACGCCTCCGTCTTCGACTACCTGCGCGACATGGTGCTCGTCGTGGACGAGCCGGCGGGCGTCGAGCAGCACTTGGGGAACAGCTTTGAGACGGTGACGGCGCGCCACGCGGAGAACGAGGCGGCCGGCGAGATCGGGTTGAGCCTCGAAGAGCTTTACCTGACGCCCGCGGAGCTGCGCGAAGGCTTGGGCGGCGTCTCGCGCGTCGAGTTCCGCGCGTTGGGGCGGGCGGCGGCCGCGACCGACGAGCGCTTCGTCGGCGAGTCGGAGCAGCCCGCCGCGCAGATCGGGCGCGCGCGCAAGACCGCGCCGCCGCTCTTCCTCTTCCCGGCGGTCGAGCAGGCGCCCGAAGTCGAGTGGCGCTCGCTCCCCGCGAAGCGCTACCACGGACGCATCCCAGACCTCTCGACGGACGTGCGCCACGCGCGGGCGGAAGGCGCGGCGCTCACGCTCTTCGCCATGCCCTCGGCTGGCGTGGCCGAGCGCGTGGGCGACATGCTCTCGGACTACAACGTCGCGGCGCGCGTCGCGCTCGCGGGCGAGGGCGGTGCGAACGTCGAAGACTACGCGGCCGTCGTGACCGTCGGCCGCCTGTCGGGCGGCTTCGAACTGCCGGGCGCGCGCCTGAAGGTTCACGTCGAAACAGACCTCTTCGACGAGGCGAGCGGCAGCACCGTCGAGCAGCGGGCGCCGGGGACGGGGGCGGGCACGACCGGCTCAGCGCGTCGGAAGAAGTCGAAGACGGCCGCGTTCCTCTCGGACTTCCGAGATTTAAAAGTCAACGACTACGTCGTCCACATCGACCACGGCGTGGCGCGCTTCGGCGGCTTGCAGACGTTGGAACTCGGCGGGCGCAAGGGCGAGTTCATGCTGCTCTTCTACGCCGACGACGCGAAGCTCTACGCGCCGGTCGAGCGGCTCGACCTGGTTCAGAGGTATTCAAGTGCAGAAGGGCACGAGCCGACGCTCGACCGGCTCGGCGGACTCGGCTGGCAGAAGACGAAGGCCAGGGCCAAGCGCGCGATGCGCGACATGGCCGACGAGCTTTTGAAGCTGTACGCCGAAAGAAAACTCGTGCAGGGCTACGCCTTCTCCGGCGACAGCCCCTGGCAGCGCGAGTTCGAGGACGCCTTCGAGTACGTCCCGACGGCCGACCAGGACACGGCTATTGAGGACGTGAAGAAGGACATGGAGAACACGACGCCGATGGACAGGCTGCTCTGCGGCGACGTGGGCTACGGCAAGACCGAGGTCGCCATGCGCGCCGCCTTCAAGTCCGTCATGGACTCGAAGCAGGTCGCCGTGCTGGCGCCGACCACGGTGCTCGCCTACCAGCACTTCGAGACCTTCCGCGCGCGCTTCGCCGCCTTCCCCGTCACGATTGAACTGATTTCGCGCTTCCGCTCGCCGAAGGAGCAGAAGGAGATCGTCAAGCGCGTCGAGTCGGGCGACATCGACGTCATCATCGGCACGCACAGATTGCTTTCGAAAGACATCGCCTTCCGCGACCTCGGCCTCGTCGTCGTGGACGAGGAGCAGCGCTTCGGCGTCGCGCACAAGGAGAGGCTCAAGCAGTTGAAGAAGCGCGTGGACGTGCTCACGCTCTCCGCGACGCCCATCCCGCGCACGCTCAACATGAGTCTGATGGGGCTGCGCGACATGTCCGTCATCGAGACGCCGCCGCGCGACCGCCTCGCCATCCAGACGCAGGTCGTGCAGTTCTCCGAGTCGGTCATCAAGTCCGCGATTGAGCTGGAACTCGGGCGCGGGGGCCAGGTCTTCTTCATCCACAACCGCGTGGAGACGATTGACACGGTGGCGGCGCTCGTCAAAAGGCTCGTCGGTCAGGCGCGCGTGATGGTGGCGCACGGGCAGATGAACGAGAAAGAGATGGAGCAGGTGATGCTCGATTTCGTTGCTTTTAAAGGCGATGTGCTCGTCGCCACCACGATTATCGAGAACGGCATAGACATCCCGCGCGCCAACACGATCATCATAAACCGTGCCGACAACTACGGCCTTTCTCAGCTTTATCAACTGAGGGGACGCGTCGGGCGCTCGAACCGACGCGCTTACGCCTATCTGCTCATCCCATCCGAGGCGGAGCTGACCGCCATCGCCCGCCGAAGGCTCGCGGCCATCCGCGAGTTTTCTGACCTGGGGGCGGGCTTCCGCGTCGCGGCGCTCGACCTGGAGCTGCGCGGGGCGGGGAACCTGCTCGGCGGCGAGCAGTCGGGGCACATGGACGCCCTCGGCTTCGATCTTTACACGCAGATGCTTGAGCGGACGGTCGCGGAGCTGCGCGGCGAGCAGATCGAGGACGAGACCTCAGTTTCAATCAACCTCGGCGTTGATGTCTCCATCCCGGAGGACTACATCTCGGACATGGGGCAGCGGCTCAGGACTTACAAGCGCATCGCCTCGGCGCGCGACGACGAGGCGCTGGACGTCATCCGGCGCGAGACGGAAGACCGCTACGGGCGGCCGCCCGAGTCGGTCGAGCGCTTGTTCACCTACGCGCGCCTGCGGCGCACGGCCGAGGAGACGGGCGTCGTCTCCATCGACCGCACGCCGACCGGGCTCGCCTTCAAGATGAAGGAGACGGCGCGCGTCTCGCCCGACAAACTTCTGGCGCTGGTCGGCAAGGGCGAGGGCGCGTCCTTCAGCCCGAGCGGCGTGCTCAAGGTCGAGGCGGAGGGCGCCGGCCTGATTGATAAGGCGCGCGGCGTGTTGCTCGGCATCCGCGCGTGAGGTTAGAATACGCGACTTCGCCCGGGCTCCGGATTCCCGACCGCGGCGCCCGACAAGAGAAACAGCCTTTTCAAGCAGGTTCGGTTCGGTTTGGAGAAACGGCAGGCCGTCGGAGTCTGCCTCGCGTTCCCGATTTTAGAGGAGTGATAAAAGTGCTTTTGAAAAACATCACGGCCCGCCTCGGGCTGGCCTTCGCGGCCCTGCTGCTCGCGGCCTTCGCGGCGTCGCCCGCGCGCGCGCAGGAGGAGGCGCCGCCCACGGTGCTCGACGAGCCCGTCGCGCAGGTGGACAACTACGTCATCATGCTCTCGCAGCTCAAGCGCGAGAACAGCGACTTCCGCGAGACGCTCGTCAAGCAGCGCGGGATGTCGCCCGAGCAGGCCGACGCCGAAGTCCAGAAGCGGCAGCCCGAGATCATCCTCAACCTCATCAACGAGGCGCTCCTCGTCCAGAAGGGCAAGGACATCCCCCGCCTCCCCGAGGACGTGGAGGCCGAGGTCAACCGCGAGGTGATGCGCGTCGCCAAGGATTCGAACATCCCGACCATCGAGCTGCTCGAAGAGGAGATGCGCAAGCAGGGGCTCCTCCTCTCCGACGTGAAGGAGACGATCCGCCGCCAGTTCATGCGCCAGGCCGTCCTCCAGCGCGAGGTGGACGCGAAGGTCTACTACGGCCTGACCAACAAGGAGCTGAAGGAGTATTACGACGCGCACCGCGACCGCTTCGTCAGCGTCACGCTCTCGGAGATCTTCCTGAGCCTCGCCGGCCGCTCCGAGGATGAGGTCAGGGCCAAGGCCGCCGACCTCGCCAAGCGCGCGCGCTCGGGCGTCAGCTTCGAGGAGCTGGTCGAGAAGAACTCCGAGCACGAGCCGACCAGAAAGACCAAGGGCGTGCTCGCCGACCCCGACGGCAAGGCGCGCTGGTTCATCATCTCCGACCTCGCGAAGGAGGTGGGGGCGGCCGTCAAGGACTTGAAGGCGGGCGCCGTCAGCGACCCCGTCAAGACCGACGAGGGCTACATGATCCTGAAAGTCAACGAGCGCGACGACTCCTTCAAGGAGAACTTCGTCCGCGGGGCGCTGACGCAGGAGCGCGGCGAAGCCGAGCGCGACAAGTACCTCCGCACGCTCCGCAACGAGGCTTACATCAAGCCGGCCGACTCCTTCAAGGAGACCATCCAGCCGATCCTCGACAAGGACAGGCAGCAGGATAAGCAGCAGACGAAGGACAAGCAGCAGACGGCCTCGACCGGCGGCGCGAAGACGCCCGAGAAGAAGGATAAGTCGAAGAAGCAGTAAGGACGCGTGAACCGTAAACCGTGAACCGTGACGAGAGGAAGTTAATTCCTTCTCGTCACGGTTCACGGTTTACGGTTCGCGTTCTGTTTACGGTTCACCTTTCACCATTCACGCCATGCGTCTCGACCTCTTCCTGCGCGCGAGCCGCCTCGTCCTGCGACGCACGGTCGCGCAGGAGTTGTGCGAGGCGGGCGCGGTCTCCGTCAACGGCGCGGCGGCGCGCGCCTCGCGCGCGGTGCGCGAGGGCGACGAGATAGCAATCAAGCGCCGCGGACGCCTTCTCACCGTGCGCGTCCTCACGCTCCCGCAGGCCAAGCAGGTCTCCCGCGGCGACGCCCCCTCCCTCTACGAAGTCGTCGGCGACATCAATGTGAACGATGAAGTCTGAACGCTGAACGGTGGACTGTCCGACACCTGACGGACGGTTCTTACAGCTCAGCGTTCGGCGTTCATCGCCCCTCGTTCCATTACCGTTCGCCTTCCGCGCGCCGTGTTGAAGTTTTCCACAGGCGTTCGTCTGAAAACAAAACGCGGCGCGGCGGGCCGTTTTTGGAAAAGCGGCGGATATGCGTCTCTGTTCAAGTGGAACGCCACTTGCCCAGCCTCAGTTGACCTCGGCGTCTAACGTCCACAAGCGAAGCAGTGAAGGACAAGTGGGGGAGCTATGAATATCCTGAGCAGTATCTTTACAGACGATCTGGCGATTGACCTGGGCACGGTGAACACGCTCATCTTCGCGCCCGACCGCGGCGTCGTCCTCAACGAGCCGTCGGCCGTCGCCATCCACCGGTACACGGGCGAGGTCTTGGAAGTCGGCGCGGAAGCCTACAAGATGCTCGGCCGCGAGCCGAAGGACGTCGAGGTTTTCCGCCCCGTCCGCGGCGGCACCATCGAGAACTTCGAAGCGGTCGAGAAGATGCTCAAGGCATTCATCGGCCGCGCGCTCGGCGGCGGCCACCGCCGCAGCCACGTCATCATCGGCGTCCCCGGCTCCTCGACGACGCTCGAACAGCGCTCGGTGCGCGACGCCGCGCGCGACGCCAAGGCCACGAGGGTTGATTTGGTTGACGAGGGCTTGTGCGCCGCCTTCGGCGCGGGGCTCCGCCAGGACGACGAGCGCGCGCACCTCGTCGTCGATGTCGGCGGCGGGACGACCAACGTCGCCATCATCGCCTCGGGCGCGGTCGTCTCCTCGCACTCGCTGCCCGCCGCGGGCAACGCGATGGATCAGGCGATCATCGACTACGTCCGCTCGAAGTACGAGATGCAGATCGGCGAGCGCACGGCCGAGAACGTCAAGAAGCAGCTGGGCAACGTCGGCGATAACTGCGAGGGCCGGCTGGAGATCGTCGGCAAGCAGGTGACCGACGGGCTGGCGAAGGTCGTCGAGATCGAAGCGTCGGAAGTGCGCGAGGCTTTGGAGCCGGTGGTCGCCGATATCATCACGGGCGCGCGCCGCGCGATTGAAGAGTCGAAGCCGGAGGTGACGGCCGACATCTACCAGACCGGCCTCATCCTGACGGGCGGCGGGGCGCTCCTCGGCGGGATGGCCGAGCGTTTGCAAAAGGACTTGCGCCTCCACGTCGCCGTGGCCGACGACCCGCTCGCGGCGGTCGCGCAGGGCGCGGGGCGCCTGCTCACGGACAAGGCGCGGCTCCACCGCGTCGCCATCCGCGAGGACGTGCCCGTCTGGGAGGCCGAGCAGGCGCTCGTCGTCAACTGGTAAGTTTTTCTTTGCGAAGGGGAGGAAGGGAAGAGGGCGCCGGGACTGAAGAGTCCGGGCGCCCTCTCTCTTTTCATCTCGGGCGGCGCTTCACTGCGCCGGGAGTTTGCGGAACGGGCCGCCGCCGATGTACTTGACGGCGTGGCCTTCGATCTCTTCGGGGAGTTGTTTGAGCGTCTCGGGGTCGTCCGTGTCGAGGTGCACGGCGAGGACGTATTCGCCCGCGTCGTCCCGCTCCACGCCGACCCCGTTGACGCCGGGCCGCGCGAGCAGGTCGGGCGCGTGCCTGTGCTTCAAGTCGCGTATCTCCTGTTCAGTCGCCACTGTCGCCTCCTCAACGGCCCGCGGGTCAGACGACGAGCTTCACGTTGAGCGCCTTCAGCACGTCGTCGATGTGGTTGGCGATAGTATGGGACGACGACCCGGCGAAAAGCAAGCCGACCGCCTTGTTCGTCGCGCGTTCGAGGATGAGCGAGCCGGAGTCGCCCGCCGCGCTGAACGGGTTCGAGTTCAGCCCCTCGATGATGATCTGGTTCTCGAACGAAACGACGCCGGCCTCGTACTGGACGCTGACGTCGGTCTCGACGCTGGTCACGCGGCCGACGGTGAAGCCGGTCGTGCGGCCGAACTTGTGGACGACCATGTCGATCTGCGCGCGGGCCTTGCCCTTCGGCGGGCCGATGAAGAGCACCGAGTTGGTCGCCAGGTTGTTGGAGTCGAGCGCGGCGATGGCGCAGTCCACCTTGTTCATGACGCCGACCACGAGCGGGACGAACTTCGTCAGCTTGGCGATGGGGCCGTTGTTGGGCGGGTTGCCGGCGTCGAGGAAGCCCGGCTGGAAGATGGGCGCGCCGAGCGGCAGCTTGTTCTCGTCGGCGAGCACGTGGTTGTTGCTCAGGATGAGGCGGGTCTGCCCCTTGCTGACGAGCGCGCCGAACGTGCCGGCCATGATGAACTGGTTGCCGGGGTCTTTGAAGCCGATGGAGCAGCCGGGCCGCGCCGGGCGCATTTTGGTGCGCGGGTTCGGCATCTGCGTCGCGGCCGCGGCGGGCGGCATGAAGCGGCGGAACGTGCCGACCTGCTCGACATCGACGGGGTGGCCGTTGACCTCGGTCGGCAGCCGATCCTGCTCGGGCACCTGATTGTCGGGGTACTTGATGCGGACGAGGAATTTGACGGCCAGGACGCCCGTGTGCTTGCCGCCGGAAATCTTCTCGCCGATGCCGACGCCGACGAGATTGTGGCTCGGCTGCGGGCTGGTCGTGGCGGCGAGGGCGCTGAACGCGGCGGCGGACTGCAAGGGCTGGAGGAGCCGCTGGGCGGCGGACTGCTTGGCCGAGCGCAGCGAATCTATCTGCGTGGCCGAGAAGCCCGCGAAGACGATGGGGGCGGCGGCGCCCGCGGCCCGGGCCGACCGCGCTTTTTTGCTGTCCTTCTTACTCGACTTGCCGGATTTTCGGGTTGCCATGCGAGACTCCTTTTGGGGCGCGGAGGCCGAAGGGGACTGGCGAGGTGACGTGCTTCCTACAGCTTAACGCACCAACGTCCCGCGAGCACTATCATTCCCGGAAAGTTTTTTTACGCGCCCCGTCATCCAGGCGCGCGCGCGTCTCTACTTCGGACGGCTCCGCCAACTCTTGGGGCGCCGCGGGCGCGGGCGCGAGTTGTCCGGGACTGACGGAGCCGTCGGCGGCGGGCGCGGGCGGCGCGGCGGGCGTGAGCGCGAGCCCCGAGACGTAGAGCGCGAGCGCGAAGAAGGAGACGTAGCCGGTCGAGGCGGCGTAGGCGGGGCCGGTGAGTGCGACGCCTTCGAGCGCGGCGGCGGTCAGTCGGCGGAGCCAGCCGCCCGCCGGGTCTGTGAGCGAGGCGAGCAGGAGGTGCTTGACGACGAACGCCGTGCCGAAGAGCGCGGCCAAACTTCGTAACAGACGCCGCGCGTCGAAGGCGGAGAACTGGTTCTGCCAGAGCGTCCAGAGGAAGAAGGAGGCGAGCACGAGCCGCGGCAGCCCCGCGTCCGGCAGCACCGAGTTGAACGCCTGCGCCGACGCGAAGAAGAGCGCGCCGAGCGTGAGCGCGTGCGACACGTTCTCCGCCGTCCCGTTGTCGGCCGAGAGCCAACTCCCGACCCGCAACGCGCCGCCCCGCGCGAAGAGAACCAGCAGCATCGCCGCCAGAATCAAGGTCACCAAAGGCGGCGGCACGAAGAGCAGCGCACGCGTGTCGGCCGCGACGCGCACGCCCCCGAGCAGCGCCACCGTCAAGAAGACGGTCGGCAGCAGCACGTGTCGCAGCAGCGCGCGGTTCGTCTGACGGCTCATTTGCGCTCGCGGAAGACTTTCAAAGGGTTGAGGTCGCCGGCCGTGTGTTCGAGCCCTTGCTCAAGCTCCGCCTTCAGCTCGGCGGCGGTGTGCATCTTCAGCTCCGGGTCTTCGACCGTGAGCGGCGCGTCGCTGGAAAGGTTGAGGGCGAGGTTGACTGCTTCGAGCCCCTGGCGGAAGAGGGCGTCGTCGTTGTAGACGCGCCCCCAGCCCTCCCGGTAGAAGGCGTAGGCGACGTAGAACTGCGTGCGCGCGTCGCGGCGCGCGGGGTCGGCCCGCCCCCACTCGCCGCGCGCCGCCGCGTACTGCTCGCGCAGGAAGAGGTCGCGCCCGGCGTCGAAGCGCGCGCGGTCAACCTCGTAGGTGCCGGCGGCGACGCTGGCCTGCGTCTTCACCTCCGCGATGGACTGCGGCGCGGCCGCGTAGAGCCACACGACGAGCGCCGCGTACGCGAGCGTCCACGCGATGCCGACCCACTGGATGAGCCTCTGCCGCATTGCTATAATCTTCCGCGTTCGGAAAACCCCGGCTGAATGTGACGGCAAGCTTTGCCGCGAAAGGATAGCGCATTTCCGTCATGAAAACATTCTTCGCCGCGGGCGTCGAGCCTTGGAAAGAAATGATGAATGATGAGTGATGAGTGATGAATAAAGAGCACGCCGCTTCTTATTCATCATTCATCACTCATCATTCATCACTTAGTTATGAAGCCTTTCAAGATTAGAGACATAGAAATCTCTCCGCCGCTCGTGCTGTCGCCGATGGCGGGGGTGACGGACGTGCCGTTCCGGGCGCTGCTGAAGCGGCGCGGCGGCATCGGGCTGACGGTGTCGGAGTTCATCTCGGTCGAGGGGCTGACGCGCAACAACCCGAAGTCGAAACGGCAGATGCGCTTCCACGAGTACGAGCGGCCGTTCGCCGTGCAAATCTTCGGCGGGCAGCCCGGCCGCATGGCGATGGCCGCCGAGATGGCCGAGGATGTCGGCGCGGACATCCTCGACGTGAACTGCGGCTGCCCCGCGCCGAAGGTCGTCAAGCACGGCGGCGGGTCGGGATTGCTCCGAGATTTGCCGCGGCTCGAAACCATTCTCAAAGAGATTAAGAAGGCCATCAGCATCCCGCTCACCGTCAAGATTCGCGCGGGCTTCTACGACAGCCACCGCAACGCGGTCGAAGTGGCGCGCCTCGCCGAGGCGTGCGGCGCCGAGCACATCGCGCTCCACGGCCGGACGAAGGAGCAGGCGTACAAGGGTCTCGCCGACTGGGACTTGGTGCGGCAGGTGAAGGAGGTCGTGAGTGTCCCCGTCTCGGGGAGCGGCGACGTGGTCAACATCGAGGGCGCCTTCAAGCGCTGGCGCGAGACGAACTGCGACGGCATCCTCATCGGCCGCGGCGCGATGGCGAACCCCTGGATCTTCCGCCAGATTGAAGACACGCTCGAAGGGCGCGAGCCCTTCCAGCCGACGCTCGAAGAGAAGCGCGAGGTGCTCGTCGAATACTTCGACCTGCTGCGCGCCGACATGCCCGAGTTCGCCGCCATCGGCCGCATGAAGCAGCTCGCCGGCCAGTTCACCAAGGGGCTCCACGGCGGCGCGCGCTTCCGACAGGTCATCTACCACTCCCACTCTGTCACGGAAGTCCTCGACCGCATCGGCGAATACTTCGAGACGGTCGCCGCCGGCCGCCCCTACCTCGGCGAAGGCGGCCCCGACCCCGAAGAAGAAGCCCCCGTCCTCGACTCCTGCGAAGCCGCGGCAATCTAGCGTCTGACATCTCTTCACAAGAGGTTGATTATCTCGGCGCTCGCGTCGCCGCCGTTAAATTTCAGGCGGGCTACGGTGACGGGGAGCCTGAAGCGGCGCGGGCCGGCGCTGCCGGGGTTGAGGTAGAGGACGCCGCGCCTCTCTTCGACGAGCGGCTTGTGCGAGTGGCCGCTGACGACGACGCGGAAGCCGGCCGCCGCGGGCGCGATGTCGAGTTCTTTGAGGTCGTGCAGGACGTAGACGAAAGACTTATCAATTTCGACCGCCTCGTACTCGGCCAAAGCCTCGGCCCACGCCCCGCGGTCGTTGTTCCCGCGCACGGCCACGACCGGCGCGACCCGCCCCAACTCCAACAGCACCTCCGGCCCGCCCACGTCGCCCGCGTGAATGATTAACTCAGAGCCTTTCAGCGCCTCCACAGCCTCCCGTCGCAACAGCCCGTGCGTGTCCGAGATGACCCCGACGAACCCTCCCGCCCTGACCGCGTAGCCGCTCATCCCTTGATGATGTCCCCCCGGAGGCCGAGCGGGCGGGGAGATTTGCCGCCGAAGAACCAGGCGGCGCCGACGCGGAGGCGGTGGTGCCAGGTCGGCAGGCGCGACGTGTAGAGGGCGAAGCGCGCCTGGCGCGCGATCTCGCCGGTGACGACGTGGCCGGCCGTGAGCACCGCCGCGTTGTCCGTGCCGAGGCTGACGGCCTCGCCGAGTTCTTCGAAGTGTCCGGCGGCGGGGGCGCCGCCGTCAATCAACTCCTGCACGTTGCGCGCGACGAGCTTCGCCTGCTGGAAGGCGATCTGCGCGGTGCCCGCGAGGCTCGGCGGGATGTGCGGGTAGTAGGCGATGTCGCCGAGCGCGAAGACCTCCGGGCGGCCGCGCAACTGGAGCGTGCGCTCGACGACGAGGAGCCCCTTCTGCGTCTTCTCCACGTCGAGCTTTTCGACCAGAGGGTTGACGCGCACGCCCGCCGTCCAGACGGCGCCCGCGGCCGGAATCGTCTCGCGCTCGCCCGCGTGCTCAAGCTCCACGCCGTCGCGGAGCACGCGCACGACGCGCGTCTCAAGGAAGACCTCGACGCGCTTCTCTTCGAGCACGCCCTCGATGACCTCGCGGATGCCCTCGTCCATGCCGGGGATGAGGTGGTCGGCCATCTCGACGACGACGACGCGCGGCTCGCCGCGCAGGCCCCGCCGCTTGAAGGCGTCGCGCAGGAGGTCGGACATCTTCGTGGCGAGTTCCACGCCGGAGGCGCCGCCGCCCACGACGACGAAGGTGGCGGCGCGGCGCGCGTCCTGCGGGGCGGCGTCGGGCGGAATGCGGTCGAGCGCGTCGATCATGCGCGCGCGCAGGTCGTCGGCGTGGCGGATTTTGCGGAAGGGGAGCGCGTGTTGTTCGGCCCCCTCGATGCCCCAGAAGTTCGTGACGCCGCCGACCCCGAGCACGAGATAGTCGTATGGGAGCCTGCGGACGCGCCCGGCGACCGAGACCTCTTTGCGGTCGAAGTCGATGTCGGTCACGGCGCCTTGGACGAAGTTGACCTTGTCGTTCCCGATCAACTCCGTGTAGCGCGGCGCGATGTGCCACGCCTCGACCTCGCCGCTCAGGTACTCGTAGAGGAGCGGCGTGTGCAGGAAGTGATCCTCGCTGGCGACGAGCGTCACCTCGCCCGCCCGGGCGAGGCCGAGCGCCGTGAACAGTCCCCCGAACCCGCCGCCCACGACCAGTATGCGCGCCCTCTCCTCGACCTTCTCCTCGCTGGCGTCCATGAAATCTCCCCCGTTCCGTTGCAGATAAAAATTCGTGCCGCATGGTAACAGACAAGTCCGTTTCGACACACGCCTGCGCGGCGGCTCGGCTGGACACCCCGCGCGGGGGCGTGTTAGATTCTCCGGGGTAAGTAAATTAACTCTAGCGGTTGCCTGAGGATAGGGTCAGGTCTACTGCGGTCTGGGAGGATCATCTAGGACAGTCATGGCGTTAGCAACAGAGGTCAAGGAAACGATCATCGGACAGTACAGGACGCACGAGGGCGACACCGGCTCGCCGCAGGTGCAGGTCGCCCTGCTCACTCAGCGCATCAACGAGCTGACCGAGCATTTCAAGACTCACAAGAAGGACAACCACTCGCGGCGGGGGCTGCTCAAGATGGTCTCGCAGCGCAGGAGCCTGCTCGACTACCTCAAGCGTAGAGACATCGAGGGGTACCAC
>JAFAVK010000039.1 GCA_019242475.1 Acidobacteriota bacterium | reverse complement strand
TCGTGCAGGGCATCACGGGCAAAGAGGGCACGTTCCACACGAAGCAGATGGTGGAGTACGGGACGCAGGTCGTCGGCGGCGTCACGCCCGGCAAGGGCGGCACCACGCACGAGGGCATCCCCGTCTTCAACACCGTCGCCGACGCCGCCCGCGAGGCCGGCGCCAACGCCTCGGTCATCTACGTGCCGCCGCCCTTCGCCGCCGACGCCATCATGGAGGCGGCCGACGCGGGACTGCCGCTCGTCGTCTGCATTACCGAGGGCATCCCCGCGCTCGACATGGTGAAGGTCAAGGAGTACCTCGCCGACAAGCCGACGCGCCTCGTCGGCCCGAACTGCCCCGGCGTCATCTCGCCCGGCAAGTGCAAGATCGGCATCATGCCCGGCCACATCCACAAGGAGGGGCGCGTCGGCGTCGTCTCGCGCTCGGGGACGCTGACGTACGAGGCGGTCGGACAGTTGACGGCTTTGGGCTTAGGCCAGTCAACCGCCATCGGCATCGGCGGCGACCCGATTATCGGGACGACGCACTTGCAGGCGCTCGCGCTCTTCCAGGACGACCCGGAGACCGAGGCCATCGTCATGATCGGCGAGATCGGCGGCACGGCCGAAGAGGAGGCGGCGGCCTTTGCAAAAGAGAACGTGACGAAGCCCATCGTCGCCTTCATCGCCGGCCAGACCGCGCCGCCGGGAAGGCGCATGGGCCACGCCGGCGCCATCATCGCCGGCGGCAAGGGCACCGCCGCCGAGAAGATGAAAGCTTTGGAGGAGGCCGGCATCCGCGTCGTGCATTCTCCCGCGGACATCGGGCAGGCCGTGAAGGACTCGCTCGGCTCTTCTGCTGTTGCCTGATAGAGTTCGCTTCAGAAAGGAGTTGGCCGTGGGTGACGATGAACGGCTAGCTAATCTCCAGGAATTCGCCAGGCTGATGATGCAGTGGGCGCGGCGCGCCGAGGAGAGATTCGAGGAATTCAGAGAAGGGATGAACGAGTTGCGGGCGGCTCAAGCCAACTCCGAAGCCAAGATCGCCGCCCTCGCCGACGCACAGATCAGAACTGAGGCCGTTGTCGCCGCGCTCGGTGAACAGATGAGAGAACTTGCCGTGACGCAGGCGCACAGCGACCAGCGATTCGACGCCTTGATTGACATCGTGCGCGGCCTCGGTCAGAGCAACCCCCCGCAGCAATCTTAAATTTTGAGAAAGGTCTTTAACCTATCGACATGGCAGAGCAGGCAGGCAGTCTCACTTTCGGAATCATCAAGCCCGACGCGGTGCGCGCGGGCAAGACGGGCGCGGTCTTGCAGCGCGTCCTCGACGCGGGTTTTAAAGTCCGCGCGATGAAGCTCATCCACCTGACGAAGCCCGAGGCCGAGGGCTTCTACGACGTGCACCGCGAGCGGCCTTTCTTCGGCGAGCTGACGACGTTCATGTCCTCGGGGCCGTGCGTCGTGCTGGCGCTTGAGAAGGAGGGCGCGGTCAAAGCCTGGCGCGACCTGATGGGCGCGACCGACCCGGCCAAGGCCGACGAGGGGACTTTGCGCAAGGAGTTCGCCAACTCCATCGGCGAGAACGCCGTCCACGGCTCCGACTCCGAGGAGAACGCGCAGATCGAGCTGGCCTACTTCTTCAGCCGCCTGGAATTCGTTTAAGGCGAGAGGTCTTATGGGCATCATCAGCGACGTGATCGAGAACACGCGCGCCATCATCAAGGGGATGATGACGACCGCCTCCTACATCCCGAAGGAGAAGTGGACGGTGCAGTACCCGGACGAGCCGGTCACGCTCCAGCCGCGCTTCCGCGGCCAGCACCTCCTGCACGTGGACGAGCTGGGGCGCGAGAAGTGCGTCGCCTGCTACCTCTGCGCGGCCGCCTGCCCCTCGGACTGCATCTACATCGTCGCGGCCGACGACCCGCGCCCGCCCGAGGAGCGCACCGGCGTGGACGAGCGCTTCGCGCAGGTCTATAACATCGACTACGGCCGCTGCATCTTCTGCGGCTTCTGCGTCGAAGCCTGCCCGAAGGACGCCATCACGCACGGCTTCAACTTCGAGCTGTCGGTCTACTCGCGCGCGGATCTGCTCAAGACCAAAGACGACCTCCTCATCACCAAGCAGAAGCAGTCGCCCAACTACCGCGTCGCCTTCGCCGACGAGGAGGTGGACTCCGAGTACAAGGTCGTCTAGCGAAAGCTAGAATCAACAGGGATAGACGGGACGGGCAGGATTGGGGTTTACCTTTTATCCTGCCCGTCCCGTCTATCCCTGTTAATTTATTCCCCGGCGATGCGCGCGAGGCGTTCGCGGTCGAGGATGCTGATGTGTTTGCGGCCGATGGAGATGAGGTCGGCGGCCTTGAGTTCGTTGAGCGCGTTGGTCGCCGTCTCGCGGTAGACGCCGAGGCGCTCGGCGATGTCCTGGTGCGTGAGGCCGTCCACCGAGTCGCCGCGTGATTCCCGCAGGAGCAGCGCGGCGACGCGCGCGGGGATGCCTTTGAAGACCGTGTCTTCGAGCTGCCGCTCGGCCTGGAGCACGCGGCGGCCGAAGGCTTCGAGGATGCGGCGCGCGATCTCGGGCTTGCTGACGAGCAGGCGGTTCAAGACCTCACAGTTCATCGTGACGATGGTCGAGTCTTCGGTCACCTCGGCGAAGGTGTCGTACATGCCTTGGCCGATGCAGGACAGCTCGCCGAAGAAGCTGTAGGGCAGGAGGTGCGCGATGACGAGCTTCCGGCCTTCGGGCGACATGCGGTAAATCTGCACCGCGCCCTCGCGCAGGAGGAAGAGCGCCTCGCCCGTTTCGCCCGGCGTGTAGATGATGGCGCCGCGCGGGAAGGCGCGCGTCGAGGTCACGCGCTCGACCTCGCGCAGCTCCTCCGCGGTCATCCCCTGGAAAAGGTCTGGCCCGCCGTCCCCGTCCACTCTCGTGCTCATAAAATCCGCCCCCGAAACTGTCTCAGATGCGCGAAAAGGCCGCGGCGTTCCAGTGTACGACGCGGGGCCGCGGGTCTGCGAGCCTCGGTAATCGCGATTACTGAAGTCGCGGGCGGGGGAGGCGCATAATGCGTCTGCGCTCGCATCGGGCGGCGCGGGTTTTTGAGAAAGAGATTCGGAGACAGGAGATTAAAGAGATGAGCCAGTTTGTTTCGGCCGTGGACGACGCGGGCTTCGAGCGCGAGGTGCTTCAGGCGGACGTGCCCGTGGTGCTGGACTTCTGGGCGGAGTGGTGCCCGCCGTGCCGCGCGCTCGCGCCGACCTTCGAGGAGCTGGCGAAGCAGTACGAGGGCCGCGTGCGCTTCCTCAAGCTCAACGTGGACGAGAACCAGCAGGTGCCGCAGCGCTTCGGCATCAAGGGCATCCCGACGCTCGTCTTCTTCGACGGCGGCCGCGAGGTCGAGCGCGTCGTCGGCGCCAGCAGCAAGGCCGCCCTCGAGCGCATCGTGGACAAGTACGTCAAAGTCGCCGCCTGAGCGTAGGGCAAATTAACCACAGAGACACAGAGACACAGCCTGAAGCAATTAGTCTTCAGGCTGTGTCTCTCTGTGTCTCTGCGGTTAAGTCGTGATAATCTCCGCGCTGCTTTCGGCCGTGTAGTCCCCGAAAACTTCCGCGAGGTGAGTCACTATGCCCGAGAACGTTCCCCCCCCGATGACGCTCGAAGCGCTGCGCTCCGTCCCGCTCTTCGCCTCCCTGGGCGACGAGGCGGCCGGCGCCCTGCGCGAGCTTTTGGAACTCGAAGTGCGCCCCGCCGGCAGCGTCCTCTTCCGCAAGGGCGAGCAGGGCGGCGCGATGTACCTCATCGAGGGCGGCCGCGTCCGCATCCACATCAGGGACGAGGACGGCAACGACGTGACGCTGGCCGAGCTGGCGGCCGGCGACTTCTTCGGCGAGATGTCGATCCTCGACGGCAAGCCGCGCTCGGCCACGGCCACCGTCGCGGAGGACGCGCGCCTCGCGGTGCTCTCGCGCCGGGACTTCCACGCCTTCGTCGGCCGCAGCCCCGAGGTGTCGCTCTCGATGCTCGCCGCCATCACCGAGCGCCTGCGCCACACCGACGAGATGCTGCGCCAGCGCGTGACGCGCAACCTCAACGAGGTCGAGGAGGAGCGGCAGACCTTCGCCGACCGCATGGCCGACGCCGTCACGGAGTTCGGCGGCAGCTGGAAGTTCATCGCCGCCACCGTCGCCTTCATCGTCTTCTGGGTCGTCTACAACACGCTCCTCCGCCACGACCAGGGCGTAGACCCTTTCCCCTACCAGTTCCTCGACGTGATGAACGGCATCGTCGCCGCGCTGCTCACGCCGATCATCCTCATCTCCCAGAACCGGCAGGGCGACAAAGACCGCCTCCGCGCAGACCTCGACTATCAGGTCAACCTCAAGAACGAGCTGTCCCTCACCGAAGTCATGCGCCGCCTCGACCTGCTGGAATCGGAACGGCTCCCAAACCTCTTCGCCGAGCTGCGGGAGGAGATAAAGAAGTAGACAGTAGTCAGTAGAAATTCAAAGCGGCACGTTCAGCCTAAAGGGGGAGAAGTGACGCGCTATTCCTACGGACTACTGTCTACTTCCTACCGTCTACTTCCTGCTACAATGGCCGCGTTCTGCTCAACCACCAATTCATGCTTGAGGTCTAATGATTCAGGCCGTTTTTTTTGACTTCAACGGCGTCATCATCGACGACGAGCCGTTGCAGATGAAGGCGTACCAGGAGGTCTTGGGGCGCGAGGGGCTGGCGGTCACGGAGGCCGACTACTACGGCTCGCTCGGCATGGACGACCGGGCGTTCGTGCGCGCCGCCTACGAGCGCGGCGAGAGGGAGCTGGACGAAGAGACGCTCGCCCGCGTCATCGAGGCGAAGACGGCCGCGCACCGCCAACTGCTCGAAGGCGAGCTGCCGCTCTTCCCCGGCGTCGTCACCCTCATCAAGGCGCTCAAGCGCAGCCACTCCGTCGGGCTCGTCAGCATGGCGCGCCGCACCGAGATCGACTACGTGCTGGAGCGCGCCGCGCTCAAGGGCTACTTCGACGCCGTCGTCAGCGCAGAGGACGCGACGGCCTGCAAGCCCGACCCTGCGTGCTACAACAGCGGCCTCGAACTCCTCAACGGCCGCCGCGGCGAGGCGCAGATCATCCCGCTCCGCCCCGACGAATGCCTCGTCATCGAGGACTCGCCGCCCGGCATCCGCTCCGCGCGCGCCGCCGGCATGCGCACGCTCGGCGTCACCAACACCGTCCCCGACCGCGCCCTGCGCGAGGCCGGCGCCGACTCCGTCACGCGCAGCCTCGCCGACTGGACGCCCGACGCCGTCCACCACGTTTTCGATACGGAATGGGGAAGGAGTTGAACGATGAGTGATGAGTGATGAGTGATGAATGAAAGGCAGCTTGCTTCCTATTCATCATTCATCACTCATCGTTCATCATTTCCTTTATGACTCCTGCTGACAAGGTCGCGGCGGCGGAGGTGCGGCGGCGGTTCGCGGCGGAGGTGTCGCGGCCGGACGCGTCGGTTGACCTCGCGCGCGTGGCGCTGCTCGTCGGGGCGGAGGAGGAGCCGGGGCGCGCGGACGTGGGGCGCTGCCTCGCGCGCCTGGACGAGATGGGCGAGGAGGCGCGTGCGCGCTTTGACCGCTGGGGCGGGTCGAGGGTCGAGGCGCTCAACCGGTATCTGTTTGACGAACTCGGGTTCGTCGGCAACGAGTCGGACTACTACGACCCGCGCAACAGCATGCTCCAACAGGTGCTCGGCCGCCGGACGGGGATTCCCATCACGCTCTCGGTCGTCTACATCGAGGTCGGGCGGCGCGCGGGGCTGCGGGTCGAGGGCGTGGGCCTGCCCGGCCACTTCGTCGTGCGCGCGTTCGAGGGGGAAGGGGACGAGGGCGTGCTGGTCGATCCCTTCAACCGCCGCCCGACCGACGCGGAGGAGTGCCAGAGCCGCATCGACCTCATCTACGACGGGCAGATTGAGTTGGGCGAGGAGCACCTGCGCGCGGTCGGGGCGCGCTCCATCCTCGCGCGCATGCTCGGCAACCTCAAGGCCGTCTACGTCCGCGCCGGCCTCTTCCGCCGCGCGCTCGCCGCCGTCGAGCGCATCCTCCTGCTGACGCCCTCCGACCTCGACGAGCGCCGCGACCGCGGCATGCTCCTCGCCCAGCTCGGCCGCCTCCACGAGGCCGTCGCCGACACGCAGACCTACCTCAACCTCTCCCCCGACGCCCCCGACGCCGACTCCGTCCGCGAGCAGCTCAAGAAGATGCAGGCCCGGCAGGCGATGCTGAATTAGTGAGCAGTAAGCAGTGGTTGAGTTAAGGCGAGCGGCGCGCTGTTTCTTAAAACTGCTTACTGCTCACCGCTCACCGCTCACGCTTCAGGCTTCCCCTTACACGTCGGGCCGAAGAGGGCGGGGATTTTGCCGCTGAGGACGGGGTATTCGTGCGCGGTGGCGTTGAGGTCGAGCCATTCGGCGTACTGCTCGGGGAGGGAGTTGTCGGCGAAGATGGCCTCGACCGGGCACTCGGGGACGCAGGCGTCGCAGTCGATGCAGGTCTCGGGGTTGATGTAGAGGCGGTCGGGCACGTCGTGGAACGCCTCGACGGGGCAGACCGCCGCGCAGTCCGTGTACTTGCAGTCCACGCAATCCTCTGTCACCACGTAGGTCATCGCTCGTCTGTTTCCTTCAACTGGGCCGGGAGTTTTCGGGCAGGGAGATTTTACGACGCGCGCCGCGCGTGTCAAACGGTGAAGAGTAGGCGGTAGGCAGATGGCAGTAGGCAGTTAAGGCAAAAATCTTTTGCTGCCATCCGCCTACTTTTCACCGTTCATATTTCATCGTTACCCTGCCGTCGTGTCGCCGCCGAGGAGCGTGAGCACCTCGCCGGTGATGTAGCTCGAATCGGCCTCCGACGCGAAGAAGACGTAGGCCGGGGCCATCTCCTCGGGCTGCGCCGGCCGCTTGAAGGGCGTGTCCGAGCCGAACTTCGCCACCTCCTTCGCCTCCTTGTCCGAAGGGTTGAGCGGCGTCCAGACCGGCCCCGGCGCGACGCAGTTGACGCGGATGCGCCGCTCGACGAGGCTCTGCGCGAGCGACTTCGTAAAGGCGTGGATCGCGCCCTTCGTCGCCGAGTAGTCGAGCAGCTCCTTGCTCCCTTCGAGCCCGGTGATCGAGCCGGTGTTGATGATGCAGGCGCCCTCCTTCATGTGCCCGAGCGCCGCCTTCGCCATGTAGAAGTAGCCGTAGATGTTTGTCTTGAAGGTGCGGTCGAACTGCTCGTCCGACACGTCTTCGATTGATTCCTGGTGCTGCTGGAAGGCGGCGTTGTTGACGAGGATGTCGAGCTTGCCGAACTCCCCGACGGCGCGGCCGACCGCCTCCTGGCAGAAGCTCGACTCGCGCACGTCGCCCGGGATGAGCAGCGCGCGCCGCCCCTCGCTCTCCACCGCGCGGCGCGTCTCCTCGGCGTCCACCTGCTCTTCGGGCAGGTAGACGATTGAAACGTCCGCGCCCTCGCGCGCGAAGAGGACGGACACGGCGCGGCCGATGCCAGAGTCGCCGCCCGTGACGAGCGCCGTCCGGCCTTCCAGCTTGCCCGAAGCCTTGTAGTGCGGGGCCTCGTAACGCGGTTGGAGTTCGAGGTCGGCTTCGAGGCCCGGCTTCTCCAAGTGCTGCGCCGGCATCGGCGACTCCGGCTCCTCCAACACGCGCGGCGGAGGCGCCCCGCGCAGAGCGGCCAACTTCTCCGCCGCCGACTCCGCCGCCGACTTCTTCGCGGCGCCGTTCTTCGACGGGGCGGCCTTCTTCGCAGACTTTGCCGCGCCCTTCTTCGCACCCTGCTTGTTCGACTTTGTCGCCATCAGTTCTCCCAAATGGATAAGATTTCGTGCACGCACACGTACACGAAAGTTCGCTCGGGGGAGTTAAGGTTGAAGGGGATTTGGTACGGACGGATTATAGGCAGGCCGCAGTGGGGAAGGCAAAAGGCAAAAGGTGGATAAGAGGCACGCTGCCCTTCATCCACCTTTTGATTTTTGCACTTTGCCTTTTGCCTTGCCGTCAGGCTCGCTTGAGGTTGCGGGCGGCCTGCGCGCGGGGCGCAGGCTTCTCCTCTTCCGTCGTCTGCGCCATCTTGACGCGCTCGGCGCGGGCGGTCATGCGGCGGTCGAGGTCTGCGACCTGCTCGGGGGTGAGGCGGTAGATGTTCGGCTGGTTGTGGTAGACGCGCGCGCCCGTCACCACGTCGGCCTGCTTGAAGCCGAGCCGCTCGGCCTTCTCGACCAACTCCTGCACGGTCATCTGCGGCTGGACGAGCGTCAAGGGCTGCTTCTCCTCAATCGTCTCGGGCACGGCCGCGGGCTTCGGCGCCTCGACGGGCAGATCCGTCCCGTGCTCGCGCTTCATGTGTTCGAGGAAGTCGGAGAAGGTGACGCTGCCCGTCAACTCGAACCCGACCTCGAACGCCGGGCTGTTCGACTTCACCACCTGGAAGACGCGCACGATCTCTCCGTCGCGCTCCTGCAAGGAGACCTCGACCATCACGTCCACGAAGTATTCCAGGCCCGAGGCCGTCATCGGCAGCACGCGCCCGACCTCGTTGTCCTCCTTCGACTCTTTGCCCTTCGCCGGAATCTGATCGACGATGACGACCGACTTGCCCGACTCCATGCAGAGCCGGCGCAGCACGCCCTGCAAGACCATCTGGTCGGCGGCCAGCTCCTCGGCCGAGGGCTGTGCGAGCGGGTCGCCCGTGCGGTCGCGCACGGCCTTGATCGTCTCGGCGTGCTTGGCGCTGAAATAGGCCGCCCACGAATCCAGCCCGAAGCAGCCGTAGTTCTGCTCCTGCCCCTCGCCCGACAGCGCCCAGTCGATGAACTCGGGCAGCTCGTCCGGGTGCTCAATCTCTAACCCGTCGAAGTGATTGCCGACGCCTGCGAGCAGGCGCGTCTTGCGCTCCATGTCGAAGATGCAGAGGCGGCCGAGGCCGGCCTCGGCGAGGCTGCGCAGGAACCAGCTCTTGCCCGCGCCCGCGCCGCCGCGGACGGCCAAGACCAGACGCTGCTGGCGCGGGCGCCGGCTCAAAGGGTTAATTCTCGGTTTAGTCGTATTGCTCATCTCTCAATTCTCCTCAAAAGCCGGTGCCGGCTGAAAATGCTCGGAGGGGGGCCTCTCTGTTAGCGCCTGACCGGCGGAGAACTCTTCCCGGAACTTCGGGAGTCGCTCCGCGATTCGACGGCACTGTATCACAGATGAAACAAGGTTGCAATGCTTATTCACGCGTGGAGCGATAAAGAGGCGAAAAATCTGACCCGACCGCGGCCCCGCGGCAAGTACGACGGCTGGTAGTAGTTCGGCGGCCGTCTTATCATCGCCCATCCTCCGCCCCCTCGGCGTAGACTCTGCCCGTTGCGACAAACCACATAGGGAAGGATTCAAGATGTCTGTCTCAAGCGTTCTTGTGCGCCGCGTCGCGCCCCGTCTCACCTCACTCGCAGCTCTCATTCTTCTCGTGCAAGCCGCCCTGGCGCAGTCGCCGAACACGGCTTCGATGATCGTCGTGGTGGTTGACCAGAACGACGCCGTCGTGCGCGACGCCAAGGTCACCGTCTCGAACGAGGCGACCGGGGCCGTGCGCGAGGGCGTCTCGAACGGCGACGGCAGCGTCACCGTCCCCGCGCTCCCGCTGACGGGGACGTACGCGGTCGGCGTGTCGAAGGAAGGTTTCAGCAACCAGGAGCTGAGGGGCGTGGCGCTGCGCTCGGGCGAGACGGCGACCGTGAAGGTCAAGCTCCAGGTCGGCGCGCAGTCGGCGGAGGTGACGGTCTTCGGCACGACCGAGGGCGTGCGCGACAACCCGCAGACGGGGCTCCCGCTCAACGCCACACAGATCGACGAGACGCCAATCCTCGGCCGCAAGGTCACGACGCTCCCGCTGCTCAACTCGGCCTTCCGCCAGGGGAAGGGCACGGGCGACCTCTTCGTCAACACGACCTACTTCATCACGGGCGTCGGCTCGCGCCGCGCGACCACGTTCACGCTCGACGGGGCGAACAACGACGAGGGCTGGGGCCGCCAGACGGCCATCGCCACCGTGCCCATCGGCGCGGTGCAGGAGATCAACATCCTCACCAACGCCTTCTCCTCCGAGTTCGGCTGGACTTCCGGGCCGGCGCTGAACATCGTCACCAAGTCGGGCACGAACGACTTGCACGGCGAGGGCATCTTCCTGATTCGTCCCGGCGGGAGCTGGCAGGCGAAGACCTTCTCGACCAAAAACTTCTGCCCGCCGTCCGTCTCGACCTGCGTCACGCCCGCGACGCTTCAGGCCATCAACCCCGTGGACATCCCCGACGCGCTTCAACAGCTCTCCGGCACCGTCGGCGGCCCCGTTGTTAAAGACAAGACCTTCTTCTTCGCCTCGTCCGACTACACGCGGCAGAACCGCACAACGTTCCTCTCGACTTCGCTGCCCGCGTTCCTTCTGCCGGCGGACGGCGGCCTCGACTACACGGGACACTACCGACAGTTCCTCTTCGACGGCCGTCTCGACCACAGGTTCTCCGCGAGCCAATCCCTGATGGCGCGCGTGAACGTTGACCGCTTCTTCGACGACAACCCGCAGGACGCGGTCGGCGGCACGAACGCCCCGAGCGTCGCGCGCCGTTACTCGCGCCGCTCGTGGACGTTTCAGACCAACCTCACGTCGGTCATCAGCCGGGGGCTCTTGAACGAAGCGCGGTTCGCCTATTTGCACGGCGACCCGGTCACGAAGTGGGAGGCGCAGAACCTCTCGACCACCTACACGCGCGGCGGCACCGTGCCCTTCACCATCGGCCAGTCGCGCCTCTCGGACGTCTTTAGCCACCAGCTTCAGTTCGGCGACACGATGTCCTGGTCGCTCGGCCAGCACTACCTGCGCTTCGGCGGGAGCATCATCCACCACACCTCCGGCGGCACGGGCAGCGAGCCCGGCACGGCCGTCCTCGGCACGTTCACCTTCCGGAACACGACGACCGCGCCCTTCGGCTCGCTGACTCTGGCCGACGTGCAGAACTACCAGCAGCCGATCAACTTCGGCATCGACAGCTACGAGCTGAAGCAGTGGCTCCTGACCGGCTTCGTGCAGGACGACTGGAAGGTGCACCCGGACTTAACCCTGAACCTCGGGCTGCGCTACGACCGCCAGACTTTGACCGATGCGACGGAGAACTTCGCGCCGCGCGTCGGCTTCGGCTGGCACCCGGGCGGTGACGCGCGCACCTCGATTCGCGGCGGCTACGGGATGTATTACACGCAGATTCGCTCGAACGCCGTTGCGAGCTTCCTCGTCAACGGGCTCGACGGGCTGACGACCTACACGGCGGTCTCGGGGCAGGCGGGCTTCCCGACCAGCCTGACCGCCGTCCCCGTCAACGTTGACCCGCGGACGCTGCCGGCCTCGCAACTGCCCGCGCGCGACATCACCATCCGCGCGGGGCGCGCAGACTTCTACCGGGCGCAGTTCGCGCAGTACGGCCTCAACTTCGACCTGCTGCCGAACTACCCCGACAAGCTCGTGAACCCGCGCAGCCAGGTGGTCACCATCGGCGCCGAGCGTGAATTCTTCGGGGGGCTCTTCGCCGGCGCCGACTACGTGCACCAGCACCTCGGCGGCATCGACCGCACGGTGGACTTGAACGCGCCGGCGCCCTTCGACCGCACGGCGCCCGGTCAAGTCAGACCCGTGACGCGCCCGGCCAACTGCCAGAACGTCTTCACGGGCGCGTGCCTCCCGCTCGGCGGCTACGCCAACGAGACGCGCGCCATCCTGCCGGTCAACGGCGGCGTGCGGCAGGTCAACGTCCTGACGAACTTCGGCGTCGCCGACTACGACGCGTTGCAGACGCAGATTTCCTACCGCGGCAACCGGCGGATGTTCGCCTCGCTGAGCTACACGCTCTCGAAGGCGACCAACACGACGGAGCCGGACGGCAACGGCATCGGGCCGAACGAGAGCAACCTCTCGCGGCTCGGCGAGCAGGAGCGCGGCCTGAGCGTCGTTGACCAGCGCCACCGCGCCGTCATCACGTTCCTCTACCACCTCCCGTACAACTTCACGGCCGGCACCGTCTCGACGTTCGCGTCGGCGCGCCCGTTCAACGCCACGACGGGCGTGGACAACAACGGCGACGGCATCAACAACGACCGCCCCATCGTCAACGGCCAGCTCCTCCGCAAGTCGGCCTTCCGCGGGACGGGGACGCAGGACGTTTCCATCTTCGCCGAGAACCGCGTCCGCCTGTCGGAGCGCACGTCGCTCGTGCTGAGGTTGGAGGGCTTCAACATCTTCAACCACGGGAACTACCTCGGGCGCGGGGTCACGATCTACGGCGACGCCGCGACGCCCGCGCCGACGTTCGGGCAGTTGGTCGCGGTCGGCACGGCGACGAACGCGCTCCCCGCGTTCGCCAACGTTGACCCGCCGCGGATGTTCCAACTGCAAGCGAAGTTCGTCTTCTGATTTAAAACAACCGGCCCGGGGAATGGAGAGCGCTGGCGGTTCGGCGCTCTTCATTTTATGCTCATGACGATGAAACGAATCCTACTCGCCGCGTTGCTGCTCGCCGCGCTCGCTGCGGCGGCCGGATGCTCGCGCTTCAACAACCCGGCCAGCGACGCGAAGGCGGAGCGCCTCGTGGTCATCTCGCAGACCTACAACGAGATCATCTGGGCGCTCGGCGCGCAGGACAAAGTCGTCGGGGTCGATTTCTCAAGCACCTACCCGCCCGAGGTGCAGAAGGTGCAGACGGTCGGCTACCACCGCGCGCTGAGCGCCGAGGGCATCCTCTCGCTCCACCCGACCGCCATCATCCACGACGACAACATCGGCCCGCCGCAGGTCGTCGAACAGCTCAAAGGGCTGAACATCCCCATGAAGACCTTCGAGGCGAAGAACGACTCGGTCGAAGGCACGAAGGCCCTCATCCGCGAGATGGGCGCATACTTCCACAAGGAGCAGCGCGCCGAAGAGCTTTGCCGCACGCTCGACTCTCAGATGGCGGCCTCGCTCGAAGCGGTCAGGAAGTACACGGATCGCCCGAGGGTCGCGGTCATACACTTCGGGCGCGCGTCGAACGTCTACCTCGTCGTCGGCAAGGGCGAGGGAACGGGCGACGGCAGCGCGGCCGGCCGGATGATAGAATGGGCGGGCGGCGAGATGGCGATCAACTCGGGCAGGATGCAAAGGATGGAGTCGCCCGAGATCGTCGCGCAGGCGAACCCGGACGTGATCCTCGTCACCGACTACGGCTTCGACCGCGCGGGCGGAGACCTTGAGCAGCTCAAGGCGCTGCCCGGCGTCGCCACCTCGAACGCCGCGAAGAACAACCGCATCTACCGCATCGAAGAGAACCAGCTCATGTACTTCGGCCCCCGCTCCGGCGAGAACGTCGAGAAGGTGGCCGCGGTCATCCACCAAAAGTGACAAGACGACGTTGGAACCGCGGAGCAATCCTCTTCGCACTCAGCCTGGTCGCGCTCCTCGTGCTGGCCGCGTCGATCCGCTACGGCGCGATTGACTTTTCGATTCCCGCCATCGGCCAGGCGCTCGCCGCGCTTCTCCCCGGCCACCCCGCGCCGACTTTAGACCAGCGCATCTTCCTTGAGCTGCGACTGCCGCGCGCCGTCCTGTGTCTGCTGGTCGGGGCGAGCCTCGGGACGGGCGGCGCGCTGATGCAGGCGCTCTTCCGCAACCCGATTGTCGAGCCGGGGCTCGTCGGCACTTCGAGCGGCGCGGCCTTCGGCTCGGCGCTCTTCTTCGTCCTCGGCGGCGTCCTCAACCTCGGCCAGAGCGTCTGGAGCCTGCCCCTCGCGGCGTGCCTCGGCGGCGTGCTCTCGACCTACCTCGTCTTCCTGCTCGCGCGCTCGCGCGAGGACGGGCGCGCTTCAATCGTGACGCTGCTCCTGACCGGGCTCGCGGTCAACGCGCTCTTCATGAGCGCCATCGGGTTTCTCACCTACATCGCGCGCGACCCGCAGGCGCGCTCGATTACTTTCTGGAGCCTGGGCACGCTCTCGGGCGCGAGCTGGCGCGCCGTCGAGGTCGTCGCCGTCTCGACGTTGGCGGGCACGGCCGTCGCGCTCCGCTACGCGAAGCAGTTGAACGCCCTGATGATTGGCGAAGAGGAGGCGACCTACCTCGGCGTGAACGTCAACCGTCTGAAGTGGATCATCCTCTCGGTCAATGTCGTTGTCGTCGCCGTGGCGACGGCGTTCACGGGCGTCATCAGCTTCGTCGGTTTAGTCGTCCCGCACATCCTGCGGATGCTGGGCGGGGCGGACAACCGCTACCTCATCGTCGGCAGCGCGCTGACGGGCGCGGCGCTCCTCAGCCTCGCAGACCTCATCGCGCGCCTGACGCTCCGGCCGGCGGAGCTGCCCATCGGCATCGTCACCTCGGCGGTCGGCGTGCCCGTCTTCCTCCTGCTGCTGCGCCGCCGGCAGTACGTCTTCTGAAGATGCTCGAAGCCCGCGACATCAGTTTCAAAGTTGGAGACAAGACGCTGCTCTCCGGCGTGTCGGTCAAGTTCGAGCCCGGCCGACTCCACCTCGTCATCGGCCCGAACGGCGCGGGCAAATCGACCCTCATCAAAATGCTCGCGCGGCTGCTGCGCCCGCACGAAGGGCAGGTCTTGTACGAGGGCGCGGACGTGCAGCGCGCGAGCGAAATCGATCTGGCAAGGCGCCGCGCGGTGCTCTCGCAGGCGGTCGAGGTCGCGTTCCCCCTGACCGTCCGCGAGGTCGTCATGATGGGCCGCCACCCGCACTTCGGGAGCCGGCCCGGCGCCGCGGACGAGAAGATAGTTGACGAGCTGATGGAATTCTTCGACGTGACGGAGTTCGACGGGCGCGACTACCAGACGCTCAGCGGCGGCGAGCGCCAGCGCGTCAACTTCGCGCGCGTGTTGGCGCAGTTGTGGCGCCCCGGCCCGGCCTGCCGCTACCTGTTCCTCGACGAGCCCCTGACCTTCCTCGACATCCGCCACCAGATCGAGTTCATGAAGAAGGTGCGCGCCTTCGCGGACGCGTCGGACGTGGTCACGGTCGGCGTCGTGCACGACCTCAACCTCGCCGCGCGCTTCGCCGACCAGATAGTCTTACTGAACGACGGGCGCGTCACGGCGGCCGGCGCCCCCGCCGAAGTGCTCACGCGCGAACGCATCCGCGAAGTCTTCGGCGTCGAGCCGACCTTCGTCCCCGCCGGGCAGTCCGGCCTTCACCTCATCTTCGATTAAAAAGTCAGGGCAGGAGATTCGAAATCAGGTCGCCGAGCCATTCGAAGTCGATGGGCTTGGTGACGAAGGCGTTGCAGCCGGCGGCGAGGGCGCGGGCGCGGAGGTCTTGGTCGTGGTGGGCGGTGACGGCGACGATGACCGTCTCCTTGAGTTCGGGGTTGGCGCGGATGCGCTCGGCCGCGGCGAAGCCGTCGAGGACGGGCAGGTTCAAGTCCATCAGGACGACTTCGGGGCGGACGCTGTTGGCGACCTCGACGGCCTGCGCGCCGTCGGAGGCTTCGAGGATGTGAAACCCCTTGTGTTCGAGCGCGAGCCGCATGGCGAGGCTCGTGTCCTCGTAGTCTTCGACGACGAGGATGGTCAGGTCTTCGGGCTGCCTCTCAGACATTATCTGGATGATTCCTTAAACTGCTATTCTTATCAAGTGGAGGGCGGCAAAATAATAGTTCTGCAACGACAATGCAACTCCGGCGCGGCACCCGCGTGGTAAACAATGCACCGCGCCGCACACGCGTGCGCCGAGCCCTCCCATCTTTGCCAATCAATCACAGCACTTATACGAGGACACCCGACTTGAAGAGCGAGGAAGATTACCGCGTGCGCGAGTGCGTCCACCGCGCGACTGGTGCGCCGGGCAACTACTACGGCGGCCGCGCCTACGTCAAACAACTCCAGCGGCTGCCGTCCGACGCGGCCCTCCGCGCCGCCGCGCGCGTCACGCCCTTCTTCTGGGCCGACGCCGCGCACATCAACGTCTGGCTCTGCCGCGACTGCGCCGACGAGTTAGGACTGACGGAGAGGGAGTCGGACGCGGCGTGAAAGACAGTAAGCAGTAGGCAGATGGCAGTAGGCAGTTAAGACAAAGTTCTTCAACTGCCTACTGCTTACTGTTCAGCTCGTCAGTGGCTTGCCGCAGCGGTTGCAGAAGCGGGCGGCGGGGTCTTTCTGCTTGGCGCCGCAGGAGGCGCAGGTGTGTTCGACGCGCATGTTAGCCCCGCAGCCCGAGCAGAAGGCCGAGCCCGAGGTGACGACCGCGCCGCAGGTGCCGCAGCGCCCGGGCATCGGCGGGACGTAGCCGCCGGCCTTGCGCGCGATGTGGCTCTCGATGACCTTCCAGGCGTCCTCGGTCAGCTTGTGCTGCCAGTAGGCGCCGAGCGCGGGCAGCGCCATCAGGGGCGGGAAGACGACGAAGGCGACGGCCGCGACCGCCGCCTTGTCGAACCACTTCTGCATCCCGATCTCGACGCGCGTCCCGCCGTGCTCGGGCGTGACCTTGATGGTGAGCGCGGCCGAGAGCCCCGTCAGGTCGCGGAGCGTCCCCGTCTTTCGCGCCTGAAGCACGGCCGTCGAAGAGACCTGCATCGTCTGGATTTCGTAAGCCTGGTCGGAGTCGAACAGCGCGCGCAGCTCGTTCTGTAGTTTGGCCGAGTCCGCCTCGACGCCCGGGTAGAATCTGCTCTCCATAAATCTCCTCTACGATCTCTTCCGCGCCCTATTCTACGTCAAAAACCCGCGCGCGGTTCGGCGGGCAAAAAGAGAGGCGGCGCGCCTAAGGTCGAAAGCCCGCGCGCCGCCGCACCGCTTCAACTCCGTCCGGCTCAGTTCTTCTTCGCCGTCTTCGCCTTGACCTTCAAGTCTTCGGCCGTGACGCCTTTCTCTTTGGCCGCGTCCGTGATCTCGCGCGCGGTCTCCAGGGCGCGGTCGAGCTGGTCGGCCTCGGCTGTGCTCTGCGCCGCCTCGCGCAGCCTGGTCAGCTCGGGCAGCATCCTCGCCGTAGCCTCCGAGAGCATGTAGAGCGATTTGCGCAGCAGAGGGCTCTCCGGGTTGTGCTCGGCCACGTCGTCCACGTTGACGACGGCCTCGTCGAGTATCTTCGAGATGTCGTAGAAGAGCTGCGTGCGCGTGCCCTGCACCTCGCCCCACTTCTCCTTCTCCTTCGGGGCGTTCTTCGCGGACTCGGCCGGGTTGGTGACGGCGAGCAGGCGGCGCTCGGCGGCCTTGATGAAGACGTTCGTGCGCGCGTCGAGCTCCTGGTTGTCGCGCACGAGTTCGATCTCCTCGGGCGTCAGGTGCTCGCGTTGCTGCGCGGCGGCCGGCGCAGCGAGCGAAAGGCACGCGCAGAGCGCGAAGAGGAGGAGCGCGGCGCGCCCGGGTCGCGCGGAGACTGTGCGGGAGGGCGGGGGATTGTTCATCGCTTACTGCTGTTGCTTCTGCTCGTCGGGCTTCTTCTCGGGGGCGGACTGCGCGGCCGTGCTGGTGGTGGCGCGCTCGCCCTCGGGCGCGGTCTGCTCGGGGAGGCGGGGCTCGCGCATGACCGAGTCGGAGTAGAAGGCGGCGAGCGCCTGGTCGCGCCGGTCGCGGACGAAGTCGATGGCGTCCTTGAGGTAGACGGCGTGCCGCTCGGGCAGCACGCGGCGGATGGTCTCAAGGCGCGTGATGTGCGAGCGCAGGGTAATCTCGATGCGCTTGAAGATGTCGCGGAACTTGTTGTTGACCCGGCCGTCGCCGCCCTCTGCGTGCAGCGTGCGGACGGTGTCCTCGACGACGGCCTCGTAGATGCCGATCTCGCCGGTCGCCGCCTCGAACTTGTCCTGCTGGGCTAACTGCGCGGCGAGCGCGAGCCGCTGGTCGGCGATCTCCATGCTCAGGCGCGCGCGCTCCTTGGCGTCCTTCGCGCCTTCGAGCCGCTGGCGCACGTCCGAAGGCACGTAGCGCAGCGGCGGCGGGCCGTCCTCGCGCTGCGGCTGCGGCGGCTGCGCCGCGCCGTCCTGCGCCCGCGCGCCCGCGCACGCGAGCAGGGTGAAGACGAGAGCCAGCGTCACCGAGGTTACCGAGGCGCGCCCCTGACTCGTGCGCGCCGACGACTTCTGCTCCGCGCTGCGATACGTGTCCATCACTGCGTCCTCTTGTCTTTCTTCGCCCCTTCGCCGCGCTTGACCTGGTTGCGTAGCGTGGGGAGCCGCAGGTTGACTTTCTCGATCTCAAGCTGGTTGACGCCAGCGTCGGCGCGCGCGAGGAACGTCTCGTACTCCGAGAGCGCCTCCTCGTACTCGCCCATCCGGTCGTGCGCGATGGCGATGAAGAAGTGTACGACAGCCAGCTCGGGCTTCGCACTCCCGATCCATTTGTATTCCACAATAGCCGGGTTGTAAAGCTTTAACTCGAAGAGGGCGGCGGCGAGGTTCGCGTGCGCCTCGTAGTGCTCGGGCGCGGCCGCGATGACGCGCCGGAGGACGGCGACCGCCTCCTCGAATCTCTTGAGTTGCACGAGCGCCGCGGCGTAGCCGACGGCGTAGTCCGCGTTGCTCGGCTCGGCCTCGGCCGCGCGCCTGTAAAGCTGCGCGGAGCGCTCGGGTTTGCCCGTGCGTTCGAGCCTCCCGAGGCAGGCGAGCGCGGGCGCATTCTTCGGGTCGGAGGCGATGAGTTGTTCGAGCGCGGCGCGCGCCTCGGGCGTCTCCTCGCAGGGCAGGTCGTTGAGGGCGGCGGAGAGCTTGCGCCCCTCCTCGGACTGTTTGGCCTCTGCGGGCAGAGAGTCGTAGATGCGGCGCGCTTCTTCTTTTTTTCCGACGAGTCCGTAGCGGTTGGCGATGGCGATGGCGAGCTTCCAGTCCGACTTGGCAAGGACTTCCAGAGCGCGCACGTCTTCGAGCGCGCGCTCCTTCTCGCCGGTGCTGATGAGCAGGTCGGCGCGGCCGAGCCTCGCTTCGACGCTCGCCGAATCGACGTCGAGCGCGCGGCCGAAACTCTTCAGCGCCCCGGCCGAGTCTTTCGCGTTGAGTTCGGCGCGTGCGAGCGAGAGCCAGAGCGAGGCGTCGTCCGGCTTCAACTCCGTCGCCCGTCGCCAGAACGTCGCACTCTCGGCCGCGTCGCCCGCGCGCACCCGCAACTCGGCGAGCGCGACGACGGCGGTCAGGTTCTTCGCGTCGAGTTCGAGCGCGCGGCGCAGGAGCGGCTCGGCCTCCTTCTCGCGCCCCGGCGTCCGCACCAGCATGAGCCCGAGCGCGGCGGGTGGGAGCGCCCACGTCTTGCTCAGTTCCATCGCCCGGCGGTAAGACTTCTCGGCTTCGGGCAGACGCTTCAGGGCGACGAGCGCGGCGGCCTTCTGAAACTCGGCCTCGGCGAAGTCGGGCTTGACCTGCAAAGCCTCTTCGTAGAGTTCGAGCGCGCGCTCGTAATCCTTCTTCGCGTGCGCCTCCTGCCCGCGGTTGAAGAGCTTGACGGGGTCGGTCGCCGTCTCGTCGAACTCGTCCCGCTCCTGCGCCGCCGCGCCGTGCGCGCACACGAGCAGCAGCGCGCACGCGAGCGCGGCGACGAGACGACGTTCTCGGGAGCCGCAGGGCATCGGGGCGATTGTCACGGGGAAAAGTGCCAGACCGAAACTGCCCACGTTAGGGAGACGCAAGCGTGAGTTTCGCGCCGAATATAACACGCGCGCGCCGGGCCGTCATCATTAATGCATGATTTGAAATTTCAAATTTCAAATCTGAAACCCTGTCTTCCTCGTCACGGCCGTCCGGGTTGCGCGGCCCGGCGCGCGTGAGATAACATTCGCGGCCGGTAAGTTTATTCAAACCAGAACAGTTCAAGGCAGTTGGGAGAGTCCGCGGCGGCGTCTGCGTTCGTGCGCGCCGCGGGTCTGAAAGGTGAGCGTGAACAGTCCGGCCGTCGAAGAAGAAGTGCGGGGCGGGGGGATCGTCGGGACGCCGACGACCGAGGAGTCCGAAGCCCTTTTGAAGGAGGAGGCGTTGCGCGCCATCCTCGAAGAGATGGGCGCGGCGCTCGTGGCCTTTTCGGGCGGCGTGGACAGCACGTACCTCGCGCACGTCGCCAACGAGGTGCTCGGCGCGCGCGCCCTGTGTGTCACCGGCGTCTCGCCGAGCCTCGCCTCGAACCAGCGCGAGGAGGTCGCCGCGCTCGTCTCCGGTCTCGGTCTTAATCACGAGTACGTTCAGACGGGCGAGATGGAAGACCCGCGCTACCTGCGCAACGAGTCCGACCGCTGTTACTTCTGCAAGTCCGAACTCTACACGAAGCTCGTGCCGCTGGCCTCGGCCCGCGGCTTTGTTTTTGTGGTGGACGGCTCGACGACCGACGACCTCGGCGACTACCGCCCGGGGCGCGCCGCGGCCGGCGAGCGCGGCGTGCGCAGCCTTTTGGTTGAAGCGGGCATGGCGAAGAAGCACGTCAGACTTTTAAGCAAGCGCGCGGGGTTGCCGACGTGGGACAAGCCAGCGAGCCCGTGCCTCTCCTCGCGCCTCGCCTACGGCACGCCCGTCACCATCGAGCGCCTGCGCACGGTGGACACGGGCGAGCAGGTCATGCGCGACATGGGCTTCCGCGAGTTCCGTGTGCGCCACCACGGCGAGCTGGTCAGGCTCGAAGTCGCGCCCGAAGAGTTGGACAAGGCGCTCAGGCGCGAAGTCACGGACGAGCTGGCCCGGCGCTTCCGCGCCCTCGGCTTCCGCTACGTCACGCTCGACCTGCACGGCTACCGCACGGGCGCGATGAATGAGGTATTGAAAAACGGGGAGTCAGGAGTCAGGAGTCAGAAGACGGAATAGGCAGAGGCCGCCCCGGCGTCTCTGCTTTTTTCTTCTGACTCCTGACTCCTGACTCCTGACTTCCTTGGAGTGAACATGACAAAGGCAATGATGGACGACCCGCGGCGCATCAGGGAGGAGAACCCCTTCGAGTCGATGATGGAGCGCTTCGACCGCGCCGCGCAGTTGCTCAACCTCAACCCAGACCTCTACGCCGTGATGCGCGTGCCGAGCCGCGAGATCAAGGTCTACGTCCCCGTCCGCATGGACTCCGGCCGCATCGAGGTCTTCGAGGGCTTCCGCGTCCAGCACAACTTCGCGCGCGGCCCGGCCAAGGGCGGCATCCGCTACGCGCCCGACGTGCACATCGACGAGGTGCGCGCGCTGGCAGCCTGGATGACCTGGAAGTGCGCGGTCGTCAACGTCCCGTTCGGCGGCGGCAAGGGCGGGGTCATCTGCGACCCGATGCAGATGTCCATCGGCGAGCTTGAGCGCCTGACGCGCCGCTACGCGGCCGAGCTGATCGACTTCATCGGGCCGGAGCGCGACGTGCCCGCGCCCGACATGAACACCAACGAGCAGACGATGGCGTGGATCATGGACACTTTCTCCATGCACGCGCGCCACACCGTCACCGCCGTCGTCACGGGCAAGCCGGTCGAACTGGGCGGCTCCCGCGGACGGCGCGAGGCGACGGGGCGCGGCCTCCTCTTCGTCATCAACGAAGCCATCAAGCGCTTCAAGCTCTCGCCGCCCAACACGCGCGTCGTCGTCCAGGGTTCTGGGAACGTCGGCGGCATCGGGGCGCGCCTCCTCCACGAGGCGGGCTACAAGGTCGTCGCAATTTCGGACATCTTCGGCGGCATCTACAACCCCGACGGCATCGACATCCCCGCCGCCCTGGCCCATTTGCAGCAGACGCGCTCGCTCCAGGAGTTTCCCAACGTCGAGCACGTCTCGAACTCGGAGCTTTTAGAGCTGGAATGCGACGTGCTCGCCCCCTGCGCGACCGAGAATCAGATTCGCTCGGAGAACGCCGGCCGCATCAAGTGCCGCATCCTGGCCGAGGGCGCGAACGGGCCGACCACGGCGAACGCCGACAAAATCCTGCACAACAACGGGGTTTTCGTCATCCCGGACATTCTCGCCAACGCCGGCGGCGTCACCGTCAGCTACTTCGAATGGGTGCAGGATCGCATGGGCTACTTCTGGAAGGAGGAGGTCGTTAACGAGCGCCTGTCGGACGTGATGGTGGCGAGTTTTAACGACGTGGTGAAGTACGCCGAGAATCACAACGTCGATACACGCACGGCCGCCTACATGCTGGCGATTGACCGTGTGGCCTACGACACGCGGATGCGCGGCATCTACGCGTGACGGAAATGTGAACCTTTTTTTCGGGCTAAGTTGCGAAAAACTCTTGATTTCCGCCGCTAGGAGGTGTATGGTCTGGCGGAACTTGGTACGCCCCCGGCATCCGTATGTGTAGGGTTTTCGCAAGCGGGCCGCTGGCGCTACACCCAGGGTGTTGACAGCGGCGCACTCGTTTTATATAAAGCTGGTGCGCTAAACAAAGCACAAAGTTACACTCAGTTGAGAGGCGCTGAAGAGGCATTGCAAGAGCGCCCAAAGAACGCCGGACAGGTGTTCTAGCTCCTCTCGCTGCTCCGCTCCATCTACAAGTCGTTCGCGTTCGAGGGCGGTAGCAGTTTCTTTGACTTAAAGGGTTTACGCTTGTAGTTGGAGCGTCCGCGCCCCAGGATATAAGGGTCGCCGGGTCGCGGCCAGAAGCGGCGCCACGCGCGCGGGCCGCACGCGACACCGGGGAGCACGGTCGCCCCCTTCCGCAAAAATTAAACTCATTTCGCAGGAGGAATGCGATGAGACTCGCGAGAAGAGCGCTCTTTGCCGCGCTCGCCACCATGGTCCTGCTGTCGGCGGCGACGGCGCAGACCTTGCGTCCGGGCAACGACCCGCGCAACCAAGCCCCGACTGTCGGCACTGGCGGCACGCCGGGCGGCCCCACGGGGCTCTTCACCATCTATGACGGCGACACGCTGCGTAAGGGTGAGTTCACCTTCAGCATCGCCTACAGCAATTACGACCGCGACCCCGGCAACGTAGACTTCTCGGTCATCCCGCTCAGCTTCAACGTCGGCGTCAGCGACCACATCGAGTTGTTCTTCAGCACCGAGGGTTACCGCGGGGTGAAGGTCAACAACCCGAAGAACCTGTCGAGCTTCTATCTGCCGAACTCACAGCTCTTCTTCGGCCCCGGCCTCCTCGGCAGCGGCCCGGCCATCATCCTTCCGCCTGTGGGGGTGACTGGCTCGTCGGCGCTGACGGGCCTCAGCAACACCTTCTTCCGCCCGGCCTTCAACCAGCCGTTCGTCCAGTTCCCGTTCGTCGGCGGCCCCGGCCCCAACTTCGGGCTGACGGGCAACCGCATCGCTCCGCCCTTCACGTCGCGCCTGGGCACGGCGGTGGGGCAGGGGCAGGGGAACTTCGGCTCGGCCGCGAACTTCCCCGGCGTCGGCTCGCCCTGCGGCTCGATCCTGCCGGGCGTCGTGCTGACGACGCGGACGATCCCCGTGAACCTGACCTTCAACCCGATCACGGTTCCCGACCTGTTCACCATCTGCCCGACTTACGTCGCCGACGCGCCCTTTATCAACCGGCTCTACGGCGAGTCTTCGTTCGGGACGATGCAGGCCGGCGCCAAGATCAGGTTCACCGGCCCGAACAACCCGCTCGGCGTCGGCCTCGTCGCCTTCTACCGCTGGTACATGGATAAGGCCGACGACCTTAAGGGCTTCAACCAGCTCCAGCGCGGCGCGAGCCCCGGCGGCAACATCGGCGACTTCGGCCTCGTCGGCTTCGTCTCGGGCCGCCTGAGCCGCTCGGTCAGCCTGCACGCCAACCTCGGCTACATCCTGAACTCGAACCCGACCTCCGACGCCTTCGGCACGGGCAAGGTCTCGCTGCTCGACCGGCCGGACGAGTTCGTCGCGGGCGTCGGCATGGACTTCGCCGTCAACAAGCACTTCCAGATCATCGGCGAGTTGAAGTCGGATCATTACGTGGCGGGCCACACGGAGAATGCGTTCCCGAACAACCCGGTCGATTTCCTCGGCGGTATCCGCATCTTCCCGCGCCGCTGGTTCGGCTTCTCTGCGGCCTACCGCGGCCACCTGAACCAGCAGGGGAAGACGTTCACGGACATCTTCCACAACAACGACAGCAACAACCAGGGCTTCCCCGCCGGCTTCCGCACTTCGGACGACCCGCACGGGTTCAT
Source organism: Acidobacteriota bacterium (assembly GCA_019242475.1). Classification (GTDB taxonomy): domain Bacteria; phylum Acidobacteriota; class Blastocatellia; order Pyrinomonadales; family Pyrinomonadaceae; genus QHXN01. The sequence continues at coordinate 155 of JAFAVK010000039.1, read as the reverse complement.
CTTCCAGTTCTTCGCCGGCCGGCGGAACGAGCGGCTGCCGACGGTCTTCCCGAACCAGCCGCCGACGGTGACGCTGACGGCCTCGTCGGGCCACGTCACTTTGGCGGCCGAGTGCACGCCGCCGCAGATACCGGACTCGAGCTGCACGCCGACGG
>JAFAVK010000021.1 GCA_019242475.1 Acidobacteriota bacterium | reverse complement strand
GGGGACGGGGTCGTAGTGGGAGAACTCCATGTGGAAGGAGCCGCGGGCGGCGGTGATGGAGTTGAGCTTCGACTGGTAGTCGAGCATCTCCGACATCGGCGCCTGCGCCTTGACGACCTGGTTCTTGCCGCGCATCTCCATGCCCTGGACGCGGCCGCGCCGCGAGTTGAGGTCGCCCATGATGTCGCCCGAGCACTCGGCCGGCGCGACCACCTCGACGTTCATGATCGGCTCTAAGATGGTCGGCTTGACCTTCTCGACCGCGTTGCGGAAAGCCTTGCGGCCAGCCGCGCGGAAGGAGTGCTCGTCGGAATCGACCGTGTGGTACGAGCCGTCGATGAGCGTCGCCTTGAAGTCAACCATCGGGTAGCCCGCAATCGCGCCGGAAGAGGCCGCCTCGACGATGCCCTTCTCGATGGCCGGGCGGAACTGCTGCGGGACGGAGCCGCCGAAGATTTTGTCCTCGAAGACGAAGCCGCCGCCGCGCGGCAGCGGCTCGAAGACGACCTTGCAGTCGCCGAACTGGCCGCGCCCGCCGGTCTGCTTCTTGTGGCGGCCCTGCACCTCGGCGCGCGCCGTGATCGTCTCCTTGTAGGGAACCTTCGGCGGGTGCAAAGCCACCTCGACGTGGTAGCGGTTCCGCAGTTTTTCGACGACCGTTTCAATATGAAGTTGACCTGAGCCCGAGAGGATGAACTCCTTCGTCTGCGCGTCGCGCGTGAAGTGGAGCGAGGGGTCTTCTTCGAGAATCTTGTGGAGCGCGGCCGAAATCTTCTCCTCGTCCTGCCGCGACTTCGGCTCGATGGCGAAGGAGATGGCGGCCTCCGGGTATTCAATCGGGTCGTAGACGACGGGCGCGACCTTGTCGGCCAGGGTGTCGCCGGTCTGCGTCTCCTTGAGCTTGACGACGGCGACGATGTCGCCCGCCGCGGCCTCGTCGATCTTGTCGAGCTGCTTGCCCTGCATCGAGTGGAGCGCGCCGAGGCGCTCGGCCGTGCCGCGCGTCGTGTTCTGGGCGTTGGCGTCGGCCTTGACCCTGCCCGAGATGATCTTCATCACGTTGATGCGGCCGGCGAAGGGGTCGGCGATGGTGCGGAAGACGTAGGCCGAGAAGGGCTCCTCGGCGTGGTAGCCGCGCGTGACCTCGGCCGCGCCGTCGTCGAGGCTCGCCTTGCCGCGCTCGTTCTCGTGCGTGTCGGGCGCGGGCGCGTAGTCGAGGATGCCGTCGAGGAGCGGCTGCAAGCCCGCGAGCGTGAGCGCGGAGACCGCGAAGACCGGGCAGAGGCGCGAGCCGGCGATGGCCTTCGAGATGTTCGGGATGATGTCCGACTCTTCGAGCGTGCCGTTCTCCATCCACTTCTCCATCAGCGCGTCGTCCGACTCGGCGATGACTTCGACCAAACGCTCGCGCTCGCGCTCGAACACGTCGCGCCCCTGCTCGGGGATGGGAATCTCTCTGGCCCTGCCCGACGCGTCGAACTCGTAAGCCTTCTGGTGGACGACATCGACGACGCCCTTGAAGTTCGCCTCCTGCCCGATGGGGAGCGTGAAGGGGACGATGGCGCGGCTGAAGGTGTGGCGCGCGGAATCCAAAGCGGCGCCGAAGTCCGCCCGCTCCTTATCGAGCTTGGTGATGACCATCATGCGGGGCGTGATGAACTCGTTGGCGTAGCCCCAGGTCTTCTCGGTGCCGACCTCGACGCCGCTCACCGCATCGACCACGACGAGCGCGCAGTCGGCGACGCGGAGCGCCGGCCGGGCGTGCGGGACGAAGGCGGAGAAGCCGGGCGTGTCGATGAGGTTGACCTTGTGCTCGCGCCATTCGAGGTGCGCGAGCTGGCTGTTGAGCGTGATCTTGCGCGCGACGGAGTCTTCGTCGTAGTCGGTCACGGTCGAGCCCTCGTCCACCTTGCCCCAGCGGGGCGTGGCGCCGGCGAGGTGGAGGAGCGAGCTGACGAGCTGCGTCTTGCCCGCGTGGCCGTGGCCGATGACGGCGAGGTTGCGAATCTGGTTGGTCGGATAGGCTTTCATGGCTTCGGGTCGGACATCCTTTCGACAGGTCGGCGCGCGCGGGGTCTTGGCGGAGTTGTGGCCCCGCGACGCGTCAGATTTGACAATAGCTGTGCGGGATAGAACTGCAAAAGTCGAGGGGTTAATTTAAGCGACCGCGGGGCGGTCTGGCAAGCGGGGCGGGAGGGCGGAAAGAAGGGAGGGGGAGCGTGTTACGGCGCAGATAGAGCCGCGGCTTTCGTGCTTACTGTCCGGAGCGCCGGCGGTACTCGACGGGCGAGGTGAACGGCGTGTTGGAGAAGTCGTGCGCGCTCGTCGAGGCCGGGTAGAGCGCGGAAGTGAAAGGGCAAAAGGCCGGGCGCGCCGACGCGCGCGGAACTTTTAACTGCGCGCGCCTTAAGACGGATGTAACAAACCCGCGGGCCGTTTTTTCGTATTAACGTGCAGTGAGAAAGAGGAAGAGAAAGCAGAACGCGAACTCAGACGCGGTGTCAGAAATCTCTAAAGGAGAATCGATGAACAGTAAATTCACGTTCGTCTTGCTGGGCCTCCTCGCCCTCGTGCTGCTCGTCGGCGGGGGCGCGGCCTTCGCCAACATCAACTACACGCAGGAGGGGACGGTCAAGGTCGTCACCAGCTTCGGGCGCATCGAGCGCGTCTACCGCCCCGAGGACGGCTGGTTCACGACGCTCGCGCCGGGGCGCCAAGCATACGAGGTCAACATCAAGTCGTTCACGGAGACGGCGCCCGTACGCGTGACGAGCAGGGACAACGCGGCGCTCCAGGTCGAAATCTCGGTCACGGCCTTCACAGACCCGCAGCACGTCGAGGAGTACGTGCGCAAGTACGGCTTCGACGAGGCGCTGCGCCACACGCGCCGCAACGAAATCCTCCACGGGCTCATCCAGACCGAGGCGCGCAACGCGTTCGCCGAGTACGGCGCCTACGAGATTTACGCCAACCAGGAGGCCATCCAGAAGCGCATCCTTGAGGCGCTCAAGCCGCAGCTCGCCGCGCAGCTCCTGCTCGTCACCGAGTCGGTGCAGATCGGCAACCCGGACTTCCTCGACGACCGCATCGAGGCCGCGGCCTCCGGCGTCGTCGCCAACGAGAAGCAGAAGCAGGCCGAGGAGGCGCGGCTCGAAGCGGCCAAGATCGCCGCGCAGACCAAGCAGATCGAGGCGCAGACCTACGCCAACCCGGCGCTCCTCGACATCAAGAAGCTTGAGCTGCAACTCGAAATCGAGCGCGCCCGCGCCGAGGGCATCAAGAGCCATCAAGGCCCCCTGACCATCATGTACGGCGGCTCGCCGGGCGTACAGGTGCAGGTGCCCGCCGGCAGGTGAAGTTCCTCAGTCTTGAATCTGTAGGGAAGGGCGCCTCTGCGTTGGGGCGCCCTTTACATGAATACTCAAGTGACGATGTTGGGCGGCGCACGTGCCGCGTCTGCGCGGGCAGAATTTCGTTGACAGCCGTCGGAAACAGGCATAATCTTTGCCCGCTTTAGACGCACGCTTCGAACAACCTGACGCCCTCGGCAGTCTCCTAATCGCCCCGGCTGCCCCCGGCCCTCGCACTTGAAAGACTCTGAACCGTAGGCGCCCGGGCGAGCCCCGCGCGGCGCGCTTCACATTCCCGCTGGACAGAGGCTATCTCGACGCACACCTCGCGCGGCGCGTCCTGCGACCGCTTATCACGCGCTTGGCCCCGCCCGGGCTTCGCCGCCAAATTCGCTGCCCGCCAGGGCAGACCCACACCGGGAGTAAAAACATGAGCGAAGAATATGAGAACCCAGAAGGAGGGGAGCAGGAGTACGGGGGTGACGGCCCGAACCTCCGCTACGACGATTTCGTCGGGCGGATCGTGCAAGACCCGAACGAGCCGCCGAGCGTCACGCTCCTGAGCGGCTACCTCGGCGCCTCCTCCGAGGAGGGCCACGTCCGCCTCTACCTCGACGAGGAGCTGACCCGCTACGTCGAGATTCCCGAGAAGGCCGTCCGGCACACGCAGGAGCTGCCGCCCGAGCAGTCGCCGCTCGGCGGGAGCCTCCTCTGGATCGACCGCGACGCGGAGGTCTTGCACGGCGCGGCCGGCTCGGAGCGAAGCCGGGCGACCTTCCTCGAAGGCCAGATCGCCCACGACTACCTCAGCGGCGGCATCACGACGCAGACGAGGGAGTGCGTCGGCCCGCCGCCGACTGCCGTCGGGCCTTCGTGCGGGCCGTCGCAGTTCAGGCCGTGCATCCCGCAGACCCTGCTCCCGGGCTGTCGCACGCGCACCGGCATCTTCTGCACGCGCCTCGGCCCGGGCTGCGGCCTGACCTCCTTCGACCCGGTCTGCACCATCGCCGGCCAGCACTGCCACACCGCGCTCCCGCACCAGTGCCAGAGCATCTATAACATCTGCGTCACGCAGAACCAGTCCTACTGCGTGGCGTCGGGCTTCTACGGGTGCAACCCCCCCATCGACTTCACGATCTACGAGCAGCCGGGTGTGCAGCAGCAGTTCGGCCAGCAGGTGGCCTTCGCCGGCGGCGGCTTCGGGGGCGGCGGGTTCGACCCCGGCGGACAGGTCTTTGAGAGGGGCGCCGTCGCCGCCCTGCAGCCGACCCTCAGCCGGACTTGCCCGACGCAGTTCGGTTGCTTCATCTCGCACATCATCAGGTGCCCGACGGTGAAGGAGCCGAGGTGCTACGCCTCGGCCCTGGTGCTCTGCCGGGACACGCGCGCGGGCTGCCAGTTCGAGTCGGCGGCGTGCGGGGTTGACCCGGCGGGCGGCTTCGACCCGGCCGGGGGCCTGGCGCAGGGGTTCGAGGCGCAGCCGTACGCCAGACACCCGACGCAGAACCCCGCCTGCGACACGTGGACTCCGGGCTGTGGCAACGCGCCGACGCTGACCGCGTCCTGCAAAGGCACCGACACCGGCTTCGTCGGCGGTGGCGGAGGAGGCGGAGGCTACGGCGCGGCGGCCGCCATCCCGCCGACGCTCTACTGCCCGTCGCAGTTCATCGCGTGCCCGACGCGATTCAACTGCCCGTCGCGCTACACGCCCTGCCAGTCGCAGCTCGTCAGGTGCCCCTCGGCGCTCGACGCGTGCCCGACGCGCTACAACTGCCCGACGCTGCCAAACGGCTGCCCCGGCTACACGCGCTTCGGCGCCTGCGAGACGTACGGCCCGTGCCCTTCGGCGGTTGACGCCTGCCCGTCGCGCCTCGGCTGCTACGAGACGGCCGCCTGCGGCGCGTCCATCGCCTGCAACCCCGGCGGCGGTGGAGGCTTCGACCCCGGCGGCTTCGGCGGCGGGGGCTTCGGCGGCGGCTTCTAAGGTGAGAGCCTTTTAGAAGCGTCGTCCTTTAACCGGCGAGTCCCGCCGTCGCAAGGCGGCGGGACTCGCCACGTCTCGACCCCGAACCGTCGAAACTTCTTCCTTGACACCCCGGCGGCTTGCCGCTTAACTGTACGCGTCCGACGACGGCGCAGGCCCGCGCCCGTCCCTCGATGATCATCACCAAAGAGACCATCGCACACTATCTCCTCGGCCGGGGGCTCCTGACCTTCGACTCGGTCGTGGACGGCGACCTCCTCGTCGTCGAGGCGACGAGCCGCAACCGCAACTTCAAAGTCATCCGAACCGCCGGCCCCGGCTACTTCGTCAAGCAGGTCAAGACCTTCGAGCCGCAGGCCGTCGAGACGATGCGCTACGAGACGGCCTGCTACTGGCTCTCGCACAACGACCCCGACTTCGAGCCGCTCCGGGCGCTGATGCCGAAGTTCTACGACTCCGACCCGGCGCGCCACGCGCTCGTCATCGAGCTGTTGCCCGAGGGCGGGAGCCTCTCCGAATACCACCGCCAGCTCGGCTCTTTCCCCGTCGAGGTCGGCGTGCAGCTCGGGCGCATCCTCGGCACATACCAGCGCGAGATGGGGCGCCGCCTGCGCGAAGGCGCGAAGTCGAGCGCCTTCGCGCGCCGCGTGCCCTGGATTCTGTCGCTGCACCAGACCAACCAGAGCATCTTCGGCCAACTGAGCGCCGCCAACACGCAGGTGCTCAACATCGTCCAGAGCTACCCCGACTTTCCGCAGACGCTCGACCGCATGAGCGCGGGCTGGCGCTCCGACAGCCTCATCCACGGCGACATCAAGTGGGACAACCTGCACGTGACGGTTGAAAACGACGGGGAAGGGAACGCGGAAGGCGCGGACGCCGGGATGAGCCTGCGGCTCATCGACTGGGAGCTGGCCGACTTCGGCGACGCGTGCTGGGACGCGGGCGCGGTCTTCCAGTCGTACCTCTCCTTCTGGGTCTTCTCGATGCCGGCGGTCGCGGGCGTGCCGGCCGAGCAGCTGGTCGGCGCCGCGCAGTTCCCCGTCGAGAAGATGCAGCCGGCCATCCGCGCCTTCTGGAAAACCTACGTCGAGACGCGCGGGCTCGACAGCGAGGAGGCGCGCGAGGCGCTCGAGCGCAGCGTCTCGTACGGCGCGGCGCGCATGATCCAGACCGCCTACGAGTACATGTTCCACGCGCCGCAGATCACGACGAGCGCGCTCTACCTGCTCCAGCTCAGCCTCAACATCCTCAAGAGCCCGCGGGAGGCCGTCGCCAGCCTGCTGGCGTTGTAGGTTCAAGATGAGAGAGCATCTCAACACACAGCTCAAGAAGATCGTCCGCGCCGTCGAGGTGCGCTCGAACGATTCGTTCAACTTCGCCGGGCGCCACTTCTCGCTCGGCGCGCAAGGAGGCATGCACGCGCACGGCTTCGCGCAGGCCCAGGCGAACCCGCTCGTGCAACTACTCGAACAGGCGCTCTATCAACACTGCTACTGCCGCACCTTCGACGGCGCGTTGCGCGACGAGCCGCCTTTGAACATCCAGGGCGTTGACCTCACGCCCGCACTCTCCGAGGCCAACGCGACGCGCGAGCGCTGGGACGCGGGCTGGCAGGTCTACCAGGTTTTGCCGTCGGGGCAGGTGCTGGCGCACAAGGACGGGCGCACGCGCGCGCTGTGGCCGGGCGAGTTCCTCTCGACCGACGCGCCGGGGATGGCGCTGCGGCCGGGGATGAACCTCTCGGTCTTCTTCATGCGCGAGACGAAGACGATGCAGCCCGGCTTCTACTTCGCCTTCGGCGAGGCGCAGGCGGGCGAGCTGGACAACTTCAGCCTCGCGCGCCTCTACTGGAACGTGCGCGCCGACGGGGCCGTCGCGCTCATGCGCGCCGTCACGCGCGGCCTCAACCGCTTCCAGGTGCCCTTCCGCTTCAAGTGCCTGACCAACTCGGCCTTCTACACGCGCAACGACGCGGCCGTCCTCTACGTGGACAAACGCTTCTACCGCGTCACCGCGCGCGTGCTCGCGGGCGTTCATGAGGAGGTCGCGCGCCACCTCCGCCCCGACGCGCCGCTCTTCACCAAGCGGCTCGCCGACGGGCTGGCGCTGGCGGAAGAGCCGTACACGGGCGAGAGCTTCGGCATGCAGCGCTGCCGCATCCTGGCCGAAGGGTTGTTGAGCGCGCACGCGCGCGGCCTGCGCGAAGAGGCTTCGCGGCTCGAAGAGGTCGAAAGGCATTTCAAAGCCTACGGCCTCGCGCTCGATGCGCCGTACCTCAACCCGCGCTCCGTCGATCAGTACGAGTTCAAACCCGCGAGGGAGGCGGCATGAGCGCACAGGGCGAGACCTTCCTCGAAGCGGCCGACTCGCTCGCCGCGCGCCTCTGCCGCGACGCGGTCTGGGCGGGCGCGCGCTGCAACTGGCTCGGCGACTCGATGGAGTTCGTCGGCGGCCAGTGGGCGGTCGCGCACCGCGCCTTCGGCCCAGACCTCTACTCGGGCACCTCCGGCGTCGCCCTCTTCCTCGCCGAAGCCTTCGGGAAGACGGGCGAGCCGCTCTTCCGCGAGACGGCCGCGGGCGGCGCGCGCCAGGCTCTATCAAGATTAGAGGAGATGCCCGCGCAGGCGCGCGTCGGCTTCTACACCGGCCACACGGGCGTCGGCTACGCGCTGACGAGAATCGGCGAGTTGACCGACGAGCAGGAGTTCGTTGACCGCGGCCTTCAGCTCGTCGAGGCGCTGGCCGAGGTCGAGCCGGACGAGCGCGCGACCGACGTGCTCGCGGGCAGCGCCGGGGCCATACCCGCGCTCCTTCATCTGCAAAAGAGGTACGGCCGCGAGCCCCTGCTCGAACTCGCGCGCCGCCACGGCGAATTTTTGATTGGTGCCGCGCGCAAGACGCAGGGGGGCTGGTCTTGGAACACGCTCAACGTCCCGGCCGAGCAGCGCAAGCAAGACCTCAACGGCTTCTCGCACGGCGCGGCCGGCATCGGCTGGGCGCTGCTTGAGCTTTGGAAGGCGACGGCCGAGGAGAGGTTCCGCGTCGCCGCCGAGCAGGGCTTCGCGTACGAGCGGCAGTGGTTCGACGCGCGGCAGGAGAACTGGCCCGACTTCCGCGGCCTCTACGACGCTTGGACGGGCACGGGCGGCCAGCCCGGCTTCATGACGGCCTGGTGCCACGGCGCGCCCGGCATCGGCCTGTCGCGCGTGCGCGCGTACGAGTTGACCGGAGAGGAAATCTACCGCCGCGAGGCGGAGGCCGCGCTGCGCTGCACGGGCCGCGCGCTCGCCGCTGCGTCGGCGCCGGGGCAGGCCAACTACTCGCTCTGCCACGGCCACGCGGGCAACGCCGAGCTGCTCGTCTACGCCGCGCGCGTCTTCGGCGACGACTCCTCACGCCTCCTCGCCGAGCAGGTCGGACTCTCGGGCGTCGAGCAGTATCGCAAGACCTACAGCCCCTGGCCCTGCGGCGTCCTCCAGGGCGGCGAGACCCCCGGCCTCCTCCTCGGCCTCGCCGGCATCGGCCACTTCTACCTCCGCCTCCAAGACCCCGCGGGCGTCCCGCCGGTCTTAATCATCCTGCCCGAATGAGAAGGCCGGCGAAGACCGTTTGTAAAGAGGTAGACCATGCAGCCTCGAATCCTTCACGAGTACCACATCTTCCTGGCCTCACCCGGCGACATGGAAGCCGAGCGGCGCGAGGTGCGCAGGTTCTTCGAGGACTACAACCGCCACACGGCGAGCAGGTGGAACGTCCGCTTCACCGTCGTCGATTGGGAGAACTACTCGTCGGTGGGCGTCGGACGCCCGCAGGAGTTAATCACCGAACAGACGCTCGAAAGATTTAAAGACACGTTGGCGCTCGTCGTCGGCCTCATGGGGCAGCGCTTCGGCTCGCCCAGCGGCACGCACGAGTCCGGCACGGAGGAGGAGTTCTACCGGGCGCTCGAATCCAAGCTCAGGACGGGCCATCCCGAGATCAAATGGTTCTTCCGGAACATCGAGACGTTCCGCGCGCCGAGCGACCCTGAGAAGATCGAAGAGGCGCTGAGCCAGTGGAAAAAGGTCAGGGCTTTCCGCAACCGCCTTGAGGAGTCGGAGCCGCGCGTGCATTACGGCACGTTCTCAGACACCGCGCATTTCAGAGATGTTTTGCGAGACGACCTGTCGCTCTGGCTGAACGCCGACGGCCGACCATGGCACGCGCAGAGGGAGGGCGGGGCGGCACTGGCGGCGCCGGAAGTTGCGGGGCTGCCGGAGACTTACTACACGACGCTCGTCAATGATTTCGAGTCGCTCGACATTGCAGGGATTGATAACGACCGCGCGGTCGAGATTCCGCTCAGCGAAGTCTACGTCCGTCTGCGCGTCATCAGGGACGAGGACTCCGCCGGCGACGAGGAGATTGAAGGCGGGCCGATTGACATCCACACGGCGCTCGGACAGTACGAGCGGCTCGTCATCGTCGGCGACCCCGGCAGCGGGAAGTCAACGTTCCTGAAGTTCATCGCGCTGACCATCGCCCGCTCGAAGGTCGAAGACGACCCGGCGCCGGCGCTGGCGAAGCTGAACATTCAGGCCCCGCTGCCCGTCCCGTTCTTCATCTCGCTCTGGGATCTCTCCGACTTTATCAAGCAGTCTAAAGACTCGGGCGACGGTGCCGTCTCCAACTTCATCGTCAGCCGCCTGGCCGAGCGCGGCGTTACGCTCGCGCGCGGTGAACTGGAAGCGATGCTGGAGGCGGGCGGCTGCTGTCTGCTGTTCGACGGCCTCGACGAGGTGCCGACCGAGCGGGGGCGTGCGCTCATCAGCCGTCTGGTGGAGAAGTTCGTCGGGCGCTACGGGAATAACCGCTTCGTCGTCACCTCGCGCGTGCGCGGCTACACGGGCGACACGATCCTGCGCGGCGGGTTCGTGCGCTGCGACGTGCAGGACTTTAACGAGTCAGACCGCCGCGAGTTCCTGCTCAACTGGTTCGCCGTCCTGCTCGGCGTCGGCCGCGAGCACGTCCTGGATGAAGGCACGCCGAGCCGCCTGGCGTTCGACGCATTACAGCCCGCCATCGAGAGCAAAGACCGCATCCGCGCGCTCGCCGTCAACCCTTTGATGATGACGGTCATCGCCATCGTGCACTGGAACCGCAAGCGGCTCCCCGACCAGCGCGTTGACCTCTACGACGAGTGCGTGGACGTGCTGTTGGGCCAGCGCAAGGAGGCGGAGCGCACGGTGCGCGGCGCGTCGGCCGCCGAGGCGCTTAGTGAGGAAGCGGAACGTGAGACGCAGTACGACCGCGCGTGGAAGCGGAAGCGCTTCGCCGAGATCGCCCTGCTCATCCTCAAGAGCGGCACCGACGAGATCACGCGCGAGGTCGTGCTCGGCCATCTCCGCGAGCGCTTCCGCGACCGCCCCGGCTCGAACGACGAGCGCGCCGCCCTCGACGCCGAGCGCTTCCTCGATCTGGAAGAGCTGCGCAGCGGCCTCCTCGTCAGCCGCCGCTCCCACAGCTGCCGCTTCGTCCACCTCACCTTCCAGGAGTACCTCGCCGCCTGGCACCTCGCCTCGCTCAGCCTCGACGACATCAAGGCCACCGTCACCCCGCACCTCCGCGACCCCCAATGGTTCGAGACCCTCCAACTACTCGGCGGCGAGATCGCCCGCAACTCCGACGCCAAGCTCGACGCCTACATCTCCCACCTCCTCGACCACATGGGCACGACCATCACCCGCCAGGCCCCCATCATCGCCCTCTGCGCCAACGTCCTCCGCGACGTGAAGGGCGTTGCCGACATTAAGACAAATACACAAGAACGATTTAATGAGGCTTTAAAAGGCACGCTTCACGCATTCCGCCCCGATTCACGGGTGCCTGCGAAAACACAGCTAGAAGTGCTGCGCGCCCTTGCACCCTTAGGCGCGAGAGTGAAGGAGCATTTAATAGAGGCTACTAAGTCTGCTCACTTTTTAGTGCGCTCGGAATCCCTGAATATGTTGATTCCACATCTGCCGGACGACGACCTATTCAGCATGACGCACATCTTCAGTGATCGCAGTCAAGAGCCAATCATAGTGTATTTATCTGCTCTTTTTGAGAGAGACGCAACCAGAGCCAAGTCACTGATCCCGGTAGGCAAACTCAACTATAAAACAGCCAAAGCCAGCTTATTGGTCTTCTTTACCCGCCCTAGCGATTTCGAGCTTGATTACCTCAAGAGGCTTTCGAAGGTTCTCTTCGCAAATTATACTTGGTACACTCTAGAAATTAATGGAGCTTTGGAGTACTTGAGAAAAAGAGGGGTGGTCGAAACCAAAGCTAAGACCTTACTTACTCATTGGCTCTCAAAGTATAAAGCCCAGATTTATAATTGGGACTTCATCGGCGGAGCTAGCAAGCAAATCGTGAGACTCATAAACTCTTCAAATCGTTCTAATATATTAGACCCGCCTTAAACTTCAATGAAGTGACTTACTTGGTTAAGGATAGCGGCTTCATTTCACCCTTTTGAATATGAGGTAAGTAGGCGGTAGCCGGGCAGGAGGGCGATGATGACGACGAAGGCGAGCGGCTTGCGCACGTCCGACTTGACGAGCAGTTAGAAGTAGGTCGCCGCCGAAATTGGTAACAAGAAGAGGCGGCGCGATTCAGCATTGAAGCTGAATCGCGCCGCCTTCTCTTTTCTATTGACTACTGTCTACTTCTTCTTCGAGGTGGTCGTTGTGGTGGTGGTCGTGGTCGTGTCCTTCACGGCGGCCATGGCGGCGGTGTTGTCGCCGGTGAGCGCGGCGTCCTGCGCGCGCATGCTGAAGTCGTTGACGAGCGTCCCGTCGCTCAGCATGGTGCCGTCGCCCAGCAGCACCGAGTCGCTCATGATGACCCCGTCGCCGAGCATCACGCCGTCGCCGAGCATCGTGCCGTCGCCCAGCAGCGAACCGCTGCCGAGAAGGCTGTTGCCCAGCAGCACGCCGTCGGACAGCATGACGCCGAGCGACAACATCGTCTGGTCGGACATGATGACGCCGCTGGCCTCGGTCGTGCCGTCGCTCAGCAGGCAGCCCGTCCCGTAGACCTTCTGGTACTTCGTGATCAAGTCCGTCCCCGAGGCCGTCCCGTAGTCGAGGACGAGAGTCTTCGACCAGTCGAAGGTGTAGCCGCCGATGGTGGTCGTAGGCACGGGCGCCGTCGCGCCCGTCTTCAAGAGTGACGTGCCGAGCGGCATCGTCACGTTCAAGACCGAGGGGTTCCAGTACTGCGGCAGGTCTGTGCGGAAGAGCTTGGCGAGGCGCACCGCGCCCTCGATGTTGAGCTGGCCGGCGCCCTGCTCGAAGGCGTTGTGGCCGGCGAGCGGCTGCGCCGTGTACATCAGAATGGCCTTGACCATGTTCGGCGTCAGGCGCGGGTTGTGGCGCAGCAGCAGCGAGGCCGCGCCGGCGACGAGCGGGGCCGCCATCGAAGTCCCGTTCATCGTCATCATGTTCCGCGTCTTGTCCGTGCTGACGTTCGCGTTCAGCTCCGGGTGGTTGAGCAGGAGGTTGTTGTCGGCGGCCGCGGCCCAGATGACCTTGTTGCCGGGGGCGACGAGGTCGGGCTTAATCAGGTTGTCGTGGTGCACCACGCCGGCCCCGTCCGTCCAGGCGCCGCGGGTCGGCCCGCGCGAGCTGTAGGTCGTGACCACGTCGTCGGCGCGCGTGTCGGTGCCGAAGGTGTTCGTCGCGCCGACCGTGATGGCCGACGGCTCGATGCCGGGGCTGTGAATCTGCCCGTAGACCTTGTTCCCCATCGCGTCCTTGCCGTCGTTGCCGGCGGCGCAGACCACGACGATGCCGAGGTCAACCATGCGGCGCACGGCCTTGCAGACGGGGTCGTTGCGGTAGGAGTCCACGGCGGGCATCCCCAGGGAGAGGTTGACGACGCGGATGTTGTAGGTGGTGCGGTTGGCGATGACCCAGTCCATCGCCGCCAGGAGCTGAGAGACTGTGCCGCGGCCCTGCGAGTCGAGCACCTTGAGGTTGTAGATGAACCCGTCGGAGGCCGCGCCCTTGTAGGCGCCGCCGCCGACGAGCGCGCTGCCGGCCGCCGCCGAGGCGACGTGCGTGCCGTGCCCGTAGTCGTCGAGCTTGCCCGTGGCCGCCTCGCTCGTGAAGATGTAGTTGCCCGAGACGCGCGACGCGGAGCCCGCGGCGTTGTAGAAGGATTTGTGCCAGACGTCCACGCCGGAGTCGAGGACGGCGATGCCGACCCAGCCGTTGTTGGACGTGGAGGTCGTGGTGTCGAGCAGGCGCGCGGCGTCGGCGCCCGTCGTCAGGGAGATGTGGCCGAGCGCGTGCGTCTCGCGGTCGGGGGAGATGTATTCGATGTCGTCGCGCGCCGCCAGCGCCTCGACGGCCGCCGCCGGCATCTCGACGACGCGCGAGTCGAGGTTCTCGTGCTTCTGCTTGACGTGCGCGCCGTGGGCGACGAAGGCGCCCACCTGCTCGTCCGTCCAGTCGCCCTTCGGCTGGACGATGACCGTGACCTTGTCCGCGCCGCCGTTCTTGCGGACGTGCTCGCGCAGGTCGTCCGAGACCTTCGACTTGTTGCGCGTGTGCTCGTCGCCCTGCCCGCCGCCCTTGTTGGCGGCGGCGCCGGGCGCGCCCGCAAGCGGCAGCGCGAGCAGCGCGGCGATCATCAGCCATGCGGTGAGACGTTTGACTCTGCTTCGATCCATCTGAGTTCTCCGGCGGTGACCTTCCGAACTTCACGGGGCTTTCAATCTCAACGAGGGGCAGTGCCCGCCTCCGACACCTTTTCAACCTCCATGCCGCAGCAAGCCCGTTGCTTAAATGTTGAAATGTTGTGGCTTGAGGATGCGGGCCGCTTTGAGTCGGCAGTTCGCTCCGGTCAAGTCTGGTCGGATTGAAAGAGTCGCGTCGGTCAATCTGGCGTGGAGGGCGGGCCGGACGTGTGAAGTCGGCGGGGGGAGATGGCCCCGAGGTTAGGTCGGAGCCCCGCTTGAGTTCGAAGCGAAAGCGGAGGCTGAGTGTCCGCGCCTTTAAGGCGTGTGAGTCCGGCTCGCACGCACGGTCGGCGGCGCGACTGCCGCCGTCAGTTATTACCGCGGCACTCGAAGCCGATCTCTTGAACCTCGCTGGTCGTCTGGCCGTTGGCGTTGACGGTGGTGTGCAGCACGGTGCGTAGGAAGTAGTTCAGGGTCGGCCCATGAGCGATGAGCTTCATCGTCGAGATGATGGTCGCCGTGCTCTGCGGGCCGTCGTTGTCGTTGACGACCTCGTTCGAGACGGTGCGAACCTGGTAGGTGACGCCGCTCGGGGTGCCCGTGCCCGTCACGTCCTGATAGTTGCTGTGCGTCTTCAGGTGCGTCCCGCCGTTGGCGTCGGTCGTCATGGTGTTGACGACGTGCATCGTGCCGGAGAAAGTCACCTGATCCCCGTTGCACGGGTTGAAGGCGCTGCCGGTGAACGGGATGTCCTCGTTGGTGGTGGTGGTCGTGGCCTGCCCGAAGGCTTGGGTGCCCGCGCCGGCGAAGGCCGCGAACAGAATGGCGAACAGGGCCGCGCGCACGCGCGGCATGATGCTCTGAAGCTTCAAGGCGTTTCCCTCCTAGGGCTCGTTGGTTGGGTAAAGCTCGGGCGGGAAGTATAGGCAGAGGTACGTTGAGGATTTCTTGAGATATGTATCCGTTTTCGTTCGCAAGGTCACGCCCCGCCCTACAACTTTATTGGTAGCGGGGCGCGCGGCGGACTAACGCGGCGGGGACTGTGCCTTGAGCGAGAGCGGCGTCGCGCCCTTCGTGTAGGAGGCGTAGAGGCGGTAGCCGAGCAGCAGGGCGACGGCGGCGGCGAAGGCGAGGGGCTTGCGCACGTCGGACTTGACGAGCAGGTAGAAGTGGAGGACGCCGGCGGCGGCGGCGAGGTAGGTCAGGCGGTGGAGCTTCTGCCAGCGCTTGCCGCCGAGCCGCTTGATCATCCTGTCGGTCGAGGTGACGGCCAGCGGCACCATCGAGGTGAAGGCGAGCACGCCGACGAGGATGAACCGGCGCCGCGCCACGTCCTGCGCCATCGCCGCGAGGTCGAACCACTTGTCGAACCAGACGTAACAGAGCAAATGGAGCGCGCCGTAGAAGAAGGCGTAGAGCCCGACCATCCGCCGCAGACGCACCAGCCAGTTCGCGCCCGTCAACTTCCGCAGCGGCGTCACCAGGAGCGTCAGCACGAGGAAGACGAGCGTCAGCGTCCCCGTCGTCCGCGTCACGAAGTCCAGGGGGTTCGCCCCCAGATGCCCGCGCCGCCAGTCCCACCCCACCAGCGCCAGAGGCACCAGCGCGTTGACGAAGACGAGGAGCTTGTAGAATTTGATGTCCTTCATGCTGACCGCTGACAGCCTCAGACGTAGTAGCTCAAATCCATCCCGTCATACAGGCCGGCGACCTGTTCGGCGTAGCCGTTGAAGGGGAGGGTCTGGCGGCGGCCCCACTCGCCGATGCGCTGCTCGGTGGCCTGCGCGCGGAGCACGTCCACCGAGGGGTTGACGTTGGAGAAGAAGCCGTAGACGCTCGGCACCTCCTTGACCCAGGTCGTCGTCGGCATCCGCTCGACGAGCTTGATGCGGACGATTGACTTGATGCTCTTGAAGCCGTACTTCCAGGGCACGACCAGGCGGACGGGCGCGCCGTTCTGCGGCAGCAGGGGCTCGCCGTAGATGCCGACGGCGAGCGTCGCCAGCGGGTGCAAAGCCTCGTCGAGCCGCAGTCCCTCGACGTAGGGCCAGGTCAGCGCGTCGGTCTGCGGGATGCCGCGCCCTTTCGGGTCGTTGGCGGTCTCGAAGGCGACGTACTTCGCGCCGCCCTGCGGCTCTGACTGTTTGATTAAATCTCCCAGCGAGAAGCCGAGCCAGGGGATGACCATCGACCAGCCCTCGACGCACCGGTGGCGGTAGATTCTGTCCTCGGGCGGGAAGAGGCGCGTCAGCTCGTCCAGGTCGAAGACCTTCGGCTTATTAACCAAGCCCTCGACCGAGACCGTCCAGGGTTTCGTGACTAACGACTGCGCGCGGCGCGCGGGGCTGTACTTGTCCGTGCCGAACTCGTAGAAGTTGTTATAGCTCGCGATCTTCTGATACTCGGTCGCCTCCTCGCCCGGCAGCCCCCACTTCTTCGGCGCGGACTGCGGGCCGGGCTCGACGCGGCCCACGGGCGTCGCCAGCTCGGGCTGCGGCGCGAGGAGCTGTTTGTAGACGACCCCGGTCGCGAAGGTCGTGGCGGCGAGCGCCGCGCCGCGCAGGAAGTTGCGGCGGCTGAGGTAGACCTTCCTGTCCGTAATCTCGCCGCCCTTGATGTCGTCCGGCTTCTTGATCAGCATGGCAGTTCAAAGCTCAAGACAGTTACGCGCCTGCGCCGCGCGGCGGATTGAGTTCAGTCGAAAAGCTTGAGCGAGCCGGCGGCCAGCACGCGGCGCGTCCCGCGCTCCTGCGCGAAGACGACGGCGCGCAGGTTCTCGCGCCGCCAGCCCTTCTCGACCGGCACCTCGGTCTCCGCCTTGAAAGTAGCGCCCGGCGCTTCGGGCAGCCCGCCCAGCGCCTTGAGGCTGCGCACGACGCCGACGTGCGTGAGCCTGCGCCCCTCGTTCTCGCCGCGCGCCACGTCGGAGGCGAGCCCGCTCTCGGTCAGCGCGAGGAGCACGTCGGCGGTCTGGCCGTCGGCCGGCCTCGGGAAATTATCAACCTGGGCGGTGATGTGAATGAGACCTTCGGACTGTGAAGGCGTGCGCGTGATGAGCACCTCGCCCTTCGGCTCGCGCGCGGCCTTGCCGATGGCGTCCTGGGCCAGCGAGGAGTTGCCGCCGTTGAACTCCTTGACGCCGTCCACGATCATCTGCGGCGTGTAAACGTCCTCCTCGCCGAAGGCCGCGGCGTACTCGCCCTGCCGCTCGCTGAACTGGCGCGAGGAGAAGGGGTCTGACCAGCCGAGGTGGTTCCAGTAGTCCACGTGCAACGCGAGCGGGATGACCTCGGCGCCTTCGACGGGTTGGGTCTGTTCGAGGCGCGCGAGCAGGGCGTCGGCCGGCGGGCAGCTCGAACAACCTTCGGAGGTGAACAGCTCGACGACCACGGCCCTGCGCGCGGCCGGGGCGGCGTTCGCTTCCGCGGCCTTCTTCTCCGGCCCTATCTTCTTTGTTCTCTCAACGCTCAGCGTCACGGCCGCGACCGCGAAGACGGCCAGCGCGGCGACGCCGAACACGATTGCGGACAGCTTTCTCATCGCTTAAACCCTCCCGCGCGCCTCGTCCTTATTAAGGCTTTGACCCTTCTCGAAACCCTTGCGTTGTCCAAGCTTCTCTCCGCCGCAGTTCCACGTCAACCCTTGCGCGCAACTTACCCCGACGTTTAATCCCATCGGCGGCTGATTCTATTCCCGCGTGCCCTCACGGCACGTTCGGAGGGCCAACCAAAGAACGGGGCAGGGCATCCAAATGACGCGAAAAACCCGGGCGCTCGACGACGCTTTAAAAGGCTTGAAGGAATATCACGCCGGGTCTTTCAGGAGTAATCATGATGAAGAAATTATCCAGTCTCTTTGCGGCCGTGCTTTTGGCCGCCGCAGTGTTCGGCGCCTCCGCGGCGCCCGCGAGCGCGCGGTCGAAGAAGGCGGGCGACTCGTTCGCCTCCGAGCATGTCCGCCAGCCCGTCAACCTCGCGGTGCTCATTCAGGACGACCTCGTCTCCCGCGTCGGCAACGAGCTGCCCGTGACGGCAGACTTCATCCGCGAGCTGCCCCAGGGCTCGAACGTGTTGGTCGGCTACATCCGCTCGGGCTCCTTGCAGGTGCGCCAGCCCTTCACGAACGACCTGTCGGCCGCGGCGCGCGCTCTGCGCGCCCCCGTGGGCTCGACCTCGGCCTCGCCGTACAACCCTTACGTGCAGGTGCGCGACGCCCTCAAGCTGTTCCCCGAGGGCGGCGCGAACCGCAACGCCGTGCTGCTGGTCTCGGACGGCCTCGACACCTCGCGCGGGTTCGACTACGCGTCCTCGGTCGATTCCATCGACCTCAACCGCGCCGTGCGCGAGGCGAAGGGCCGCGGCGTCGCGGTCTACTCGTTCTACGCCCCGTCGGCGGGGCTGACGAGCTGGAACGGCCAGGCGGTCAGCTTCGGCCAGAGCGCGCTCCAGCGCTTCTCGGACGAGACGGGCGGCCGGGCCTTCTTCCAGGGCACCAGCTTCGTCACCTTCGACGCATACTTCACGCGCCTGACCAAGACGCTCAACGAGCAGGGCGGCCGGGCTTACTAAGTCGGGCATCGGCCAGACACGAAGGGCGCCGCCGGGAGGAGAGACCTCCGGCGGCGCCCTCTCCTTTTCCGCGCTGAAAAAAATATGGCAGCCCGTGCCGCGCGGTGTTAAAGTGCACGGCGGTCGGCGCGCACGGACACCCTTCGCTCCACGCGCCGCCCCTTTGCTCACGTCATGAAGGGACAGCACCCCGGCGAATACTGCCTCATGCTGGAAGGCCCGTACCTTTCGGTCTCCGAGGCGGAGCACGCGCTGCGCGACCCGTTCATCGAGGAATGGGTCGAGCAGACCGGCCGCTACCGCATCCACAACCTCAACGAGATGATGATCACGCCCGGCGTCCCGCTCGGGCAGTTGGGTCTTGAGATGTTCGAGGAGCGCGTCTTCCAGCTCTACAGCCTCGACCCGCGCCACCCGCTCACCGAGCGCAAGGCCGAAGGCGTCGCCGACGCCCTCAAGCGCCAGGACATGTTCGACGAAATCTCGGTCGAGCCGCGCTGGCCCGAGGACGGGGAAGAGGCCGAGCAGGAAGTTTAAAGAGAGGCGTATTCGAAGGGAGCCGCTCCGCGGCGGATTAATCTCGCGCCTTACCTGTCTATCCAGTTAACCGCATTTTCTTGGGCTTTTCGCGTTAATCCGCGTTCGCGCCTTGCCGTCTGAGTCCCCGGCGTGTATCGTGTGCGGCTGGCGGTGGTCAGTCTTTGTTTCCCGAACAAACCAAGACAATCTTTCTCGACGGCCGCGTCCGTTTGGGCGTGGGCGACATCACGCGCGAGGCCGTTGACGCCGTCGTCAACGCCGCCAACTCGTCGCTGCTCGGCGGCGGGGGCGTGGACGGCGCCATCCATCGCGCGGGCGGCCCTTCGATACTCGAAGAGTGCCGGGAGCTACGCCGCACGCAGTACCCGGAAGGGCTCCCGACGGGCGAGGCCGTCATCACCGGCGCGGGGCTCTTGCCGGCGCAGTACGTGATTCACACGGTCGGCCCCGTCTACGGACACGAGGGCGGGCGCGAGGCCGAGCTGCTGGCGGCCGCTTACCGCAACTCCCTGGCGCTGGCCGCGGCGCACGCGCTCGCGGCCGTGACATTCCCTTCGATCTCGACGGGCGCCTACGGCTACCCGCGCGAGGCGGCGGCGGCCGTCGCCTCCCGTTCGATAGCAGAGTTCCTCGGCGAGGACGAGACAGTTAAAGAAGTCCGCCTCGTCTTCTTTTCACAACGCGACATGGAAGTCTTCCTGCGCAATCATCAATTCGTCAGTTAGCGAGCGAACCGCCCGCCCGCCGCGCCGCGCTGAAAGCTCTCGGACGGCCGGCGGTATTTTTTTTGTCGGCGGGCGGAGAGCCTGAGCATCCGGTAAAGAAGAATGGTTCAAATGATGAGAGAGGTCGAGCCGATTCAACTTCAGGAACAGGGCGCGGAAGCGACGACGCTTCCGGAGACCATCGCGGCGCTGGAGCGCGTCTCGCGCAACTACTGGTGGAGCTGGAACCCGGACGGCCACTCCGTCTTCCGCGACCTCGACCAGGAAGTCTTCGACGACTGCGAGCACAACCCGCGCCGGCTCCTCAAAGAGGTGCCGCAGTACAGCCTGATGCGGATGGCGACCGACCCCGTCTACGTCGAGCGCGTGCGCGACCTCGCCGCGCGCTTCGACGCCTACATGTCGTCCGGCCAGGAGACCTGGGCCGCGCGCCACGCCCGCGCGCTCACACACGAGCGGCCCGTTGCCTACTTCTGCGCGGAGTTCGGCGTCCACCATTCGCTGCCGCTCTACTCGGGCGGCCTCGGCATCCTCGCGGGCGACCACCTGAAGTCGGCGAGCGACCTCGGCCTGCCGCTCGTCGCCGTCGGCCTGCTCTACCACCACGGCTACTTCCGGCAGCACCTCCGCCGCGACGGCTGGCAGGAGGAGGCGTACCAGCAGATCAACGTCGGCGACCTGCCGATGGAGCTCGTGCGCGACAAGGACGGCGAGCCCGTCCGCATCGACCTCTTCGTCCGCGGGCGCGACGTGCAGGTGCAGGCGTGGCGCGCCGAGGTCGGCCGCGTGCCGCTCTACCTGCTCGACACGAACGTCGAGGGCAACGACGAGATCGACCGCCTCATCACCGGCCACCTCTACGGCGGCGACCGCGAGACGCGCTGCGTGCAGGAGATGGTCTTAGGCATCGGCGGCGTTCGTCTGCTCCGCCGGCTCGAAATCGAGCCGCACGTCTTCCACCTTAACGAAGGCCACTCGGCCTTCCTGACCCTGGAGCTGACGCGCGAGCTGACCGAGTCGGGCGTCGAGTTCGGGGAGGCCGCCGCGCGCGTGCGCTCGCGCTGCGCCTTCACGACGCACACGCCCGTCGCCGCCGGCCACGACGAGTTCGTCGCGCCGCTCATCGAGAAGTGCTTCGGCCAGGGGTACTGGGACGCGCTCGGGCTCACGCGCGACGAGTTCCTCAACCTCGGCCGCGTCAAGGAGGACGACGAGGAGGAGCTGTTCGGCCTGACGCCCCTGGCGTTGCGCATGTGCCGCTCTTCGAACGGCGTGAGCCGCAAGCACGGCGAGGTCTCGCGCGAGCTCTGGAACAAGATGTGGCCGGAGCGGCACGTCGAGGAGGTGCCCATCAGCCACGTGACGAACGGCGTGCACGCGCCGACGTGGGTCTCGCCGCTGCTGCGCTCGCTCTTCGAGGAGCGCATCGGCTCGGGCTGGACGGAAGTCCTGCACGACGCCGACGCATGGTCGCGCGCGGTCGATTCGATCTCCGACGAGGAGCTTTGGAAGGTGCGCCGGCTTCAGCGCAAGCGCCTCGTCGCGTTCGTGCGCGAGCGCCTCTTCCAGGCGCGTCTGCAACAGCACGAGCCGCGCTCGTGGGCCGAGGCGGCTCTGGGGATGTTCGACCCCGACGCGCTGACCATCGGCTTCGCGCGGAGGGTCGCGGCCTACAAACGTTGGGGCCTGATCCTGACCGACTCGGAGCGTCTGCGCCGGATGCTCTTAGACCCGGCGCGCCCGGTGCAGCTCGTCTTCGCGGGCAAGGCGCACCCGCAGGATCAGGGCGCCAAGCTCATCCTCCAGCAGATCGCGCAGTGGGAGTTAGACCCCGAGATCATGCAGCGCGCCGTCTTCCTGCAAGACTACGACCAGGAGGTCGCGCGCCAGCTCGTGCAGTCGGTGGACGTGTGGATGAACGTCCCGCGTCGGCCGCTCGAAGCGTCGGGGACGAGCGGCGAGAAGGTGGCGATGAACGGCGGGCTGAACCTGTCGGTCTTGGACGGCTGGTGGCTCGAAGGCTACGACGGGCAGAACGGCTGGGCGGTGGGCGAAGAGGGCTTGAGCGAGACGATTGAGGAGATGGACAGGCGCGACGCCGAGTCGTTGTACCGCGTGCTTGAGCACGAGGTCGTCGAGACCTTCTACGACCGCGACGGGCAGGGCATCCCGCGCCGCTGGGTCGGGATGACGCGCCACGCCATCCGCACGCTCGCGCCCGCCTTCAACAGCGACCGCATGGTGCGCGACTACACGCGGCAGATTTACCTGGGAGAGTAGGCAGTAGGCAGTTAAGACCAAAATCAAGTTGGCACACGAACGAGGCGGCCGGTTCTTCATCAGACCGGCCGCCTCGTCCTATGTGAACGGCTTGGCTCTGCCTTCAACTGCCTACTGCCATCGGCCTACTGCCTACTGACTTTCAGCAGTGGACGTAGCCGAGCGCCCAGAAGACGATGATGAAGATGAGAATCGTGGAGATGCAGCCGCCGCCGAGCTTCCACGCCGCCGCGCCCGCCAGAATCGTCCGTAAAGGCCCCTGCATATAGTTTCACTCCTCCCGGCGTCCGAAATGTGCGAGGGATGCAGAGAGCTTCTATAGCTAAAGCTTTCTGAAAAGGGTGAGACTCCCTCACGTGAGTTTGTCGGCGGCGCGCGTGAACATTCTTCGAGGTGTTCAGGCGGCGTGCGCGGGGCGGGGCGAGACCGCGTGGCGGACGGAGTTCTTGCCGTGGCGCTTGGCCGTGTACATCAGCTCGTCGGCGGCGCGCAGCATCTCGTCCACCGAGGCGGGCGGCTCGACCCAGGTGATGAGGCCGGCGCTGAAGGTGACGGGCCAGCCTTCGCGCCGCGCGGCTTCAAGGAGCTGTCGGCGCACGCGGCGCAAAACGACCTGCGCCGAGCGGTCGTCGGTCTCGGGCATCAGCACGGCGAACTCGTCGCCGCCGAGCCGCGCCGCCACGTCCACCGCGCGCACGTTCGCGCGGACGGTGTCGGCCACGAGTCTTAAAAGGCGGTCGCCCGCCGAGTGGCCGAGCCGGTCGTTGACGAGCTTGAAGTCGTCCACGTCCATGAAGACGACGCTGAACGCATGTCCGTGGCGGCGCGCGCGCTGCACCTCGGCCTCGGCCGCTTCGGCGAACGAGCGGCCGTTGAAGGCGCCCGTCAGGTAGTCCGTGCGCGCCAACTCCCGCTCCTGCTTGAGCGAGCGGCGGAAGGCGGCGACGAGGTGCGCGAGGATGAGGATGAAGCCGACGCGGACGAAGGCGTTCCAGTAGGCGATGAGCGGGCTCGCGTAGTGCTCCGAGGTCGCGTGCGCGACGAGGAACCAGGAGAGGCCGCTCGCCGCGCAGGCCAGCACGCCCGCCCCGCGCCCCGCGTACCATGACGCGACGAAGACCGGCACGGCGTAGAAGATGAGCAGCGAAACGTCCGGGCCGTTCAGGTAGTCGAGCACGCCGAGCAGCGCGACCAGCAGCAGCGCGGCGGTCACGACGAAGGGGCTCGAACGGCGTTCCATGAAAGTGTTAAGCCACATGGTTCTTTGGCAGACGCACGCGGCCGGCGGGTCACTTTCACGAGGAGGGGCCAGGGGCTTGAAAGCGCCGCGCGCCGGGTGCGCGGTGCGTCTATTTGATTAACACAGTTTACGTTTGGTTGCCCCCCTTTGTTCCAAAGAGTACGGTATACAGTCGGCAGATGGCAGGAGGCAGTCAGGATGATTGAAAGTTGGGCTTCCGAGGTGGAAAGTTGGGCCTCTGGGGCTCAACTTTCCACCTCGGAAGCCCATCGACGGGGTTCGGAAGTCCATTGACGGGGTTCCGAAGCCCATCGATGGGGTTCCGAAGCCCATCGTTCCGCCTCCGAGGCGCAATTTTCTACCTCCGAGCCCCGACGTTCCGCCTCCGAGCCCCAACGTTCCGTCTCCAAGACGAAAACTTCCTTCTCATATCGACTAGCGAGAAGGAATAAGGTCGGTCGGCGCTGGGAGCGCGGGCATCCCTGCCCGCCAAAGCGTGCCCCGGCACGCTTCCCGCCTTTCGCTTCACCTCAACGTTGAGACATAAAGTCTCACAGCTTTCGCGCTTTCGCGCTCATGGCGGGCAGGGATGCCCGCGCTCCCAGCTTGAACTGCCTGCTGCCGTCTGCCTACTGCCGACCCCCCTTCTGTGCTAGACTTCAACCCTCACGCCGGGCGTCCGAAGGCCCAACTTGTAAACGTTTAAGATGACCCCCATGAAGTTCTGCTCCACTTGCAACAAGAATTTCGCGGAAGGCCAGACCTTCTGCCCGGACGACGGCGAGGTCTTGCAGGAGTCGCCCGAGTCCTTCGTCGGCCGCGTCATCGACGGCAAGTACCGCGTCGAGGGCTTCATCGCGCAGGGCGGCATGGGCGCCGTCTACCGCGCGCGACACATCCTCCTCGGCGACGAGGTCGTCATCAAGACGCTGCGCTCCGAGATGCGCAGCAACGCCGAGTGGCTCAAGCGCTTCCAGCGCGAGGGCAAGGCGGCGCGCTCCTTCCGCCACCCGAACTCCGTCACCGTCTACGACCTCTCCGCCGGCAGCGACGGCCAGGTCTACATGGTCATGGAGTACGTCGAGGGGCACACGCTCGACAAGGAGTTGAAGGCCCGCGGGCGCTTCACGCCCGCCGAGGCGCTCGAAGTCCTTGAGCCCGTGGCCGACGTGCTCGACGCGGCGCACGCGCGCGGCGTCGTCCACCGCGACCTCAAGCCCGAGAACATCATGCTCGGCGCCGACGGCCGCGGCGGCACCGTGGTCAAAGTCTTAGACCTCGGCATCGCCAAGATCGTCGGCGCGGGCGACGTGCAGGCGGCGGGCGCCACCTCCCTGACGATGGCCGGGCAGATTCTCGGGACACCCTACTACATGTCGCCCGAGCAGTGGGGCGAGCTGCCGCGCGACGGCAACTCGGAGGTGGACGCGCGGACTGACATCTATTCTCTAGGCGTCATCTTCTTCGAGCTGGTCGCGGGCAAGAAGCCCCTGACGGGGACGACGCTCCCCGAGCTGAGGCAGAAGCACGTCAAGGTGACGCCGCCCCCTCTGAGCGGGACGGCGCCGGACGTGCCGCAGGAGTTCAGCCACGCCGTCGCGAGCGCGATGGCGAAGGATCGCGCCGACCGCCCGCAGACGGCCGGCGAGTTCATCGACGAGCTGCGCGCCGCGCTGGGCCTGACGCCGCGCACGCGGAGCCGCGGCTTACACACGACCGACGCGGGCGCTTTGCAGAGTCACGCGGGGCAGACCTCTTCCGGCGCGAGCGCGACCGCGCACCTCGCGCGCGGCACCACGGCCGAGGCGCCCATCAACCCCACGGCCGAGACGATCCTGACGAGCGAGTTCGAGTCGGCGGGCGCCGGGCGCGAGACCAGCGCGCAGGTTCCGAGACAGGTGACGAGCGGCGGCGTGCGGCGCGAAGGCGCGCGCGCGACCGTGACCTCGGAGTCGCAGGCGGACACCGGCTACTTCGACGGCGGGCAGGAGTCCGGGCCGCAGGGCGCGGGCGTGTCGGTCACGGCGCCCGCGCCGCGCAGGGCTCTCGCGCCCCTCGTCGCGGGCGGCGCGCTGGCGCTGCTGCTCGTGCTGGGCGTGGGCGGCTGGCTCGTCTTGAAGAACAGGCGCGCGGAGCCCGCGGCCTCTCCCACCCCCGAAGCCCCGCCCCCGACGCGCCCGCCCGCCGCGCCGAAGGCGGAGGCGGCCAACTTCTGGTTCGAGGCTTTCGACAAGCCCGAGGACGCCGCGGGCAGACGCGTGGCCGAGACGCCCGCCGCGCTCAAGTCGGGGCAGCGCTTCCGCTTCCACTTCATCCCGAAGACGCGCGGCTACCTCTACATCGTCGGCCCGGGCGCGGGCGGCAACGCGCAGGTGTTGCTCCTGACGGCGCGCGGCGCGGGGAAGCTGAAGTCGAACCTCGTCGGCGGCGGCGCGGACTTCGCGTTCCCCTCGATGGGCGGCGCGCGTTTGAAGCTCGACGACAACCCGGGCGCCGACGAGTTCACCTTCATCTTCTCGCCGACGCCGATAGCCTCGCCCGCCTTCCTCGCCGGCGAGTACCTGCACGAGCTGACGCCCGCCGAGGTCAAGGAGCTGGAAGACTTCCGCGCGCAGCTCAAGTCGGACGCGCCCGAAGTCTCCATCCGCGGCGACGGCGACGAACGCCGCGTCGTCGTGCTCGCGCCCGAACCGGCCATCGAAGCGGGCCGCCCGCTCATCTATGACGTCAGGATCGACCACCGCTGACCCTCGCAGTTTATTCAGAGGAGAAAAGCAATGCGCCTGAGAACCCCCTTGACTCTCGCAGCCCTCCTGGTTTTGACGTGCTCCGCGGCGCGCGCGCAGGAAGGGCAGAAGAAGAATGACGAGCAGGTCATCGACGACTTCGTCACCACGCGGGGCGTGAGCTTCGAGGAGCCGGCGGTCAAGAAGTCGGTCAGGAAGCAGGCGACGCCTTCGACCTCTTCGCGCAGGAACAGCTCGTCCGGCAAAAGCCCGGGCGGCGGTCTCGCTTCAAGCAAGACGCCGCCCAAGAAGGGGGTTCTGGATATTAAGTCGGGCCAGGGCGGTGGCGG
The DNA here is from genome assembly GCA_019242475.1 of Acidobacteriota bacterium. Classification (GTDB taxonomy): domain Bacteria; phylum Acidobacteriota; class Blastocatellia; order Pyrinomonadales; family Pyrinomonadaceae; genus QHXN01. Next base: position 8,555 of record JAFAVK010000021.1, on the reverse strand, counting down.
GTCGGAGATGGCCGGGCAGTCGGCGAATGAAGGGGAGGCGGAGTTCGTGAAGGCGGGCGGCGCGCTGCGTCCGCTCGCGCTCGGCTACACGATCCTGATGAAGGACGACACGGGCCGCCTCTTCGTGGCCGACCCCGCGCGCGAGTTCAAGACCGGCGACCGCTTCGCCGTCGCGCTGGAGACGAACGCGGACGGCTACCTCTACCTCTTCAGCGCCGAGAACGGGCGCGACCCCGAGCTGCTCTTCCCGAACGCGCAGATCGACGGCGGCTCGAACGCCGTGCAGGCGCACGCGCGCGTGACCTTCCCGACCGGCCCCTCCGCCGAGGTCGAATACTTCATCGACGTGACCGACCCGCCGGCCGCCGAGCACCTCTTCATCGTCTTCTCGCGCCAGCCGCTCGCGGACGTGCCCGCCGGGCAGGCGCTCGTCAAGTTCTGCGGGAAGAATCTCGAAGACTGCGCGTGGAAGCCGTCGGCCGCGCAGTGGGCGCGCATCAACAGCGGCGCGAAGGGCAGGGGCGTCACCGAGGCGAAGAGCATGCAGCTCGCGCAGACGACCGTGCCGACCGCCGTGCCCGTCACGCTCCAGCGCGGCCTCAAGGTCAAGAAGGACGACCCGCGGCCCGCCATCGTCCGCGTCAACGACTCGCCCGACGCCGACGTGCTCGTCACCGAGATAGTACTTACACACAAATGAAGTGACGATCTGACCTGCTTGCCCTCGCGACGCTCAGAAAGGGAGCAAAGATATGCGCTTCATCAAGAGCTGCCTCGCGGGGTTGCTGGTCATCTCTCTAACGCTCGGCGCCGCGGGCGCGTCAATCCCCGAAAACCCGAGGGCTGAGGGCGCGGGCGCGGAGCGTGACCGGGGGCGGGAGCTTCTGCGCCGCGGGCGCGCGGGCGAGGCGCTCGTCCATTTGGAGAACGCGCTGAAGGCTTTCCAGCAGTCGGGCGACCGGTCGGGCGAGGCTTCGACGCGAGACCTGCTCGGCGAACTCTACGAGCAACAGGGCCGCTACGACCTCGCGCAGGAGCACTACACCGCCGCGCAGAACCTCTACGCCGCGGGGGCGGAGGGCGCGACGCCGGCCGTGCCCCCGGGCGGCAGGCTCCCGGGCGGGAGAGTCTCGGCCGACGTGACGCAGGGCGCGACGGCCGCGGCCGGCCTCTCGGCCGAGGAGAACGCCTACAACGCGCGGCTCATGCTCGCCAAGATCGGGAACATGCTCTACCGCCGCGGCGCCTACGACGAGGCGCGCGTGGTCTACTCGCGGATGGACGTGACGAAGCCCGACACGAGCGCGTTGGGGAAGGTGAAACGCGCGAAGGGGATACTCGGCGCCCTCGGCGGCTCCATCGGCTCGGACGACAGGAGCATCCGCGTCGGCGCGCCGAACGTGGGCGGCCTGCTCACGCTCAAGGATCAACTCAACTTCTACCGCCAGTCGATTCTCTACGCGGGTCACGAGCTGGGGCTCGGCCGCGTCGATTACCGGGAGGGGCAGCTCGGGGAGGCGCGCCGGCACTTCGAGAACGTGTTGGGCGCGACCGGCGGCGACCTGCCCGGCATCGGCAAGCTCGGGCAGACGCGCCGCTTCCGCGCCGCCGCGCGCACGAGCCTCGGCGACGTGGCCCTCAAGCAGGGCAACTTCAAAGAGGCCGTGGAGCTTTACGAGAAGGCGGCGAAGGGCGCGCGCGACGACAGGCGCGAAGACCTCTTGTGGCCCGCGCTGCGCGGCCAGGGGCGTGCGTTGCTGCGGCAGGCGGAAGGGGAGGGCGACCGTAAGAAGGCCGAGAGGCTGCGCGACGGGGCGCTCGGCGCCTACCGCGAGGCGCTCGACGCCGTCGAGAAGATTCGGCAGGGGGGCGTCCGCGCCGACGAGTCGCGCACGACCTTCCTGGCGACGACGGCCGAGGTCTTCGAGGAGGCCGCGGCCGCGCTCGCGGAGGCAGCGCTCAACGCACAGCCTTCGGCCGCGTCGGGCGCGCCGCTCGAAGGTCAGGCGCTCAACTACGCCTCCGAAGCGCTCTCGACCGTCGAGCGCGGGCGCGCGCGCTCGCTGCTCGACCTTTTGCACGAGGCGGGCGCGGAGATTACGGAGGGCGTGCCCGAGGACTTGCTCCGCGAGAAGCGCGCGAACCAGTCGCGGCAGGCCGAGATCGCCGCCGAGCTGACGGGCGTGGAACTCGGCGGGTCGGGGCAGAGGAAGAAGCCGGAGGAGTTGGAGGCCGAGCTTGACCAACTCCAGGACAAGCTCGACAGCATCGAGAACCGCATCCGCACGCAGAGCCCGCGCTACGCGCAGCTCACCGCGGCGCACACGCCGACGCTCGAAGAGGTGCGCCGGCAGGTGCTCGACGAGGAGACGGCACTGCTCGAATACAGCCTGGGCGACGAGCGCTCGTACCTCTTCGCCGTCACGCGCGGCGGCATCTCGGTCGCGCGCCTGCCCGGGCGCGAAGAGGTCGGACGCCTCGTCGTCAACTTCCGGCAGCAGCTCATCCCGACGCCTCTCAGGCGTTCGCTCACCGACCTCGTCGCCGCGGCCGTTGACCCGCAGCGCGGCCTCAAGCTCTCCGCGGCGAAGGCTGACGCGAACCCGGCGGCCGTGAAGGCTTACGCCGACGCCGCCCAAGCGCTCTACAAGGCCGTGGTCGAGCCGGCCGCGCCGCTCTACAAGGGGAGCCGCCTGCTCGTCGTCGCCGACGGCGCGCTCAACTACGTCCCCTTCCACGCGCTCGTCACACAGCCGCCGGCCGCGGGCGCAGACTTCTCGTCCCTCGAATACCTTCTCAAGAAGAATGAGACGGTCTTCGCCCCGTCCGCCGCGGTCGTCGCGGCCATCCGGCAGCAGCGCGCGGCAAACTCCACGACCGCCGGCAATCTGCTAGTCGTCGCCGACCCCGTCTTCGACCCGGCGGACTCGCGCGCGGTGCCGGCGCTCGGGCCGAACGCGCGGCAGTCGGGCGTAGACGAGGGTCGCGCGCCGAGCTTCGACAGCGCCGTCGCGGACGTGTCCGACGGTTCGAAGACGTTCGGGCCTCAACGCGTCGCGCTCGTGCGCCTGGCGGGGACGCAGGCCGAGGCCGAGCGGATAAAGGGGCTGGCCGAGCGCGCGGGTCGCAGGGCGGACGTGTGGCTCGGGCTGGACGCGAACGAGGGCGAGCTTGAGTCGCGCGACCTGCGCGGCTACCGCGTGCTCCACTTCGCCACGCACGGGCTCTTGAACGCGGAGCGGCCGCAGTTCACGGGCGTCGTGCTCTCGCTGGTCGGGAACCGCGGGGGCGCCGACGGCTTCCTGCGCACGGACGAGGTCTTCAACCTCAAGCTCGGTTCGCCGCTCGTGATGCTCTCGGCCTGCGAGACGGGACTCGGGCGCGAGCAGCGCGGCGAGGGCGTGATGGGGCTCGCGCGCGCCTTCATGTACGCGGGCGCGCCCACCGTCGGCGTCACCCTCTGGTCTGTGGCCGACCGGCCGACCGCCGACCTGATGTCCGACTTCTACCAGAACCTGCTCGCCGCGCGGCCCGCGACGCCCTCCGCCGCCATGCACGCCGCACGACTCTCCATGCTCGCACGCAAAGAGACCAGCGCCCCATACTTCTGGGCGCCCTTCGTCCTGGTGGGGGATTGGAAGTAGGGAAGAGGGGTAGGCAGTAGGCAGATGGCAGCAGGCAGTTGAAGACAATACTTCTTCAACTGCCTGCTGCCATCTGCCTACTGCCTACTTCTTTCCCTTTTGCCTTCCCGCGGGTGCCGGGCTAATATCGGGTCAAAGGTTTCAGGCGAAAATTTAGACGTGCAGAGGGTGGAACGAGATGGAAGCGAACTTCAGCCCTGTTTCAGACGCCGCCGCGCTCGAAGAGCTGTTCGCGCGGTCGCACACGGAGCCGGTGCTCCTCTTCAAGCACAGCAACGCGTGCCCGATCAGCGCGCGCGCCTACAGCCAGATGACGGCGGTCAAGACGCCCGTCTCCATCGTCGTCGTGCAGAAGAGCCGCGACGTGTCGCGCGAGGTCGAGCAGCGCACGGGCGTGCGCCACGAGACGCCGCAGGCGCTCGTCATCCGCAACGGCCGCGCCGTCTGGAACGCCTCCCACTTCGACATCACGTCCGACGTGGTCGAGCAGGCGGTGCGTGAGAACGAGTAACGAATGAGCAACGCCCCGAGGCGCGGGCCGGCGGTCGAGCCGCGCGAGATCATGCAGGAGTCGGACGCGGAGCTGCGCGTCACGTGGGGCGACGGGCGCGAGTGCCGCTACCGGGCGCCGCTGCTGCGCCGCCTCTGCCCCTGCGCGCAGTGCGTCAACGAGTTCACCGGCGAGCGTGTGCTCAGGCCGGAGACCGTCTCCGACGAGCTGAAGATCGAAGACTTGGGGCTCGTCGGCCGCTACGCGCTCACCTTCCGCTGGAGCGACGGCCACGGCACGGGCATTTACAGCTTCCGTTACCTGCGCGAGATATGCGAGGGGGAGGAGTCAGGAGTCAGAAGTCAGGAGTCAGAATAAGAACCTTCTTCGTTCTGACCCCTGACTTCTGACTTCCTATGCCTTATGAAAAAGATTCTGGTCGTCGAGGATGACGAGGTCGAGCGCGAGCTGGTGCGGATGGCGCTGGAGCGCGAGGGCTATCGCGTGGTCACGGCGGAGGACGGGGAGCGCGGGTTCGAGCTGGCGCTGGCCGAGCGGCCCGACCTCATCGTGACCGACGTGGCGATGCCTCTGGCCGACGGCGTGCAGCTAGTCCGCCGCGTGCGCTCGGCGCCCGAGGTCGCGGAGACGCCCATCCTCGTCACCACGGGCTTCGGCACCGGCAACGCGACCTACACGCTCGCGCAGGGCGCCGACGCCTTCGAGCCGAAGCCGCTCGACCCGGACGCGCTGCGCGAGAGCGTCCGCAGGCTTTTGGGCTGAGGCCGCGCAAGTTTCCTGAACAAGGGGGGAGAGAGTTTTGACGGAGGCCGTCGGCTGGGTCAGCTCGTGCATCCTCGTCCTGACCATCGCCAAGCAGGTCTACAAGCAGTGGCAGGAGGGTTCGAGCGAGGGCGTCTCGAAGTGGCTCTTCGTCGGGCAGATGGCCGCGTCGCTCGGCTTCACGGTCTACAGCTGGCTCGTCTCGAACTGGGTCTTCGTCGTCACCAACGCCCTCATGCTCGTCAACGGCCTGCTCGGACTCCTCATCGTCATCCGCCACCGGCGGCGGGCGCGCGCGGAAGGGAAGTGAACGCGCGGGCGCTCTCTCTGTTATCATGTCCCGCATGAACGAGAGAGATTTCTTTGACGAGAAGCCCGAGACCAAGCCGGCGAACTACTCCTGCCCGCACTGCCGCGAGCGCGCCGACTACCAGGTGCGCTGGCTGCGGCGCACGAAGAAGAGCCAGCCGCCGCGCGGCATGAACGAGCAGCAGCGCGCGCAGTTCCAGAAGGCGCGCGACTACATGGTGCGCGTGGACGACCAGCTCACCTGCCAGCGCTGTCGGAAGCGCTTCGACATCCCCAACTTCCAGACCGTCGTCTTCATCTGACCCGGTCGGCCTTTCGACAGAGGAGGAGAACCAGAGATGGAAGAGCTAATCAGACAGGTCGCCGAGCGCACGGGCATCAGCGAGGCGCAGGCGCAGACGGCCGTCAACACCGTGCTCGGCTTCATCAAAGGCCGCCTGCCCGAGCCGCTCGCCGGCCAGCTCGACGGCCTCCTCGGCGGCGCCGCGGGCGCGGGCGGCGCCGCACTGGGCGGCCTCGGCGGCGCGGCCGGCAGCGTCCTCGGCGGCCTCGGCGGCATGCTCGGCGGCGGCGACAAGGAGTAGCCCGGGCGTAAAAACTTTCGCGGGGGTCTTTCGAAAGTCCGGAGGCCCCCGCGCCGCTTCTCACCCTGAAGACTTTCAAGGGGCGTTCCGGATGCGACTCACGAGGGGCACGCTCATCACCCTGCTCGCGGCGTTGGCGGCATCGGTCGTCGCCTCCTCCTTCGCCCAGACCGAAGACAAGACGCCCAAGCAAGAGCCCCAGATTGCATGCATCCTTTGCCCGACGGTCACGGTGAGCTGCCAGGAGACGGGCCTCGTCGGCCAACTTATCACCTTCACGGCGAACATCGCAGGCGGCGACCCCAACGTGACGCCGACGTTCAAGTGGACGGTACCAGACTTCAACATCATGAGCGGAGAGGATACCTCCGAGATGAACGTCGGAACTCCCGCCCAGGGTGGCAAGATGGTGGCGACGGTCGAGATCGGCGGCTACCCTCGCGAATGCTCGATGACGGCGAGTTGCACGACGCTCGTCGTCGTTGACCCGTCGCTGCGCAAGGTCGGCGAGTACATCGGACTCGTCCGCGACGACGAGAAGGCTCAGCTCTTCAACTTCGCCGGCGAATTGGAGAACGAGGCTGCGGCGTGGGGCTACCTGCTCTGCTACGGCGGGAGACGCAGCGCGGCGAACGAAGCGCAGCGGCGCTGCGAACGCGCGCGGAACTACCTTTCAACCACCCGCGGTATCGCGGCCGACCGCCTCGCGATGGTGGACGCGGGCTTCCGCGAGGAGCCGACGGTCGAGCTGTGGGTTGTGCCCCCGGGCGTCAGCCCGCCGCAGGCGACGCCCACCGTAGACCCGCAGGAAGTCAGACCGCCGCCGCCACCGCCGCGGAAAGTACGGCGCGGACGGTCTTGACGAAAGCTCCGCAGACCGCGTCGTATCTTTCTAATTTCCGGTACGCGCGCCCCCGCGCGAAGAAAGTTGTTGACTTTCGCATCCCAGAGGAATAGTTTACCCGCGTTTTTGTAACTCGCCCAAACAGACCTTGTCATGAAACGCCTGCCCCGGGCGTAGTTTTGTTGACCGCAGCTTTTTGCCGCTTTCGGGCCGGTCGCGGGGACTTTCTAAATCGTGTAGGAGGGATTCGATGAGACACACAAAGCGTGTGCTCGCCGCCGCGCTCATCGCGTTGGCCTTAGCCGCGGCCGCCTCGGCGCAGACCCTGCGCCCGGGCAACGACCCCCGGAACCAGTCGCCGTCCGTCGGCACCGGCGGCCCCGAGGGCGGCCCCACGGGGCTCTTCACCATCTACGACGGCGACACGCTGCGCAAGGGTGAGTTCACCTTCAGCATCGCCTACAGCAACTACGACCGCGACCCCGGCAACGTGGACATCACCGACATCCCCCTGAGCTTCAACGTCGGCATCAATGACCACATCGAACTCTTCTTCAAGACGAACGGCTGGCGCGGCATCAAGGTCAACAGCCCGACCAACCTGTCGAGCTTCTACCTGCCGAACTCGCAGCTCTTCTTCGGCCAGACGCTGCTCGGCAGCCCGCCGGCCATCGTCCTCGCGCCCTCGGGGCCGAACGTCGGCAACATCGCGGGGCAGACGCTCTTCCGCCCGGCCTTCAACCAGCCGTTCGTGCAATTCCCCTTCGTCGGCGGCTCGGCCGGCACCTTCGGCCTGACGGGCGGCGTGCCGGGCGGCCTCTTCGGCTTCCCCGGCTTCAACGCGCAGCTCGGGCCGGCGACGGGCACGGGCGGCCGCTTCAGCGGCGCGTCGAACTTCCCCGGCATCGGCTCGCCCGTCGGCTCGATCCTGCCGGGCGTCGTGCTGGCGACGACGACGCTGCCGTCCACGGCGATCACCCTGCCGATCACCGTGCCGGTCTCGTTCACGAGCACGCCCTCGTACCTGCCCGACGCGCCCTTCGTCAACCGGCTCTACGGCGAGTCCTCCTTCACGAACTTCGTGGCGGGCGCCAAGATTCGCTTCACGGGGCCGAACAACCCGCTCGGCGTCGGCATCATCCCGTTCTACCGCTGGTACCCGGACAAGGCCAAAGACCTGTCGGGCTTCAACCAGATGCAGCGCGGCGCGGGGCCGGGCGCTTCGATCGGGGACTTCGGCCTCGTCGGCTTCCTCTCGGGCCGCCTGAGCCGCTCGGTCAACGTCTCGGCCAACGGCGGCTACATCCTGAACTCGAACCCGCGCTCGGACGCCTTCGGCGCGCAGAACGCGACGCTGCTCGACCGCCCGAACGAGTTCCTCGCGGGCGTCGGCTTCGACTTCCCCATCAACAAGCACTTCCAGCCCATCGCCGAGTTGAAGTCCGTCCACTACACCGGCAGCAAGACGCCGAACGCCTTCCCGAACAACCCCGTGGACGTGCTGGCCGGCGTCAAGATTTACCCGCGGCGCTGGTTCGGCTTCGGCGCCTGGTATCGCCTGAACGTTAACCAGCAGAGCGAGAGTCACTTCAACCCGGGCACCGACACCAACGTTCAGATTAACCAGTTGAGCGGCGTCTTCGTGCCCGGCCGCGGCGTCGTCATCGTGCCCGGCACGACGCGCCCCGCGACCTCGGGCGGCCTGCCGCTCGGCTTCCGCTTCTCCGACGACCCGCACGGCTTCGGCTTCCAAGTCTTCGCCGGCCGGCGGAACGAGCGGCTGCCGACGGTCTTCCCGAACCAGCCGCCGACGGTGACGCTGACGGCCTCGTCGGGCCACGTCACTTTGGCGGCCGAGTGCACGCCGCCGCAGATACCGGACTCGAGCTGCACGCCGACGG